>NZ_VTDE01000013.1:0-119795 GCF_052824965.1 Erwinia sp. 1181_3
TCAGAAGCGTTAAAAGCATACGCTTTCAGGGCAATAAATCAGCATTTACTGACAGAAAACTGCGAAAGACCGAGGAGGAAAGCAAAAATGAGATGCTATTCTTTCTGCTTCACAGGGGATTTTTCTGCCGCACTCACAAAAGAAAGGGATACCAATGATTAAATCCGCGCGCAGTATGGCCGGACTTCCATGGATTGCCGCTATGGCTTTCTTTATGCAGGCGCTGGATGCCACCATTCTGAACACGGCCCTTCCGGCCATCGCCCACAGCCTGGGGCGTTCTCCGCTGGCGATGCAGTCCGCCGTTATCAGCTATACCTTAACTGTCGCGATGCTGATCCCGGTCAGTGGCTGGCTTGCCGATCGCTTTGGTACCCGTAAAGTCTTTATCGCCGCGGTATTTCTGTTTTCCCTGGGTTCTCTGGCCTGCGCACTTTCGGGTTCGTTGTCGATGCTGGTCACATCCCGTGTGGTGCAAGGTGTGGGTGGGGCAATGATGATGCCGGTGGCTCGTCTTGCCCTGCTCCGGGCCTATCCGCGCAGCGAGCTGCTACCGGTACTCAATTTTGTCACGATGCCGGGACTGGTTGGCCCGGTGTTAGGCCCTTTACTGGGGGGCGTATTGGTCACCTGGGCCACCTGGCACTGGATTTTCCTCATTAATATCCCAATCGGTATTCTCGGCATTTTCTATGCACGCAAATATATGCCGGACTTTACCACTCCGAAACGCCGCTTTGACCTGATCGGCTTCCTGCTGTTTGGTTTGGGTCTGGTGGGCATCTCCAGCGGCATCGAATTATTCGGTGAACAGGTTGTATCAAGCGTGATTGCTCTGGGTGTGTTGCTGGCGGGTATCGCATTATTACTTCTATATATAGTGCATGCGCGGCGCCACCCTGCCCCGTTGCTGCCATTACCCATGTTTAAGACGCGCACCTTCTCCGTCGGCATCGTGGGCAATATCGCTTCAAGACTGGGTACAGGCTGTATTCCCTTCCTGATGCCATTAATGTTACAGGTCGGATTTGGCTACACCGCCCTGCTGGCGGGCTGCATGGTCGCGCCCACCGCCCTCGGTTCCATTCTGGCGAAGTCGACGGTCACCCAGGTACTGCGCTGGTTTGGTTATCGCAAAACCCTGGTCGGGATCAGCATGATTATCGGCGTACTGATCGCCACCTTTGCTTTGCAGGTTCCTGGCTGGAGCATGCTGGCGCTGCTCATCCCACTCTTTATTCTGGGTATGGCGATATCCACACAATTTACCGCGATGAACACCATCACCCTTGCAGACCTGACGGATGCCAATGCCAGCAGCGGTAACAGCATGCTGGCCGTCACACAACAGTTAGCGATTGGGTTTGGTGTCGCAGTGAGTGCAGCGGTGTTACGCTTTTATGAAAACTTTGATGGCACCACACTCCAGCACTTCCATGCCACCTTCCTGACGATGGGGGTCATTACCGTGCTGTCAGCGCTGGTCTTCCTGCTACTGAAACCAGGGGACGGTCGCAACCTGATTAGCGACCGTGATAAGAAGAAAACCTAGGCTCTTATTCCTTGCGGATATCGCCCACGGAGGCACGTTCCATCAGTTCCGGCGTCAGCACCAGCAACTGGGGGCTGGCCGTTGGATCTGTCAGGCGATGTAGCAGAGCATCGATCGCCAGCTCCCCCAGTTCGTCTTTAGGCTGGTGAACGGTGCTGAGGGGCGGCGTCATATAGCGCGCCAGTTCGATATCATCGTAACCCACCACGGCCATATCCTGCGGGATACGCATTTCCGCCAGATAGAGCGCGTGATACACGCCAACAGCCATCGCATCATTACAGGTAAAGACAGCCTGAGGTGGAGGATCGAGGGCCAAAAGCGTATTCATGGCATTGAATCCGCCCTGGAATTCAAAATCGCTACTGACAATGTAGTCAGGCGGTATCGCTAACCCGGCGCTATCCATTGCCTGCTTATATCCTTCAAGACGCAGACGCGCAGGTGTTTTGTCCTGTGGCCCGGCAATACAGGCAATCCGTGTATAACCACGCGAAATGAGATGTCGCGTCGCCATCTCCCCACCCAGCAGGGAGTTATCCTGGATAATGTCGCTGCCGCCTTCAAACGGCGCCCAATCCATCATGACTGAAGGGATCGTGGGATAACGATGAAGTAATTCAGCGGAAGGCAGGTGACTTTCGGTACACATAATCAGTAAGCCATCAACACGCTTTTGCAGCAGTGTTTCAAGGCTTCGATTCATACGGTCTTCATCGCCTTCGGTATTGCACAATACCAGGCTATAACCACGCTCATAGCAGCTACGCTCAACACCCCGTACCACCTCGGAATAGAACGGGTTACTGCTGGCCGTCAGTAACATGCCAATAGTACGGGTCTGATTGAGCTTCAGACTACGCGCCAGCGCAGAGGGTGCGTAATTCAGCTGGCTTACCGCCGAGGTCACTTTTTCACGAACCGCTTCGCTCACGAAGCGGTTGTTATTGATAACGTGAGACACGGTGGAGGTTGAGACGCCCGCCAGGCGGGCGACATCTTTCATGGTCGCCACATCTACCCCTGCTGTTGCAAGAAGCTGTCAATCTCATCACGCCAGGGAACGGAAGGTTGTGCACCACGGCGGGTCACGGCAATCGCTGCGGCTGCATGGGCAAAGCGTACGGCTTCAGCCATCGGACGCTGCTCAATCAGTGCCGTGATCAGCGCACCATTAAAGGTGTCGCCCGCGGCAATAGTATCCACCGCTTCCACACGGAAACCAGGAATACGCTGACCATTCCCCTGCTCACTTAACCACACGCCCCGGCTGCCGAGGGTAATCAATACTGTACGGATACCTTTTTGATGCAGCACTGCCGCTGCTCGTGCAGCGTCTTCATCGCTGTTGACCGCCACACCCGTGAGGATCTGCGCTTCGGTTTCATTCGGGGTAATCATATCCACCAGCGACAATAGCTCGTCAGAGAGTTCTGTCGCCGGGGCCGGATTCAAAATCACCTGCGTCTGATGCTGATGCGCGATCTTCGCAGCCGCCAGCACGCTTTCCAGCGGTGACTCCAGCTGCATCAACAGTGCTGCGGCATCCGCAATCACCTGCTGGTGCTGCTCAACGCGCTCGGGCGTCAGGGCAGCGTTGGCGCCGGCGTGAATGCCGATCGTATTCTCACCTTCACCGTTAACAAATATCAGTGCCACACCCGTCGAGTCGCCGGCAACGGCTTCCACCGGGCTGACATCAATACGGTCATCAACCAGTTGCTGGCGGATACGTTCGCCAATGTCGTCTTCACCCACGCAGGCGATAAAGGCAATGTCTGCGCCACTGCGCCCGGCGGCAACGGCCTGGTTTGCACCTTTCCCACCGAATGCGACCTGATACTGCTTCCCGATCACCGTTTCACCCGGACGCGGGAAATGCGCCAGATTCAGAATGTGATCTGCATTAATGCTGCCGAGGACAGCCAGTTTGCCAGTTTTCATCATAAGGGGATTGTCCAGATAAGTGCGCCACCCGAAGGTGGCGCGTGCCATGCTTTTCTTTGATTTATTGGGTAACCAGCTTCAGGTCAACCGGATTGATAGCCTGTACTTTCTGGCCTTTCAGCACTTTATCAGCCGTCTGAACGCCGATAACGCCGATTTGCTCCGGTAACTGAGCCACGGTCGCAGCCAGTTTGCCACCTTCAACCGCTTTGATACCATCTGGGGTGCCGTCGAAGCCCACCACTACGACATCAGATTTGCCTGCCGTTTGCAATGCACGCAGGGCACCCAGTGCCATTTCGTCGTTCTGAGCAAACACCGCCTGCACGTCCGGGTGAGCGGTCAGCAGGTTCTGCATCACGTTCAGGCCTTTGGTACGGTCGAAGTCAGCCGGCTGGCTGGCGAGAATATTGAATTTGTGTGCATCGGCAGCCTGCTTGAAGCCTTCACCACGCTCACGCGCAGCAGACGTTCCGGCAATGCCCTGCAGCTCAATGATTTTTGCATTGTCGCCGACTTTTTTGGCGATGAAGTTACCGGCCATTTTGCCGCCGAAACGGTTATCAGACGCCACGTGGCTGACCACGGTACCCTGAGAGGCTACACGGTCCAGGGTGATCACCGGAATGTTCGCCTGGTTTGCCATTTTCACGGCGTTACCCACCGCATCAGAATCGGTCGGGTTAATCAGCACCAGCTTGGTGCCACGAACGGTCAGATCCTGCACGTTAGCCAGTTCTTTCGCCGGGTTGTTCTGAGAATCCAGCACCACCAGGTTATAACCCAGTTTATCCGCTTCTTTCTGCGCGCCATCTTTCAGCGATACGAAGAACGGGTTATTCAGGGTAGAAACCACCAGCGCAATGGTGTCCTTTGCCAGCGCGTTAGCGCTCAGCGTGGCGCCTAACAGTACAGCCAGTGCAGTCAGTTTATTCATCTTCATTTTCATATCCTGTAAAGGTAAAGAGTGTTATTTACTGCTTTTGTTGTCTACCAGCACCGCCAGCAAAATCACCACAGCTTTGACGATCATTTGGTAGTAAGAAGAAACACCGAGCAAGTTCAGCCCGTTATTCAGGAAGCCTAAGATCAGCGCACCTATCAGCGTGCCCATAATCCGGCCTTTACCGCCTGCGAGGCTGGTTCCACCCAGCACCACAGCTGCAATCGCATCCAGCTCATAGCCCGTACCGGCCGTCGGCTGCGCCGAAGAGAGGCGTGCCACTTCAATGGTGCCCGCCAGTGCAGCCAACATGCCGCACAGTGCATAAACGATAATTTTGACGCGGTTAACACTGATGCCGGACAGACGCGTTGCCGCTTCGTTACCGCCCAGCGCATAAATGTAACGGCCAAGGCGCGTGTGATGCAGCATGTACCAGGCGGCGAGGAACACCACACCCATTAACCAGACCGGTGTCGGGATACCCAGAGGACGACCGATACCAAACCAGCCAAACAGGTCTGCATTGTCGTTAAAGCCGGTATTCACCGGGCTGCCGTTGGTGTACACCATCGTCACACCACGCAGCAGCAGCATCATGACCAGTGTGGCAATAAACGCCTGCACTTTACCTTTCGCGACAATCGAGCCGGTAATCGCACCAATAAAGGCACCCAGTGCCAGCGATGCCGCCACCGCCACCAGAGCATTCACTTCCAGCCCGACAATCGAGGCAGCGACTGCCCCGGTCAGCGCCAGCAATGACCCCACGGAGAGATCGATACCGGAGGTGAGGATCACCAGCGTCATACCCACCGCCATAATGGCGTTGACCGACGTCTGTTGCAGAATGTTAAACAGGTTAGCCACGGTGAAGAAATTCGGGCTCAGACTGGAAACGATGGCAATCAGCACCACCAGCGCAATCAGCGATTTCTGCTCAAGCAGCCATGCCTTACTGATCAGGCGGCGTGAAGGAATTGTTTGCGTACTCATAGTTATGCCAGCTCCGCGCTGTAATGTTTACCAACTGCCGCCGCCATCAAAATTTCCTGCGAGGCTTGTTCAATCGGGAAGTCACCGCTCAGGCGACCTTCGTGCATCACCAGCACGCGGTCACTCATGCCCAGGACTTCCGGCATTTCGGAGGAGACGAGAATGATGCTCAACCCTTCCTGTTTAAACTGATTAATCAGCTGATAAATCTCTTTTTTCGCGCCAACATCGACGCCACGCGTTGGCTCATCCAGGATCAGCACTTTTGGCCGCGTCATCAGCCCGCGCGCAATGGCCACCTTTTGCTGGTTACCCCCTGAGAGCAAACCAATCGGCTGATTCATTGATGGCGTTTTAACGTTAAACAGCTTGATAAAATCACCGACCGCCTGCTGCTCTTCCGCATGTTTCAGGCGGCCCGCGCCATAGCTAAAATAGTTGAGGGCGGTCAGTGACATGTTCTCTTTCACCGACATACCCAGCACCAGACCATCACGCTTACGATCTTCAGAAATATAGACGATACCGTTGGCCAGCCCCTCTTCCGGGGAACGCGCGAAGACGGTTTTTCCGTCCAGCGTTACGCTACCACTGCTGCGTGACAAGGCGCCATACAGCACTTTCATCAGTTCGGTACGCCCCGCGCCCATCAGCCCGGACACACCCAAAATTTCGCCTTTACGCAGCGTAAAGCTGACATCCTCAACGCCGGAACCACTCAGATTCTCCACCTTCAGGCGAACCTCACCCGGTGCTTTATCCAGGCGTGGATACTGCTCTTCCAGCTTGCGGCCGACCATCATTTCAATCAGCGACTCTTCCGTCAGCTGAGCCACTTCACGTTCTGCAATAAACTGCCCGTCACGGAAGATGGTGACATCGTCGCAGATCTCAAAAATTTCTTTCATTCGGTGGGAGATATAAACAATGCCGCAGCCCTGCGCTTTCAGCTCGTTGATCACCCGGAACAGCGAAGCGGTCTCGGTATCCGTCAGCGCGTCCGTCGGTTCGTCCATGACGATCACTTTTGACTCGAAGCTCAGGACCTTGGCAATTTCCACCATCTGCTGGTCACCGATCGACAGATCACCCACCAGCTTATGGCTGCTGAAGCGCAGATTCAGGCGCTTCAGTAAGGCATCCGCCTCGGCATACATCTTTTTCCACTGGATGCGGCCAAAACGGTTAACAAATTCGCGACCCAAAAAGATGTTTTCCGCAATGCTCAACTGGGGGATCAGGTTCAGTTCCTGATGAATAATACCGATCCCGGCTTCCTGCGACTCTTTCGGCCCGTTAAAGGTGGTTTCCTGACCGAGCCATTCAAACGTGCCCGCATCACGGGCGTAGATCCCGGTAAGCACCTTCATCATGGTCGACTTACCCGCACCGTTCTCGCCCACCAGCGCCATCACGCGGCCAGGATAAACAGAGAGGGCGGCTCCCGACAGCGCCTTGACGCCCGGGAAGGCTTTATCAATGCCTTTTAATTGCAGTAAAGGTTGCATAACAGCCTCTAAAAGGTCACGCCAGCGATCAGGATGACATTCGCATACGGAGAACACTCTCCGCTGCGAATGACAGCCTGACTACGCTGAGTTTGGTGTTTGAACTGTTCGTGACTGACATAACTGATACTGATTGAATTACCCTGGTGTTGTTGCAGTAAGTCGAGCAGGGCGATCAATTCACTATGAAGCTGCGGATTATGCTGCTTAATTTCTTCCGCAATGATGGCACTCTCGACCTGCATCTCGCTGGTGACCGCCTGGGTAACCTGTAAAAATGTCGGAATTCCATGCGTCAACGCCAGATCAATACGCTGCGGACCTTGTGGGACCGGCAGGCCGGCATCGCCAATCACGATGCTGTCAGTATGACCGAGACGTGAAATCACGGACGAGATATCAGAATTCAGTAAGGTGCCTTTTTTCATTATTCACTCCAGAGCGAAACGTTTCGCTGAGGGCAGTGTAAGAAATGGTCAGGGGAAAACAATCATCAAATGTTGAAAATGTGATCGCCATCGAAACGTTTCGCTGACGCAGAGAGAGGATTTGTTTTAAGGAAAAAAATAGCCCTTTTATGTTACCGGTAAAGGGCCATGACTGAATGTAATGAATATCTGGAAGGTATAGCAGCTCACAAAATCTGGCTGAGATGAAGCTGTCCCATCAGCAGAGGGTTGTCTGCGTAGTCCACCGGAATAGCCACTACCGCCGGGCCCTGCACATCCATCGCTTTACGCAACGTCGGTTCCAGCATTTCTGCACTTTCCACAGCAAACCCCGCGGCACCAAACGACTCGGCGTAAGCTTTAAAATCGATCGGACCGAATTTCACCCCGGAAACCCGCTGATATTTCTTCTCTTCCTGCATCGCCACCATGTTGTAGCACTCATCCACCCAGATGATATGCAGCAAATTAGCGCCCAGCCGTACTGCCGTTTCCAGCTCCATACTCGATTGCAGGAACCCGCCATCCCCGGAGACCGACACCACTTTGCGCGACGGGTCCACCAGCCAGGCACCAATCGCCCAGGGCAGGGCAACGCCCATGGTTTGCTGACCGTTGGAGATCATGATCTGACGGGCGCGGAAGCTGTAAAGATAACGCGCGATCCAGATATGAAAGCTGCCCATATCCACCGTCAGGGTGACGTCACTGTTGATGATGTCCTGCATAGCACGCACGATGCGCAAAGGATGCAGGGCAAACTGATTCAGCTGATGGCCGCGCAGCGCCAGCAGTTCACGCTGTTGCTGGCGGTCGCTGAGGATCGCCGCCGCCTGTGGGCTAAGCGTTAACGGGCCGTGGATACGTGCCGTCAGTTTATCCAGCGTGGCAGCAATATCACCGACCAGCTCGGCATCAGGCTGATAACAGTTGTCGGTATCGGCGGGCAACACATCGATATGCACCAGGGTGGCTTTGCCACTGTTCCACATCGCAGGTTCATACTCTACCGGGCTGTAGCCAATGGTGATAATCAGGTCGGCTTCTCGCAGTAACCGATCGCCCGCCTGATTATTAAAGAGCCCGACACGCCCGGCAAAGCGGGAAAAATGCTCCTGCCGCACTGCACCTGCCGCCTGGTAGGTACTGGTGACCGGAATATGGCTACGCTCCAGCAGCTGATGCAGCGCATCGCTGTTGGCGGGCTGGCTGGCCATCAGGCCCAGCAGCAGCACCGGGTTTTTCGCCTGTGCGATTTGGCGGGCAACGGCGTCAATCGCCACATCCGGTGCTGCTCCCAGCAGCAGCTGGCCGCTGGTATTCAGCAGATGTCCGCGTGCGGGCTCATTAATAATGTCCTGCGGCAGGCTGACAAAAGCGCCGCCGGGGCGCCCCTGCTCCGCACTGCGAAACGCATTCGATAACACTTCGGCAATGGCATCTGAGGAACCGACTTCTACCGCATATTTACTCACAGGGCGGAACATCGCGACGGTATCCATGCTTTGATGCACCTGTTTGGCGCTATCCGCGCGTTTTACCGCCCCCCCCAGTGCCACTACCGGATCGCCCTCGGTGGTCGCCGTTGCCATACCGGTGATCAAATTGGAACAGCCAGGCCCGGAGGTGACCAATGCAACGCCGGCTTTGCCGGTCAGCCGACCCACGGCCGCTGCCATAAATGCGGCGTTGGCTTCATGACGTACGGCAATCGTCTGGATGGAGGTGTCCAGCAGCGAATCAAAGACTTTATCGATTTTGGCACCGGGAATGCCGAAGACCTGCTTCACCCCCTGTGCTTCCAGTTGAGCCACGACCAGATCGGCACCGTGTGCCCACTGTTGAACCTCAGTGACGTTTTTCATCTTTTGTTCTCTCTCTTTTTCAGCTTTCAACAGAACGAATGGCGGAATCCAGGTTTTCCGGGCTGAGATCCGCCCGCAGGAAGTCGCTGTCGCCAGGCAGGTCAATCACCAGCTTGCTGATCTCACCAAAGGTCAGCGTGCCGTGATCAAGCTGATAGTCCAGAAGATGACCGCCACCCTGGCGATCGTCAGTAATGAAATGTTCGTGATAGCCCGCGACGTTGATGCCCTGCATATACTGCGGCGTGCGAAAACCGATCAACACGCCTTTGCGCTGCTCAAAATGAAAGGTGGGCTGCTTGCCGAGCACCTCTGGCATCGATTTATACGGGCGGTGCTGACAGGGAACCGTGCGGGTTTCTGCGCGGCTGAACAAACCGTCGAGACGCAATGCGCAGAACTGATTATCGGAACTGACCTGCTGGTCGATGACCTGATGTACCCCGGCCCGATCAACCGGGCCGGTAAAGCGATGCTGATACTGAGGGTGGAAGAAGGTCATCACTGCAAACGGCGATTGCTGATCGGGACTGGCAGCACGGGCACTGCCATCTGAACGCAACTGGTACACTTCACGGTTAAAAGCGATAAGCTCGCCATCCAGCTGATTAAACGTCCCGAGGCCAAAATCGCCTTTCTTCAGCAGGTCAGCTACCGTGGTGGTACCGTCATAGACGCCGCTCAGTAACGCGCTCATCAGAGAGGTCTGATAGATTACACTTTCTGGCCTTTCCTTCTGCATCCCCCTGACCGTTTCGGTCAGTTGTTCCGAACATGAACAATCAGTTACAGAATGTGTCATTGCCATTTCCCCCGATAAACTGTTAAGAAGTATTGAATCAATGTTGACTCGATTCAGTTCGGGATTCCAATATAGAACACCCCCCACTTTGAGACGTTTTCGATATGGAACTGCGGTATCTGCGTTACTTCGTTGCGGTCGCTGAGACGAAGCACTTCACCCGGGCGGCGGAAAGGCTGGGTATTTCCCAGCCCCCGCTGAGTCAGCAAATCAAAAAACTGGAAGAAGAGATTGGTACACCGCTGCTGAAAAGGCTGACGCGTGGCGTGGAACTGACGGATGCCGGGGAAGCGTTTTATCATGATGCCTGCCAGATCCTGGCACTGACCGGCCATGCGCTGGAGAAAGCCAAAGGGATTGCCCGCGGGATCAGTGGAAAGCTGTCGATTGGTTTTGCCAGCTCCACCGCGTTTCATCCGCAGATTTTCCGGCTGCTGCACTGTTTTCAGGATCGTTTTCCGGCCATCACCTTACTGCCCCAGGAAGAGAGTATGGCGACGCTGATGCATAATCTGGAGGAGGGATTACTGGATGCCGCCTTTGTACGTCTGCCCTGTGAGAGCAGTAAGACGTTTAATCTGAAGGTGATTGCTTCTGAGAAAATGGCTGTGGTGCTACCGACGGGTCATCCGCTTGGCAGCGTACCCTCTTTGTCGCTGGCACAGTTACGTCAAGAATCACTGATTTTGTTTCCACGTGAGGTTGCCCCCAGCCTGTACGAAGTGATTATCAGTGCCTGTCTGCGTGCCGGTTTTCAGCCAGATGGCGTGCAGCAGTCACCGCAAATTTCGTCGGGCGTGAGCATGGTCGCCGCAGGCTTCGGCATCACCATCGTGCCTGATTCACTGCGCTGCATCAGCCTGCCCGGCGTCAGCTTCCATCAGATTGAGGATGCTGCGCTGGGCAGTGATATCGCCCTGGCCTGGCGGCGTTGGGATCGCTCCCCCGCCGTCCACCACCTGGTCACGATGCTTGCCGGCGATTAGCCACCGATTTTGCGCACCTGTTTGACGTCCAGCTCCAGCGAGTTGAAGTCTTTATCCAGCTTGCCCTGGAGTTCAACATTGTCTTTCGGACCAATGGTCTGTCCGTCCCAGCGCTTATCGTCAATTTCGACGGTCATGGTGCCGGTGGCATCACGGAACAGATAGTCTTCATCACCAATGCGCTTTTCAATATGACCACGCATTGTTACCCAGGCATCATCACTCATATCCTGAGCCTGCTTGACGGTAGCCACCGTACCGTTCGGGCCGCTGAACCCGCCCTTCTGTACCTGGGCTGCCGGGGCGCTCGGGTCAACAAAACCGCCGCCCTGGACGGCAAGTACGGGCATGGACATCAGGGCGGTGATCGCCAGTAATGCAGCTGTCTTCTTCATCATTTTCACTTTTCCTTATGCAATAGAGCAGTCAGTTCTGCCCGGTAACGTCGGTTCAGTCAGTATTACAGCAAAAGGTTCTTAACAGGATCTTAAGAACTCTTTTATCACGAGTTTATTGTTCTAAATTGACGAAAAGTCGCGAATTTCGTCGATCGTTGCTGTACAAGCCGTATCATGATTCCGTATAACTCGGTGAACTGCGAAGGATAACACCATGCGAATTCTGTTAATCGAAGATGACCGCCTGATTGGCGACGGCATCAAAGCCGGGTTAAGCAAACTGGGGTTCAGTGTTGACTGGTTTACCCAGGGCAACGAGGGACTTCGGGCGCTGAGTGCCGCGCCCTATGATGCGGTAGTACTGGATCTCAGCCTGCCAGAAATCGACGGACTCACCATTCTCCGCCAGTGGCGACAGCAGGGACGTGATGAACCGGTGTTGATCCTCACGGCCCGCGATGCCCTGGAACAACGCGTCAGCGGGTTGCAGCAGGGAGCCGATGACTATTTATGTAAACCCTTTGCCCTCAGCGAAGTGGCCGCACGTTTACAGGCACTGATCCGCCGCCGCCACAGTCAGCTTCAGCCGACACTGCAACATGGCAGCCTGATCATGGAACCGGGTTCCCATACCGTTATCCTGAAGGGTGAACCGCTGGTACTGAAAGCGCGTGAACTGGCGCTGCTGGAACTGTTTCTGCTCAACAACGGGCGCGTGCTCACCCGCCCACAGTTAGAAGACAAACTCTACGGCTGGGATGACGACGTTTCCAGCAATGCCGTGGAAGTGCACATCCATCACCTGCGTAAAAAACTGGGCAGTGAGTTTATTCGCACCATTCACGGCGTGGGTTACACGCTGGGAGCGGCACCCTGATGCGCCAAAGTCTGCGACTGCGTCTGATGCTCGGTTTTTTGTTGCTCAGCCTGCTGTACTGGGGAGTGGCCGCTGTGGGGGCCTGGTGGCAGACCCGTCACAATATCAATGCGTTGTTTGATACACAGCAAATGCTGTTCGCAAAACGGCTCACCACCCTGAATATTGAGTCAGGGGATGAGAAAACGATAACGCTGCCGAAAACAAAAAAAATCCTGCGCCATCACCGGGGCGATCAGGACGATGATGCGCTGGCCTTTGCCGTGTTTCGCCGCGATGGCCAGATGCTGCTTAATGATGGTGATAATGGCCGTAATTTCATCTTTGATTATCAGCGTGATGGTTTTGTTGATGGCCGCCTGCGCGGTGACGATGACCGCTGGCGTATGGTGTGGCTGCGTACCCCGGACGATCGCTATGTGGTGGTGGTCGGTCAGGAGTGGGAGTATCGCGATGATATGACCCGCGATCTGGTGCAAACCAACCTGACGCCGTGGCTGGTGGCACTGCCGGTAATGCTGATGTTGATGTTGTGGCTGATCACCCGGGAGCTGGCGCCGCTGAAACAGATCGCAGACCAGCTGCGGCAGCGCGCCCCGGATGACATTACGCCCCTCACCGCACAGCGTGTGCCGCAGGAAGTCCGCCCGTTGCTGACTGAACTGAATCAACTGTTTGGGCGCATCGGTGACATGCTGCTGCGCGAACGCCGTTTTACCTCGGATGCCGCACATGAACTGCGCAGCCCGCTGGCCGCGTTAAAAGTGCAGACGGAGGTTGCCCAGCTGGCTCATGACGATGCCGCAGTACGCCACCATGCGCTGACCAGCCTGGATGCGGGGATAGACCGCGCTACCCGGCTGGTGGATCAACTGCTGACGCTGTCGCGTCTGGATGCCGGGGAAGATCTGGAAACACAAAGCGTGCAGTGGCAGGCGATCGTGCAGAAAGCCGTGGTGGATCAGTATGCAGCCGCACAGGCTGCGGGCGTGGAACTGGCGCTGGATGCCCCTGATGCGCCCGTTATCTGTCAGGGTCAACCGCTGCTGCTGGCACTGTTGGTTCGTAATCTGCTGGATAATGCCATTCGCTACAGTGCGGCGGGCAGTGAAGTATGGCTGAAACTGACCGCCGGCACGTTGCAGGTGCTGGACAATGGACCGGGCGTCAGCCCGGAAGCGCTGGCACGTATTGGTGAACGATTTTATCGCCCGCCAGGCCAGCAACAGTCTGGCAGCGGTTTAGGCTTGTCGATTGTTCATCATATTGCCCGCCTGCACGGCATGACGGTGACCCTGGAAAATCGGGCAGAAGGCGGATTTGCGGTGACGGTAAATATTAACGGATAACCAGGGCGAGGCGTGCCTCGCCCCTACGATGGATCTGCTTAGGAGAGGGCGTGCCTCGCCCCAGCGACAGACAGGTTTGTAGGGGACGGGCATGCCCGTCCCGAACCGTGCTAAATCTCGACCTGAGTACCCAGCTCAATCACCCGGTTAGGCGGAATTTTAAACTGATCGGGTGCCCGCAGCGCATTACGTTGCAGCGCAAGGAACAGCTTGCCGCGCAGGCGCAGGTACCACGGACGCTTACCGATAATCAGCGACTCATGTGACATAAAGAACGAGGTCTCCATCATCCGGCAGCTCAACCCTTCCAGACCGCAGCGGTGGAAAATCTCCTCCACGTTTGGCGTTTCACGCCAGCCGTAACTGGCCACCACACGCCAGAAGGTCGGCGACAGTTGCTCGATGGTCACACGCTTCACGTTATGGACATAAGGCGCATCTTCGGTACGCAGCGTAAGCAGCACCACGCGCTCATGCAGCACCTTGTTGTGTTTCAGGTTATGCAGCATGGCGAACGGGATCACGTTCAGGGCGCGGGACATATACACCGCGGTGCCCGGCACGCGCACCGGTGGCGATTTCTCCAGCGAGGCGATCATTGCCTCCAGAGAATTACCGTGTTCGTGCATCCGACGCAGCAGACGGAAACGTTCGCTCTTCCAGGTGGTCATCACCACAAACATCACCAGCGCCAGCGAAAGTGGTAACCAGCCTCCGGCAAACACTTTCACCAGGTTTGCGGAGAACAGTGACACGTCAATGCACAACATGCCCACCAGCAGCGTCATCACCAGATAACGATTCCAGTGCCAGTTTTTAATCGCCACCACGCTGCACAGGATTGCGGTGAGAACCATCGTTCCGGTTACGGCAATACCGTAAGCCGCAGCCAGGTTGCTCGAATGCTCAAAGCCCACAATCACAATCACTACCGAGACAAACAGCAGCCAGTTGATTACCGGAATGTAAATCTGGCCCGACTCCTCTTCCGAGGTGTAAACAATACGCATCGGCGGCAGATAGCCGAGACGTACCGCCTGACGCGTCAGGGAGAAGACACCGGAAATCACCGCCTGAGAGGCGATCACTGTCGCCAGCGTGGCCAGAATCAGCATCGGGATCAACGCCCAATCGGGGGCTAACAGGAAGAAGGGGTTTTTAATCGCTTCCGGATTTTTCAGCAGCAACGCGCCCTGGCCGAAATAGTTCAGCACCAGCGACGGCAGCACCACAATAAACCACGCAAGACGGATCGGATACTTACCAAAATGGCCCATATCGGCGTACAGCGCCTCAACGCCCGTGATGGCCAACACAACGGCCCCAAGCGCAAAGAAGGACACCATTTTGTATTCAACAAAGAAATGAATCGCCCAGTAAGGATTCATGGCGTGCAGCACTTCGGGGTTACTGATGATGCCGCGCGCACCCAGTACCGCCAGCACCAGAAACCACAACAGCATCACAGGTGCGAACAGCTTACCGACCAGGCCGGTACCGTGTTTCTGGATCATGAAGAGCAATGTCAGCACGCCAATCGCCAGCGGCACGATATAGCGGTCAAGGGAGGGCGCGGCGATCTCCAGGCCTTCAATGGCCGAAAGCACCGATACCGCCGGGGTGATCACCACCTCGCCGTAGAAGAAACTGCCACCAATCAGGCCCATGATCACCAGCACGGCGGTTGACCGCGCACCGGTATTGCGTCCCGCCAGTGACATCAGTGTCAATATCCCGCCTTCCCCGGCATTATCGGCACGCATCACGTAACTGATATATTTCAGTGAAACGGTGAGTAATAACAGCCAAAAAATCAGCGACAGGAAGCCGAAAACGGCATCGCGCTCAACACCAAAACCAAACTGCCCGGAAAGACACTCACGCAGTGTATACAGCGGGCTGGTGCCGATATCACCATACACCACACCTATCGCTGCCAGGGTAACGGCACCAAGGGATTGCTTCTTCTCAGAACTCATAGACTTGTCTTTTGTTGCGGTGGACTGACGCGGGATTGCGTACGGCTCAACTGCCCGTCAAAACGCGCACAGTATGCATGATTAAACATGAATGCCTATCCTTAATTGCCTGTTAAATGACAACTTCAATGGTCAGTGTCACCCTTTGATAATAAAAAAGCTGACTGCAATCAACTCTTTCAAGCATCATAGCCAGTAGTGTTTGCGCTCGCCAGACAGCAATCTGGCCTGACCGTAGAAAAAGGATGAATGTTTGATTATGGCCCACTCTCAATTATTGGCGGAACGCATCGCCCGCCTCAGCAATGCATTAGAGAAAGGACTTTACGAACGCCATCATGCGATTCGCCTTTGCCTGCTCGCCGCCCTGTGCGGTGAGAGTGTCTTTTTACTCGGCCCACCGGGCATTGCCAAAAGCCTGATTGCCCGCCGGCTCAAGTATGCTTTCCAGCATGCCCGCGCGTTTGAATACCTGATGACGCGCTTCTCCACGCCGGAAGAAGTCTTTGGCCCCCTTTCTATTCAGGCACTAAAAGACGAAGGGCGCTACCAGCGCCTGACTAAAGGCTACCTTCCTGACGCAGAAATCGTGTTTCTTGACGAGATCTGGAAAGCCGGGCCCGCCATCCTGAATACGTTGCTGACCGCGATTAATGAACGCCGTTTTCGTAACGGTGACAGCGAAGATAAAATCCCGATGCGCCTGCTGGTCACTGCCTCTAACGAACTGCCGGAAGCGGATAGTGGGCTTGAAGCACTGTACGACCGTATGCTGATCCGCCTGTGGCTGGATAACGTGCATGAAAAGCAGAACTTCCGCAGTCTGTTGACCCACCAGCAGGATGAGAATCAGAATCCGGTATCCGATTCACTCTGCATCAGCGATGAAGAGTATCTGGAGTGGCAACAAGGTATCAGTAAAGTCAGCCTGCCCGACGATGTTTTCGAGCTTATTTTCCAACTGCGTCAACTGTTAGAAAATCAACCAGAAGCGCCGTATATCTCCGATCGCCGCTGGAAAAAAGCCATTCACTTGTTGCAGGCCAGTGCCTTTTACAGTGGCCGTAGCGTGATCGCGCCTATTGATTTGATCCTGCTGAAAGACTGCCTGTGGCACGATGTGGGATCGATGAAACTGCTGGATCGTGAACTGGATAATCTGATCACCCAGCAGGCGTGGCAGCAGCAACCGATGCTGTTCAAATTGCAGCAAATTAATGCCCGCCGTCTGGCGCTCCAGCAGCAACAAAGTTTGGAACAGGCCATCCGCCTGGAGAAACATGGCGGCATGTTCAGCCGCAAACCTCACTTTGATCTGCCGGCAACGCTGTCAGCCGATGCGCTGACGCTGATGCTGCAAAAACCGCTCACGCTGCATGATATGCAGGTCACGCATATCACCCTGACCCGCGAAGCTCTGCATCACTGGCTGCAAAAAGGTGGCGAAATGCGTGGCAAGCTCAATGGTATTGGCTTTGCCCAGACGCTGGATTTGCACGTAGACGGCCATGACTGCCTGACATTGCGCGACGTCAGCCTGCAAGCCTCACGCCTGATGCTGCCGGGTAAACCGCAGCAAGGGCTGCCGGAAGAGATTTCGCTGGCGCTGGATGAGCTTGATACCCAGCTTCGGGCACAGCGCACGCTGTTCAGCCAGCATCATCGCTGCCTGTTTATCAGCGATGACTGGCTGGCACGTGTTGAAGATAGCCTGCAACAGGTGGCGGAACAGCTGAAGCAGGCGCGGCAGTGATCTCACTTGATACATTGAGTATGTTTCTGGCAGTCAGTGAAAATGAGCTGATTGAAGAACTGGTGATCACGTTGCTGGCCTCACCGCAGCTGGCCGCCTTTTTTGAAAAGTTTCCCCGGCTGAAAAATGCCCTGACGCGCGATCTTCCACGCTGGAAGTCAGAGATCCTGCAACAGTTAAAATCGACCCCGGTTCCGGACGATTTGGCGGCAGAGTTCAGCCGCTTCCAGCAGTGCCAGACTCTCAGCCAGCATGACTTTAGCAGTCAGCTGCCCGAATTACTGACATGGCTTGCGCAGAATCACTCACCCTTTGCTGAAAAAGCGCAAGCGCTGGTCAGCCATCACGATACCTTGCAGCTCAGCGGCGCTCAGCAGACGCTGTTTTTACAGCGCTGGCGACTGAGCCTGACGCTGCAAACCCTGACCCTTAACCAACAGTTACTCGATCAGGAGCGTGAAAAACTGCTGGCTGACCTGCAACAGCGGCTGGCCATGAGTGGTCAGCTGGCTCCCGTGCTGGCCACCGACGACGAAGCCGCTGCCGGGCGCTTATGGGATTTGACCCGCAGTTCACTGCAACGCGACGACTACCAGCTCATGGTGCAATACGGCGATTTCCTGGCCAGCCAGCCGGAGCTGCTGAAACTGGCGGAACAGCTGGGCCGCAGCCGTGAAGCCAAAGCGGTACTCTCGGACGATGCTCCGCCGGAAGCCTTCCACCAGCTGGTGCGCGAACCAGAAAGCGTGCCGGAAGAAGTCAGCGGTCTGCACCAGAGTGACGATATTCTGCGCCTGCTGCCACCAGAGCTGGCCACGCTGGGCATCAGCGAACTGGAGCTGGAGTTTTATCGTCGGATGGTGGAAAAACGCCTGCTCACCTACCGTCTCCAGGGAGAGAGCTGGCATGACAAAGTCACGCTGCGCCCGGTGACTCACCACCATCATGATGAGCAGCCGCGCGGCCCGTTTATCATCTGCGTGGATACATCCGGTTCAATGGGCGGCTTTAATGAACGCTGTGCCAAAGCGTTCTGCCTGGCCCTGCTGAAAGTGGCGCTGGCAGATAACCGCCGCTGCTACATTATGCTGTTTGCCCATGAAGTGGTGGGCTATGAACTGACCGCTGAAGATGGCATCAGCCAGGCGATCCGTTTT
Organism: Erwinia sp. 1181_3; assembly: GCF_052824965.1. NCBI lineage: Bacteria > Pseudomonadati > Pseudomonadota > Gammaproteobacteria > Enterobacterales > Erwiniaceae > Erwinia > Erwinia sp. 1181_3. The sequence continues at coordinate 18,562 of NZ_VTDE01000013.1, forward strand.
CTCAGCCAGCGTTTCCGTGGCGGCACCGACCTGGCTGCCTGCCTCGATGCCGTCTTACTCAAGCTGTCCGGCCCGCAGTGGCAAGATGCTGACGCCGTGATTCTCTCTGACTTTATCGCTCAACGTCTCCCTGATGTACTGGTCAAACGCGTACGCGACCACCAGAACCAACAGCAACAGCGTTTTCATGCCGTTGCCATGTCCGATCATGGAAAACCCGGCATTATGCGCATCTTTGACCACATCTGGCGTTTCGACACCGGGCTAAAAAGCCGCCTGCTCCGTCGCTGGAAACGATGAACCCCGCCTTTGACCTAATCTGACAAAGCTTATTTGCTATAGTGATGTATACGCTTTAGCCACATGGCAAGATGGGAGCATCACGTGACTTCGCAACAACACCAGACAGGATTACCTGCCCCAACCCGCACGCTGCAGTTAACCGGCAATGACCCGGAACAAAAACGTCAGCAATTGCTCAATTACTTCCGCCAGACATGGGAGCTGTATGAAAGCCTGTTTGACTGCCTGGCGGATGAACGGGCGTGGACAACCAAAGCGATATCACTACGGCATCCGCTGATCTTCTACTACGGTCACACCGCCACGTTCTATATCAATAAGCTGATGGCAGCTCGCCTGCTCGACAACCGTACCGACGATAGCATTGAAGCGATGATGGCCATCGGCGTCGATGAGATGAGCTGGGATGACCTCGACACCAGTCACTATGCCTGGCCATCGGTCGCTGAACTGCGCGATTATCGCGGTAAAGTGCGCGCCCGCGTTGAACAGCTGATCCGTGAGATGCCGCTAACGCTGCCGATCACCTGGGATAGCCCGGCCTGGGTTATCCTGATGGGCATCGAACATGAGCGTATCCATCTTGAAACCTCCAGCGTGCTGATTCGACAGTTGCCGCTGGCATGGGTCAAACCGCAGCCACACTGGCCGGTGTGTCCGGATGCGCGCCATGAGCGTCAGACGGTGCCGCATAACAGCCTGATCAGTGTTGCCGCAGGACGTGTCACTCAGGGAAAAACCGATGACACCTACGGCTGGGATAACGAGTATGGCAGCCGCATCACCGACGTGAAGGCTTTCGAGGCCAGTAAAATGCTGGTCAGTAACGCAGAGTTCTTCGACTTCGTGACGGCGGGTGGCTATCAGACACCACGCTGGTGGGATGACGAAGGCTGGGGCTGGCGTGAATTCGCGAAAGCCAGCCAACCCACTTTCTGGACTGGTCATGCAGACCAGCCGGAAACGCTGAAGCTCCGCCTGATGGCGGAAGAAGTCCCGATGCCCTGGGACTGGCCAGCCGAAGTCAATCAGCTTGAAGCTGCGGCATTCTGCCGCTGGAAAGCCGAAGTGACAGGCCAGTCTGTTCAGCTTCCCGCCGAAAGCGAATGGATGCTGCTGCGTGAGAAGGTGGCCGGCGATCAGCCTGACTGGGATAACGCACCGGGTAATATCAATCTCTCCCACTGGGCCTCATCCTGCCCGGTCGATCGTTTTGCTCAGGGTGAGTTTTTCGATCTGATCGGTAACGTCTGGCAATGGACGACCACACCCATTTCAGGTTTTGAAGGTTTCCGCGTCCATCCTTTATATGATGACTTCTCCACGCCGACGTTTGATGGTAAGCATTCGCTGATCAAAGGCGGCAGCTGGATCTCTACGGGGAATGAAGCGCTAAAGTCGGCACGCTACGCTTTTCGCCGCCACTTCTTCCAGCACGCGGGTTTCCGCTATGTGGTCTCCGATCATCAGGAAAGCCGGGCCAGTAACCCCTATGAAACCGACAGCATGGTGTCACAGTACCTCGACTTCCAGTACGGGCCGGAATACTTCGGCGTGGCCAACTACGCGAAAGTGCTGGTTGAGATAGCCTGCGGTGTCACAAACCAGCGTCAGCGGGCACTGGATATTGGCTGTGCCACAGGACGTGCGAGTTTTGAACTGGCACGTCATTTCGGCCAGGTGGTGGGAATGGACTATTCCGCACGCTTTATCGACGTGGCATTACAGCTCACCAGCGGCGAAGAGTTCCGCTACGTCACCCAGGAAGAGGGCGAGCTGGTGGAATACCGACAGGTACAGTTGAAGGATATTGACCTCGGTACTGAACAGGCCAGCCGTATTCAGTTTGTACAGGGCGATGCCTGTAACCTGAAACCGCAGGCTGAACCCTTCGATCTGGTGCTGGCTTCGAACCTGATTGATCGTCTGCGCCAGCCACGTCGCTTCCTGCAGGACATCACCCGCATGATCCGCCCCGGCGGTGTGCTGATGCTCTCTTCTCCTTATACGTGGCTGGAAGACTTCACGCCGAAGGAAAACTGGCTGGGAGGCATTCGTGAAAACGGTGAGGCGCTATCGACTTACCAGGCGTTGCAGCGCCTGCTGGCACCCGATTTTGAGGAGATCGAACCCGCACAGGATGTGCCGTTTGTCATCCGCGAAACGGCGCGTAAGTACCAGCACACCGTCGCTCAGGTGACACTGTGGCGTAAACGTTAATCTTTTATTCTCCGGCGGGCACCCTTCGGTGCCCGCTGTCATATCGGCACTCTGATTGCCATTCTGTTCACGATCCCGCACATTAATACTCTGTTCATTGAATAACATTCAATCTCGGAGTCACTATGCCGGAAAATATGCAGCCAGATAATCTCGACCGCGGCATTCTCAATGCACTGATGGAGAATGCCCGTACCGCCTATGCCGAACTGGCCAAGCAGTTCAACGTCAGCCCCGGCACCATCCACGTGCGCGTGGAGAAGATGAAGCAGGCGGGGATCATTAAAGGAACGCGCGTTGAGATAGATCCGAAGCAGCTTGGTTATGATGTCTGCTGCTTTATCGGCATCATTCTGAAAAGTGCCAAAGACTATCCGTCAGCAGTGGCGCGACTGGAAGCACTGGATGAAGTGGTCGAAGCGTATTACACCACCGGGCACTACAGCATCTTTATTAAGGTCATGTGCCGATCGATCGATGCCCTGCAACAGGTATTGATCAACAAGATCCAGACCATCGATGAAATCCAGTCCACCGAAACCCTGATCTCCCTGCAAAACCCGATTATGCGCACCATTATCCCGTGATCGGTGCATAAGGTTATCCACACCAGAATGTTTTCTCAGATCTCCTCCTCGTCATGCACCGTCGACGGTGCCGTCAGTTTCGATCCGGGCAGCGCACAGCACCCGCAGCGTACTGAAGTACGTGAGGAGCGCGAGCACTGCCCGGATTGGAACTTGGCCAACAAGCCAGGTGCCTGGCAGTAATACCCTTAATTATCCACAGGTAGATCCCATGGTGATCACAGAGTACAATGCCCGCCATTATCATTCAGGGATCTCATCATGGCCGACATTACCTTAATCAGTGGCAGCACCTTAGGCAGCGCAGAATATGTGGCCGATCATCTTGCTGAGAAGCTTGAAGAAGCAGGACATACAACAGAAACACTGCATGGGCCGGAGCTGGAAGAGCTGAAAATGGAAGGGATATGGATTGTGGTGAGTTCTACCCACGGTGCCGGTGAACTGCCCGATAACATTCAGCCACTGTTTGAAGCCATAAAGGAACAGCAACCGGATCTGAGTAACCTGCGTTACGGGGCTGTAGGCATTGGTAATCGTGAATATGATCTGTTTTGCGGTGCCATTATCCAGTTTGACGAGCTGCTGACATCACTGGGAGCACAGCGTATTGGCGATCGACTGGATATAGATGTGCTGCAACATGAGATTCCCGAAGATCCTGCCGGTGTCTGGGTAGAAAGCTGGAAAGAACTGATCTAACTCTTGCCCGGATCGGCCGGAGATCCTCTGCCCGAGCCGCAAAACTGGCCTTTTTCGATCCTGAGTTTTGTAAATATTGCCCTTTTTTGCCTGGTTTTAACGCATTCAACTGTGGATAACTAGGCTCAATACCGTCTAATAACCGGTGTTTATCCCAAGGACAACATGAGTACCTGGCTGAGCCTGTGGATAACATGCCATTTAGATCCCAGCTTATACGGTGTGGGATCACCGATCATTAACAGCTAATGATCCTGTCTAATCACTTGATCCTTATCAGCAAAAAAGGCTTATCCACAGAGATCGTCGATCCTAATAGAAGATCTAATAAAGAGATCTCTAAATAAAAAAGATCTTCTTTTTAATACACAAAGATCCCGGTGCTTTCGCCATCGTCTAAAGTTGAGTAGAATCCACGCCCTCAGCAACACTCCCTTAATTCGCACAAACCGCGAGGTGCAGTACCATGTTTTATCCAGATCCTTTTGACGTCATCGTAATCGGTGGTGGTCATGCGGGAACGGAAGCAGCGATGGCTGCTGCCCGTATGGGTCAACAAACCCTGTTATTGACCCATAACATCGACACACTGGGGCAGATGTCCTGCAACCCAGCGATCGGCGGTATCGGAAAAGGACATCTGGTAAAAGAAGTGGACGCACTGGGCGGGCTGATGGCTCATGCCATTGACCAGGCGGGTATCCAGTTTAGGATACTAAACGCCAGCAAAGGTCCGGCAGTGAGAGCAACCCGTGCTCAGGCCGATCGTGTACTGTATCGTCAGGCGGTACGTACAGCACTGGAGAATCAGCCCAACCTGATGATCTTCCAGCAGGCGGTTGAAGATCTGATTGTCGAAAACGATCGTGTCGTGGGTGCCGTCACCCAGATGGGTCTGAAGTTCCGTGCCAAGGCCGTTGTGCTGACGGTAGGAACGTTCCTTGATGGTAAAATTCACATCGGAATGGACAACTACAGCGGTGGACGTGCTGGTGATCCGCCTTCCATCTCGTTATCACAGCGTCTGCGTGAACTTCCTCTGCGTGTAGGACGTCTGAAAACCGGAACCCCTCCGCGTATTGATGCCCGAACCATTGATTTCAGCGTTCTGGCTCCGCAGCATGGTGATACGCCGATGCCAGTGTTCTCGTTTATGGGTAATGTCAGCCAGCATCCACAACAGGTGCCGTGCTACATCACCTACACCAACGAAAAAACCCACGATGTGATCCGCAATAATCTCGATCGCAGCCCAATGTATGCCGGGGTGATCGAAGGGATCGGTCCACGCTATTGCCCATCGATCGAAGACAAAGTGATGCGCTTTGCCGATCGCAATGCACACCAGATCTTCCTGGAGCCGGAAGGGCTGACCAGCAACGAAATTTATCCAAATGGCATTTCTACCAGTCTGCCGTTTGACGTTCAGATGCAGATCGTACGTTCTATGCAGGGAATGGAGAATGCCAAAATCGTTCGTCCTGGCTATGCCATTGAGTACGATTTCTTCGATCCACGCGATCTGAAACCGACGCTGGAAAGCAAATATATTGAGGGTCTGTTCTTTGCAGGACAGATCAACGGCACCACAGGTTATGAAGAAGCCGCTGCACAGGGGTTACTGGCGGGTCTGAACGCCGGGCGTCTGTCTGCTGACAAAGACACCTGGGCACCGCGTCGCGATCAGGCCTACCTTGGCGTACTGGTTGACGATCTCTGCACACTCGGCACAAAAGAGCCGTACCGCATGTTTACCTCACGTGCTGAATATCGTCTGATGCTGCGTGAAGATAACGCCGATCTGCGACTGACGGCTGCGGGTCGTGAACTGGGTCTGGTGGACGATGCCCGTTGGGCTCGTTTCAACGAGAAACTGGAAAGCATTGAACTGGAACGCCAGCGTCTGCGAGATATCTGGGTACATCCGAAATCAGAGTGCGTTGCTGAGGTGAATACACTCCTGAGCGCAGGCCTGACGAAAGAAGCGAGTGGTGAAGATCTGCTGCGCCGCCCGGAAATGACTTACCAGAACCTGATGACATTGAGCAACTTTGGCCCGGCATTAACCGATCCTCAGGCGGCTGAACAGGTTGAGATCCAGGTCAAATACGAAGGCTATATTGTCCGTCAGCAGGAAGAGATCGATCGTCAGTTACGCAATGAGAACACCTTGTTACCTGTTGATCTGGATTATCGTCAGGTCAGCGGCCTCTCTAACGAAGTGATCGCGAAACTTAACGATCATAAGCCAGGGTCAATTGGCCAGGCGTCACGTATTTCTGGGATTACACCTGCAGCCATCTCAATTTTACTTATTTATCTTAAAAAACAGGGGCTTTTACGTAAAAGCGCATGATTAATAAATTATCCGTATTGCTAAAAAGCGCCGGTATTTCCCTGTCCGATCAGCAGAAACAACAGCTGGTCGGTTATGTGGAAATGCTGCATAAATGGAATAAAGCCTACAATCTGACGTCAGTACGTGACCCTGAGCAGATGCTGGTACGCCATATACTTGACAGTATTGTGGTGGAGCCTCATCTGTCAGGCGATCGGTTTATTGATGTGGGTACCGGGCCTGGATTACCTGGCATTCCACTGGCGATTGTCAGGCCGCAGTCTCATTTCACGCTGCTGGACAGCCTGGGCAAGCGCGTACGCTTCCTTAAACAGGTACAGCATGAGCTGAAGCTGGAAAATATTTCACCGGTACAAAGCCGTGTAGAAGACTTTCCTGCCGAGCCGCCGTTTGATGGCGTGATCAGCAGAGCTTTTGCCTCGCTGACGGATATGGTCACCTGGTGCCATCATCTGCCGGGTCCACAGGGTCGTTTTTACGCGTTAAAAGGTGTGCTGCCTCAAGATGAAATCGCGGTATTACCTGTCGGTTTGACGGTGGAAAACGTTCTCCCACTGAGCGTTCCTCAGCTCGAAGGTGAGCGCCATTTGGTGATTATTGCCCCTTCTGCCTGATTTTGACGTTGTGCGAACCTGGCCTGTCAGCCTGTTTTTTTAGCGTTGATGGGTTTTTTTTTCGCAATTATTGGCCTTTTTAACCAGAAAAAACGGTATTTCAGTGATAGTTAACCCCTGAAATTATATGACTTTTTGGTATATCAATAGCACATTTAAAATGTGGGTATTCAGAATATGCTCATCCCATGATTTTTTTTGCGAAAATTTGCCTGGACGGAGCTGTTACCATCGGGTTAAATCACTCAGCGGAAATTATCTGAAAACCTCTGTTACATTTAACGTTATTTTCACATTTAGTTATCACTTGAGTCATATTTTCGTGGTGCGACAGGGATAAAATAGTCACGCAGGAAAATATATCGCGCTAATAAATTAGCGTGAGTGATGACCGGGTCGATGTTAAATATTTGCTACAGATGTCAATAAAAGCTTTTAATCGAGATAACAGTGTGTTTTTACAAAAATTATAATTATCTATCTGATTTTAATCATTTTATTGGTGTTATGTTATTCAAGTTCATTCAAAAGGCAGTTTGATTCTCCGCCATTACATTACTAATTTGTGATCTTCCGCACGCTTTGTAAGCATGGATTCGCGGGCATTGCAGAAAAAAGTCGATAAGCAGCCGTTGTCATTGGTTTTGGAAAATAGGCTGCTGGAAAGAAATTTAAATAATTGTTCACCTTTTCTCTACTTATCGATTGAAATCACAGGTGCGCACCGTATAATTTGCACGGTTTTTGCTGCTTGACTCAAAAGAGCAAAGGCAGTTTTATACGACACGCGACATACCCCTTTCGGGGCAGGAGAGTTTCAGCGACATGTCAGTGTCCCTTTACAGAGTTAAATTTGCCCGAACCATACTGCTGTGGCAGTTGGCGACCTTCGTCGTAATCGGTGCGCTGTTTTCCTTTAAAGATCTGACCTGGGGCGTGTCCGCCCTTGCCGGCGGGCTGGCAGCCTGGCTGCCAAACGTGTTGTTTATGATTTTTGCCTGGCGCCACCAGGCGGGGCATGAAGTAACGGGACGGCTTGCCTGGACTTTTGCGCTAGGCGAAGCGCTGAAAGTTTTCGTTACGATCCTCGTGATTATCGTGGCGCTGGGAGTGTTTAAGGCGGTGTTTACGCCGCTGGGACTGGCCTGGTTATCGGTGCTGATTGTGCAAATCGTCGCACCGGCTGTAATTAACAACAAAGGGTAAGAGGCATCATGGCTGCAGGAGAAATCTCTACGCCGCAAGAATACATAGGCCACCACCTGAAGAACCTTCAGTTGGACCTGCGTACCTTCGAGCTAGTGAATCCGCACGACGCACCGTCGTTCTGGGTATTAAATATCGACTCCATGTTTTTCTCTGTGGTGCTGGGACTGGTGTTCCTGGTGCTGTTTCGCAAAGTGGCGAAATCAGCGACCAGCGGCGTGCCAGGCAAATTACAGGCCGCTGTTGAGTTAGTTGTTGGTTTCGTTGACGACAACGTGCGCGACATGTACCACGGTAAAAGCAAACTAATCGCTCCGCTGGCCCTGACGGTTTTCGTCTGGGTGTTCCTGATGAACTTTATGGACCTGTTACCTATCGATTTGCTGCCGCATATCGCCGGGATGATGGGGCTACCAGCGATGCGTGTGGTGCCTTCTGCTGACGTGAACGTTACGTTGTCGATGGCCCTTGGCGTATTTATTTTGATTCTGTTCTACAGCATCAAGATGAAAGGCATTGGCGGCTTTACTAAAGAGCTGACTCTGCAACCCTTCAACCACCCTGTGTTCATTCCGATCAACCTGATTCTGGAAGGTGTGAGCCTGCTGTCCAAACCGGTATCTCTGGGTCTGCGACTGTTCGGAAACATGTATGCGGGTGAATTGATTTTTATCCTGATTGCCGGTCTGTTGCCGTGGTGGTCACAGTGGATTCTGAGTGTGCCTTGGGCCATTTTCCACATACTGATCATTTCGTTGCAGGCTTTCATTTTCATGGTCTTAACGATTGTCTATCTGTCGATGGCATCTGAAGAACATTGATTTTTTTCTCAACACTACTGCGTTTTAACTGAAACAAACTGGAGACTGTCATGGAAAACCTGAATATGGATCTGCTGTACATGGCTGCCGCTGTGATGATGGGCCTGGCGGCAATCGGTGCTGCGATCGGTATCGGCATCCTCGGAGGCAAATTCCTGGAAGGCGCCGCACGCCAACCGGATCTGATTCCTCTGCTGCGTACGCAGTTCTTTGTTGTAATGGGTCTGGTGGATGCAATCCCGATGATCGCTGTTGGTCTGGGTCTGTACGTGATGTTTGCTGTCGCGTAAAACCGTTTGTTCATCGCCGTACTCACGTATAGCGATGAACGGATTCTGCCGCTGTCATCACAGCGGCAGAAAACGTTAACTTAACAAGAGGCATTGTGCTGTGAACATTAACGCAACAATCCTCGGCCAGGCTATCGCGTTCATCCTGTTCGTAGCGTTCTGCATGAAGTACGTATGGCCGCCGCTTATGGCCGCTATCGAAAAGCGCCAGAAAGAAGTTGCTGAAGGCCTTGCTTCCGCTGAACGTGCCAAGAAAGATCTGGATCTCGCGCAGGCTAATGCGACCGATCAGTTGAAAAAAGCGAAAGAAGACGCTCAGGTAATCATCGAGCAGGCGAACAAACGCCGCGCTCAGATCCTGGACGAAGCTAAAGCTGAGGCTGAACAGGAACGTAGCAAGATCGTCACTCAGGCGCAGGCAGAAATTGATGCCGAACGCAAACGTGCACGTGAAGAGCTGCGCAAGCAGGTCGCGATGCTGGCTGTTGCCGGCGCCGAGAAAATCATTGAACGTTCCGTGGATGAAGCTGCTAACAGCGACATCGTTGATAAACTGGTCGCTGAACTGTAAGGGAGGGGCTGATGTCTGAATTTACTACCGTAGCTCGCCCCTACGCTAAAGCCGCTTTTGACTTTGCGGTTGAACATCAAAGTATCGATCGCTGGCAGCAGATGCTAGCGTTTGCCGCCGAAGTGGCTGGCAATGAACAGGTATCAGAACTTCTTTCCGGCGCTCTGGCGCCGGAAGCGTTGTCTGGCGCGTTCATCGCAATCTGTGGTGACCAACTCGACGAAGCCGGTCAAAACCTGATTAAGGTGATGGCTGAAAACAAACGTTTGCCTGCGCTTGCCGCTGTTCTGGAACAGTTCATCCAACTGCGTGCCGCACATGATGCGACCGCCGAGGTTGAAGTTATCTCTTCCACAACATTGAGCGATGAACAGCTGACCAAAATCAGCAGCGCGATGGAAAAACGTCTGTCACGCAAAGTTAAGCTGAATTGCAAAATTGATAAGTCTGTAATGGCAGGCGTAATCATCCGAGCGGGTGATATGGTCATTGACGGAAGCGTACGCGGTCGTCTTGAACGCCTCGCAGACGTCTTGCAGTCTTAAGGGGACTGGAGCATATGCAACTGAATTCCACCGAAATCAGCGAACTGATCAAGCAGCGCATTGCTCAGTTCAATGTAGTGAGCGAAGCTCACAACGAAGGTACTATTGTTTCTGTAAGTGACGGTATCATCCGCGTCAACGGCCTGGCCGATGTGATGCAGGGTGAGATGATTGCCCTGCCGGGTAACCGTTACGCAATCGCACTGAACCTGGAGCGTGACTCTGTTGGTGCAGTTGTGATGGGCCCATACGCTGACCTCGCCGAAGGCATGAAGGTGAAGTGTACTGGCCGTATCCTGGAAGTGCCGGTTGGCCGTGGTCTGTTAGGCCGCGTGGTGAACACCCTGGGTGCACCTATTGACGGTAAAGGCGCTATCGACAACGACGGTTTCTCACCGATCGAAGTGATTGCACCTGGTGTTATCGATCGTCAGTCCGTTGACCAGCCTGTACAGACCGGTTACAAATCTGTCGATGCAATGATTCCAATCGGCCGTGGCCAGCGTGAGCTGATCATCGGTGACCGTCAGACCGGTAAAACCGCGATGGCGATCGATGCGATCATCAACCAGCGCGATTCAGGCATCAAATGTGTGTACGTTGCTATCGGCCAGAAAGCCTCTACCATCGCTAACGTGGTACGCAAACTGGAAGAACACAACGCGCTGGCTAACACCATCGTTGTTGTTGCGACTGCCTCTGAGTCTGCTGCTCTGCAATACCTGGCTCCGTATGCCGGTTGCGCCATGGGCGAATACTTCCGTGACCGCGGCGAAGACGCTCTGATCGTATACGATGACCTGTCTAAACAGGCTGTTGCTTACCGTCAGGTTTCTCTGTTGCTGCGCCGTCCACCAGGTCGTGAAGCCTTCCCTGGCGACGTGTTCTACCTCCACTCCCGTCTGCTGGAGCGTGCTTCCCGTGTGAGCGCCGACTATGTTGAGCGTTTCACCAATGGTGAAGTGAAAGGTAAAACCGGTTCACTGACCGCGCTGCCAATCATCGAAACCCAGGCGGGTGACGTTTCTGCGTTCGTTCCAACCAACGTAATCTCGATTACTGATGGTCAGATCTTCCTGGAAACTAACCTGTTTAACTCCGGTATTCGTCCGGCAGTTAACCCGGGTATCTCCGTTTCTCGTGTTGGTGGTGCTGCTCAGACCAAGATCATCAAGAAACTGTCCGGTGGTATTCGTACCGCTCTGGCACAGTATCGTGAACTGGCTGCGTTCTCTCAGTTCGCATCCGATCTGGATGAAGCAACCCGCAAACAGCTGAGTCACGGTCAGAAAGTGACCGAGCTGCTGAAGCAGAAACAGTATGCGCCGATGTCAGTAGCGCAGCAGGGTCTGGTTCTGTTTGCTGCCGAGCGCGGCTTCCTGAATGACGTCGAACTGGCGAAAATCGGTAGCTTCGAAGCAGCACTGCTGGCATTTGCTGATCGCGATCACGCAGAGCTGATGGCTGATATCAACCAGTCTGGTAACTATAACGGCGAAATCGAAGAGAAGCTGAAAGGCCTCCTCGAAACGTTTAAAGCAACCCAGTCCTGGTAATGTCTGGCGGCTTGTCCCTTAGGGGGCAGGCCGCAAGGCTTTGAGGAGAAGCTTATGGCCGGCGCAAAAGAGATACGTAGTAAGATCGGCAGCGTGCAAAACACGCAGAAGATCACCAAAGCGATGGAAATGGTCGCCGCCTCCAAAATGCGTAAATCGCAAGAACGCATGGCGGCCAGCCGTCCTTATGCAGAGACCATGCGCAAAGTGATTGGTCACATTGCGTTAGGTAATCTGGAATACAAGCACCCTTACCTGGAAGAGCGCGACGTTAAACGCGTTGGCTATCTGGTCGTATCTACCGACCGCGGGCTTTGTGGTGGTTTGAACATTAACCTGTTCAAAAAAGTGCTGGCAGATATGAAGGCCTGGTCTGATAAAGGCGTCGAGAGCGATCTGGCGGTTATCGGTTCTAAAGGTCAGTCATTCTTCGGTTCTGTTGGCGGCAACGTGGTTGCTCAGGTAAGCGGAATGGGTGATAAACCTGCGCTGTCCGACCTGATTGGCCCGGTCAAAGTGATGCTGCAAGCATACGATGAAGGCCGTCTCGACAAGCTGTTTATTGTCAGCAACAAATTTATCAACACCATGTCTCAGTCTCCACAGATCGTACAGCTGCTGCCGTTACCGCCAGCAGATGATGCGGAAGGCGTTGTGAAGAAGAGTACCTGGGACTATCTGTATGAACCCGATCCGAAAGCGCTGCTGGATACATTACTGCGTCGCTACGTCGAGTCTCAGGTTTACCAGGGTGTTGTTGAAAACCTGGCCAGCGAGCAGGCCGCGCGAATGGTGGCGATGAAAGCCGCGACCGATAACGGCGGAAACCTGATCAAAGAGCTTCAGTTGGTATACAACAAAGCTCGTCAGGCCAGCATCACCCAGGAACTTACCGAAATTGTCGGTGGGGCCTCCGCGGTTTAACCAGGTATACGCAGAATTTAGGTAGAGGATTCAAGATGGCTACTGGAAAGATTGTCCAGGTAATCGGCGCCGTAGTTGACGTCGAATTCCCTCAGGACGCAGTACCACAAGTGTACAGCGCCCTTGAGGTTAAAAATGGTGATGCTCGTCTGGTGCTGGAAGTTCAGCAGCAGTTGGGCGGCGGTGTGGTTCGTACCATCGCAATGGGTTCTTCCGACGGCCTGAAACGTGGCCTGGAAGCGGTTGACCTTCAGCACCCAATTGAAGTCCCTGTCGGTGTGGCAACACTCGGCCGTATCATGAACGTGCTGGGTGAGCCAATCGATATGAAAGGCGACATCGGCGAAGAAGAGCGTTGGGCAATTCACCGCGCAGCACCTTCTTACGAAGATCAGTCTAACTCGCAGGAACTGCTGGAAACCGGCATCAAGGTTATCGACCTGATGTGTCCGTTCGCTAAGGGCGGTAAAGTCGGTCTGTTCGGTGGTGCGGGTGTAGGTAAAACCGTAAACATGATGGAACTGATCCGTAACATCGCGGCAGAACACTCAGGTTTCTCGGTATTTGCTGGCGTGGGTGAGCGTACTCGTGAGGGTAACGACTTCTACCACGAAATGACCGACTCTAACGTTATCGATAAAGTTTCCCTGGTCTATGGCCAGATGAACGAGCCACCAGGAAACCGTCTGCGCGTCGCGCTGACTGGCCTGACTATGGCTGAAAAGTTCCGTGACGAAGGTCGTGACGTTCTGCTGTTCATCGATAACATCTACCGTTACACCCTGGCCGGTACTGAAGTATCAGCACTGCTGGGTCGTATGCCTTCTGCGGTAGGTTATCAGCCAACGCTGGCGGAAGAGATGGGCGTTCTGCAGGAACGTATCACCTCGACCAAAACCGGTTCAATCACGTCTGTACAGGCCGTTTACGTTCCTGCGGATGACTTGACTGACCCGTCTCCAGCCACCACCTTTGCTCACTTAGATGCAACCGTGGTACTGAGCCGTCAGATCGCTTCCCTGGGTATCTACCCGGCGGTTGACCCACTGGATTCAACCAGCCGTCAGCTGGATCCACTGGTTGTTGGTCAGGAACACTATGACACTGCGCGTGGCGTTCAGTCACTGCTGCAGCGTTATCAGGAACTGAAAGACATCATCGCCATCCTGGGTATGGATGAACTGTCTGAAGAAGACAAACTGGTGGTAGCACGCTCTCGTAAGATGCAGCGTTTCCTGTCCCAGCCGTTCTTCGTGGCAGAAGTATTCACCGGTTCCCCGGGTAAATACGTGTCTCTGAAAGATACCATCCGTGGCTTTAAAGGCATCATGGAAGGTGAATTCGACCATATGCCAGAGCAGGCTTTCTACATGGTCGGTTCTATCGAAGAAGCCGTGGAAAAAGCGAAGAAACTGTAATCGTCTCCCCCGACTATTTCGGCACGTTGTCTGAAGTATGAAGGGGAAAGTTTCCCAGGAGATTAACAATGGCTATGACATTTCACCTGGACGTTGTCAGCGCAGAACTGCAAATGTTCACAGGCACTGTACAGAGCATCCAGGTATCAGGTAGCGAAGGTGAGTTGGGTATTCGCCCAAACCACGCCCCGCTTCTGACCGCCATTAAGCCTGGTATGATTCGCATCGTTAAACAGCACGGCGACGAAGAGGTTATTTACCTTTCCGGTGGCGTACTGGAAGTGCAGCCGGGTGCGGTTACCGTACTGGCTGACACAGCGATCCGCGGCAGCGATCTTGATGAAGCTCGCGCGCTGGAAGCGAAACGCAAAGCTGAAGAGCATATGAACAGCTCTCACGGTGATGTTGACTTCGCGATGGCGTCTGCGGAACTGGCTAAAGCGATCGCCAAACTGCGCGTGATCGAGTTGACCAAAAAAGCGATGTAATTCAGGTTTAAACATCAAAAAGCCGGTCAGGAAACTGACCGGCTTTTTTTATTGTCTGACTCAGATTTATCCACAGAACCTGGGCTAAGGCTTAAGGTTATCAGTGGTGGAGTGCGCATATTTTTGTTTAATCACCATCAGCTCATTGCTTCGGGATAAATCAATACACTTCATCACAATAAGCTCTGAATGCCCCTCTTTACTCACATATTTCTTGTTGAGAAATTGATGAACAAGGTCGGTGGCTTCTTCGTAAGCTTCAGCGGGATAGGATCCCAGTTCAACGTAAGCCCCCACCGCAGCCAGCGCATCTTCTTTTACGCTTTTATCAGAAAAACCATTCGCCAGACATTGGCTTAAGGCAAAGTTTTCTAGATTGTATTTTCCTGCATCACGTTGACTACCTTGCGAAATAGCAGGGAAAGAGAGTAACAACAGGAGTCCTGTTACTTTAAAATTCATCACTGTACTCCGTTGAGTTCGGGGGAACTTATACCCATTGAGTCCTGAGAGTATTCTAAACAGCGTTTCCAGATACAGAGTCGATTCCATGAAAACGAGCACGATGTCCCTTCTCTGGGCCCTTTTAATCACTCCCGGGCTGAGTCGTCGCGGGATGCGCTCTTCGTTCGCTTGGTGAAATAAGCGATAAACCAGTGGCATAGCAATTTTTGCACGCTAAACTGGGCATAAATCGATAGATTTACCCTGTCAGCCGCGCTTTATGATGCGATAAAGGGTGGAAATCATCTGCGAATCGAGACTTTTCGGACGGTACGTTTTTTACTGCAAAATATGTAGAATTTTCAAGGATAAATCGATTTACTTCTCTCACTAAACAGATTCAGGACGCGTATGTCAAACAGTGCTATGAGCGTGGTGATCCTTGCCGCTGGTAAAGGAACCCGAATGTACTCCGATCTCCCGAAGGTTCTGCATACCCTCGCCGGGAAACCGATGGTCAAACATGTTATTGATGCAGCGAATCATTTGGGCGCTCAGCATGTGCATCTGGTTTACGGTCACGGCGGAGAGCTGCTTAAACAAACGCTGACTGACAGCTCGCTCAACTGGGTGTTGCAGGCGGAACAGCTGGGAACGGGCCATGCTATGCAGCAGGCCTCCCCTCACTTCGCCGATGACGAAGACATTTTGATGCTGTATGGCGATGTGCCACTGATCTCCGTGGACACGCTACGCCAGCTTCAGGTGGCAAAGCCCGCTGGCGGCATTGGCCTGCTGACCGTCATTCTGGATAACCCAACCGGTTACGGACGTATTATCCGTGAAGCGGGTCAGGTGGTCGGCATTATCGAACAGAAAGATGCTGCGCCTGAACAATTGCTGATTAACGAAATCAACACCGGCATTTTGCTGGCTAACGGCGCCGATCTTAAGCGCTGGCTGAGCAAGCTGGACAATAACAACGCGCAGGGCGAATACTACATTACCGACATTATCGCCCTGGCCCATCAGGAAGGCCGTCAGATCGCGGCGGTGCATCCGGCAAGAACCACGGAAACCGAGGGCGTCAATAATCGTCTGCAACTGGCAACGCTGGAGCGGGTGTATCAGGCTGAGCAGGCTGAAAAACTGCTGCTGGCGGGGGTGATGTTGCTCGACCCGGCGCGTTTCGATCTGCGGGGTGAACTGATACACGGCCGTGATGTGGTGATTGATACCAATGTGATCATCGAAGGCAAGGTCACGTTGGGTCACCGGGTGAAAATCGGTAGCGGCTGTGTGATTAAAAACAGCGTGATTGCTGATGACAGCGTTATCAGCCCGTACAGCGTGATTGAAGATGCGCAGCTGGAATCAGGCTGTACTGTCGGGCCATTCGCGCGTCTGCGTCCGGGCACTGAGCTGGCTGAAGGGGCGCATGTGGGCAACTTCGTCGAGATGAAAAAAGCGCGCCTGGGTAAAGGCTCTAAAGCGGGCCATCTGAGTTATCTCGGTGATGCGGAAATCGGTGCTAATGTGAATATTGGCGCAGGCACCATTACCTGCAACTACGATGGCGTCAATAAATCGAAAACGATCATCGGTGATGATGTGTTTGTCGGTTCAGATACCCAGCTGATCGCACCGGTAACGGTAGCTGCGGGTGCCACCATCGCAGCCGGAACCACCATTATGAAAAACGTTCCGGCAGCAGGCCTGGTGTATAACCGTAAAGAACAGCAGTTGAAGGCAAGCTGGCAGCGCCCGGAAAAGAAAAAGTAAGCCCATTTTATGAAGGGGTGAGGCATGCCTCACCCTCTGTTTTTGTTGTAAATGCAGTCAATACAAAAATAATCCCCACTCTCTACAAGGCTCGGGGAACCCGAATATACGGGAATAATCAGGTCAGAAGACAACGCTGATGGCTTACCGCCATCATGTCAGGAAAATAATTATGTGTGGAATTGTTGGTGCTGTAGCGCAGCGTGATATTGCAGAAATCCTGCTTGAAGGGCTGCGTCGTCTGGAATACCGGGGCTATGACTCTGCGGGTCTGGCCGTTGTTGATCAACAGGGTAACGCCACCCGACTGCGCCGTCTGGGTAAGGTGCAGAACCTGGCTGAAGCAGCAGAAACCACCTCGCTGGTGGGGGGAACGGGTATTGCGCACACGCGCTGGGCCACGCATGGCGAACCTTCGGAAGCGAATGCCCATCCGCATATCTCTGAACATATCATCATTGTTCACAACGGCATTATTGAGAATCACGAACCGCTGCGCGAACAACTGATTGCGCGGGGGTATACCTTTGCCTCAGAAACCGATACCGAAGTGGTGGCGCATCTGGTGCACTGGGAGCAGAAACAGGCTGGTGGCTCGCTGCGTGAAGTTGTACAGCGGGTGATCCCACAGCTACGCGGTGCCTATGGCATGGTGATTCTGGACAGCCGCGATCCGTCGGTTATTGTGGCTGCCCGCTCCGGTAGCCCGCTGGTGATTGGCCGCGGCGTGGGTGAAAACTTCATTGCTTCCGATCAGCTGGCGCTGTTGCCCGTGACCCGTCGTTTTGTCTACCTGGAAGAGGGCGATATTGCGGAGATCACCCGCCGTGATGTGACCATTTTTGATCGTCAGGGACATCAGGTAAAACGTGCTGAGATCGAATCGAACGCACAGTATGATGCTGGCGACAAAGGGGTTTACCGCCACTACATGCAGAAAGAGATTTACGAGCAACCTGTCGCGATTAAAAACACCCTGAGTGGTCGTTTCAGCCACGGTGAAGTCGATCTCTCCGAGCTGGGTCCGCAAGCTGATACGCTGCTGGCCAACGTTGAGCACATTCAGATCGTTGCCTGCGGCACCTCATACAATTCCGGTATGGTTTCCCGTTACTGGTTTGAGTCGCTGGCCAACGTGCCGTGTGACGTTGAGATTGCGTCTGAATTCCGCTATCGCAAATCGGCAGTACGCAAAAACAGCCTGCTGATCACCCTGTCTCAATCGGGTGAAACGGCGGATACCCTGGCAGCACTGCGCCTGTCGAAAGAGCTGGGTT
This sequence comes from Erwinia sp. 1181_3, assembly GCF_052824965.1. Classification (NCBI taxonomy): domain Bacteria; kingdom Pseudomonadati; phylum Pseudomonadota; class Gammaproteobacteria; order Enterobacterales; family Erwiniaceae; genus Erwinia; species Erwinia sp. 1181_3. The sequence continues at coordinate 36,669 of NZ_VTDE01000013.1, forward strand.
ACCTTGGTTCTCTGGCGATTTGTAACGTTGCCGGTTCATCGCTGGTGCGTGAGTCCGACCTGGCGCTGATGACCAAAGCCGGGACCGAAATCGGCGTAGCGTCGACCAAAGCCTTCACCACTCAGCTAACGGTGCTGCTGATGCTGGTGGCGAAAATCGGTCGTCTGAAAGGCGTTGATCCGCAGGTTGAGCACGATATCGTGCACTCTTTGCAGGCGCTGCCAAGCCGAATTGAACAGATGCTGTCACAGGATGAGCTGATCGCGTCACTGGCGGAAGACTTCTCGGACAAGCATCATGCGCTGTTCCTCGGCCGTGGCGATCAGTATCCGATCGCGATGGAAGGTGCGCTGAAGCTGAAAGAGATCTCCTACATTCATGCTGAAGCTTATGCTGCAGGTGAACTGAAACACGGTCCGTTAGCGCTGATCGATGCCGATATGCCGGTTATTGTGGTGGCACCGAATAATGAATTGCTGGAGAAACTGAAGTCAAATATCGAAGAGGTGCGCGCCCGTGGTGGTCTGCTGTATGTCTTCGCCGATATTGATGCCGGTTTTGCCAACAGCGAAGGCATGCGCATTATTCCGTTGCCGCATGTGGAAGAGGTGATTGCGCCTATCTTCTACACTGTGCCGCTACAGCTGCTGTCCTATCACGTGGCGCTGATCAAAGGCACTGATGTGGATCAACCGCGTAACCTGGCAAAATCCGTTACGGTTGAATAAGCCCCGCCCTGCACGCAGGTGAACTCTGCGTGCTGCTCAAAAGTCCGGTATGACTGCTCCGTCAGTCGGCCGGACTTTTTTTGTACAAATTCCCGTTACTCCTTTCCTTACAATGAACGTTCTTAGGTTCTTTTTAAGGGAATAGAATGAAAAAGATGCAAACGGGGTTTTGTCTGATGGCGCTGTGCTTTGGCACCGTATACGAGGCGAATGCCTCATCAGCGAAGGTACCCTGCCCGGTGCCACTGAAAACGTGTCCTGCTCCGCTGGATAAAAACCTGCCAGACGTCAAAAATATGCTTACCTGGACGCCTCAGCAGCGCGTGGTGGGTTTTCGTAACGACTATCGATCCTATCCCGGCGATATTTTCCGCGCCAGCAAAGCAGGCGTACCGCTCCCTGTTGCTCATCGCAATCTCTCTGCCGTGTCCTATGAGTATCAGCAGCATCACTACTCATTGGCAGATTACCTTAAACGCAATAACGTGACAGGCATGATGGTGATTAAAGACGGTAAAAAGGTCTGGGACTATTACGGCCATGGCAACACGAAAACGACGCTATGGACCTCGCGATCTGTCGGTAAATCAGTGGTGTCCACGTTAGTCGGGATCGCACTGAAGCAGGGGAAGATAGCCTCGCTGGATGATGAGACTGTGAAGTACAATCCAGAGGTACGGGGCACTGCCTGGGAACATGTCCCTCTACGCAGTCTGCTGCAGCACACCTCCGGTGTGACCTGGAATGAGGATTACACCAACCCCCAATCTGATTTTGCCAAACTGACCCAGTGTGAAGCAGGAAAAGACACCTATGACTGCGTCAGCAAACTGGTACTCGACCCTCAGCGTAAAGCCTATGCAAAACCGGGTCAGGTCTGGTCCTACTCTTCCGGCGGTGCCTGGGTGCTGGGTGACACGCTGGAGAAAGCGACCGGAGAAACACTGGCCCGCTATCTGCAGGACAACATCTGGCAGCCTTACGGAATGGTGAATGATGGCGTGTGGCACAGCTATCTGCCGGGCAAACATGATGTGGGTGCACACGGCTTTAACGCAACGCTCGAAGACTGGGGCAAGTTTGGTCTGTTCGTGATGAACAATGGCATCCTGCCTGATGGCACGAAAACGCTGCCCGAGGGTTGGGTAAAAGAGGCCAGTACCTGGAATAAAGCCGAAAACTCGGTGACGACCGATTATCCTGACGGACAATTTGGTTACCAGTGGTGGAACATCGGTGTGCCCTTGAGTGCGAAAAACGATGCACCATCAGAAGGATTAACGCGTAATAAGACCCTGTCGGCTGAGGGTATTTTTGGCCAGATGATTGCGATCGACCAGGCGCAGAAACTGGTGATTGTTCAGTGGTCCGCCTGGCCACAGGCAGAACCGGCATCAGATGCCCAGCCGCTCGAAGCCTCTTTGATGTTTAATGCGATTGCGAATGCGCTGTCTGGTGCTTCAGCTTCTCCAGCAAAAAATCGATAAGCACCCGGCATTTAGGGGGAAGATAGCGATTGGGATGATACAAAATCCATGACATCCCGTAATAGGATGTCATGTAGTCCCATTCGGGAAGTACCTGAATAATCTGTCGGTTATCCATGACCTGTTGCGCGGAAAAGCGCGGCAGGCACCCGATGCCCAGATGATGAATGATGCCTTCCAGCCTCGCTTTGCTGTGATTTGAGGCAAAGCGCCCGTGTACCGCAACGCTGATTTGCTCTCCGCTGGCGATATGACGAAACTTCCACTGATTATCCCCGGGCACTTCTCCCAGATAAATACAGCTGTGCTGCGTTAAATCCTGCGGGTGCTGCGGAATACCGTGCTGTTGCAGATACTCTGCGCTGGCACAGAGCACGTGCCTGACAGGAAACAGCGGGCGTGCCGCCAGCCCCGGAGGCGGGGTATCGGTAATGCGGATCGCCAGGTCAACATTGTCATTGATTAAATCCACCATACGATCGGTGAGCATCAGTTGCAGATCCACCTGAGGGTAGCGCTGTAAAAACTCAGCCACGTGCGGGGAGATGAGATCCTTGCCGTAGGCACGCGGTGCACTGATTTTCACCCGCCCCTGCGGGGTGTCACTAATGCGCCCAGCCAGCTCAAACACCGACTCTGCGGACTGCATCATCTCAAAGCAGCGCTCCCAGGCGACGGTTCCGGCTTCTGTCAGGCGCAGCCTGCGTGTCGTCCTTTCCAGCAGTTTCACCCCCAGGGCATTTTCCAGGCTGGCGATCTGACGGCTGACCGAAGACGCGGTGCTGCCCAGCTTTTCTGCGGCCGCCGAGAAGCTGCCGAGTTCCACCACTTTCACGAACACTGCCATATACGGCAGCAGACCCATATATTGATTTGTTCTCATAGCGCACAAGTCTTGTTTACCCGTACGGATTATTCCGTCTGGAGAAAAACATCATAATCGCAGTTGGGTTTATCGCCAACGTCAGGGGAATGCAGGTGGAGAAACAACAGCGTTACGCAGAGTGGATGTTACTGGCTGTCGCCGTGGTCTGGGGAACGAGCTACGGCATGGCAAAACAGGCCGTTCTTTTCTATCCGGTCGTGGGTTTTCTGTTTATTCGTTTTTTGCTGACCTTCGTTCTGCTCTTACCCACGTTAAGGCTCTGCTGGCGCCAGGCGCTGCCCCCGGGGTTGATACTGGGTTCGGTGTTGTTGGCTATTTTCCTGTGTGAAACTTATGGGGTGGCGTTGACCTCTGCCAGTAATGCGGCATTTCTGATCAGCCTATGCGTGGTGCTGACGCCGTTTGTTGAATGGCTGATGTTCCGTCAGCGGCCCGAAATCAGCGTGTTTATCGCCGCCGCCGTCTCTCTTTGCGGTGCCATGCTGCTGGTGGGCGGTACGCAGATTGCGATGAACAGGGGCGATCTGCTGGTGTTGGGCGCTGCGCTGCTGCGCGCGTTGATGGTGTGTCTGACGAAAAAAATGACCCAGCATCGCAATGTGCCCGCACTGGCGCTGACGGCGGTACAAACCGGGGTGGTCGCCAGCGGTTCGCTGGTAGTGTTACTGGCGACAGAGCATGGGATACCGGCCCTGCCTGAGAGTACGCTGTTCTGGGGCCCGACGCTTTACCTGGTGTTGTTCTGCACGCTGTTTGCTTTCTTCGCGCAGAACTACGCGGTGAAACGTACCTCACCGACGCGTGCCTCACTATTAATGGGGTCTGAGCCGCTCTTTGGTGCCCTGTTTGCCGTGCTCTGGTTGCAGGAGTCGCTGACGCCAGCGGCATGGCTGGGCGGGTTGCTGATTGTTGCTGCATCGCTGTGGGCCACGCGCCCGGTTAAACGTAACCCGGGACTGAGCGCGGTAATGGAAAAAACCGACTGACGTCAGCCTTCATGATTAGAGTGGCTTGTCACAAAAGTGTCATATTTCGTACATTTTACTGTCACCAAACTGTCCTATTTTGCCTCCAGCAGCAATCATTAATTAGACAAACACGGCAACTGGCCTGACTTTTTAATCCCGTGGAGGGAACATGACACTGATGCACAAAACCCTGGCTCAATTCGTCGCAGTAACCCTTTCTCTGAGCGCCGTTACCGCAATGGCCGCGACCAACCTGACCGGTGCTGGCGGGACATTCCCGGCACCTGTGTATAACAAGTGGGCAGCAGAGTACAACACCGCGACGGGCAGCCAGGTTAACTATCAGGGTATCGGTTCATCCGGCGGCGTTAAGCAGATTATCGCTAAAACCGTAGACTTCGGTGCATCAGATGCGCCGATGAAAGACGAAGATTTAGAAAAAAATGGCCTGTTCCAGTTTCCGACAGTTATTGGCGGGGTGGTACTGGCGGTTAATATTCCTGGTATCAAATCTGGACAGCTGACGCTGGATGGCAAAACCGTGGGTGATATCTACCTCGGTACCATCAAAAAGTGGAACGACCCGGCCATCACCAAGCTGAACCCGGGCGTGAAACTGCCTGATTCCAACATCAACGTGGTACGCCGCGCTGACGGTTCGGGTACCTCATTCGTGTTCACCAGTTACCTGTCTAAAGTGAACAGCGACTGGAGCAGCAAAGTCGGTAAAGGTAGCACCGTTAACTGGCCAACCGGTTTGGGCGGCAAGGGTAACGACGGCGTGGCTGCATTCGTACAGCGTCTGCCAGGGTCTATCGGCTACGTTGAGTACGCCTACGCGAAACAGAACAGCCTGGCTTACACCAAGCTGGTGGATGCGGATGGCAAAGCCATTGAACCGGGTGAGAAAAGCTTTAGCGATGCCGCGAAAGGCGCAGACTGGTCCAAATCTTTTGCTCAGGATCTGACCTTCCAGAAAGGCGACAACGCGTGGCCAATCACCTCTACCACCTTTATCCTGGTGCACAAAGAGCAGGCTAATGCTGAGAAAGGCGCCGCCGTACTGAAGTTCTTCGACTGGGCTTATAAAAACGGCAGCAAAACCACGGCTGGCCTGGACTACGCATCACTGCCAGATTCTGTGATTGAGCAGATTCGTAGCGCCTGGAAAACCAACGTGAAAGACAGCTCCGGCAAAGCACTGTACTAAGCGATTGCAGTAAGCACCACGATGCGTGGTGCTTATGCCCCCATGGGCCAGGCTTGCCTGGCCCGATACGTATCAGCAGTATCAGACTCGAGAATTCTATGGCTGCAACCAAGCCGGCATTCAAGGCTCCCGGAAAACAGGGTGACATCATCTTCAGCGCGCTGGTTAAACTGGCTGCGTTGATTGTGCTGTTGCTGCTCGGTGGCATTATCGTTTCCCTGATTATCTCTTCATGGCCGAGTATCCAGAAGTTTGGTTTCTCGTTCCTGTGGAATAAAGAGTGGGATGCGCCTAACGAACAGTTTGGTGCGCTGGTGCCGATTTACGGTACCGTCGTCACCTCCATTATTGCCCTGCTTATCGCTGTCCCGGTAAGTTTCGGCATTGCCTTGTTCCTGACCGAACTGGCCCCTAACTGGCTGCGTCGCCCGCTGGGCGTGGCGATTGAACTGCTGGCGGCTATCCCCAGCATTGTGTATGGCATGTGGGGGCTGTTTATTTTCGCGCCACTGTTTGCCACCTATTTCCAGCAGCCCGTCGGGGACGTACTGGCTAACGTACCGATTGTAGGATCCCTGTTCTCCGGCCCGGCATTTGGTATCGGGATTTTAGCCGCCGGAATTATCCTGGCGATTATGATTATCCCTTATATCGCTTCCGTCATGCGCGACGTGTTCGAGCAGACGCCAGTGATGATGAAAGAGTCCGCGTACGGCATTGGCTGTACCACCTGGGAAGTGATGTGGCGTGTTGTGTTGCCCTTCACCAAAAACGGGGTGATTGGTGGGGTGATGCTGGGCCTGGGGCGCGCACTGGGTGAAACCATGGCGGTGACCTTCATTATCGGTAACACCTACCAACTCGACAGTGCTTCACTGTTTATGCCGGGTAACAGCATCACCTCCGCGCTGGCGAACGAATTTGCTGAAGCGGAATCGGGCGTGCATACCGCCGCGCTGATGGAGCTGGGGCTGATACTGTTTGTCATCACGTTTATCGTGCTGGCCTGTTCAAAACTGATGATCCTGCGTCTGGCAAAAAGTGAAGGAGCGCGCTCATGACCACGATGGAATTGCAGGCGCGTGACGAACTGCTCGCTTCACGCCGTAAGATGCAGGCGTGGCGCCGGATGAAAAACCGTATTGCCCTCGCCCTGTCGTTGCTGACGATGGCATTCGGTCTGTTCTGGCTGGTGTGGATCCTGTTTTCTACCGTGACTCGCGGTATCGACGGCATGACGCTGTCGCTGTTTACTGAGAATACGCCCCCGCCGAATACGGCGGGAGGAGGCCTGGCAAATGCCCTGGCAGGCAGCGGTCTGTTGATCTTCTGGTCAACCGCTGTGGGGACGCCGCTGGGGATTATGGCGGGGATCTATCTGGCTGAGTATGGCCGTAAGTCCTGGCTGGCCGAAGTGATTCGCTTTATTAACGACATTCTGCTTTCGGCGCCGTCGATTGTGGTCGGTCTGTTTGTGTACACCATCGTGGTGGCGCAGATGCAACACTTCTCCGGCTGGGCCGGGGTGGTGGCGCTGGCACTGTTGCAAATCCCGATCGTGATCCGCACCACCGAAAACATGCTTAGACTGGTACCGGACAGCCTGCGAGAAGCGGCGTATGCGCTGGGGACGCCAAAATGGAAGATGATTTCGGCGATTACCTTGAAAGCCTCCGTTTCCGGCATTCTGACAGGGGTTCTGCTGGCGATTGCCCGCATTGCCGGGGAAACCGCACCCCTGCTGTTTACCTCGCTGTCGAACCAGTTCTGGAGCACCGATATGATGCAGCCACTGGCGAACCTGCCGGTGACCATCTTTAAGTTCGCGATGAGTCCGTTTGCCGAATGGCAGAGTCTGGCCTGGGCGGGCGTGCTGATTATTACGCTGTGTGTACTGTTACTGAACATCCTGGCACGCGTGATCTTCGCCAAGAGCAAACATTAATTGAGCAGCGCGGCGTTAGCGGCGCGGACTAAGTGAGATAAAAATGGTTGATACGACTTCCGCTAAGATGATTCAGGTTCGTGATTTGAACTTCTATTACGGAAAATTCCATGCGCTGAAAAACATCAATCTGGATATTGCTAAAAACCAGGTGACGGCGTTTATCGGCCCATCCGGCTGCGGTAAATCCACGCTGCTGCGTACGTTTAACAAGATGTTTTCGCTCTATCCTGAGCAGCGTGCTGAAGGTGAAATCCTTCTGGATGGCGAAAACATCCTGACCGCCAGCCAGGATATCGCCCTGCTGCGTGCCCGTGTTGGCATGGTATTCCAGAAGCCTACACCGTTCCCGATGTCGATTTATGACAACATCGCTTTCGGTGTGCGTCTGTTTGAAAAGCTGTCACGTGCCGATATGGACGAACGCGTTCAGTGGGCATTGACGAAAGCGGCGCTGTGGACCGAAACCAAAGACAAGCTGCATCAGAGCGGTTACAGTCTTTCCGGCGGTCAGCAGCAGCGTCTGTGCATCGCGCGTGGTATTGCGATTCGCCCGGAAGTGTTACTGCTGGATGAACCTTGCTCGGCCCTGGACCCGATCTCAACCGGGCGCATCGAAGAGCTGATTACGGAACTGAAGCAGGATTACACCGTGGTGATCGTCACCCACAATATGCAGCAGGCAGCACGCTGCTCCGACCACACGGCATTTATGTACCTGGGCGAACTGATCGAGTTCAGTGATACCGATACACTGTTCACCAAGCCGCATCAGAAGCAAACTGAAGATTACATCACCGGCCGCTACGGTTGATTTGACTGGAGAATACAATGGATAGCTTAAATCTGAACAAACATATCTCCGGCCAGTTCAACGCCGAGCTGGAGCATATCCGCACCCAGGTGATGACCATGGGTGGCATGGTCGAGCAGCAGTTGACCGATGCCATCACGGCGATGCACAACCAGGATGGTGAACTGGCGAACAAGGTGATTGAAGGTGACCACAAGGTCAATATGATGGAGGTGGAGATTGATGAAGCCTGCGTACGCATCATCGCCAAACGTCAACCTACTGCCAGCGACCTGCGTCTGGTAATGGCGATCATCAAAACCATCTCTGAGCTGGAACGTATTGGTGATGTTGCCGAGAAGATCTGCCGTACCGCGCTGGAAAAATTCACCCAGCAGCACCAGCCGCTGCTGGTGAGCCTGGAGTCACTGGGCCATCACACCATTCAGATGCTGCATGACGTACTGGATGCTTTTGCGCGGATGGATCTTACTGCCGCCATTGAAATCTATCGTGAAGACAAGAAGGTTGACCAGGAGTATGAGGGCATCGTGCGCCAGCTGATGACCTATATGATGGAAGATCCGCGCACTATCCCGAGTGTGCTGACGGCCTTGTTCTGCGCGCGTGCCATCGAGCGCATCGGTGACCGCTGCCAGAACATTTGTGAAATTATCTTCTACTTCGTGAAAGGTCAGGATTTCCGTCACGTGGGCGGTGACCAGTTGGATAAACTGCTGACCGGCGATGACACCGGTAGCAATAACCCGTCGTAATCTCTGCTCAGGCGTGCCAACCCCCCGGCATGCCTGACTTCCTTCCCCATCACTTTTTCGTCTGGATACCTTCGTCGCTCATACTTATACTTGCGGCAAATTTCCAATGAAAAGGCCAGAAAATCATGTCAATTTCCCCCCCGGACAAGCGTAGCGTCACGCCGGGCAAAGCGATGGTCGCTGCTGTCAGCGGTTACGCAATGGACGGCTTTGATCTGCTGATCCTCGGTTTTATGTTACCTGCTATCAGTCTGTCGCTGGCATTATCCCCCTCGCAGGCTGGTTCACTGGTCACCTGGACACTGATTGGTGCCGTGCTGGGAGGCATTGTTTTCGGCCATATCAGCGATCGTCTCGGGCGTATTCGTGTACTGACCTTTACCATCCTGATGTTTTCAGTCTTTACCGGGCTGTGCGCAGTGGCGCAGGGATATTGGGATTTACTGGCGTATCGCACCCTTGCGGGTATGGGCCTGGGCGGTGAGTTCGGTATTGGTATGGCGTTGATCGCCGAAGCCTGGCCTGCCAACAAGCGTAACCGTGCTTCAGCGTGGGTGGGCATGGGGTGGCAACTCGGCGTACTGCTGGCGGCATTTATCACGCCGTTGCTGCTGAATGTGATCGGCTGGCGCGGCATGTTCCTCGTTGGCCTGCTGCCCGCCCTGGCCTCGTTTGCCATTCGTCGTGGCATGGGGGAGCCGGAAGCGTTCACCCAGCATGTGGATGTGAATCAGGGGTTGTCGTTCACGGCGCGCATTAAGCTGTTGTTCGTGGATGCGGCTACCACCAAAGCCAGCATCGGCATCTTTATCCTCTGTTCTGTACAGAACTTTGGTTATTACGGTCTGATGATCTGGATGCCGAGTTATCTCTCATCTAACTTTGGTTTTTCGCTGACGAAATCCGGGTTGTGGACGGCGGTCACGGTCGTCGGGATGACCTTCGGTATCTGGTTATTTGGTCTGCTGGCCGATCGCTTCTCCCGCTGGAAAATTTTCCTGCTGTATCAGTTTGGCGCAGTGGTGATGGTGGTGGTTTACGCTCAGTTGCGCGATCCGACGACCATGCTGTTTACCGGGGCACTGATGGGGATGTTTGTGAATGGCATGATTGGCGGTTACGGCGCGCTGATTTCTGACACTTATCCGGTGAAAGTACGTGCTACGGCGCAGAATGTCTTGTTTAACCTGGGGCGTGGTGTGGGTGGATTTGGTCCGCTGGTGATTGGGCTGCTGGTCAGCCAGTGGTCATTTACTGCTGCTATCACCATGCTGGCACTGATCTATCTGCTGGATATTGTCGCCACGTTATTCCTGCTGCCGAAAAAGCAGGGTAACGATGATGCACTGGGCGCGATTGGCTAACTGAGCGGCATCCTGCGCTGGTCCCTTCAGCGCAGGATAATATGAACCTGATTTCTCCCCCCGTTTTCTTCTATTCTTCCTTTTCCCTTTATTATTTTTATAGAAATTTTCTTAAAGTGCTTATTTATTTAAATTTACACTTTAATAGGTGTGTGAATATATCGGCTTGGTAACCTGTTTGGCATATAGTGGTATTATTTTTCTTTGTGATTTTATATTGTTTACAGCGCTTAAGAAAAACGATAGTCTCGAAATTAGTCAATGGTTTTTGTTTTTTTTCTCAGTGTTGAGGCGATATATCCCTTCTTTATTTTCCATTTCGATTTTGATGTGTTCCGCGCTGAAAATATCAACTGGTCACTTAGGGGGAACGGTGCTGGCAGCGATAATAACAATGCAGGTACACGATCCCTCCTCACCGTGAGTATAATTAATATAGCGAAAAGGAGTAATGTATAGCGGGTGATTAACGCTATCATTAATATATTAGATATGAGAAGAAATAAAACAGCCGTTCAGCTAAAGAAACAAGAGGCATTCCGTGCGCTGGCTTTAATCTGCCAGGAACTCGCCTCCAGCCCCAAAGAGGGTACGCATTTATCCGATCCCACGCTATGGCCTAAAACCAGAGAGTTAGCGGATAATTGCGGTGAGAGTATCTATATGATGCGAAATATTCTTTTACAGCTGGTCGATGAAGGCAAAGTTATTAAACATGCTTCACTGCTGTCAAATTCATTACGCTGGTATATCAATGAGGGGGACGGTATTTGATTTTTTCTATACCGCTTGCTGGCAACAGGCCGGGTTGTTTCCGGCCTGCCCCCATTTAGCGCGTTAACTGCCAGCCACGCGCCTGCCATAAATCTGGCAGCTGTGCCATATCATCAAACACCGTCACCAGTGGATGGTTGATTACCGGATTATGCGCATCGACGCAGTAATAGAATACCGGGATCCCGGCGGCGATGCCCGCTTTTGCCCCCGCCTCAGAATCATCGATCAGAATGCAGCGCTCAATCGCAACGCCCATCTGTTTGGCAGCGTAGTACATCAATTCCGGGTCGGGTTTCCAGTGCTCAATGTCATAGCCGCTGTATAAGCGGTCCCCAAAGAAGGAGAGCATGCCGGTCAGGCCGAGCGAATGCTGCATTTTGGGGACGGTCCCGTTAGAGACGACACAGGCCGGAACACTCACTTTTTCCAGCAACGCCTTTGCACCGTGAATCGGTTTAAGCTCCAGGTCAAACAGGCGAGCCACTTCCTGACGATAAGCCTGTTCCAGGACTTCAACCGGGGTCGTCAGCGGGTGCTGCTGGCAGACATCCGCGATGATGTCGTACAGTTTCACTCCTTTGTACTTTTCGAACATCTCCTGCAGCGACAGCGTGACACCAAACTGCGCGAAAGTGTTGACGTACGCCTGAGTACAGAGCATTTCGCTGTCGACCAGCGTTCCATCACAATCGAAAAAAATGCATTCCACGGTCATCCTGATTCCTTCTGTCCAGTGGGTGGATACCCGATAGTAGCGCGAAGCGGGGTGAATTATGTCAATTACTGTTAACGGTTGTGATAAGACGGGTAAAACAGCGCAATCGGTTGCGAAAAAACCGGGTGATCGGCATCCCAAAATCAGAATTTTGGGGTAGGATAACGGCCGACAACTTTTCTCCGTTCTGGAAACACATAATGACGAATCCCGGTCTGTTACAACGGATTTTTAAATTGCAGGAGCATGGCACCACCGTTCGTACCGAGGTGATTGCTGGTTTCACCACCTTTTTGACGATGGTGTATATCGTTTTTGTTAACCCTCAGATCCTCGGCGTGGCCGGCATGGACACGCAGGCGGTCTTCGTTACCACCTGTCTGATAGCTGCCGGAGGCAGTATTCTGATGGGGCTGGTCGCGAACCTGCCTGTGGCACTGGCCCCCGCGATGGGGCTGAACGCCTTCTTCGCCTTCGTGGTCGTGGGTGCGATGGGGATATCCTGGCAGATCGGAATGGGCGCTATTTTCTGGGGGGCTGTTGGCCTGCTGTTGCTGACGATCTTCCGTGTGCGTTACTGGATGATTGCCAATATTCCACTGAGTCTGCGCGTCGGGATCACTGCCGGTATTGGTCTGTTTATTGCGATGATGGGGCTGAAAAATGCCGGTATTATCGTGGCCAACGAAGCAACACTGGTAACAGTCGGTAACCTGACCTCGCACAGCGTACTGCTGGGTGCGTTGGGCTTCTTTATTATCGCCATCCTTGCATCGCGCAATATCCATGCGGCGGTGCTGGTGTCGATCGTGGTGACCACGCTGATTGGTCTGGCGATTGGTGATGTGAAATATACCGGTATCTTCTCAGCGCCTCCTGCGGTGACCTCCGTTCTGGGGCAGGTTAACCTGAAAGATTCACTGAACGTTGGCATGGCCGGGATCATCTTCTCCTTTATGCTGGTCAACCTGTTTGACTCTTCCGGGACGTTGATTGGTGTGACGGATAAAGCCGGTCTGACTGATGAGACGGGTAAGTTCCCGCGTATGAAGCAGGCGCTGTATGTGGACAGCATCAGTTCCGTTGCCGGCTCATTTATCGGTACCTCTTCGGTGACTGCGTATATCGAAAGCTCATCCGGCGTGTCCGTGGGCGGTCGTACCGGCCTGATGGCCGTTGTGACGGGCGTGCTGTTCCTGCTGGTGATGTTCCTGTCACCGCTGGCGGGTATGGTCCCCGCTTATGCCGCAGCCGGTGCGCTGATCTACGTGGGCGTGCTGATGACCTCAAGCCTGGCGCGCGTGAAGTGGGATGACCTGACCGAAGCGGTTCCGGCGTTTGTGACAGCGGCGATGATGCCATTCAGTTTCTCGATCACTGAAGGTATCGCACTGGGCTTTATCTCTTACTGCGTGATGAAGCTGGGCACGGGGCGCTGGCGTGAAATCAGCCCGTGCGTCGTGGTCGTGGCGTTACTGTTCGTTCTGAAAATCGCGTTTATCGACGCGCATTAATCAGACTAACGGGTGGTGGTAACGCCACCCGTTTGACTCTCAGGAGTGATAGAGCGGTTTTTCCGCCGGCAGACTGGTCAGACGCAGCGTGCGTGGCCCAAGATTGTGTGCATAAACGTTAAAATCCCGCAGTGATTCCCAGCCATCTTCCCCGTTATATTCCCACAAATGCAGTCGGTCAGTGCCTGGCGATAACGCACAGGACCACACCAGCAATGGCTCAACATCACACAGCGCCTGAATATCTGGCCAGGTGACGCAGCGCAGTCGTCCTGATGCCGGGTGCAAGCGTAGTGAATCACTTCCTTCATCCGCTTCGCCAGTGAGTTTTAGAATGCTTTGGCGTAGCGTCCACAGCTGCGTAGACGCCTCAATGGCATCATTCTGTGCATTGATCCACGCTTTCTCTCCCGACGACAGACATTCAAAATGATGCTCCGTCGTCTGACGGCTATGTGCGCGGACAATTTCCATATCGAGTCCGGCGCGGCCCCGTTCCTCAGCTAACATCACACCGACCATGTTACCGGCGTAGGCCAGGCTAAAGTCAGGGAGATCCGGGTCTGCAAAGCAGGGGCGTCCACTGGTGGTGGTGATCAATTCGGGCAAAAGGGGGATGCCATACACGCGCAGCATCAGTTCAGCGAGCAGGCTTCGGGCGGCCAGATAACGGGCCCGGCGTTTCTCGGAAAATCTGCTGGCCTGCTCTACCATCTGCTGCGGGAGTCGGTGAACCTGGGGTCTGGTTTGGGCGAGTGCCCAACGTGCAAAATGACTTGCCATCTGTCGCTCCGTGAAAATGGTCGGGTAATCATCTCTGCCATTGTAAGAATTTTCTTATCAAATTTCACCTGGGATTCCATTCCCAGGGGTATTTTCGGACTATTGTCACTGTTTATAGCCAGATTGCTGGTGGAATAGAGCGATCACACCGGGTGTTTACTTCCCGATGCAAAAACTGGAGAAAATACGCCCCAGCAGATCATCCGAGCTAAATTCTCCGGTAATTTCACTCAGCGCTTGCTGGGCAAGGCGAAGCTCTTCTGCCAGTAATTCACCGGCCCAGGCACCCAGCAGTTGGTCTTTGCCCTGCTGTAAGTGAGTGGCTGCTAACTCGAGTGCGAGCAGGTGGCGTCGGCGTGCCAGGAAGCCACCTTCCATATTGCCAGAGAAACCCATGCTGTGCTTCAGGTGGTCGCGCAGGACATCAATGCCATCGCCAGTGCGTGCCGACAGACGAATAAGTGAGTGACCATTTACTTCTTCGATGCCCAGCACTTCACCTGTCATATCAGCTTTATTGCGCACCACGGTAATCGGTAACGTTTGTGGCAGCCGGGCGATAAAGTCCGGCCATATTTCGGCCGGGCCGGTCGCACCCGTTGTGGTGCCATCGACCATAAACAGCACACGATCGGCCTGTTCGATCTCATTCCATGCGCGTTCGATGCCAATGCGCTCAACTTCATCGCTGGCTTCGCGTAATCCTGCGGTATCAATGATATGCAGCGGCATGCCATCAATATGGATATGCTCGCGCAGCACATCGCGGGTGGTGCCCGCGATATCGGTCACAATCGCTGCTTCGCGTCCGGCCAGTGCATTCAGCAGGCTGGATTTACCGGCGTTTGGACGCCCGGCGATAACCACTTTCATCCCTTCACGCAGCAGGCTGCCCTGGCGTGCTTCGGCACGTACGTCGTCAAGGTCGGCAATCACCTGATGCAGCTGCGCTTCAATTTTACCGTCGGAGAGGAAGTCGATCTCCTCATCCGGGAAGTCGATGGCTGCTTCTACATAGATTCGCAGGTGAGTAAGTGCTTCCACAAGATGGTTTACACGGGCAGAAAATACGCCCTGTAATGAATTAACGGCGGAACGTGCTGCTTGCTCGGAGCTGGCATCAATCAGGTCGGCAATCGCTTCAGCCTGTGCCAGATCCAGTTTGTCATTGAGGAAGGCGCGTTCTGAGAACTCTCCCGGATTGGCAATTCGCAGCCCGGGCAGTGCCACAATACGCTTCAGCAACAGATCAAGGATCACCGGACCGCCGTGGCCCTGAAGTTCCAGTACATCTTCACCGGTAAATGAGTTCGGGCCGGGGAACCACAGCGCGATGCCCTGATCGAGAGTGCTACCGTCGGCGTCACGGAACGGCAGATAGTCGGCGTAACGCGGTTTAGGCAGTTTACCCAGCAGTAACTGCGCAACGTCTGCGGCCTTGCTGCCAGAAATACGCAGAATGCCGACGCCGCCGCGTCCTGGCGCGGTCGCCTGCGCGACGATAGTATCGCTATGGCTCATGTTGAATTCTCTTTTGGAAATAAAAAGGCGGTCATAATGACCGCCTTAGTGTAAGCATTGTGCGTGTTGTTCGCACGGGGCGACCGGAAAAAATGGTTGCCCCCTACGTGCAGGGACTGACCTTCTTTTTCGGTCAGCCCGCAGCATTAACAGATTACGCTTTTTTCTTGTCGCGGCTGTGCAGGCCACGTTTTTCCAGGCCGCGATAAATCAGCTGCTGCTGGAGAATGGTCACCAGGTTACTGACGATGTAGTACAGCACCAGACCTGACGGGAACCACAAGAAGAACACGGTGAAGATCACGGGCATAAAGGTCATGATCTTCTGCTGCATCGGATCGGTCACGGTGGTTGGCGACATCTTCTGAATGAAGAACATCGTGATACCCATCAGGATCGGCAGAATATAGTACGGGTCCTGTGCTGCCAGGTCATGGATCCACAGGGCGAACGGCGCATGACGCAGTTCTACCGAGCCCATCAGCATGTAGTAAAGGGCCAGGAAGATAGGCATCTGGATAACCAGAGGCAGACAGCCGCCCAGCGGGTTTACTTTCTCCGCTTTGTACAACGCCATCATTTCCTGGCTCATACGCTGCTTGTCATCACCTAAACGCTCACGCATCGCCTGAATCTTAGGCTGCAACATGCGCATTTTTGCCATCGAGGTGTACTGCGCTTTGGTCAGCGGGTACATGATGCCACGCACGATGAAGGTGATTACGATAATGGAGAAGCCCCAGTTACCGATAAAGGTGTGCAGGAATTTCAGCAGTTTGAACAGCGGCTGAGAGATAAACCACAACCAGCCGTAATCCACGGTCAGATCAAGGTGGGGAGCCACAGCTGCCATCTTGTCCTGAATTTCCGGGCCCACCCACAGGGTGGCTGCCAGCTGCTGCTGAGAACCTGGTGCGACGGTGACCGGTGCAGATTTGTAGCCAATCGCCGCGATTCCGTTACCCAGATTGCTGGTGTACAGCGTGTTGTTACCCGCCGTCTGTGGAACCCATGCGGTGGCGAAGTACTGCTGCATCATTGCCACCCAGCCATTGGTGGTCGTGGTGCTCAGGTTTTCGTTATCGCTGATTTTATCGAATTTGTACTTTTCGTAGTTTGTCTCACTGCTGGAGTAAGCCGCGCCACGGAAAGTGTGCAGAGCAAAGTTGCTGCTGCCGGTATCGCGATGCTTCGGCAGGTCAATAGACTGCTTCAGCTGACCGAACATTGACACTTCCAGCGGCTGCTGTGAGGCGTTGTTGATCTGATAATCGACATTAATCGCGTATTCACCACGTTTCAGAACGAAGGTCTTGGTGAAGGTTGCGCCGTTTTCCGCGGTAAAGGTCAACGGAATACGCAGCTCGCTCTGGCCATCAGCCAGCTCGAAGTGATCCTGGCCTGCGGTATACAGAGGACGTGCGCCATTGGCCGGATTATCCGGGCCGTTACGACCAGTCAGACCGCTCTGGGCCTGATACAGGAATCCAGGCGTGGTTTCCAACAGTTGGAAAGGCTTGTCTGAACCCAGTGAATCCGGGTAAGTCAGCAATAACGCCTGGTCAATATCGCCACCGCGAGTATTGATGTTTAAAGACAGGACATCAGTCTTAACGGTGATCGTTTTGCCCTGGCCACTGGCAGGTACGCCCTGATTGGCGGCATCACCGGCTGCACTGGTCGTGTTTTGCGTGGTCTGGGTCTGCAATGGCTGCGGAGCGTGGTCCGTCTGCCAGGCTTGCCAGATCATGAAGGACACGAACAGAAAAGCGATGAGGAAAAGATTGCGTTGCGAATCCATCGTTAATGTTCTCTGGGATCAATGGTTATGTGGCGGCACCGGATCGTCGCCACCCGGGTTCAAGGGGTGGCATTTTAATATGCGTTTCATCGTCAACCAACTCCCTTTTATCACCCCAAACCTGCGCAATGCCTCAATTCCGTATTGCGAACAGGTGGGATGGAAACGGCAGTGGGGTCCTAACAGCGGGCTGATAACGCGTTGATAGACGCGTATCAGCCCGATCAGGAGCCGCGAGCCAGGCGACAATGGCGACGCCATAGTTTCTCCAACGCTTCCGTCAGTGCCTTATTATCCAGATCGGCAACACCCTTTTTCGCTACGATGACAAAATCCATCGCCGGAAGCTCATGTTGACGCAGACGAAAGCTTTCGCGGGTCAATCGCTTGATCCGGTTACGCTCGTGAGCACGTTTAACATGTTTTTTGGCGACGGTAAGACCGATGCGGGGATGCCCCAGCGCGTTCAGGCGGCCGAGAATAGTAATTTGCGGCGTGCCAGCCCGTTGTGGCTGCTGGAAGACGAAAGTGAAATGAGTGGGAGTTAACAAACGTAACTCCCTGGGAAATGCGAGCTTAACCACTCAGCGGTTAGCTTTTATTACTTAGAAACGGTCAGACGAGAACGGCCTTTAGCACGACGACGTGCCAGAACCTGACGACCATTTTTATTTGCCATACGAGCACGGAAACCGTGTGAACGGTTACGCTTCAGTACGGACGGTTGAAAAGTGCGTTTCATGGCGATTTCTACCTAAACTTGAAAAATTTCACTTGGTGACGCGTTATCTGGCCCGAAAAAACGACCGACGCCTCAGTGTGTCTTTAATAAAGAGGCGGGATTGTAATAATTGTACAGTCCAGAGTCAATTTACTTCGCGTGAAAAGCGCATCCTGATTGCCCGTAGTGACCGCAAAAACAGCCAAAACGGCCATGGCGCACACGCCGGGGCAAGAATTATACGGCGTCCAGTAAAAAGCGCAAGGATCGCGCAGGATCTTCTGGCGATCCTGTTGCATGCTGTTTGCGGCAATAACGTGATGGCACCATTAAATTTCAATGAATGCAGACGATCCTGAATGTCTTTTGCTCAGGGTGGCGTAAACTTATCCCCGCTGTACATGCCTGTGGATAAATTGGATCAAAACTGTGTAGAAAGTGAAGATCTCTGCTGCGCTTTACGCTATGATCCGCCCTTCCGCTAACGATCCTTCGGGTCGATCCTACCCCTTAAGCATTAGATATGCCGGGGACGGGCGGAGTAACCGTGGATAGCGGTTCGCATGTGTTTCATCGGCATGCGTCAACAATGATGAAATTATCGCTTCAGCGCTTTTATTTCTTATCGAATTTTTTCGAGTGGAGTCCGCCGTGTCACTTACGCTTTGGCAACAGTGTCTTGCCCGCCTGCAGGATGAGCTACCTGCCACAGAATTCAGCATGTGGATACGCCCCTTGCAGGCCGAATTGAATGACAATACGCTGGCCTTGTATGCACCAAACCGTTTTGTACTCGATTGGGTTCGGGATAAATACCTGAATAATATCAATGCTCTGCTAAATGATTTTTGCGGGGCAAATGTGCCATTGCTGCGCTTTGAAGTGGGCAGTAAGCCCGTCGCGCAAACCATCAGCCAGCCGGTGATGGCCACGGCACATGCCAGTTCACCAGGCATCATCAGCCGCCCTGCACCGATGCGCCCCAGCTGGGACAATATGCCTGCACCGGCGGAGCTGTCTTACCGCTCAAATGTGAACACCAAGCACAACTTCGACAATTTCGTTGAGGGTAAATCAAACCAGCTGGCACGTGCGGCGGCACGTCAGGTGGCTGATAACCCGGGTGGCGCGTATAACCCGTTATTCCTTTATGGTGGTACCGGTCTCGGTAAGACGCACTTGTTGCATGCGGTCGGCAACGGGATCATGGCACGTAAGCCAAACGCGAAAGTGGTGTATATGCACTCGGAGCGTTTTGTGCAGGACATGGTCAAGGCGCTACAGAACAACGCCATCGAAGAATTTAAGCGTTACTATCGCTCAGTGGATGCGCTGCTGATCGATGACATTCAGTTTTTTGCCAATAAAGAGCGATCGCAGGAAGAGTTTTTCCACACCTTTAACGCCCTGCTGGAAGGTAATCAGCAGATCATTTTGACCTCGGATCGTTATCCGAAAGAGATCAATGGTGTGGAAGATCGACTCAAATCCCGCTTTGGCTGGGGCCTGACGGTGGCGATCGAGCCGCCTGAGTTGGAAACCCGCGTAGCGATCCTGATGAAGAAAGCGGATGAGAATGACATTCGCCTGCCGGGTGAAGTGGCGTTCTTTATTGCCAAGCGTCTGCGTTCTAATGTGCGTGAGCTTGAAGGTGCGTTAAACCGCGTGATCGCCAACGCCAACTTTACCGGTCGTGCCATCACGATCGATTTTGTGCGCGAAGCCTTACGTGACCTGCTTGCCTTGCAGGAGAAGCTGGTAACTATCGATAATATTCAGAAGACGGTTGCTGAGTATTATAAAATTAAAGTCGCCGATCTGCTGTCGAAGCGACGTTCCCGTTCGGTTGCACGCCCGCGCCAGATGGCGATGGCGATGGCCAAGGAACTGACCAACCACAGTCTGCCGGAAATCGGTGATGCTTTCGGGGGTCGTGACCACACCACAGTGCTACATGCCTGCCGTAAAATTGAGCAGCTGCGTGAAGAGAGTCATGACATTAAAGAAGATTTCTCAAATCTAATCAGAACATTATCTTCCTGACTATGAAATTTATTGTAGAACGTGAGCATTTACTCAAGCCATTACAGCAAGTTAGCAGCCCATTAGGCGGTCGTCCGACGCTGCCGATCCTTGGCAACCTGTTGTTGCAGGTTAATGAAGGCACGCTGTTGCTGACGGGCACCGATCTGGAAATGGAAATGGTGGCGCGCGTTGCGCTGACGCAGGACCATGAGCCTGGCGCCACGACGGTACCGGCACGCAAATTCTTTGATATCTGCCGGGGTTTGCCGGAAGGCGCTGAAATCACGGTGATTCTGGAAGGCGAAAGAATGCTGGTGCGCTCCGGCCGCAGCCGTTTCTCGCTGTCTACCCTGCCTGCCAGTGATTTCCCTAACCTGGATGACTGGCAGAGCGAGGTCGAATTCACACTGCCGCAGGCGACCCTTAAACGCCTGATTGAAGCCACGCAGTTCTCTATGGCCCATCAGGACGTGCGTTATTACCTGAACGGAATGCTGTTTGAGACAGAAGGTGAAGAGCTGCGTACTGTGGCCACCGATGGTCACCGCCTGGCGGTCTGTTCAATGCCGGTGGGCCAGCAGCTCCCCAGCCATTCGGTGATCGTGCCGCGTAAAGGGGTTATTGAGCTGGTGCGTCTGCTGGATGGCGGCGATACCCTGTTACAGGTACAGATTGGCAGCAATAATATCCGTGCACATGTGGGTGATTTTATTTTCACCTCGAAGCTGGTTGATGGCCGCTTCCCGGATTATCGCCGCGTGTTGCCGAAGAACCCGGACAAAACCCTCGATGCAGGCTGTGATCTGCTGAAGCAGGCGTTTTCCCGTGCAGCGATCCTCTCTAATGAGAAATTCCGCGGTGTTCGCCTCTATATCAGCGAAAATCAGCTAAAAATTACGGCAAATAACCCGGAGCAGGAAGAAGCGGAAGAGATGCTGGATGTGACCTACGGTGGCACCGATCTCGAAATCGGCTTCAACGTCAGCTATGTGCTGGATGTCCTGAACGCGCTGAAGTGCGAGAACGTGCGTCTGCTGCTGACCGATTCCGTTTCCAGCGTCCAGATTGAAGATGCAGCCAGTCAGTCAGCGGCCTATGTTGTGATGCCAATGCGCTTGTAATTGCTGAGTTCATCTTCATCTCCGTAGGGGTCAGGTACGCCTGACCCAGACATTCCGCTGCTCTGGATCCTGCTATGGCTTTAACCCGCCTGCTTATTAAAGACTTTCGTAATATCGAAAACGCGGACCTCGCGCTGGCCCCCGGATTTAACTTCCTGGTGGGGCCCAACGGCAGCGGTAAAACCAGCGTGCTGGAAGCGATTTATACCCTCGGTCATGGCCGTGCCTTTCGCAGTTTGCAGGCGGGCAGGGTTATTCGCCATGAGCAGGACGCCTTTGTGTTGCACGGGCGTATCGCCGGGGCGGAAAGGGAAGTGTCGGTTGGGCTGACTAAAAACCGCGCCGGTGACAGCCGGGTACGGGTTGACGGTAGCGACGGCCACAAAGTGGCCGAACTGGCGCAGATGCTGCCGATGCAACTGATCACGCCAGAGGGGTTTACCCTGCTGAACGGGGGGCCGAAGTATCGTCGTGCTTATATCGACTGGGGCTGCTTTCACAATGAACCGGGTTTTTTCAACGCCTGGAGTAACCTCAAGCGCCTGCTGAAACAGCGTAACGCAGCGCTGCGTCAGGTGTCACGCTACCAGCAGATCCGCGCCTGGGATCAGGAGCTGGCACCGTTGGCTGAACAGATAAGCCAGTGGCGTGCGGCCTACAGTGAAGCGATTGCGGCAGATATTAACGCCACCTGTGCCCAGTTTTTGCCGGAATTTCAGCTGAGCTTCTCTTATCAGCGCGGCTGGGATAAAGAGAGTGATTATGCCGACTTGCTCGAACGCAGTTTTGAGCGCGATCGGGCACTGACTTACACTGCCAGTGGTCCTCATAAAGCGGATTTTCGTATTCGCGCAGAGGGAACGCCGGTGGAAGATTTGCTGTCACGCGGCCAGTTAAAGCTGCTGATGTGCGCCCTGAGGCTGGCGCAGGGTGAGTTTCTCACCCGACAGAACGGGCGACGTTGCCTGTATCTGATAGATGATTTTGCCTCTGAGCTGGATGAAACCCGTCGCCACCTGCTGGCAGCGCGTTTAAAAGCCACTCAGGCCCAGGTTTTTGTCAGTGCCATTGCGGCCGAGCATGTCTTCGACATGACTGATGAAAAGGGCAAGATGTTCACTGTAGAACAAGGTAAAATAGTGGTTCAACCTGAAGATTAAACGAGCGAGAAAAGTTGATGTCGAATTCTTATGACTCCTCCAGTATCAAAGTTCTCAAGGGGCTGGATGCGGTACGCAAGCGCCCGGGTATGTATATCGGCGATACGGATGACGGTACCGGTCTGCATCACATGGTATTTGAGGTCGTGGATAACGCCATTGACGAAGCACTCGCCGGTCACTGCTCCGATATTCTTGTCACTATTCATGCAGATAACTCTGTGTCTGTGCAGGATGATGGCCGCGGTATTCCTACCGGTATCCATGAAGAAGAAGGTATTTCTGCCGCTGAAGTGATCATGACCGTGCTGCACGCAGGCGGAAAGTTCGATGATAACTCCTATAAAGTGTCCGGCGGCCTGCATGGTGTGGGTGTTTCCGTGGTTAACGCCCTGTCGGAAAAACTGGAACTGACCATTCGTCGTGAAGGCAAAGTTCACCAGCAGATCTACGTCCATGGTGTGCCGCAGGCGCCGTTAAGCGTTAGCGGTGAAACCGATCTGACCGGAACACGCGTGCGTTTCTGGCCAAGCCATCAGACCTTTACCAACGTCGTTGAATTCGAATACGAAATTCTGGCAAAACGCCTGCGCGAGCTGTCGTTCCTGAACTCTGGCGTCTCTATCAAGCTGGAAGATAAGCGTGATGGTAAAAGCGACCATTACCACTATGAAGGTGGTATTAAGGCGTTTGTTGAGTATCTGAACAAGAACAAAACCCCGATCCACCCGAATGTGTTCTATTTC
This sequence comes from Erwinia sp. 1181_3, assembly GCF_052824965.1. NCBI lineage: Bacteria > Pseudomonadati > Pseudomonadota > Gammaproteobacteria > Enterobacterales > Erwiniaceae > Erwinia > Erwinia sp. 1181_3. The sequence goes on from NZ_VTDE01000013.1 coordinate 59,710, forward strand.
TCTACTGAGAAAGACGGCATTGGTGTGGAAGTGGCGCTGCAGTGGAACGATGGTTTCCAGGAAAACATCTACTGCTTTACCAACAACATCCCACAGCGCGATGGGGGGACGCACCTCGTTGGTTTCCGTACCGCCATGACCCGTACGCTGAATGCCTACATGGATAAAGAAGGCTACAGCAAGAAAGCCAAGGTCAGTGCCACGGGTGATGATGCGCGTGAAGGCCTGATTGCTGTCGTTTCAGTCAAAGTGCCAGACCCTAAATTCTCCTCTCAGACCAAAGATAAACTGGTCTCTTCCGAGGTGAAAACGGCGGTTGAGCAGCAGATGAATGAACTGCTGGCGGAATACCTGCTGGAAAATCCGAGCGATGCAAAAATCGTTGTGGGTAAAATCATCGACGCAGCCCGCGCCCGTGAAGCGGCTCGCCGCGCACGTGAAATGACCCGCCGTAAAGGTGCGCTGGATCTGGCTGGTCTGCCTGGCAAACTGGCTGACTGCCAGGAACGCGACCCGGCACTTTCTGAAATCTACCTTGTGGAAGGGGACTCTGCGGGCGGCTCTGCCAAGCAGGGACGTAACCGTAAAAACCAGGCCATTCTGCCGCTGAAAGGTAAAATCCTGAACGTGGAGAAAGCGCGCTTCGATAAGATGCTCGCTTCGCAGGAAGTGGCAACGCTGATCACCGCGCTGGGCTGCGGCATTGGCCGTGACGAATATAACCCGGACAAACTGCGTTATCACAGCATCATCATCATGACCGATGCCGACGTGGATGGTTCTCACATCCGTACGCTGCTGCTGACCTTCTTCTACCGTCAGATGCCTGAAATCATCGAACGTGGCCATGTGTATATCGCCCAGCCGCCGCTGTACAAGGTGAAAAAAGGGAAGCAGGAACAGTACATCAAAGATGATGACGCGATGGACCAGTATCAGATCTCTATCGCACTGGACGGTGCTTCGCTGCATGCTAACGCCAGCGCTCCGGCCCTGGGTGGCAAGCCACTGGAGGACCTGGTATCAGAGTTCAACAGCACGCGTAAGATGATCAAACGTATGGAGCGCCGTTATCCGGTGGCGCTGTTGAACGCGCTGGTTTACAACCCGACGCTGAGCGAACTGGCAGTAGAAGCGCCGGTACGGGCCTGGATGGATGAGCTGGTTACGTATCTGAACGATAACGATCAGCACGGCAGCAGCTACAGCGGTCTGGTTCGTGAAAACCTGGAACTGCACATCTTTGAACCGGTGCTGCGCATCAAGACGCATGGTGTGGATACCGATTATGCTCTGGATACGGATTTCATGCTCGGCGGTGAATACCGTAAGCTTTGTTCCCTGGGCGAGAAGCTGCGTGGTCTGATTGAAGAAGACGCGTTTATCGAACGTGGCGAGCGCCGTCAGCCAATTGCCAGCTTTGAGCAGGCAATGGAGTGGCTTGTCAAAGAGTCACGTCGTGGTCTGACGGTTCAGCGATACAAAGGTCTGGGCGAAATGAACCCTGATCAGCTGTGGGAAACCACCATGGATCCGGAAAGCCGTCGTATGCTGCGCGTGACTATTCGAGACGCGGTTGCCGCCGATCAGCTGTTCACCACCCTGATGGGCGATGCGGTAGAGCCACGCCGTGCCTTTATCGAAGAGAATGCGCTGCGCGCCGCGAACATTGATATCTGATGTTGCAGGGGGCGACCTGTTGTTCCGGTCGCCCCGTATCAATAAGCAGACCCCCATGGGTCTGTTTTTTTTCGCCTGTCATCCTCATGTCGAAAAAGTGAGTAAATTTCGACACGTCTTGTTTTCATGTTAGGCGCATCGACCTGTCTGCCTTCGTTTTTACCTCACCCTCTTTTGGTTTCACTTCCGTTTGCTTCCGTTTTTCACCGAGCGCTATGACCGCTATCACTTTTAAACTTTACGTGCTCCCTTAGGCTACTGAATAGCAAGAGGTGACTATGTATCTGGAACAACGGCGTAACAGCATTCTCGATTATCTCGACCAGCATGAAAGCCTGAGTGTCGCCTGGCTTGCTGCCGCCTTTGCCGTCTCCAAAGAGACCATTCGCAGCGATCTGGCAGCACTGGCAGGCCTTGGAATGATCCAGCGCTGTCATGGTGGCGCGATGGTGATCCGCCGCAACTTACAGGCCAAGCTGATTTCGGAAACCGGCGGCAACTTTGAGGTGCTGTTACAGCGGCTGGAGAGCCAGCGTCAGCGGTCAGCACCGCGCGATAGCACCCAGACACAGGGCCGGGTGTGCATCCTCGGCTCGTTTAACGTCGATATCGTGGCAAAAGTAGCGCGCTTTCCGAAAGGCGGGGAATCCCTGCTGGCGCTGGGCAGTACGCTGGGGCCGGGCGGCAAAGGGGCGAATCAGGCGATGGCGGCCAGCCGTGCCGGAGCACGTGTTCACTTCGTCTCCAAAGTCGGTACCGATCAGTTCAGCCAGTTCGCTTTCGACCATCTGTCGGCGTCAGATATTCACTCTTTCAGGCTGTATCAGAGTGACGTAGAGCCAACGGGTAACGCGATTATCTATGTATCGCAGCAGGATGGCGAAAATATGATCGCCATTTATTCCGGGGCCAACAAGACGTTGACCGACGCCGAAGTAGCAGAAATGACGCATGAACTCGCGGGGTCTGATGTGCTGTTGGTGCAGCTGGAAAACAATTTTTCCGCCACGCTGAACGCCATGAAGCTGGCCACCACCCTGGGCGTGCGCGTCATTATGAATCCGGCGCCTTTCTCAGCAGATGCGCTGGCGTGCCTGCACTATGTGGATGTACTGACGCCGAATGAAACCGAGGCTTCTTTGCTCTCCGGCGTGGAGGTGAATGACCTCGACAGCGCGAAAGAAGCGGCCCTGGCGATTGTGCGTCAGGGAGCGAAGCGGGTGATTATCACCATGAGTTCGCGTGGGGCGCTGATCCTCGAGAACGGTCAGTTTCAGCATATTGCCGCGTTTCCGGCACTCAGCGTCGACACTACCGGTGCCGGTGATGCGTTTAACGGTGCCTTCGCCGCGGCGCTGGCAAAAGGACAGACTATTGCGCAGGCGGCCACTTATGCCGCGGCGTTTGCTTCACTGGCGGTAGAGCGCGAAGGGGCATCGAATATGCCCGATCACCCTCAGGTGGTTGCGCGTCTGGCGCAGCATTAAATCCGACTGACTTTCATGCAGCACTGCTGCTTCAGGAGAACCAAATGAAGAAGATTGAAGGTATTGTTCCCGTCATGCTGACGCCGTTTACCGCTGATAACCAGATTGACTACCCTGGCCTTGAGCGGCTGATTAACTGGTATCTGACACAGGGCGTGGATGCGCTGTTTGCTGTCTGCCAGTCCAGCGAAATGCAGTTCCTCAGCCTGGACGAGCGCGTAGCGCTGGCAAAATTTGTGGTGGAAAAAGTCCAGGGTCGCGTACCGGTCATTGCCTCCGGTCATATCAGCGATGCGCTGGATGCGCAGATTACCGAACTGAGCGCGATGGCCAACACCGGCATTGATGCGCTGGTGCTGGTCACCAACCATCTGGACCCGAAAAATGAAGGCAGTGAGGTGTTCTTCTCCACGCTGAACGCCCTGCTGGAAGCCCTGCCAGTGACCATGCCTCTGGGTCTGTATGAGTGCCCGGCGCCGTATCGCCGCCTGCTGACCGATGAAGAGTTCAGCTTCTGCGCCAACAGCGGCCGTTTTGTGGTGCTGAAGGATGTGAGCTGCGACCTGCCTACCGTACAGCGCCGCGTGAAACTGGCTGAAGGCACACCGTTCAATATCATCAATGCCAATGCCGCCATTGCCTGGCCCGCCATCCAGTCCGGCTCCAAAGGGTTCAGCGGTGTGTTCACTAACTTCCATCCTGAGCTGTATCACTGGCTCTACCACCATGGCGCAGAGCAGCCGGAGAAAGCGCAGGAACTGTCGTTATTCCTGTCACTGTCTGCGGTAACCGAAACCCTCGGCTACCCGAAAAACGCCAAAATTTATCACCAGCAGCTCGGCACGTTCGACAGTGAGTTCTGCCGGGTGAATAAAGATAACGTGCTGGAAAAATTCTGGGGCCTCGGCGTATTGCTGGATCAAATCCAGCAGGGCACTGCGCTGTGGCAAAAGAAAATCGCGGGCTAACCTTCGCGCCGGGCGGCCCTGTCAGGGGCTGCCCGCTGTACCCCACAACCCGCTAAACAAATAACAAAAACTCGTTCGATGCGAGTGAAAACGGGACTACAACCATGATTTTTTGCGATCGCAACGACTGGGCGAGGGAACGTCATACCCTGCATCCGGTCATTAACCAGGCTCTGGAATGGATTGCAGCAACGGATTTTTCCGCGCTGGAACCCGGTAAGTTCGACATCCTTCCTGAGAACAAAATGTTTTGTCTGTACCAGACGATGGACACCGTCCCGGCCAGCGAGATGCGTGCCGAGTCGCATTTCAAATACGTCGATATTCAGTATCTGCTCTCCGGTGAAGAGACGATCGGCGTGGCGCGTGCGCACCCCTCTCACGAGGTGGTCGAAGACCGCGCAGAGCAGCACGATATTGTGTTTTATCACCAGACCCATAATGAATCGATGATTGCGCTGGAAGCCGACACCTTTGTGGTGTTGTTTCCCCATGATGTTCATCGCCCCTGTTGCCAGACCCACGGTGTTTCCCGCCTCCGCAAAGCGGTGATCAAAATCCACCTGAGCCTGTTTACTGACGAGAGATCCTCATGAAAAACGCCTCTGTTACTGCCACTGGCACGCAGCCATTGACCACCAACCCGCCGCAGATCTCGCGCCTGCGCTGGGGCATCATTCTGATCCTGCTGCTGGCCGCCGTGGTGAACTACCTTGACCGCGCCAACCTCAGCATTGCCAATACCACGATCGCTGCCGAGTTCGGCTTCTCGCAGACGGAAATGGGGCTGTTACTGTCCGCCTTCCTCTGGCCTTACGCGCTGGCTAACCTGCCTGCGGGATGGCTGGTGGATAAGTTTGGCCCGAAACGCATGTTCTCCTGGGCGCTGGGTCTGTGGTCTGGCTTTACCTTCCTCGCCGCTTTTGTGAACAGTTATTCGGTGTTTTATGGCCTGCGTATGCTGCTGGGTATTTCTGAATCGCCGTTCTTTACCTCCGGTATTAAAATCACCCATCGCTGGTTTGGCGATAAAGAACGTGGCCTGCCGACCTCGATCATCAACACCGGTTCGCAGATTGCCAACGCCATTGCTCCGCCGATCCTCACCGTCCTGTTATTGAGCTTCGGCTGGCGCGGCATGTTTATGGCGATTGGTTTGATGGGTATTCCGTTGATGCTGGCGTGGTGGAAATTCTACCGTGACCCGGATGCACGTGAAGATGCACTGATTCATGCCGGCCACCGTAGCGTGACTGCCGAGGGCGAGAAGCAGGTAAAAACCAGCTGGGGCGCACTGTTTAAGCACCGTACTACCTGGTTTATGGTGATCGGTAACTTCTCGATTATGTTCACCATCTGGGTCTACCTGACCTGGCTGCCAAGCTATCTGGAGAAATCCCTGGGTTTCAGCCTGAAACAGACTGGCTGGATTGCCTCGATACCTTTCTTTGCCGGGATTCTGGGTGTGCTGGTGGGGGGAATGCTCTCTGATAAACTGGTGCGCAGCGGAATGAAAGCGATCCATGCACGTAAGATCCCGATTGTGGCGGGTGCGGCGCTGGCAGCCTGCTTTGTTGCGCCGATCCCGTTTGTGGAGAGCACACCGCTGGCGATTACCTTGCTGTCGCTGGGCTATTTCTGCTCTCAGATGCCCCAGGGCGCCATCTGGACACTGGCCACGGATATTGCACCGAAAGATCAGGTCGCGTCGTTGGGGGCTATTCAGAACTTCGGCGGTTTCCTGGGAGCGGCAATGGCACCGATTGTTACCGGGGTGATTCTGGATATGACGGGTAAATTCACCAATGTGTTCCTGCTGGGCGCCGGGTTGCTGATGATGGGTGCGATCAGCTATGGCTTCTTTGTGAATAAACCGCTGGCCACGCGCCACTGATGGCGACGTGCCGTTCATTCCGTGATCAGACTGGTCATCGTGAGCTGAATCGCGCTAGCATGGTGACAAATTGTTAGCTAACGAGGATGGTATGGCGATTAAACTGATTGCGATTGATATGGACGGCACGCTGCTGAACCCGCAGCACGAAGTGACGCCGCGAGTGAAGCAGGCGATTCAGGCGGCACGCGATAAAGGCGTGGCGGTGGTACTGGCAACGGGTCGCCCGTTTATCGGTATCCAGCGCTACCTGGCGGAGCTGGGTCTGCAACAGGAAGGGCAGTACTGCATCAGCAATAATGGCGCACTGGTGCAGAAGGCCGATACCGGTGAATGCGTTGCAGAAGTGGCGGTCAGCTTTGACGATTATCTTTATTACGAACAGCTGGCACGCGAACTGGGTGTACATTTCCAGGCGCTGACGCAGACCCATCTGTACACCGCGAACAAAGATATCAGCCGTTTCACCATTCATGAAGCCAGCCTGACTGGCATTCCGCTGCGTTATCGCCCGGTGGAGGAGATGGATACCTCCATGACCTTCCCAAAAGTGATGATGATTGATGAGCCGGAACTGCTGGATGCGGCGATTGCCCGCCTTCCTGCCGAAGCCAGAGCGCGTAATACCATCCTGAAAAGCTCACCTTACTTCCTGGAAATTCTGAATAAACAGGTTAATAAAGGTGCCGGGGTGAAAGCGCTGGCCGACCGTCTTGGTTTACAGCGTGAAGAAGTGATGGCGCTCGGCGATCAGGAAAACGACCTCGCGATGCTGGAGTTTGCCGGAACAGGCGTCGCGATGGGCAACGGGATCGACGCCGTCAAAGCCATCGCGCAGTTTGTCACCACATCCAACCTTGAAGATGGCGTTGCCGTCGCCATTGAGAAGTTTGTGCTGTAATTCATTGCCTGCTGTAAGACGGCGGATACCCTAAGTCCGCCGAATGCATTACCCTTAGCAAAACCGTGTTAAGGGCCTCCTTCCATGAAAGAAACACAGCTTACCTTTTCCCCGCGTCATCATCAGTTGACCAATATTAACGTCTGGACGGCAGACAGCCAGTGGCTGGTATATGACGTACGCCCCTCTGGCGCTTCATTTACCGGGCTGACCATTGAACGGGTCAACGTTGTCAGCGGTGAAACGGAAGTGCTCTATCAGGTCGGTGATGGTGCACATGTGGGTGTGGTCACGGCCAGCCCTGATCTGCCTGCGCGCTATGTGTGCATTCATGGACCGGAACACCCGGACAGCCAGTGGCACTATGATTTCCACCATCGTCGCGGTGTGATTATTCAGCAGGGCGTGGCGGAAAACCTTGATGCCTGCGATATCACCCCGCCTTTTACCGCCGGTGCACTGCGTGGTGGTTCTCATGTGCATGTGTTCAGCCCGGACGGTTCACGCCTGAGCTTTACCTATAACGACCATGTGATGCACGAGTGGGATGTGGCGCAGGATCTGCGTAACGTGGGGGTGGCGGTACCGCTGCATGCGGTGTGCCCACCGATCGATCACCCGCGTGAATATGATGGCAGCCACTACTGCGTGCTGGTCAGCCGGACCACGGTGACACCTCAGCCGGGCAGCGATGAGATCACCCGCGCCTATGAAGAGGGCTGGATTGGCCATCAGGGTTATCTGCGCGGCGACGGCGTTCGTCAGCGCTGGGCGCTGGCATTTATTGGTGACACCGTTGCGGAGACAGGTGAAAAAGTGCCGGAAGTCTTTATCGTCGATCTGCCGGAAAGCAATGCCGCGTTCGCGATAGCGGGCGATGAGCCGCTGGAAGGGACGTCCACCCAACTGCCTGCCCCGCCGAAGGGGGTACAGCAGCGTCGTCTGACATTTACCCACGGTCGCCGCTTCCCGGGTCTTGCTACTGCGCCGCGTCACTGGCTACGCAGTTCACCAGATGGCAGTGCCATTGCGTTTCTGATGAAAGATGATGCCGGGATAGTACAACTCTGGACGGTCTCACCGCTGGGCGGCGAACCGCGTCAGGTGACACACAGTGAGCATGATATTCAGTCAGCATTTAGCTGGCACCCGGACGGGCAACAGCTGGTCTTTGTCTGCGATAACAGCATCACCCTTTGTGAGGTGGCCAGCGGAACACTGCGGCGCATTACCCGACGCAGTGATATTGCGCCTGTGGCGGATGCCGTGGTGTTCTCCCCCGATGGGCGATCTGTGGCATATCTGCGTGACGGCAGTGATTACCGTCAGATCTTTACGGTACAGACGTGTTAGCGGCGTAAGGCGCCATCGTCTGCGACATGACTTCGTTGGTATGATTTGCCTCCTCGCTGCGGCGTACGCGTTCACGCGGCGAGTCGCTATTACCGGAGCGGTAATAGTCCAGCGGCAGGAGTAACGTATCCAGCACGGCAGAGAAAGGCAGATCGAGCGCCGCCAGTGGCTTCATCACCCAACCACTGTCTTTGTCGGTCAGTACGTCTGCACTGGCCCGCGTCCCAGGGTAGTAGCCATCACTGGGACCACTGTGCATCATCACGCTTGAGCAACCGCTGGTACTGACCAGCGACATACAGGCGACAAATCCGGCAATATGACTCTTCTTCAATGTTTTCATCTTGATTATCCCTTCAGTCTTTGCAACCTGGCTGAGACTCATTACCGGCGCGTGGGTTGACCCTGACCACTCTGCGGTGGCTGACACGATGGCCCGGCGAACTCATCCCTGAGTGTATGTCATTCGCTGCTTTCAGGTAAAAAAATCGTAATTTCTCCCCTTGAAAGCATCGATTTCATCACCATTTTATTTTTACGGTCAGTAAAACCTGTGCCGACAGGGCAGTGTTTTCTGAACCGACGACCCGTCCATTATGGAGGGCCGACACCCCTTACTCGCTGAATATCAGGAGCTGTAACATGCGTAATTTTGACCTTGCCCCACTTTATCGCTCATCCATTGGTTTTGACCGTTTGATCAACCTGCTGGAAACCAGCCAAAACCAGGGCACCAACAATGGTGGCTACCCGCCATACAACGTCGAGCTGGTGGGCGAAAACAACTACCGTATTACGATTGCCGTCGCCGGCTTTGCTGAGAGTGAACTGGAGATTACCTCCCACGATAATCTTCTCAGCGTACGCGGATCGCACCCGGACGAGCAGCAGGAGCGCACCTACCTGTATCAGGGTATTGCCGAACGCAACTTTGAGCGCAAATTCCAGCTGGCCGAACACGTACATGTGCGCAATGCCAAACTGGAAAACGGCCTGCTGTATATCGACCTGGAGCGCGTGGTACCCGAAGCCCATAAACCGCGCCGCATCGAAATTCTGAAATAATACGCTGTTGTTAACGGGCCACTCGCGTCAGCGGGTGGCCTTTATTTTATCCTTCGCGATGTGCCCGCTCGACTTCCTCGGCCAGAATCGTAATGCCTTGCTCAATTTTATCGCTATCCGGCACATAGTTCATGCGCATGCACTGATGCGTATGTGGCCACTCCTGCTCCAGCCCCGGGAAGAAGAGATGCCCCGGCACCATCAACACACCGCGCCTTTTCAACCGCTCATACAGCACTTCCGTGGTGATCGGCAGATCTTTAAACCACAGCCAGAGGAAAATTGCCCCTTCGGGTTTATGGATCAGGCAGCGTTCAGGTGACAAATAGCGGCGAATAACGGCAATAGTCTGGATCACACGTTCCTGGTAGAACGGCTTGATCACCTCTTCCGACAGTCGCAGCAGATCGCCGCGCTGGATCATCTCATTGGCGATCGCCGGTCCGACGCTGCCGGGTGCCAGGCTGATAATGCCATTCATATTACTGACCGCCGAGATCACTTTTTCATCGGCAATAATAATGCCGCAACGTGCGCCAGGCAGGCCAAGTTTGGACAGGCTCATGCACAGAATAATATTGGGGTTCCACAGCGGGCGGGCTTCGCTGAAGATAATGCCGGGGAACGGCACGCCATAGGCGTTATCAATCAGCAGCGGAATGTCATGCTGCTGTGCCAGCGCATCCAGCTTAAGTAATTCGTCATCGGTGATCACGTTTCCGGTCGGATTCGTCGGACGCGATACGCAGATCAGCCCGGTATCTTCACCGATATGCAGATGTTCAAAGTCCACATGGTATTTGAACTGGCCTTCCGGCAGCATTTCAATATTCGGCCGCGTTGAGACAAACAGATCTTCATCCAGCCCGGCATCGGCATAGCCGAGGTATTCAGGAGCCAGCGGGAACAGCACGCGTTTTTTTCTGCCGTCAGCGCGGCGGCCAGCGTACAGGTTAAACAGATAGAAGAAAGCGCTCTGGCTGCCGTTGGTCAGGGCGATATTTTCCGGGGCAATATCCCAGCCGAGCTGTTCGCGTAGCAGGGTTGAGAGCGAATCCAGTAACGTGGTTTTACCGCGTGGCCCGTCATAATTACACAGGGCTTCTGCCAGCTTGCCTTCATCATGCATCTGTTGCAGTAACTGCTGGAAGTAGTCGTTCATCGCCGGGATTTGCGCAGGATTTCCGCCACCCAGCATCACCGTGCCGGGGGTCCGCAAACCTTCACCCATATCTTCCATCAGGCGCGTAATACCTGAATGGCGCGTAAATTTTTCACCAAATGCCGAAAAGCTCATACCCTGTTAATCACTTGTTATCTACAACGGGTGACCACCTTAACGCCAGCATCTGTGGGATGCAATATTGCGGGGACAGGCGATCGCACTTGTTCACTGCGGGCAGGCCTTTAATGGGATGAGCGACAGGCAGAGGCTGTTTTAGCTGAATCGTTTAAATTTCCTGGTACGCATGAAGGATGTTCATCACAGTTACTCATGTATATCGATCAGTTGGCGCACTTTTTAGTGACCTGGTGCACGTTTGGACGAGTTAAAACACCCAATAAATCAGTCGGTGATACCTGTCACGTTTTTATCCTACGCTGATTTGTAGTCTGTGGTTCCATAAAGCTTAATCAATTCAGCTAAAGGACAAGAACCATGAAAAAAACACTTCTGGCAGGGGTAGTGATGGCGGTGATCAGCGGTCAGGCAGCAGCGCAAAGCTGGTTGCTGACAGATGCTGAAAGCAGTACGGAGAAGGGAAACTGGCAGATTAATAGTCAGCAGCTGAAGCTGGCGGGTGAAAGCTTCAGCATTGAGCAAAAAGTTCTGCATGGCGGCAAGCAGGAAGGCTCCAAAGTGCTGACTATCACCAGTAAAAACGGCCTGACCATCAGCCTCAGCCCGACGCGCGGCATGGATCTGTTAAAAGTCACGGGCCACGGCGTTCGTCTGGGCTGGGATTCCCCGGTGAAGGAAGTGGTTAACCCGGCTAACATCAATCTGGAAAGCCGAAACGGGCTGGGCTGGCTTGAAGGCTTTAACGAAATGATGGTGCGCTGCGGCTTTGAGTGGACCGGCCACCCGGTGACCAAAGACGGCGTGATCTACACCCTTCACGGTAAAGCAGGCAATACACCAGCCTCTAAGGTTGAAGTGATCGTTGATGATAAAGCACCGCATGAAATCCGCATTCGTGGTCTGTTGAAAGAGACGACCTTCAAAAAAGCGAATCTCGAAACCTGGACGGAGCTGCGTTATGTACCGGGGTCAGATGCCTTTACCGTGCATGATGTGCTGACCAATCAGGCCGATTATCCGCACGACTACCAGATTATCTATCACAGCAACTTCGGCACGCCGATCCTTGAAAAAGATGCGCGGTTTATTGCGCCACTGAAATCCGTGTCGCCGTTTAATGACTACGCCAAAAAAGGGCTGGATGGCTGGAATATTTACGGTGCACCGACCAAAGACTTTGATGAGATGGTATTCAACCTGACGCCGAAAGCCGACAGCAACGGGAAAACCGTGGCGGCGGTGATCAACAGTAAAGGCGATAAAGGTGCCTCGATTGAGTTTGATACCCATCAGCTTCCGCTGCTGACCATGTGGAAGAATACCGATACCCTGAAACAGGGCTATGTCACCGGGATTGAGCCGGGCACCAACTATGCTTATCCGGTCACCATTGAGAAAGAGCAGGGACGGGTGAAACAGCTACAGCCGGGGCAGAGCACCGCGTTCACCCTGACCTACACGCTGCTGAAAGATGCCAGCGCAGTGCAGAAGGTGGAACAGCGCGTGAAGCAGATCCAGGGGGATGAAACTGTCGCCATCAGCGAAACGCCTATCGCGAAAGAATAATTCCAACGCTAACCGCAGGGGCGGGCATGCCTGCCCCGTACAAATGTGTGCAGGGGAACGCTAACCGCAGGGTCAGGCATGCCTGCCTGCCCCGTACAAATGTGGGCAGGGGAACGGTAACCGCAGGGGCGGGCATGCCTGCCCCGTACAAATGTGGGCAGGGGAACGGTAACCGCAGGGGCGGGCATGCCTGCCCCGTACAAATGTGGGCAGGGGAACGGTAACCGCAGGGGCGGGCATGCCTGCCCTGTACAAATGTGGGCAGGGGAACGGTAACCGCAGGGTCAGGCGTGCCCCGCCCGCTGTCATGCCGATCAAAAAAATGCTCGGGTCCTACGCAACCCGAGATTAACGCGGGTTCACGCAGTTCTTCTCGACCTTACCGCTTAACGCGGCAATCAGATTATCCACGGCGTCTTTTGCCATACCGTAACGCGTTTCATGCGTGGCAGAGCCAATGTGCGGCAGCGCCACCACGTTGCGCAGTTGCAGCAGCTCAGAGCTAACCGGTAACGGTTCCTGCTCAAATACATCCAGCCCTGCGCCATGAATCGTCCCGTCTTTCAGGGCCGCAATCAGCGCCTGCTCATCAACCACCGGGCCACGTCCGGCGTTAATCAGCACGGCACTTTTCTTCATCTTCGCCAGCTGCTCACGGCCAATCAGATGGTGGGTCTGTGCCGTCAGCGGCAGACTGATGCAGAGGAAATCAGACTCGGCCAGCAGCGTATCAAGGTCACAATATTGCGCATCAAAACGCTGTTCAGCCTCGGGATGCTGTTTACGTGCGTTATAGAGGATGGGCATACCGAAGCCAAGATGTGCACGTTGCGCCAGCGCCAGGCCGATGCGGCCCATGCCGAGAATGCCCAGCTTCTTATGATGAACATCTACACCGTACCAGTCAGGGGCGATGCTTTTTTGCCATTCACCCGCTTTGACGCGCTCAGCCATTTCCACCACGCGACGTGCTGAACTGAGGACCAGCGCCATCATGGTATCGGCAACGGTTTCGGTGAGCACGGTCGGCGTGTGCATCAGCAGGACGCCGTTGTCATTCAGCGCTGCCACATCAAAGTTGTCATAACCCACGGACACCGTTGAGGCCACACGCAGCTTCGGCATGTGCTGTAAAAAATCGGCATCCACTTTACCGCCCGATCCCAGAATACCCTCTGCTTCACTGAACGCGGAGGCATGAGCAGCGAGGGTTTCCGGGCTTAAGTCGTTCACTTCAGTCACACAGCAATGTTCATCCAGCCGTGCGCGCAGATCGTCCGGTAACGACTTATAAAGCACTACATTCGGTTTCATTCGATTCTCTCTGTTCAGGTAGTCGATAGATTAAGCCTGTTTTGCACCATGAGGCAGCGGCATCTGTTTATTCTGTGCGGGTTTCACGATCAACGTCAGCCAGACGGAAACCAGTAAGGCGCTGCCCATAAAAATATACGAGGCCGACGGACTGCCGGTGGCACCATTGAGGTAGCCCACCACCCAGGAACCAAGGAAGGAGCCCAGGGCACCCATCGCATTGATCAACGCCATTGCCCCGCCGGACACGTTACGCGGCAGCATTTCCGGGATAATGGCAAAGAATGGTCCGTAAGGGGCATACATCGCGGCCCCGGCGATCACCAGCAGAGCATAGGATAGCCAGAAATGACCGGGTCCCACCAAATATGAGCCTAAAAAGGCCATTGCACCAATCAGCAGTAACGGCCAGACAAACAATTTGCGGTTTTGTAACTTATCCGAAGCCCAGGAGACGACAATCATGGCGATGGTCGCGGCCAGGTAAGGCACTGAGGACAGCCAGCCGGCTTCCACCATGCCCATCTGCGTGCCGTTACGCAGAATGGAAGGCAGCCACAGAACAAAACCATAAACGCCAATACTCCAGCAAAAATACTGTGCGCACAGGATAATGACGTTTCGTGACTTAAAGGCTTCAGCGTAGTTACGAACCGCTTTCAGGCCCTCCTGCTCTTTCTGCAACTGCGCCTGCAACGCGGCTTTCTCTGCATCACTCAGCCATTTGGCCTGTGCCGGTTTATCCTGCACCAGGAACCACCATGCCACCGCCCAGATTACCGCCGGGAAGCCTTCGATAATAAACATCTCACGCCAGCCGAAGGCGTTAATCAGATAACCCGAAACCACGGACATCCACAGCACCGTGACCGGATTACCGAGGATCAGGAAGGTATTCGCGCGTGAACGCTCTGATTTGGTAAACCAGTTACTAATGTAGATCAGCATCGCAGGCATCACCGCCGCTTCCACCACGCCCAGCGTAAAGCGGATCGCAGCCAGCATCGGAATGTTGCTGACCAGCCCGGTCAGCGTGGCGCAGATGCCCCATAGAATCAGGCACCAGAACACCAGTTTCTTTACGCTGCGTCGTTCGGCATAGATCGCCCCGGGGATCTGGAAGAAGAAATAGCCCAGAAAGAACAGTGCGCCCAGCAGCGAGGAGACGCCTTTGGTGATGCCGAGGTCTTCATTAATTCCTGCGGCGGAGGCAAAGCTAAAGTTTGCACGATCCAGGTACGCTAGGCTGTAGGTGATAAACACGATGGGCATGATGTACCACCAGCGTTTCGGCGCGATTGTCTGATTTTTCATAAGTCTTCCTCGGTGGCCGCATTCTGTTGTAGGGGACGATGCGGTTTGTTTTTCCGGGTTGTGACGGCGTTAGAAATCACCCAGCGCGGCGCGCGTCGGTAATCCTTCACTGTCACCGATGGCCTGAATGGCCAGCGAACCAATTTTGTTACCGCGCCGTATCGCTGCGGGTAACGATTTTCCTTCCAGTAAGGCGCTGATCACGCCAACGGCGAAACCATCGCCGGCACCGACGGTATCGACAACGTTATCCGTTCTGATCGCTGCTATCTGGCCGCTCTCGCCGTCGGCGGTTTTGTACCAGGCTCCGTCGCTGCCGGTTTTGATCACGACCGCTTTCACGCCCATCGCCAGGTAGAAGTCGGCAATGGCTTCCGGCTGCGTGTAGCCGGTCAGGATCTGACCCTCTTTAATACCCGGCAGCACCCAGTCGGCAAACTGCGCCAGACCATTGAGCTGTTTCACCATCTCCTGTTCACTGGACCACAGCACCGGGCGCAGATTAGGATCGAAAGAAATTGTTTTACCTGATGCTTTCATCTCACGGGCCACCTGCTGTAACAGCGCCAGCGAGCTGTCAGAGAGGGCTGCGGCCACGCCGCTGAGATGCAGATGACGGGCTGAGGTGAAGTAGCCGGGGTTAAGGGTAAAGTCAGCCACGGAGAGGTGGCTGGCGGCAGAGCCTTTGCGGAAGTACTCCACCAGGGGGTCTGAACCATCGTCGACTTTGGATTTCAACTGAAAACCAGTGGGATAACGCGAATCGGTGGTCACCAGACGGCGATCGACGCCTTCGTGGTCCAGCTGCTGACAGGTAAAGCGGCCAAAGGCATCGTCGCCGATGCGGCTGACCCAGCCCACGTTCAGGCCAAGACGGGCGAGGCCGATCGCGACATTGAGTTCCGCCCCGGCAATACGTTTGCTGAAATGGCTGGCGCTGGCGAGATCGCCGCACTCATCGGCCACAAACATTGCCATGGCTTCGCCAAGGGTGACCACATCCAGCGGATGGTTCGCATCAATACTCATGATTTATTCCTCACGCAGCAGGTCAACATAGTGGCGAGTGACCGCCACCAGGTCCGGCCCTTCCAGCGGAAACTCAATGGCGCGCGGCACGTCTGATGGCAACAGTGCCAGTGTTTTGCGCCACAGATCATCAGCGTCATCCAGTGCAACGGCGCGCCAGCTTTCGCCCTCAGGCACAGCGGCTTTGACATGAATGTAGCTGACGTAGCGGTTTAAGCGATTGGCGGCCTCCAGGGGCTTATCACCCACCCACAGCCAGTTGCCCATATCAAAGGTCATGCCGTTACAGGTACGGCTTTCGCCGCAGGCGTGGAAGAAGCGGTCAAGGGCGGCCAGTTTTCCGCAGTCGGTCTGATCGTTTTCTACCACCAGATGCACTTTTTTTCCGGCGAGTTTGCTGCGCAGCTCATGACATTCGAAATCGGGCTGATAGTTGCCCAGCGCATATTTTAGTAGCTGGGCATTAAGCTGCTCTGCTTCAGAAAAGTGCTGGTCGAGTCGTGGATTCAGTGAACCATCGGCCATAAACAATGCTTCCGGCACGGAATAGAACGCCACCAGTCGTGCTGCGTGGATGGCGTCTGCCAGCAGCGGCAAGGTCGCCAGCTGTTGTTCGCTAAAAAGCTCGCGGCGGATCTCTACGCCGTCGGCGCCTGCGGCGGCAATAATCGGCAGCAGCGCCTGCTGACCACCCAGCGCGGCGACCTGCTTTTGTCCATAGGCGGCGGTGACAACGATGACTTCTCTTTTCATGGGGTTCTCCGGGAAATATCCACCTGTTCTGCTAAAAACGTTAGATGGAACCGGTTCCAAAAGAAAGGATCAGTGCAGTAATTTATGATCGCGCTCACGATGTGAGCGTTTGAGAGTAGGGAAAAATCTTAAAAAAGGGCGTCAGAGGGGGCGCAGAAAAAGGGCGAGGTGGGGTCGATGAGGGATCCTGCCGGGTGGCCAAGGCGGCAGGATCATCGTTGTTTTAGCGCGTCAGCCTTTGCGTTGATCCACGTACAATCAGTTCGCCGCTGAACACCTGTTCATGGCGGGGAGCATCGTCACCGCCAACGCGTTTCAGCACCTGTTCCAGGGCTGCATACCCTATCTGCCAGGTGGGCTGTTTCAGGGTCGTGATGCCGACACCGGCCAGTTCGGCCCACTCCAGTTCGTCAAAGCCCAGCAGGCCGATCTGCTCGCCCCAGTTGAGCTCCAGATGGCGCAGTGCGCGGGCAACCTGAAGTGTCAGCGCCCCATTGACGACCATAACCGCACAGGGTGCCGCATGATGGCGCTGATAAAACGCATGGAGTACCGTTTCCAGACGCTCACCGTCGCCGAGGGCAACTTCAGCCTGTTCAGCCACGAGATCAGGATGCTGTGCCATACGCTCGCGGAAGCTGTGCACACGCTCCAGTCGGGTGTTCACTAGGCCCAGTGGTTCGCTGATAAACAGCACGGCCTGGTATCCCTTATCCAGCAGATGTTCCGTGGCCATCAGGGCCGCCGTGCGGTTATCCAGGCCGACGACATCGCAGTCAAAATCCGGGATTTTACGGTCGATCAACACCATCGGCAGCAGCGATTGCTGGAGCTGATTTAGCGCCTCTTCGTGCATGCCGACCGCATTCACCACAATCCCTTCCACCTGATAGCTGTTAAGCAGGTTGAGGTAGTGTCTTTCGAGATCCACTTCGTTATTGGTGTTACACATCAGCAGGGTAAAGCCGTTGGCGCGGCATGCTGCTTCAATGCCGCTCAACACATTCACCGAATAGGGATTGGTAATATCCGCGATAATCAGGCCAATAAGCCGGGTCCGTCCGCGTTTAAGGCCACGAGCCATCTGGCTGGGGCGATAATTGAGCGTGGCGATGGCCTGTTCAATACGTGTTTTGAGGTCGATGGAGAGTGCGCTGAGTTCACCGTTAAGATAGCGCGAAACGCTGGTTTTCCCGGTGTTCGCGGCTTTAGCGACATCGCTGATGGTGGCTTTCGCGGCCTTACGATTCATGATGTTCCCTGATGGTGATGATTGCGCGAGCCTACCACAACTGCCGCCCGACGGCAGCATCAGGGCAGTTTCAGCGCCGGTTGCCACAACACTTGTAACGTGTTGACGTCTTCTCCCTCAATCAGCTTCAGTACCATCTCTGCCACCTGTTGACCGACATCGGGGCGCGTGGCCTGAACAATACTGGTGACCGGATCGGCGATCACTGAATCCGCGGGCAGACCATCGTAGACCACCAGCTCAACGCGCTGCGGGCCCGTGAGGAAACCTGCTTCCCGCAGGGCAATGGCTGCGCCGTCACCCAGCATATTGCAGTCGGTGATGATCACCTGAGGGCGCTGCGGCTGTGCCAGCAACTGACGGGTCAGGCGATAGCCTTCCCGGCGGGTCGGCTCGATCCGCCAGCATGCATCCTGAGCCAGGCCGCGTAGCGCCAGCGCATCAAGAAATCCCTGGCGGCGCTGGTCAACAAAGGTTTGATCGTGATGACTGCCCAGCAAAGCGAAGCGTTGCAGTCCGGCATCGGCATAATGCGCAACGGCCAGGGCTGGCCCAGCGTAGTTATCGAAATCAAACCAGGCATAAGGGGAGGCCAGCTCGCTGCGGCCCAGCGCCAGGAACGGGAAGCCCAGCTGTTGCAGTTTAATCAGGCGACTGTCGTGTCGCGCAGTGTGTGCAACAATCAGCGCATCCACGCAGTGTGTGCGCAGCATTCGTTGCATACCGCGATGGTCGTCATGGGTATCGTCGGCAATGATCAGCAGATCAACATCGGACTGCGCAAGCGATTGCGCGATGGCGCCCATCATTTCGACGAAGCTAATATCGTTAAACGGCAGGGGAGTGACGGGAAAAAGCAGACCTACGGCATTGGTGCGTCCGGTTTTCAGGCGGCGTGCGACAGCATTCGGGCGATATCCGCGCCGTCTGGCTTCTTGTTGAATTCGCTGACGCGTCTCTTCTGCCACGTCGTCATAGCCATTAAGAGCCCGACTGACGGTGGTAACGGAGAGGCCGAGTGCGCTGGCGATGGCTTTGAGTGACATGTGTGCGGCGGCGTGTGGGTGATCAATTTCTGCGCAGGGTAGCACACATTGGTAAAGCTCACTACGATATAGCGCAATTATTCTCAAAAACAGGAATAACTACCCGGCAGGGCGTGCCGGGTAGTGAGATGCTTACAGCGGGCTGAGGGTAATCTCAACGCGACGGTTTTGCGCTTTACCTTCTGCGGTGCTGTTCGAGGCGATAGGGTTATCAGGCCCCATTCCCTGAGTGCGCACGCGGTTGCCCGCAACGCCCTGAGTGATCAGTGCACTTCCTACGCCATCAGCACGCTGCTGGGAGAGCGTCATGTTCAGCTGACGGCTGCCGCTGCTGTCGGTGTAGCCGATGACGTTAACTGCGGTTTTTGGATACTCTTTTAGCACCATCGCTACGCCGGTCAGCGTATTGGCACCCGCGGGTTTCAGCGTGCTGCTGCTGCTGTCAAAGGTGACGTTGTTTGGCATGTTCAGCACGATATTGTCGCCATTACGCGTCACACTCACGCCGGTGCCTTTCATTTTATCGCGCAGTTTGGCTTCCTGAACATCCATGTAATAACCTGCACCACCGCCCAGAGCCGCTCCGGCAGCAGCACCGATCAAGGCGCCTTTACCCCGGTCTTTCTTCGACGAGGAGAGCATGCCAACGCCTGCACCCAACGCGGCACCGATGCCCGCGCCAATACCGGATTTACCCGCTTCACGTTCGCCAGTGTAAGGGTTGGTAGTACAGCCCGCCACGCTCAGGGTGCCGCACAGCACCAGGGCAAGTGTAATGACGCTTTTCTTCTTCATCAGGGGATCCCTCTCATTCGCAGCAAGTGGACAAAATTGCCCGTAAACGCGATCATTATGCCGATGAAATGAGAGGGAAATACGTAGGCTTATTCCCAAATTTGTAAGTGAAAGCTACTTATTGTTATCGGGATGGCAAAAGCAGGTCGTGGTGTGTTCACTGGTCAGCCCGCAGGCCTGCATAAAGGAGTAACAGGTGGTGGAACCGACAAATTTGAAGCCACGCTTTTTCAGTGCTTTTGACATAGCGTCCGAGATGGCGCTGGTGGTGGGGGCAGAGCGATAGTCAGTAAAACGGCTGACCTGAGTTTGATGATCAACGAAACTCCAGATAAACGTTTTAAAGTCTTCTCCGGCGGCTTCCATTGCCAACAGCGCACGTGCGTTAGCCATTATCGCCGTGATCTTCCCCCGGTGGCGGATAATGCCACTGTCCTGCATGAGCCGCTCAATATCGTCATCGTTCATCGCCGCCACCTTCCGGACATCAAAATGATGAAACAGGCGACGATAGTTTTCGCGTTTTTTCAGTACGGTCAGCCAGGATAATCCCGCCACCTGACCTTCCAGGCAGATCATTTCAAATAACGCCTGCGTTTCGGTGTGAGGCACGCCCCATTCCGTATCGTGATAGGCGATATATAACGGATCTGCAGAAACCCAGCCACAACGTTGCATTGTACTCTTCCCTTTACTGGTTATTTATCCAGCATTCTAGCGGAACATCTGGCTGTCGCGCAATAAATGTTCATTGCCTTTGCGCTGAGTGAAGCCACAGTGGTCGAAAAACTCGAGGATCTGCACCGCCAGTTTCCGGCCTGTGCCCAGCTGATCGCGGAAGTCTCCGGCGCGGGTGCCCAGGCCTGTTTCAGCACGCTGAAAGATAAGACCAGCAAAGCGGGTCAGCTGCGTATGACTGTAGTACCGATCGTTAACGATAGCGGTAATGGCACCGCTCTGCGCCGCTTTACGCAGCGTCTGGCGCATCAGCTCCTCATCGCAGCCCAGCTGCGCCGCCAGGTCGCGCACCCACCATGCCTCGCTGCCGAACAGGGGTTCTGCCTGTTGCCAGATCGCAGCCTCCCGGTCATCAAAACGGATACGGAAATCGGGCAGGTGCAGCCAGCCACGATTGTTAATCATCTGCTTCGCAGCGATCAACTGGTCCGTCAGTGCAAGCACCAGCTCCGCGGGTTGACCAGGGAATGCCAGACGTCGCAGGCGATCGCGGCCAATACCCGGACGGTCGCCGTGTTGCTGATGATAATTTTCCAGCGTGCTGAGCAGCTCTGACTGCCACTCTCGCTGGGTTTGCCTCAGCAGCAGATAATCGGCGGCCTGTATAAACGTCGCGCTATTGAGTGAGGCAGTGATGGCCTCTCCGTTACGCTGAAAAAACCAGTGGAGTGCATCCATGCGCCAGGGATGGGGCTGTAACAGCCGTTCCAGCCGTTGTTCAAGACTGGCGGCTTTTTCCAACTGGTGCAGCCAGTCGAGGAACGCGGGCTGGCGTTTTCCTCGCTTCGGCGGGGCCAGCAGCACGATTCTCGCCCCGGCCAGCGTCTGGCGCGCACTGATATCCCGCAGGATTAACCGGTCATCACCGGCCAGCCACAGCGGGTTGTCAAACAGCAACTCGGCAAAACGATCGTCCAGAAGCGAGATGCGGCCAGTGGTATGGCTGGCTGCATGATGAATATGCAGTGACTGACCCTGATGCAGCGGTTGATGGGATTGAAGGCTGACGATCGCCCGCCCGCAGGGCCGTTCGGGAGCGGTGGTCAGCAGCCAGTCGCCGCGACTGACTTCCGCTTTTTCCACCCCACCGCTGAGATTCAGCGCGATGCGTTGCCCTGCGTGGGCCTGTTCCACGGGTTGATTCTGGGCATGCAGATTGCGCACCCGCACCCGTTTATTCATGCCGGTCAGCCACAGGGAATCACCGATGCGCACGTCACCGGACAACGCAGTGCCCGTTACCACCACGCCTGCCCCTTTAACGTTAAACACCCGGTCAATCGCCAGACGGAAGGCCTGATCCTGCCACAGAGGGCGTTCGGGCAGCTGGCGCAGATGGTGGCTCAGTTCAGCAATGCCCTCCCCGTTGACTGTGCTGGTGGTAAACAGGGCGACGCTTTCCCAGCCAAGTTGCCGGGTTAGCTGGCGGATCTGCTGATCGACGGCCTTACGCTGTGCGGGTTCCACGCTGTCGCTTTTGGTCACGGCGACGGTCAGCGCAGGCTGG
This sequence comes from Erwinia sp. 1181_3, assembly GCF_052824965.1. Taxonomy (NCBI): domain Bacteria; kingdom Pseudomonadati; phylum Pseudomonadota; class Gammaproteobacteria; order Enterobacterales; family Erwiniaceae; genus Erwinia; species Erwinia sp. 1181_3. The sequence goes on from NZ_VTDE01000013.1 coordinate 81,675, forward strand.
CCACTCAGTTGCAGGATCGCCAGATGTTCACGGGTTTGCGGCATGATGCCATCATCGGCGGCGACGACCAGCAGAGCGTGATCGATACCGCCGATACCACTCAACATATTACTGAGGAATTTTTCATGGCCGGGAACGTCAATAAAGCCGATTGTCTGCCCGTCGGGCTGAGGCCAGTATGCGTAGCCTAGATCGATGCTCATGCCGCGGGATTTTTCTTCCGGCAGGCGATCGGCATTCACACCTGTAATGGCTTGAAGCAGTGATGTTTTTCCATGATCAACATGGCCAGCCGTGGCAATAATCATGACGTCATCATCCTGATAAAGAGCGCGTCATCTTCCAGTGTTCGAAGATCGAACCACAGACGACCGCTGTGAATACGCCCGATGATGGGGACGTCACCGGTGCGGAGCCTGTCTGCCAGTGCCTGCAGTGTGCTGCCGCTGCCGTTCGTCGGAGTGAGCGTCAGCGCCACGGACGGCAGCCGTTCAACCGGCAGCGAACCGCTGCCAATTTGTGACAGGCAGTCAGCTATTTCTACGAGGAACAGCCCCGTCAGTGCGGTCTGAAGTACAGGTAAAAGCCGCTGCGCCTGATGGGCGATCTCGGACTGTGTGCGGGTCAGCAGCCGCAGCGTTGGCAGCTGCTGTGCCAGTTTCTCCGTGTGCAGATAGAGCTGTAATGTGGCTTCCAGCGCTGCCAGGGTCATTTTGTCTACCCGCAGTGCGCGCTTCAGCGGGTGCTGTTGCAGACGGGCAATCAGCGCTTTTTTGCCGATGATAATGCCTGCCTGTGGGCCGCCGAGCAGCTTATCGCCGGAGAAACTGATCAGACTGACGCCTGCGGCAATCATCTGCTGCGGCATCGGTTCCGGCGGCAGCCCATACTGTGTCAGGTCAATCAGCGAACCACTGCCGAGATCGCTGATGACCGGCAGATTGTATTCGTTGCCCAGCGCCACCAGTTCGACCTCACTGACCGCTTTGGTAAAGCCCTGCACCTGATAGTTGCTGGTATGCACCTTCATCAGCAGCGCGGTATCGCTGTTCACCGCTTCGCGATAATCCTTCAGATGGGTGCGGTTGGTGGTGCCGACTTCGCGCAGCCGGCAACCTGCCTGAGTCATCACATCGGGAATGCGGAACGCGCCGCCAATTTCGACCAGTTCACCGCGTGATACCACCACGTCCTGACCCGGTGCCAGGGCTGCCAGCATCAGCAGTACGGCTGCGGCATTGTTATTCACAATGCAGGCGTCTTCTGCCCCTGTTAGCTGGCAGAGCAGGTCGGCCAGCGCGCGATCGCGGTGGCCGCGTCCGGCATCATCCAGCGCGTACTCCAGCGTTACCGCCGAGCGCATTACGCGGGTCACCGCGTCAACGGCCGGCTCGGACAGCAACGCTCGCCCGAGATTGGTATGCAACAGCGTACCGCTGAGATTCAGCACCGATTGCAGCCCGCTGCTGCCTGTTTGCTCCAGCCGCTGGCTGGCGTGTTGTGCCCAGTTGTGGCACCAGTCAGGAAGCTGCTGGTGTTGCTGAATATGCTGGCGGGCCTGCTGCTGTAACTCACGCAGCAGGGTGACCAGCTGGCGGTGTCCCCAGCGATCGCTGAGCACCTGAAATTCAGCCTGACGTAACAGGCTGTCAATAGAGGGAAGCTGGCTGAACAATATTTTCATCGGCAGGCTCAGGTTGCTGGCGGCTCCGTACGGGCAAAGCTGTCGCGCTGAAACAGGGTAGTGGCAAGCTTGACCAGCGAAGGTCGGTTCACATTCCATCCCGGTGCCACGCGGCGGAAATTCAGATAACCGAGCGTACAGGCGGTAGCGATATCGGCCAGCGAGATCTGTGAACCGTTCAGCCATTTACCTTCCACTGCGGCCGCTTCCAGCGCATCCAGCCCGCGCTGAATTTTATCGCGCTGGCGCAGCATTTCGCTGGTGGATTGCTGGTCCGGATCTTTCTGCTGTTCGCGCACGATCAACAGCGCGGCATCACAGACGCCATCGGCGAGCGCTTCCAGCTGGCGGACCGCAAGCTGGGCGCGCGGATCGACGGGCAAAAAGGCCGGGTCGAGATGCAGCAGTTCCAGGTAAGCGGCGATAATCGACGAGTTGTACCACACGTCATCATCATCACTGACCAGCGCCGGGACTTTCCCCAGCGGAGTATAGTCTTTGACATGGCTGCCTTCGTGCCACGGAGACTCATTGACGAACTCAAAGGTGATGCCCTTTTCCAGCAGCATCACGGAGATTTTGCGCACATACGGACTGGTGTAATTGCCGATCAGCTTCATTGCCTACTCTCCGGGGAATAAAAAGGGGTTCAGACTGCTGCGGGCAAAGCCCTCCTGCTCCATACGTGCATCGAGGATCAGCGACGCCAGATCGTCTGCGACCGGCTCAACCGCCGGGTCTTTATCCTGATACAGCATCTTCAGGTAGGTGCCGCAGTCGCCGCAGCTTTCGGCTTTAATCGCTGACGTTTCACTGTCCAGCGACCAGTAATGCAGATCGCCCGTTTGTTCGCAGTTACTGCATTTGGCGCGCATGACATACCACTCGCTTTCACACAGATTGCAGTGCAGGTAACGCAGGCCGTCCTGGGGGCTGCCCATATGAATCACGCTGGAAACCGGCACGCTGGCGCAGACCGGGCAAAACTGACGTTGTTCACCCGCTTCTGCCCGTGCTTTTCCTGGGATCAGTGCCGCCATCTGTGCCCAGTACAATGACAGCGCAGCCCAGATAAACGGGGATTTATCGCTGCTGACCTGGGCGAACTCGTTGGCGAACAGCGCACTGGCCATGGCTTCCAGTTCGGAGACGGAGGCCTTCTCCAGGTTTTCCAGCACGGAGAGTGCCTGGCCGGTCATCTCCGGCTTCAGCTCGGCGATCAACGAATGCAACAGTCGTTGCCAGTGCGCGTCGCGCGGCAGGGTGCTGATATCCAGCGGCGGTTTACCCAGACGTGCGCTCTCTTCCAGGCGCCCTCGTAGATCCATCTGTAGCGGATGGTCATACAGAACGATCTCCTGTGCGGTGGCGATCACCGCCGCAAAGCGCAGGTAGTCACCTAGCGGATTTTTCTCCGCCAGCTGGCGCAAACGCGCAGCTCGGCGGCTGTAGAGTTGCTTTAGCCGGGGGAAAAGGAGCGGCGGAATGGTCTCCGCCGTCATCAGATCGCTTTTCTCCAGCGAGTCCTGCGGGATAATGCGAATGGTCATCAGGGGCCTTTTTCCTGTTGTTTTTGCCGGTGTTGCTGCTCTTGCTCGCTACGATACCAGCGCGGGTGGTGTTTTTTGGCCCAGCGGGTGGTGACCCAGCCTTCGACCATCGCGGTTATCGTGCCTTTTACCCACAGGGCGGCATAGACATGCACCATAATCACCGCAATCAGCACCACCGCCGCAACAGAATGCACCACCAGTGCGGCACGGATCAGCGGAATACTGAAAGCAGGGGCAAAGTAAGGCCGCCAGATAACAATGCCGCTGGCAAGCAGCAGTATTAAGCTGACGATAGCAGCCCAGAATACGCACTTCTGTCCGAAATTATAGCGCCCGGTATCGCCCACTTCCTTGTTTTGCACAATTTTATGGATGTTTTTCATCCAAATCATGTCCTGCCTGTCGAACAGGTTGTGCCGCCAGTAACGGAAAAACATCCGCAGGAAGGTGATAAACATCACGGTGCCCACAAAGGGATGCAGGATGCGCGCCAGTTGCGGCGTGCCGAAGATGTTCATCAGCCAGTTAAAGGAGGGAAAGAAAAAACCTAATCCGCTCACTGCCGCGAGAAGAAAACAGAATGCCATCAACCAGTGATTAAGCCGTTCTGGTGCGCTGTAGCGCTGAATACGCTGACGTGGTTTCATGGATTTTCCTCCTCATCCTCTTCTTCGGCCCGGTTTGGTCCCACCCCGACATAGTGAAACACGGCTGCCGCAAACGTGGCGGCAAAGCCCAGTGCGGCCAGCGGTTTCCACACGCCTTTCCAGAAGGTGACCGCCGGGCTGATAGCCGGAGCCTGCGGTAACCCGTGATAGAGCGTGGGCCTATCCGCATGATGCAGCACATACATCACATGGGTGCCGCCGACGCCCGCCGGATCGTACAGACCGGCGTTGGCAAAACCGCGCGTGTTGAGTTCGCTAACGCGTTCTGCCGCCAGTGTTTTCATCGCCTCTTTACTGCCGAAGTGAATGGCGCCAGTGGGACAGGTTTTCACGCAGGCCGGTTCCTGGCCCACGTTGACCCGGTCGACGCACAGCGTACATTTATACGCCCGATTATCCTGCGGGTTGATGCGCGGCACGTTGAACGGGCAGCCAGCAATGCAGTAACCGCAACCGATGCACTGCTCAGACTTGAAGTCGACGATGCCGTTAGCGTACTGAATGATTGCCCCTTCCGACGGACAGGCTTTCAGGCAGCCCGGGTCCGCGCAGTGCATGCATCCATCTTTACGGATCAGCCACTCCAGCCGACCGTTCTCCTCCACTTCGGAAAAACGCATCACCGTCCAGGATTGGGCGCTCAGATCGGCGGGGTTGTCATACACCCCGACGTTACTGCCGACCTCATCGCGCAGGTCGTTCCATTCGGAACAGGCCACCTGGCAGGCTTTGCAGCCAATGCAGGTGGTGACGTCAATCAGCTTGGCCACCTCCTGCTGGTGGTCACGCGCCTGCGGGGGAGGCGTCAGGTCGTTCGTTGCCGAACGGCGAATGATATCCTGTGATTGATAAGCCATCGTTTACACCTTCTCCACATTGACCAGGAACGCCTTGAACTCTGGCGTTTGCGTATTGGCATCACCGACAAACGGCGTCAGGGTATTGGCGAGGAAGCCTTTCTTTGCCACGCCCAAAAAGCCCCAGTGAATCGGAATACCGATGGTATCGACCTGTTTACCGTCAATGGTCAGGGTGCGCAGGCGTTTGGTGACCACCGCTTTGGCTTTGAGGTAGCCGCGCTGCGAACTGACTTTGACCCGATCACCGTGCCGTATGCCCAGCTTGCCTGCCAGCGTTTCGCCGATTTCGATAAATTGCTCCGGCTGCGCGATGGCGTTAAGCCGCGCATGTTTCGTCCAGTAATGGAAATGCTCGGTGAGACGGTAGGTGGTGCCGACATACGGGAACTGCATGGCCTTGCCCATATTGTTGAGATCGCCCGGGAACACGCGGGCCGCCGGGTTGGAGACGACCGCCGGATGCAGCGGGTTGGTGCCAATCGGTGTTTCAAACGGCTCGTAGTGCTCGGGGAACGGTCCTTCCGCCATTTTATCCAGCGCAAACAGTCGTCCCATTCCCTCCGGCTGCATGATAAATGGCCCGGTATCGCTGCCCGGTGGTGCAGTGCTGTAATCGGCAATGTCCTGCCCGACCCATTTAGCGCCGTCCCAGTGCAGCAGCTGGCGTTTCGGGTCCCAGGGTTTGCCCTGCGGATCGGCAGATGCACGGTTGTAAAGGATGCGGCGATTAAGCGGCCATGCCCAGCTCCAGGCGGGGGTATTGCCCAACCCGGAAGGGTCACTGTTATCGCGGCGTGCCATCTGGTTACCTTCCGGCGTCCAGCTTCCGGCGAAGATCCAACAGCCGCTGGCGGTACTTCCGTCGCTGCGTAGCTGGGCAAAGCTACTAAGCTGCTGACCTTTTTTCACCAGCACATTGCCTTTGTCGTCCAGCAGGTCGTTCAGTGCACGGCCATTGCTTTCCTGCGCCACTTCCTCCGACGCCGGGGAATCAGGGGTCTGATAGTCCCAGCTCATGTTGAGGACGGCCTCAGGCAGCGCGCCCCCTTCTTCTGCGTAAAGCTGGCGCAGGCGTAGATAGATTCCCGCGAGGATCTCACCGTCGTTGCGCGCTTCTCCCGGCCCGTCTGCCCCTTTCCAGTGCCACTGTAACCAGCGCGCCGAGTTCACAATCGACCCGTTCTCTTCGGCAAAGCAGGTGGACGGCAGGCGGAACACTTCCGTGCCAATCTCCGCGGGGTCGGTGTGGTTAAACTCGCCGTGATTTTCCCAGAAGCTGGCGGTTTCGGTGGTGAGCGGATCGATGGTCACCAGGAACTTCAGTTTTGCCAGTGACGATGCCACCTTCTGTTTATGCGGGAAGGACGCCAGCGGGTTAAAGCCCTGACAGATATAGCCGTTAACCTCGCCGCGATGCATCATCTCGAAATACTGCAACACGTCGTAGCCCTTATCCCACTTCGGCAGCCAGTCAAACCCCCACTGATTTTCTTGCTGGGCCTTATCGCCGTAGAACGCTTTCATCATGCTGATAAAGAACTTCGGATAGTTGCTCCAGTAGTTGACCTGGCCGGGCAGCAGCGCTTTTGGCGTGTTGGCGGCAAGGTAATGATCCAGATCGGGCTGTTTGTCTGAAGGCAGCGTCATATAGCCGGGCAGGCTCTGGGAAAGCAGGCCGAGATCGGTCAGTCCCTGAATATTGGAGTGGCCGCGTAGGGCGTTAATGCCGCCGCCTGCCATTCCCATGTTGCCCAGCAGCAGCTGGATCATCGCCATCGTGCGGATGTTTTGTGCACCGACGGAGTGCTGCGTCCAGCCCAGTGCATACAGGAACGTGGCGGTGCGGTCCGCCGCGCTGGTGGCGGCCAGTAGTTCACAAATGTGCAGGAAGTCTTTCTGCGGAGTACCGCATATGTTTTCCACTACTTTCGGTGTATAGCGGCTGACGTGGGTTTTCAGCAGGTTCCAGACGCAGCGCGGATGGGTCAGCGTTGTATCACGCTGCGCAAAGCCCTGCTCATCCAGCGCATAGTGCCAGCTGGTTTTGTCATAGCTGCGGGTTTCCGGGTCATAGCCGCTGAACAGGCCGTCGTCGAAGCTGAAATCATCGCGCACGATGAGGCTGGCGTTGGTGTACGCCGCAACATATTGATGTTGGATGGTATCGTGTTCGATCAGATAGTGCAGCACCCCCGACAGGAAGGTAATGTCGGTGCCGGAACGAATAGGCGTATAGAAATCAGCCACCGATGCCGTACGCGTAAAGCGCGGATCGATAACGATCAGTTTGGCGTTGTTATGGATTTTGGCTTCCATCGCCCAGCGGAATCCTACCGGATGCGCTTCAGCGGCATTGCCACCCATAACAATAATCAGATTCGCATTGCGGATGTCGACCCAGTGATTGGTCATCGCACCGCGACCGAACGTTGGAGCAAGACTTGCTACCGTAGGTCCGTGTCACACGCGCGCCTGGTTGTCGACGGCAAGCATGCCGAGCGAACGGGTCATTTTCTGGGTTAAATAACCGGTTTCATTGCTGGAGGCCGAAGCGCACAGCATGCCAGTACTGAGCCAGCGGTTGACGGTGACGCCGTCTTTATTGCGGGTGATGAAATTGGCATCGCGGTCATCTTTCATCAGCCTGGCGATACGGCTAAAGGCATCATCCCAGCTGATGCGCTGCCATTTATCGGAACCGGCAGCGCGATATTCCGGGTATTGCAGGCGGCTTTCACTCTGAATAAAGTCGAGTAATCCGGCACCTTTCGGGCACAACGCACCACGACTGACCGGATGGTCCGGGTCACCTTCTATATGGAAAATACGCTCTTTCACGTTTTTCGCACCGTCACCCATGCTGTACATCAGCAGGCCACAGCCCACCGAGCAGTAGGTACAGGTATTACGGGTTTCACGGGAACGCAACAATTTGTACTGGCGGCTTTCTGCCAGCGCGGCGGTCGGCGTAAAGCCGAGGACGGCGGCAGTCGTGCCTGCCATTCCTCCCGCACAAATTTTAAAAAATCGTCTTCTGCTGACTTTCATGGCGTCATTCCTGGTTCGACATTGGTCATTAATTTTGCTGCACCCGGGTGAGTGGTTCACAATAAGCGCAGGTGGTTTTTTAGCGTGTACAGTGTGAAATAATACCACAATATTGTTGTGGTTTATGAGCGGAGTGGATTTCAGTGAGCGAAGAACAGCACAAAAAAGAGGGATGTTTGCCACCAGACTCAGGCATACGTCAGATTTCGGTCTGGCAGCGCGATGCGCTACAGCAGGCGCAGCCGGACTGGCTGGCAGAAGAGGTGCCCGTTGCACTGGTCTACAACGGCATCTCGCATGTGGTGATGATGGCGACGCCGAAAGATCTCGCGGCATTTGCCGTTGGTTTTTCCCTGTCAGAGGGCATTATTGCCTCCCCGGCCGATATTTTTGGTATTGACGTCGTGCCGGTTTGTCAGGGGATTGAAGTGCAGGTTGAACTGTCCAGCCGCCGCTTTGCTGCCTTAAAAGAGCAGCGACGGGCGATGGCCGGGCGCACCGGTTGTGGTGTCTGCGGCGTGGAGCAACTGGCCGAGATCGGCAAGCCAGTACAGCCGCTGCCGTTTACGCAAGATTTTGATTTTCAATACCTTGATCATGCACTGCATCAGCTAAAGGATTTTCAACCGGTCGGCCAGCTGACGGGTTGTACCCACGCTGCGGCCTGGGTGACACCCACGGGAGAACTGAGCCTCGGCTGTGAAGATGTCGGCCGTCATGTGGCACTGGATAAACTGCTGGGGATGCGCAGTAAAGTGCCTCCGGCTGCGGGCGCGGTGCTGGTGTCCAGCCGCGCCAGCTATGAAATGGTGCAGAAATCCGCGATGTGCGGCGTGGAGATCCTGTTTGCCGTCTCAGCCGCGACGCAGCTGGCGGTGGAGGTGGCGCAGCGCTGTAATCTGACGCTGGTGGGCTTCAGTAAACCGGGGCGGGCAACGGTCTATACGCATCCGCAGCGGCTAATTTAAGCCAGAACCACCTGCGGCAGCACCTGCTGTAAGGCGGAGAACGCAGGCAGGGTGGCCGCGCTGCTGTCGGTGACCAGCGCGCTGACCTGCTCAATGCTGGCATAATTCATGCGGCTGTTCAGGCCAAGTTTGCTGTGATCGGCCAGCAAAATCAGCCGCCCGGCTTGCCGCGCCATGGCGCGTGCAATGGCCGCTTCGTGTGGCTGAAAACTACTGGCGCCGTGTTTGGCGTCCAGCCCGACCGGGGAGAGCACCGCGACGTCAGCGCGAAAGCGATAGATCTCACCCACGGTCAGTTCCCCGCGCGTCTCCTGCGCCCCGGCCAGCATATTGCCACCCAGCAGGATCACCTGATTATTCAGCGTTTCATGTTCTTCTGCGGCACAGAGTTTGAGAGCTGCGTTCAGGCTGTTGGTGATAATGGTCAGCCCGGACATTGAGCGCAACTCTTCGGCCAGCATGGTCGTGGTGCTTCCGGCATCCAGAAACACGGTCTGACCGGGTTGCAACAGCTGTGCGGCCGCGCGTGCGATAGCGCGTTTCTCTTTCGCCATCACGGAACTGCGTACTGTCAGCGGTGGTTCCGGTGTGGCATTCAGCGCCACCAGGCCGCCGTGGACCCGTTTCGCCAGCCCCTGCGCTTCCAGTTCAATAATGTCCCGGCGGGCAGTTTCACGCGAAACCCCCAGCTCTTTAATGATCCGTTCGGTACTCACCTGGTTGAGGGTGTTCAGTAGCGCCCGGATGCGATGTAAGCGTGTTTCCTGCAGCATAGGTCTGATTTCCTGACGATAACTCACCGACATAGCCTAACCGACAATGCTGCGCTCTGCATGTGTATTTTATTGCATTTGTGTATTTTGTTGCATTTGACGTAAAAGTTGCCATGATAAAGGTCAGACACTGCTGACTGCCTGTCACCAGGCAAACCTCAATTTTGCAACGGGAGTGATTATGGCCACACGTTCAACCATCATGGATACCAACAGTTTCCGCGCCGAGCATGCCGACGGCCTGGATGCGGATGTGCGTAAGCTGACCGACAAGCGCAGCAAGGTGCTGGGTGAGTCTTACCGCCTGTTTTACCGTAAGCCGGTGCATCTGGTCCGCGGGAAAGGGCAGTATCTGTGGGATGCCGCCGGGGATAAATACCTGGATGTGTACAACAACGTCGCCAGCATCGGCCATTGTCACCCGGCGGTGATTGATGCGGTGTATCAGCAGATGAACCAGCTGAACACCCACACTCGTTATCTGCATGAAGCCATCCTGGACTACTCCGAGCAGCTGCTGGCGACGGCACCTGTGGAAATCGACCGCGCCATGTATATGTGCACTGGCTCCGAGGCCAATGACCTGGCGATTCGCGTGGCGCGTGCTTACAGCGGCGGCACCGGGATTATCGTCACTCAGGAGTCTTATCATGGAACCAGCGACCTCACTTCCGGTGTTTCTCCGGCGCTCGGCAGCGGTCAGCCGCTGGCCGCAACGACCCGTCTGGTGCTGCCGCCGGATCGCTACCGTGTGGATGCCCCGGACCTCGGTGCCTGGTTTGCCGGCGAAATTCAAAAACAGATCGATGATATGGCGGCGCACGGCATTAAATTTGCCGGTTTCCTCGCGGATTCCATCTTCTCTTCCGACGGCGTGCTGCCGGGGCCAAAAGGCTTCCTGAAGCAGGCGATAGACGTGGTGCACAAAAACGGCGGCATCTTTATTGCTGATGAAGTGCAGCCCGGTTTTGCCCGTACCGGTGAGGCATTCTGGGGCTTTGCCCGTCACGATGTGGTGCCCGATGTGATCACCACCGGCAAGCCGATGGGTAATGGGATCCCGGTGTCTGGCCTGTTGGCGAAAAGCGATGTGCTGGCCGCGTTCAGCGATGAGATACCTTATTTCAATACCTTTGGTGGCAACCCGGTGGCGATGGCCGCGGCGCAGGCAGTGCTGAAAGTGATCAAAGAAGAAGGATTGCAGGAGCACAGTCGCGTGGTGGGGGCGAAACTGCTGGCGGAACTCTCCACGTTGAAGGATAAGTATGAGTGCGTGGGAGATGTGCGCGGTGCGGGTCTGTTTATCGGCTTTGAGCTGGTGAAAGACAAAGCCAGCAAAACGCCGGATAAACAGTTGGCGTTGGATGTCACCGAGATGTTGCGTGATAACCACGTGCTCACTTCAGTGGCAGGACCGTATGGGAACGTTCTGAAATTACGCCCGCCGTTGGCGTTCCAGGAAAGCGATATCGACTGGCTGGTAGGTGCGCTGGATAAATCACTGGCGGCACTGGGGCGTTAACCCCGGGTCGGGCATGCCCGACCCCTACGGGGGTTGCCGGGTGAACGGGTGAACGGGTCGGGTCTGCCTGACTCCTGCGGGGGTTGCCGGGTGAATGGGTCGGGTCTGCCTGACTCCTGCGGGGGTTGCCGGGTGAACGGGTCGGGCTCTACGGGGTAACCGGGATCGGCGTAGGGTTGTGGCACGCCGGACCCCGCTATGTTGCCCGTAGGGGCGAGGCATGCCTCGCCCTGGCTGACGAAACAATCGCTTAGATCATTTGGTTGTAACACGACAGGTAAAAGATATAACCACGCTGTCCCGCCTGCTGTCATCTATACCCTTATCAACATCGGGGCATTGATATCCCTTTTCCCGATCATTTATTTAACTATAATGATCCGACTGCTTACGCGGTGCTGAACAGCGAGCGCCGCCCATAATCTGAATGGAGACGATGAACATGAGTTATTCACTGCCATCCCTGCCTTATGCGTATGACGCACTGGAACCGCATTTTGACAAGCAGACCATGGAAATTCACCACACTAAGCATCACCAGGCTTATGTGAACAACGCGAATGCCGCGCTGGAAGGGACTGAGTTTGCTAATCTGCCCGTTGAAGAGCTGATTGCTAAACTGGATCAACTGCCTGCGGACAAAAAAGGCCCACTGCGTAACAACGCTGGCGGCCACGCTAACCACAGCTTCTTCTGGAAAGGTCTGAAAACCGGCACCTCTCTGGGCGGCGACCTGAAAGCAGCCATCGAGAAAGATTTCGGCAGCGTTGACGCGTTCAAAGCAGAATTCGAAAAAGCGGCAACCACCCGTTTCGGTTCTGGCTGGGCGTGGCTGGTCAAAAAAGGCGACAAGCTGGCCGTCGTTTCTACGGCTAACCAGGACAGTCCTCTGATGGGCGAAGCCATTTCTGGCGCATCCGGTACGCCGATCATCGGTCTGGATGTGTGGGAACACGCCTACTACCTGAAATATCAGAACAAACGTCCTGACTACATCAAGGCGTTCTGGGACGTGGTTAACTGGGACGTAGCAGCAGAGAACTTCAAAGCGGCTTAATCTCCTCAGTTATCGATGATCCTAACCGGCGACCTGTTCGCCGGTTTTTTTATCTCTGACTTCTGGCCGCGTCCGCTTTGGTGCAGCATAACAACAATGCATCTGGTAAATATTCCCCGTTTTTCCACTGGTTATCAGCGCCATGCCAGCGCTTACCCCTGTAGTGTCTGGACATCTGGATGGCTAATAACATTTTGTGTTAGCTTATGCCCTTTCAATCGTTGCCTGCCGTGACAATCCATTAAAAAATGCGGCGCACCCCTTAATTTATTGAGCTTGAGAAAACACGCCCATGACCGCGATAAATCGCCTTGAAATGCGCCAGATCTCCATCGCTTTTGGCGGTTTTTCGGCGCTTAAATCCGTCGACATCACTCTGGAAGGGCACTCCATTCATGCGCTGACCGGAGCCAACGGTGCCGGAAAATCTACGCTGATGGCGGTGCTCTCGGGCGCATACGATCACTACAGTGGTGAGATTTTGCTGGATGGTCAGCCCGTCTCTATCCGTTCTCCACGTGATGCAAAACAGCTGGGTATCCACCTGGTCCAACAGGAAGTGGATGTGGCATTGGTCGCCGGCCTGAGTGTGGCGGAAAACATCATGCTCGACCGTCTGGCTGAAGGTGGCCAGCTTTATCGCTGGGGCGAGATGCGCCGTCAGGCGCGGGCACTGCTGGCGCGGTTAGATGTGCAGATTGACGTGAAGCGCCAGGTGGAACAGTGCACGCTGGCGGAAAAACAGCAGATCCTGCTGGCACGTGCGCTGTCACATCACTGCCGTTTTCTGGTGCTGGATGAGCCAACCGCCCCTCTCGACCAAAACGAAAGTGAAAAGCTGTTCGCCGTGGTTCGCCAGCTGCAAAGCCAGGGTATTGGCGTAGTGTTTATCTCCCACCGTATTCACGAACTGAATGCCATCTGCGATCGACTGACGGTTCTGCGTGACGGTGAACTGATTGAAAGCGGCCCGATGCAGGGATTAAGTGGTGAGCAAATTGTTGAGAAGATGCTGGGTCATCAGCTCAATGATATTTATCCGCCATCGCGTCCGCCGTTCAGTGAGGAAACCCTGCTGCACATTACCGGGTTGCATGATGAACACCTGTTAAAAGATATCAGCCTGACGCTGAAAAAAGGCGAGATCCTCGGTATCGCCGGGCTGGCTGGCGCAGGAAAAACGGAGCTTTGTAAGGCGCTGTTTGGTGCCAGTAAAAGCCGGGTTCAGCATGGCGAACTGCACGGTAAGCCGTGGAAACCCTCGTCCCCACATGCAGCGGTAGATAACCGCATGGCGCTGATCCCGGAAGAACGCCGCAAAGAGGGCATCTTTATTGAAGAATCGGTAGTGATGAACCTCAGTGTGACGGCGGATAATAGCTTTTCACGCTGGAGCCTGTTTGGTCACCGCCAGGCGTGGCGCTGGGCAGAAGACGTCATCGGCAAACTGGGCATCCGCACCACCGGGCCAAAGCAGACGCTGCGTCGCTTGTCCGGGGGAAATCAGCAAAAGGTGGCTATTGGCAAATGGCTGCGTAATAACGCTGATGTACTGATTTTTGATGAACCGACCAAAGGCGTGGATATTAAGGCCAAAACCGACCTGTTCGAGCTGATCGACGGGCTGGCCCGCCAGGGAAAAGGGGTGATTTACGCCTCGGGCGAATTTTCGGAACTGGTTGGCCTGTGCGACCGCATCTGCGTACTGTGGGACGGGCGCATTGTGGCGGAAATGGCGGCAAATGACGTCGATGAAGAAACACTTTTACTTTATTCCACCGGAGGAACGCCTGCGTGAGCAGCAAAGAAATTTCCCTGAAGGCGGCACCGTCCGTCCGGCACCAGCTATTTGATTTTCTCTATAAGTGGGGAATGTTGCTGACAGTAGTGGCGCTGATCGCGGGCTTTGGTCTGGCCTCAGACAGCTTCCTGGAACCGACCAATATCATCAATATCCTGCGTTCAATTGCTATTGTTACGGTGATTGCCATTGGCGTATCGATTTCGCTGACTATCGGCGGTTTCGATCTGTCCGTGGGGTCGACCGCTTCGTTGGCGAACTCGCTGGTGATCTCCCTGTTTGTCTGGTACGGATTCGGCCCGACGCAGGCGATTGCCCTGACGCTACTGCTCTGTACCCTGGTCGGTCTGTTTAATGCTTTTATGATCGTGGTGCTGAAAATCCCTGACATGCTGGCCACGCTTGCCAGCCTGTTTGTGGTGCAGGGTGTGGCGATGACCTACAGTTTCGGTGGTTCGATTACCGAGAACATGGTGCTGCCAAGCGGCGATATGGCCGAAGGCACGATCCCGGCAGTGTTCTCATTGCTGGGCCAGGTGCCGATTATTGTGATTGTGATGCTGGCGGTGACGGTGGTGGCACAACTGCTGCTGTCGTTGACTAAACATGGTCGCCGTATGTACGCCATTGGCGGTAACCCGGAAGCCGCCAGGTTGTCGGGTATCCGTACCACGCGCTATCGCGTGCTGGCCTATGTTATTTCGGCATTGCTGGCGGGGCTTGGCGGTATTTTGCTGGCTTCGCGTATTGGTTCCTCGCAGGTGAACGCCGGTGGCGGGTATCTGATGGATGCGGTGGCAGCGGCCTGGATTGGTCTGTCGCTGGCGGGTGCTGGAAAACCCAACGCGCTGGGTACGCTGCTCGGCGCAGTGATCCTCGGTGTATTACAAAATGGTCTGGTGATGCTGTCCGTGCCTTATTACGCGATGGACATCATTAAAGGCCTGGTGCTGGCGGTTGCGCTGGCCATTACCTACGTACAGCGCCGTCAGGCGTAATCTTTTCAGACAGGGTAAAATAATAATGAAAAAAATCACGACATCGCTGCTGGCTCTGAGCCTGCTGACTGCATTGCCTGCCATCGCTGCAGATATCCCCGTTCCGGCGGCCATCGCCAACCACGAAGGGCCGGTGCGTATTGCGGTGATCCGCAACCTCGGATCTGACGATAACACCACCCAGTTTGTTGCCGGTGCCATTCAGGAAGGCCGTAAGCTGGGCTTTAAAGTCAGCACCTTCCTCAGCAACGGTGACGACGCGCGCTTCCAGGACTTTGTGAATCAGGCTATCAGCCAGAAATATGACGGGATTATCCTGTCTCACGGCAAAGATCCTTACTCTACCGCGCTGGTTAAACGCATCACCGATGCTGGAATCAAAGTCTCTGTGTTTGATACCCCAGTTAACCAGCCGATCGATGGCGTAACCGTGACGGCGCAGGACGATGCTTCTCTGGCACAGCTCTCCCTCGATCAGCTGGTAAAAGATACCAACGGGAAAGCTAACATCGTCAAGCTTTGGGTCGCAGGCTTCCCGGCAATGGAACGTCGTCAGGTTGTTTATGAGAAAGTGCTGAAAGCCAACCCGGGCATTCATCAGCTGGAGTCCATTGGTGCGGTGTCTTCCGATGTGCAGGGGGATACGGCCAACAAAATTGGTGCCATCCTGGCGAAGTACCCTAAGGGTAAGATTGACGCGATTTGGGGCTCGTGGGATGCCTTTGCCCAGGGCGCGTATAAAGCCTTGCAGGAAAATGGCCGTACCGAGATCAAGCTGTACAGCATCGATGTGTCGAACCAGGATCTGCAACTGATGCATGAGAAGAACAGCCCATGGAAACAGACAGTGGCTGTCGACAGCAAGCTGATTGGTGCAACGAATATGCGCCTGGTGGCGAACAAGATTGGCGGTGAAACTACGCCGGCAACGTATCAGTTCACGGCATCAGCGATCTCTCAGCAACAGCTGGCTACCCAGACCGGAGCGGTCAATGTGGCTAACCTGAATAAAATCATCCCAGGCTGGGGCACATCAACCGATTTCGTTGCACCGTGGTTCGCTACCCTGGAAGCGAAATACGCGAAGAAGTAATTCTCTTCGTAGTTGAATAAATTAACGGCTTATCTGCGTGAGTGGGTAAGCCTTTTTTTATGCCTTCTTACTGTGCAATACAGACATACAGCGGGGTGTTGGTATCTGAGATCAGCAGTGCGTTATCACTGAACTGGGACAGTTTCACAATGGACAAGTGGCTTTGCAGGATGGCATGAAAGAAAACATCCTCCGGCGCGGTATCAATATCTCTGACATGACTGCTCGCATAGTTCAGCTCCAGAATGTGGTTTTCCGGATGATAGAGGTAGTCCATCATCAGCGTTCTGCTGAGGGTAAAGTGGCCTTGTTCAGTGAGCAAATGGCCCGAAAACTCCAAGGCCAGCCGCTTTTCACCCAACGTGGTCAGGCTGATACTCCCCTTCATTGCGACCGTGGAAGTGGGTCTGACAAGATCAAAATTCACGTTCCCTTTGCATGAAATACTCAGTTGGGGTTTATCTAGATCAGCCTTTTTCCAGGAGAAACTGATGAAGTAAATGACCATTAAAACAATGATAGCTCCGCTGGTTAAAATAATATTTCTCATGGTTTTTTTATAGTGGCTGAAAGGTAACTCTCACAATATGTGAGCCTGTTTTTTCTGTTCTGATGACACTGAGCAAGAAAAATAGCGCTCTGTTCGTACTCTTTCTTTGGAAAGAAATTGTTAAACCTAAAGTAGATGGTGCTTTTGCTTTTTTTACAGTCGATCTTATTTTTATTGATCAATAACTCTAATATCTTTAGTTTTTCTACTCTGTTTTTGTTTTTATCCCCTGCCAAATCCAGGATCTGACATGTTCCTATTTTGATAAAATCCGCTTTTCCTGAATTGAATGAGTAACGAATTAAGATAAGAGAAATAAAAATAAGACTGATGACGATCGCTGAAACTAAACGCATTTTCTTAATTTTAGATTTTAACGCACACTTGTTAGACTCAGACACAATAGAAGGTGAAATCTCATTCGGGTTTGTCATTTTTGTAATGGAGTCATTATCAGAATGATGATCAGACCTGGTGAATGTCGTCTCTGCATCCAGGCGAAACCCTTTCTTGGGTATAGTAATAATGATGTTTTCAGTCATTCCAAGCTGTGAAAATGTCTTTCTCAGCAGGCTGATATGGTTGCTTAAATTACTCCCTGAAGGTCTAAGGCCATGTTCTTCCCATACTAAACGAAGTAACTCTTCACGTGTCATTGTTTTACCACAATGCGTAATGAGTTCAGTCAAAAGTCTTGAACCAGGCCTGGAAAGTTGTATGGTTGAATTATCATTATCGATAAGTTTAAGTAATCCATTTATTGAGTCAAAATGGATGATCTGATTAATAAAATAGTCCATTTTTTACTTTTTAAGTATATTCCATTATTTACTCTTTGATTATCTTAATCCTAAGCAGGGATGTCAATGTTTACCCCGTAAGCACAGGGTGGTGTTCTGCTAAGTGCCGACATTTACTTTTTATTATTAATACAATATTAAGATTAATTGTTACAGGTGATTGATTTAATGGTTTTACCAAAAAGAGGTTAAACTAGTCTTTTATTCTTTAAATTTGCGTTTTTGTGGTTTTTAATTTTGGCTATATTTAATAATTGATATTAAGTTTTGTTTAATGTGGTTGCGTATTATCATGGCTTCGTTGTGAATTTACAGGGTCTAGTTTTATCACATATTTACTCGGCAGGAGCCGGTTATATCATAAGGAGCAAAAACATGAGTGAATCAATGGCTAAAACCATTCAAAGACGAGCATCAGTTGATAAGGTAATAACTGCACTGCATGATTTCTTTGAAGAGAAAGATTCTACCAGTTCGTCCGTTGTCTTTGCCAGCACAAGAGATGTTGCTGATCGGTCTGAATTGAGCATTTATAATGCCAGGCATATTTTAATAAAACTCGAGAGAGAAGGTGTAATCACCTCAACCAGGAAAGAAAATAGCAAGAGCTTGTACTGGAATAAAACAGATTCTTTCAAGGTGTGATTTTTTATTATGGTGCATCCACTCTCTCAGTGGATGCACTTTTTTTTAATCCCATTATCGTGCAAGATGTCAATTTCTTCCCCCGCCAACGTATGATTGAACTCCTGCATGTCATGGGTACATATCAGCAATTCTTAGGTCATAAATTATCGTGGCATTTGGCGGGATTTTAGGTGGATAACCTTTATCCTTATATGCCAGTTCTGGCGGTACGACGATGGTAATTGAACCATGATTTTTTAATTTCTGTAATGCTTCACGGAAAATCGGTGGGAAGTCAGCTATCGGCTGAGTTAGCATAGTATTGCTAGAATCCATATCGGTGACGACAACGCCATTTGTCAGGCTTTCCTTCACGACGACATCGAGAGTGGCATTCTTTGGTATTGGTGCATCACCTGCATAACTGATGTTATACCAAAATCCGGACGGTGATTTTTTCGTTTTTTTCATTTTAGTGAAATTATTTAAATACTTCTTAGTGGTTTCATCTAAATGAGTGACTAACTTTTCCTGATCGTTTTTCTCCCGGTTGCTGACTTCCAATAAAGTATCTCGTAGTACATCAGTAGACAATTTTGCCTGCCCCTTAAAGGCATCAACGATTCCGGCCAGCACAAGATTTTTCTCTGTTGCCGTACCCCAGTTATTATTGTCTTGCTGCATTTGCAAAATCTCATCGCCAAGAGACATGCCAATAGCGTAGCCTTCACGAGCACTTTTTTTCTTCAGCTGTTCTGGCGTGATACCCGGCAGTTGACTGGTGGTTTTCACCTCTACTTTCTGGCTTTTTACTGAAGCCAGTTCGGCCAATGCTGCCTCTAACCTGGCCTGAAGTTCCGGGAGTTTCTTATCGTTGTCCTGATGACCTTCTTTTGGCGACGTTCCTTCGGGTGCCGTACCGGTAGCGGCGACAACAGGATCTGGTTGCTGTAACTGCACCAGGTCCATCTTCGATTGTAGTGATTTCGCTATGAGCTGGCTCTCGGTTAACTGTGCTTGTAGCTTATCTTTATCGCCTTGCAGCGCCGTTTTCAATTGCTGTGCCTCGGAAAGCTGCTGCTGCAACGCCTGCTGTTGCTTCACGCTGTCGGCAAGCTGGCCTTCGGCGGGGATGCCCTGGGCAATCTGGTCCAGAAGTTGCTGTTTTTCTTTATCAAACGCCTGTTTATCCGCGGTATTTTCAGCCGCTAATTGCTGCTCTTTGGCGGCGATGCCGTCGCGCTCAGCGGTGATCTTCTCAATATCCTGGCGGCTGGAAGAGAGGTGCGCCTCCAGCTCGGTTATCTTGGCGTTGTGCTGTTCAATTTGCTGCTGCAGTGCCTGCTGCTCTTTTATGCTGGCGGCAAGCTGGGCTTCGGCCGGGCTGCCCTGGGCGATCTGGTCCAGAAGCTGCTGTTTTTCTTTATCAAACGCCTGTTTATCCGCGGTATTTTCAGCTGCTAATTGCTGCTCTTTAGCGGCGATGCCGTCGCGCTCAGCGGTGATCTTCTCAATATCCTGGCGGCTGGAAGAGAGGTGTGCTTCCAGCTCGGTTATCTTGGCGTTGTACTGTTCAATTTGCTGTTTTAATCCCTCTTCATGCGCGCTGACGATGCGATCCTTACCATCGTTAATCGCTTTAAGCTGGCTGCGCAGGGCGGCTTCAGCAAGCTGAACCTCTTTAAGCTGATCTTTTGCTTGCGCTAATTTTGTCACCAGCGAGTTTTGCGTTGGATGGAGGCTGAAAACCTGGCGTAAATCCTTCACCAGATCCAGCATCGCTTCCTTATCGGCAGGGATTAAATGAGGGGGTTCATTGGCTGTATCAGGGGCGGGTGCTGTTTTTTTAAGGGCAACAATCTGCTTTTCAAGCGCGTTTATTGCTCCATTTTTTTGAGCGATTTGCCGGGTTTTATCCTCAATATCTCGTCGTAAGGCGGCCATTTGGCCGCGATCTACGGAAGGTGCTGTCGAAGTCGGCTTTTGCTTAGGTTTGACCGTTTTTCCTGGTTCCCTGGCCAAAGATGGAGGCTCAGGTACTCTGGGCGGTGGCTGCTGTTGCTCCTGCAGATAGGAGGTAGCAAAGTTCAAAACGGCCGGCGCTTCGTGTTCTGCTGCGTACAATTTACTTATACCCAGGCATGCCACCACCAGGGCAGCGGCACCTGACAAAGCAAAGGGAATAGTATATTTACCGATCATGGACGTGCTTCACCTTTGCTGGTTAGGCTATCCATCAGTGTTTGTGCAATGTGAGCACAAAGCTGATTTGCGCGATAGTGATAAAGTGAGTCCACAGTTTCCTGAGTATTCTCATCAACGCTTTTTCGCAGGCCAGTGTATTGAGCTGCGCTGTTCATCAGGTTGTCGAATGCATTTTGCATTCTAATGTATTCTGATGGGCTGACGACTTTCAGCGCCTGAAGCTGAGCCTGGCACTTTTTCAGATTCTCATTTTGTTTAATGTATTTTGCAGTGTGTGCGGATTGCGCTGATGCAGCACGCATTTTCTGCGATGTTGTCTGGCAGCCAGAAAGAGAGAAAATAAACAATACGGCGAACATATTGATAATAAATTTCAATGAAGTATTACGAATTGCCATCATAAAAATAACTCTAATTGAATAACTTTACGGATGATGATTCATCACGATAGGGTATCGGGATATCGCATTTTTGCGCTGCATCACATCCTGCCAGGATTAATGAAATTGGTCGCCAGTACGAATGGATTCACACCAGCCTTCCTGAATTAACCAGTAGTTCAGTTCAGCAGGGCGAATCATATTGAGTTTGCACATAATATTCCGTTTATGTGCGCTGACGGTTTTCTCGCTGATATGGAGGAAGCGTGCCACGCCACCATTACTGATGCCGCGTGCCAGATAGCGGAGAATCTCGGTTTCACGTCTTGTCAGATTCGTCTCCGTACGGCTAACCACTGAACACGGTTGAACAAAGGCACTACGCACGCTATTGAGCTGCTCCAGTTGTTCATTGATCACCGATAACATGCTCTCAACGGACTGGTTGCGATAGAGGGGGGTGTAATGGCTAATGTTGTGCGCTATCCCCTCGGGCTGCTCGTCAGCACTATCGCTATTTTTGATAATGAATATACAAAGCGGTCGTATCGACATCCGGCGATTTAAATAATGGATATTGGCGATGGAAAGTGATTCTTCCGCCAGGAAGATCATTTTCGCCCTGCTGTTAAAAGCACAATCGGTAAAATCAGTGTGAATGTTACGGAGGGAAAAGTTTTCAGCAAGACAATTCGTTAACCCTCTAATATAAAAGCGATTTGGGTCACGGATGACAATGGTGATGTGATTCTTTCGCATGATTAATACCTGAAGTTGTCCCTAACCGGAGACGTCTTATCAACGTCTTGCAAACGTCTCTCCGTGCATTCTTAATAGTACGCTTGCGGTATATTATATTGAATAAATTATCTGAGCGGTATCAAACTTCATTGAAAATTCCTATTGCGATATTTAATTCTGTTATATGTTTTAATTCGAGCCTATGAATCGCAAGAGTAATTTAATGGGTTTTTTTCGACATTTAATATCGGGGTGATATTTTTTTCGGGGATGGGAAAATCATTGGAATAATATCGGAGCGTAAAAAAACAGGGTGCCAGGACCCTGTTTTTTTATCGATGGCACGGCTTTTAAAAGGCAGTTTTTGCGAAACCCGTCATCTCTTTCAGACCCATTTCACGGCCCAGTGCGGTCGTCGGATGTACCACAACAATGCCACGAACGCTTTTCTTCAGCGCCCCCATATTCGCCTGCTCTTTCTTGGTGATGGGGCGGCTAAACGGTAGTTTTTGCAACGCCTGGGCTTCTTTGCTCAGGTTTTCGGCACGCACACCGCGCAGACGCTCGATTTCTGCTTCTAATTTGTCTTTTTCTTTCAATAATTCACCGAGTTTCTCGCTGTCGCCAGACGCCAGCAGAACGGGTTCTTTATGATTGAGCGCATCCAGCTTGTCGCTGAGATCTTTGATTTCTGACTGTACTTGTTCTTTCATAACGATTGACCATTAAATTGATTCATTGCTGCAAAGGATACACGAAAGCGGAGCAAAGAGGGAAAAGGGCGGATTACTTTTTGAAAGCTTGCTTGAGACTGATTTGTGAAATCAGCGTGGTCAGTGACAGGACCATCGTGGAGCGCACTACCTGCTGATAGCGTTGCTGCTGCATAGCACGCAGATCCACATCATCGCCGGCGAAATCAGGACATGGCGGCAGGCCACTAACGCAGTGAAGCTCGCCAAATGGCCCGAGAATTTCGTCATCAGTGAAACGATATTCGCTACCGTCATAATTCAACTCTTCGCGCAATGCCATAAGCAGTTCGCAGTCTTCGTACTCGCTACGGTTAATCATGCCAAGGCCGTAGATCAGCTTCAGGCGTACCGACAGTTCACCCAGCGGGCCATCGCCCAGTAGCAGCGGTTCCACAGCGTATTTGACGGCATAATCATCCTTACGGAACACCTGTATCACCAGTATGTTCACCGCTTCTGCCAGCAGTTCAACAGTGGCGATAAGAAAGCTTCTTACCGATCGTCCGGCATTAAGGCGTTCGAGCACCCGGTTTTCAAAAGCCTGAGGTTGTTCCATGAGTGCCTGCATATCATTCATATGGCCTAATAACATCTGCGCGGGCACAGCAGCAGTGCTGTGCCCTGATTGTTCGTCCGTGAGGAGCGCTTGCGCCGACATTATGCCATAGCGTTCCAGGCCTTCACTACCGCCTTGACCACATCGCTGTCGATATCCAGACCGGAAATTTGTGCCAGCGTCGTCGCGACATCCTGGCTTGCCAGCAGGGCAGCCAGTTCCTGCGCCTGTGGATCTTGCTCGCTGCGGTAATGCAGTGCGGCGGCAATCCCGGTGACCAGGTTGTCATGCGGTAGCTGGTACTCCAGTGTGCCCAGTGTTGGTTTGATCAGGCGATCGCCTGCGCTCAATTTACGCAGCGGCTGGCGGCCCACACGCTCAACGTCATCTTTCAGATACGGGTTTTCAAAACGGCCAAGGATTTTCTGGATGTAGGCCGCGTGTTTTACCGCGTCAAAATCATAACGTTTAATCAGCACTGCGCCGCTCTCTTCCATTGCGCCCTGCACGACAGCACGCACTTTTTCATCGAGAATGGCTTCGCGAATGGTTTGATGACCTGCCAGCTGCCCAAGATAGGCGGTAATGGCGTGGCCGGTATTGAGGGTGAACAGCTTGCGCTCGACGAATGCCATCAGATTATCGGTCAACTCCATGCCGGGGATGGCAGGCAGGTCGCCTTTGAACTGCGTCTGGTCGACGATCCACTCGCTGAAGGTTTCTACCGTCACTTCCAGCGGATCGCTGCTGCCGGCTTCAGAAGGCGGCACAATGCGGTCAACGGCAGAGTCGACGAAGCCTACATGTGCTTCGACCCAGGCGTGATACTGCTCAGGCAGTGCTTTCAGCACGTGGCCTTTCAACTGTGTGGTGCCGCGCACCATATTCTCGCAGGCAATAATGTTCAGCGGACGGGTATTAGCGCTATCACTGCGTTTGGCCAACCCTTTGGCAATGCTGGCGGCAATGCGCTCAAGGATCTGTGGACCAACCGCCGTGGTAACGATATCAACCTCTGCTACCAGCGCAATAATATCATCGCTGGTACTGTTAACGGCGTTCACACCTTTAACAATCTCAACCTGCGCCTGCTCACCCACCACATGCACCGGGTACTCGCCGCGCGCGTTCAGGGCATCCAGCACCACCTGATTAACGTCTGCGAAAGTGAGCTGAATGCCAGCATCAGCCAGCAGTTTACCGATAAAGCCACGGCCGATATTTCCGGCGCCAAAATGTAATGCTTTCATAATTATTCCCGTATCAAAGATGTAAAGGTTGGACATGCCCAAACCAAAAAAGGGCCGGGCATGCCCAGCCCTACACAGAGGTGTGATGATGAAACCCGCTTACGCGCTGGTTTTACCGGACAGGAGGTCGAGAACTTCCTGCACACTGGTCGTGGTCGCCAGACGGGCGATCACGCTGTCATCATCCAGCGCATTAGTCAGGCTGGTAATAACCTGAATGTGCTCGTTATTACGTGCTGCGATACCAATCACCAGACGCGCGATATCATCCGGCTCTTCGCCGAAGTGAACCCCTGCCGGGTACTGACAGAAGACCACGCCAGTTTTCAGCACACGGTCTTTTGCTTCCACGGTGCCGTGCGGCACGGCGATGGATTCACCGAGGTAAGTCGGTGTCAGCTTTTCACGTTCCAGCATTGCGGCAACGTATTCCGGCTCAACGTAGCCGCCTTTCACCAACTGCTCACCGGCAAAGCGAATGGCCTGCTCTTTATTGTCCGCATGGTTACCCAGGAACACATTGCTGGCGCTCAGTTTGAACAGGTGATCCTGGCCTTCGTCAAAGCTGTCGCTCAGCGTGGTGCTCACTTTCTCACGGTGACCCGCGCTGCGCCCGGCTTCCACCAGGCGTGCTGTCAGGTCGTTATACAGGCCGCTGTCGAGGAAGTTGGTCAGCGAGATGTGCTGGGCATGAGGCGCCTGGCGCATCGCTCGTTCGGTCAGATCGCGGTGAGTAATCACCAGGTCGACATCGCCCGGCAGACTGTTAATCGCGGTGTTGGTCACGGAGATGTTGGTCAGCCCTGCATCGTTCACTTTCTTACGCAGCACACCGGCACCCATGGCGCTGGAACCCATACCCGCATCGCATGCAACGATGATTTTACGGACGTGGCTCAGATCGCTATGCAGGCCATCAGCACCGCCAGCAGGGGCAGTTGACTGGCCTTTAGACTGGGCTTTCATTTCCTGTACGCGACGTGATGCGGCTTCGATGTCGTCATCTTCTTTCACTTTGCTGGTTTTCAGCAGAATGGCAGAAACCACGAAGGAGACAGCAAAGGCGGCAAAGATCGCGGCGATGTTCGCGAAGTAAGCCCCTTTTGGCGTCATTGCCAGCACCGCCAGGATGGAACCCGGTGAAGCCGGAGACACCAGGCCGCCGTTCAGCAGAGTCAGGGTGAATACACCGGTCATACCCCCGAGGATCACCGCCAGAATCAGGCGTGGGTTCATCAGCACATACGGGAAGTAGATTTCGTGGATACCACCGAGGAAGTGGATAATGGCAGCGCCACCGGCAGACTGCTTGGCATTACCACGGCCAAAGAACATATAGGCCATCAGTACGCCCATACCTGGGCCCGGGTTCGCTTCGATCAGGAAGAAGATCGACTTACCGGCTTCGCTGGCCTGCTGGATACCCAGTGGCGAGAAGATACCGTGGTTAATGGCGTTATTCAGGAACAGAATTTTTGCCGGTTCCACGAAGATCGAGGTCAGTGGCAGCAGGTTGTTCTGCACCATCAGATTCACGCCTGCGGCGAGAATATGGGACAGACCTTCTACCAGTGGACCAATTGCCAGGAATGCGAGGATAGCCAACAGCATGCCGATGATACCGGCAGAGAAGTTGTTCACCAGCATTTCAAAGCCGCTTTTGATTTTACCGTCAACCTGGCGGTCGAAGGTTTTAATCGCCCAGCCGCCCAGAGGACCTGCAATCATTGAACCGAGGAACATTGGCATGTCCGCACCCACAATCACGCCCATGGTGGTAATAGCACCTACCACACCGCCGCGATCGCCGCCGACCAGACGACCCCCTGTAAAGCCGATCAGCAGTGGCAACAGGTAGGTAATCATTGGGCCAACCAGTTTCGCCAGTGTTTCGTTTGGCAGCCATCCGGTAGGAATAAACAGTGCGGTGATAATACCCCAGGCGATAAACGCCCCGATGTTTGGCATTACCATGTTGCTCAGAAAGCGACCAAAGTTCTGAACCTTGATCTTGATATCTGATGAGGACATAAAAAACACCCCTTATTGGTACGCGCCGCCAAATAAGAGAGCGCGTTGAATTTTTGTTTTAGACCCGACAGTGGGAAGCCGTCAGTATCACTGTATGCAGGCGGACTCTATCACGCGAATATGACGCTGCGTAGCTGTCGGGATAAGTGTGATGTAGATCACTATGTTAGGTGGGGTGCATGGGTTGTTTTAGTGATAACGATCACATTTAAGGAGTGTATGAAAAGGACGGTGGCGAATATTTAAACAATAACAACCGCGTGATGTGATGTGTATCACAAATGTATGTTGTTTGTTTGTTTTTGATTTGTGATGTTGATCACAAATTATTTGAGGGCTGAATGCGTGCGATCACACTTCTTCTGCCCGTCGAAACATGAGATGAGTCTTATGTAAGAAAGTGACAGGTGAGAGGGGAAGGAACATCAGAGCTGACGATTGTCAGCTCTGATGCAGAATTTACTGGAAATTGCCCTTCAGCGCGGCTTGCGCCTGGGTCAACGCCTGGGCATTGGTGCTCAGATTGCTCATCAGCGTATTGTACTGCGTGGCCTGAGGCTGGGTCGGGAACTGGATCGCAGAACCGTTAAAACTGACGTTTGCGCCCTGCTGTTGCAGGAAGTCACCGGTCTGTACCGCATCCTGGCTCAGGGTTTGTAACGCGGGCAGCAGCGGTGCCAGTGTTGCAGCAGGTTGAGTGACCACTTTGTTAAACACATTGTCGTACACGGTTTTTAAATCTTCCGGCTGTTTCAGTGCCGCCTTGCTGCTGTCGGCCTGCATTTTCGCGGACTGAATCTGCTGGGTCAGTACCCCAAGAGAACCGCTCACCTGGCGCAGGGCATCACGGCGTGTCAGGTAATCCTGCGGAGTGTGGATGGCTGAAAGCTCATCAACCACCGGTTTCAGCCCGGAATCCACGGCACGATTTACCTGCTGAGAAAAACCATAAAGAATCGCGTAATCGCTGACGAAGGGACCAAATTTCTGCTTCTGATCTTCACTCAGGCTGGGCAGATGTTCGCCGCTGCGCATAACGGTGTTTTGCAGGAAATCGATAAACGCTTTACGTTGATCGGCTTCGTTATCGCCACAGCCAGTGAGTTGTAACACCATAAACAGCGCCATAACGGGCACCAGCAGACGCGTCAAGATGCGTGATGATCCTGTCATCATAAGAAATTAACTCCTGTTAACAAATACTTATCGGTTTTATTCAAACTACAAATGTTGGGTAAAGAATAGTCGAAATCACTTTTGATGGATAGCGATGTCTGTGTAACTTATTTTTGCGTGGCATTTGTGAGGCAGGTTGCAAAGCAAGATCGAAAAATAAACAAAAAATATGATCCCGATCTCGCAAAATGATCTCATACTTATGATCCTGGCGTTTCCCTGTGCTGCCCCAAAAAGCGTCCCAGTGGCTGATGTATGCCAGCATTGAGAACCTGGATTTAAGGTTCTTTCCCTCTGGTTGTTCACGTTTAGTGAGTTTTCGAGGAGTGCTTATGGAGACTAAAGATCCCATGTCCGAACTGCTTTCCAGTCTGGAGCAGATTGTTATGACCCGCCCTATGATGCATGTCATTCCGGCCCTGAAGAGTGATGTGGCGCAGCCCGAGCCAAAGCGAGTTCGGGAAATTACCGGCATGCAGATTGATGAATTTGCTCAGGCGTTAGGTGTCAGTGTTTCTTCAGTGAAAAACTGGGAAGCCAAAAAAACCAAACCCTCAGGCAGTGCGCAAAAATTAATGCAGTTGATACACTCGAATCCATGTCTCAGCAGACAGCTGCTGGACTGACCGAAAAAACCCGCCATCAGGCGGGTTCTTGTTTTTAGGGTAATGACTATTTTCCGGCTTTCATATCAATCACAAAGCGGTACTTCACATCCCCTTTCAGCATCCGTTCAAATGCCTGCTCAACCTCATCGAGACGAATCACTTCCACATCGGACACGATATTGTGCTGACCACAGAAATCCAGCATCTCCTGCGTCTCTTTGATGCTGCCGATAGAGGTCCCGGAAATGCTCAGGCGTTTGAAAACGATAGGCGTAACGTCCGGCGACGTGTGCGGTGAGTCAGGAATACCGACCAGCACCAGATGACCATTGGTTTTCAGCGCGCTGAGGTACGGGTCAAGATCGTGCGGGGCGGCAACGCAGTCCAGGATCATATCCAGGCTGTTTTTCACCCCGGCCATTTGCTCCGCATCTTTCGAAACCACAACCTGGCTGGCGCCGAGGCGCAGTGCATCGGCCCCTTTGGCAGGGGAGGTGGTAAACAGAACCACTTCCGCGCCCAGCGCAGCAGCCAGTTTCACCGCCATATGGCCGAGGCCACCCAGGCCAATGACGCCGACGCGCTGGCCTGCCTGAATGTTCCAGTGCTTGAGCGGTGACCAGGTGGTGACGCCCGCGCACAGCAGGGGGGCCACGGCGCTGAGTTCCAGATTTTCCGGCACGGCCACCACAAACTTGCTGTCGACCACGATGCTGTCGGAGTAACCCCCAAAGGTTTTGCCGCCGATCACTTTCTCGTCGCTGTTGTAGGTCGCGGTGAAGCCTTCTTCGCAGTACTGCTCTTCACCCTCGTGGCACTGGGCGCAGTGGCC
Source organism: Erwinia sp. 1181_3 (assembly GCF_052824965.1). Classification (NCBI taxonomy): domain Bacteria; kingdom Pseudomonadati; phylum Pseudomonadota; class Gammaproteobacteria; order Enterobacterales; family Erwiniaceae; genus Erwinia; species Erwinia sp. 1181_3. The sequence goes on from NZ_VTDE01000013.1 coordinate 110,211, forward strand.
GCAGGAGTCGACCATCACGCCAACGCCGACCAGATCCCCGGCTTTAAACGCGCTGACCGCGCTGCCGGTGCTGACCACGCGGCCAACGATTTCGTGGCCTGGCACCAGCGGGAACTGGCTGACGCCCCATTCGTTACGCGCCATATGCAGGTCGGAATGGCAGACACCACAGTAGTGGATATCGATGTGGATATCGTTAGCCTGGAGTTCTCGGCGGGTAAATTCGAAGGGTTCCAGCGGGGTGTTTGCTGCTTTGGCAGCGAATCCATAGGATTGCATGATGTCTCAACCTGGTTGGCGAAAACCGCACAGGGTAAGGAAATGGGGGGAGGAGGGCAAGGCGGAATTGTAAAGCGGGATGTCGACGAGCGAAAAATACGGCGGGTGCAAACTATCGGCACGGGGCGACCGGAAAAAATGGTCGCCCCTACGGTTCGGAGCAACCTGGATCCCGTAGGGGCGGACACCTGTTTCGGTCCGCCCTTAACAGCATCACATTACTGCAGCAGAGAGATATCCGCTACCTGCAGGAACAGCTCGCGCAGTTTCGCCAGCAGCGTCAGACGGTTGATACGCACTTCTTTCTCTTCGGCATTGACCATCACCTTGTCAAAGAAGTTGTCCACCGCTTCACGCAGCTGTGCCAGCTCAATCAGAGCATCCTGGTAGCGTCCTTCCGCGAAGAACGGCTGCAGTTTGCTGCTCAGCGCCGACACGTAGGTCGCCAGCTTGATCTCTTCATTCTCTTTCAGCAGTGACGCCTGCACGCTGTCGTTCAGCGGTTCAGTCGCTTTAGCGAGAATGTTGGAGACGCGCTTGTTGGCACCTGCCAGGCTGGCTGCCTGCTCCAGCGTACGGAAGTGAGATACTGCCTTCATACGCGCATCGAAGTCGGCCGGACGCGTTGGACGACGTGCCAGTACCGCCTGAATGGTATCGACGCTGTGGCCTTCTTCCTGGTACCAGGTACGGAAGCGACCCAGCATAAAGTCGATCACTTCATCCACTGCTTTAGCGTTAGACAGCTTGCTGCCATACAGGCGCACGGCTTCTTCTGTCAGGGTTTGCAGATCGAGCGGCAGGTTCTTCTCAACGATGATACGCAGCACGCCCAGCGCAGCACGACGCAGAGCAAACGGGTCTTTATCGCCTTTCGGATGCTGACCAATACCGAAGATACCCGCCAGGGTATCCATCTTGTCAGCGATAGCCAGCGCACAGGCAACCGGGTTGGACGGCAGCTGATCGCCGGCAAAGCGCGGCTGATACTGCTCGTTCAGCGCCACGGCCACGTCTTCGGCTTCGCCATCATGACGCGCGTAGTGCATCCCCATCACACCCTGGGTGTCGGTGAACTCAAACACCATATTGGTCATCAGGTCGCACTTGGACAGCAGGCCTGCACGGGTCGCGTGATTAACATCCGCACCGATCTGCGCAGCAATCCAGCCTGCCAGCGCCTGAATGCGGTCGGTTTTATCACGCAGCGATCCCAGCTCTTTCTGGAACAGCACGGTTTCCAGACGCGGCAGGTTATCTTCCAGGCGACGTTTACGGTCGCTGTTAAAGAAGAACTCGGCGTCAGCGAGACGTGGACGCACCACTTTCTCGTTACCGGAGATAATCTGCTGCGGATCTTTCGATTCGATATTGGTCACGAAGATAAAGTTCGGCAGCAGCTTGCCCGCGTTGTCGTACACCGGGAAGTACTTCTGATCGCCCTTCATGGTGTAGACCAGCGCTTCTGCCGGTACCGCGAGGAACTTCTCTTCAAACTTCGCCGTCAACACCACCGGCCACTCGACCAGGGAAGTGACTTCTTCCAGCAGACTGTCGCTCAGATCGGCAATGCCGCCAATTTTTGCCGCAGCGGCTTCAGCATCGGCTTTGATGGTGGCTTTACGCACGGCGTAATCCGCCTGCACCTTGCCGCGCTCCAGCAGGATCTGCGGATACTGGTCAGCGTTATCAATGGTGAACTCAGGCTCGCCCATAAAGCGGTGACCGCGAATGATACGTGCAGAGTCGATACCCAGAATTTTTGCCGGGATCAGCTCATCACCCAACAGCAGCGTGACGGTATGCACCGGGCGCACGAACTGCACCTCGGACGCGCCCCAGCGCATCAGTTTCGGGATCGGCAGCTTCGCCAGGGAGGTGGCGATCATCGCGGGCAGCAGGGCCTGGGCACTTTCGCCAGTGACCTGAGCGCGATACAGCAGCCATTCACCTTTATCGGTGCTCAGACGCTCGGCCTGATCAACGGTGATGCCGCAGCCACGTGCCCAGCCTTCAGCGGCTTTGCTCGGGACGCCATTGGCATCAAAAGCGGCCTGAATGGCCGGGCCACGTTTTTCCACTTCGCGATCGGGCTGCGCAGCGGCCAGATTCGCCACTTTCAGTGCCAGACGGCGCGGCGCGGCAAACCAGCTGACTTCGCCGTGGGCCAGGCCAGCGGCATCCAGTTCAGCGGTAAAATTGGCGGCAAAGGATTCTGCCAGGCTGCGCAGTGCTTTTGGTGGCAGCTCTTCGGTGCCGATCTCCACCAGGAAGGTTTTTTCAGTCATGGCTGCCTCTTATTTCTTGTTATTGCACATCGGGAAGCCCAGTGCCTCGCGGGAGGCATAGTAAGCTTCAGCCACGGCTTTCGTCAGGGTGCGGATGCGCAGAATATAGCGCTGACGCTCGGTGACGGAGATCGCTTTACGCGCATCCAGCAGGTTAAAGCTGTGTGCGGCTTTCAGAATACGTTCGTAGGCAGGCAGCGGCAGGGGTTTTTCCAACGCCAGCAGGCTCTGCGCTTCCTTCTCGTACTGCTCGAAGCAGGTAAACAGGAAGTCGACGTCAGCGTATTCGAAGTTATAGGTGGACTGCTCCACTTCGTTCTGGTGGAACACATCGCCGTAGGTGGTTTTCCCCAACGGACCGTCGCTCCAGACCAGATCGTAAACGCTGTCCACGCCCTGGATGTACATCGCCAGGCGCTCAAGACCGTAGGTGATCTCACCGGTAACCGGTTTACATTCCAGGCCGCCAACCTGCTGGAAGTAGGTGAACTGCGTCACTTCCATACCGTTCAGCCACACTTCCCAGCCCAGACCCCAGGCACCCAGCGTTGGGTTTTCCCAGTTATCTTCCACAAAGCGGATGTCGTGGATGGTTGGGTCCATGCCCAGCTCTTTCAGGGAGCCGAGGTACAGCTCCTGAATATTGTCGGGTGAAGGTTTGATGATCACCTGGAACTGGTAATAGTGCTGAAGTCGGTTCGGGTTCTCACCGTAGCGGCCATCGGTCGGGCGACGTGAAGGCTGCACATAGGCAACGGCCGTCGGCTCCGGACCCAGCGCACGCAGGCAGGTCATTGGGTGAGAAGTACCAGCGCCCACTTCCATATCCAGAGGTTGGATGATGGTGCAGCCCTGGCGTGCCCAGTAATCCTGTAAGGTCAGGATCAGCCCCTGAAAGGTCTTGGTATCAAACTTTTGCATTTGGATTCGCACGCGATACGAGTGGTGATAAAAAGTGGGCGTCAGTATACCCTTTGACCGTACCTATTACCAAAATGCCGTGAGGGGGGATTCAGGAATTTTTGTCGCCTCCACCACATAATCCCTTCATCCTGGTCCTATTTTTCCCCTCTCCGGTTGTTGAAGCGCAGCGACCTGGCTACCCTCTTTCTCGCATTAATGCAGATTTTGCCGGGAACAGAGGATGAAATGTCGCAAAAGATTGGATGGATAGAGAATTTACGCGCAGTTGCCTGCCTGATGGTGATTATGATCCACACCACCACCTGGTATGTGACCACCGGGATGTCGGTGGGTGAGCACAGCTGGGATCTCTCCAACCTGCTTAATTCGGCTTCACGCGTCTGCGTGCCGATCTTCTTTATGATTTCTGGTTATCTGTTCTTTGGCGAACGCAGCGCCCAGGGGCGGCATTTCCTGCGCATCGTGCTGTGCCTGCTGTTCTACAGCACGGTGGCGTTGATCTACATCACGCTGCTGACACCGATAAATGAAGCGATGTCTGTGAAGCATCTGCTGCAAAAGCCGGTGTTCTATCACCTGTGGTTCTTCTTCGCGATTATCGTTATTTATCTGCTGTCACCGTTGATCCAGGTGAAGCCGGTGCGGGCGGGTTATCTGGCCGTGGTGACGTTGGTGATAGCGCTGCTGGCTAACCCCAACACCGTCGACAGCTCTATTGCGCGCTTCCACTGGCTGCCGATCAATCTGTATATCAACGGTGATACAATTTATTACCTGCTGTACGCCCTGTTTGGCCGGGCGATTGGGATGATGGAAACGCAAAAACGCGGCGTCTCCTGGCTGGCGGGTGGGGTGTTTGTGGCCTGTGTGCTGATGATTGCCTTTGGCACCAAACGGCAGTTCGCGATCAATGGGGCTTTTGCCGATACCTGGTATCTTTACTGCGGCCCTGCGGTATTTTTCGCCACCGTCAGCCTGTTGGTGCTGTTTAAAAACACCCTTAACGACCACGTTAACCCGTTCTTTGCCCTGATTTCCCGCTGTTCACTGCCGATTTACGGCTTCCATGCGCTGTTTATTCACTTTATGCGCACCCACGACCTGGATAACACCGACCATCCGCTGATCGATATCCCGCTGATATTCGGCATTACCCTGGCAGGCAGCCTGCTGCTGGCACTCGGCTTGCAGAAGCTGGATAAACGCCACCTGGTTAGCTGACTTTTTTCCCCTGCTCCGGGGCGTTTTTCAGCGGACGAAGACGGCGGATGCGTGGATTAAGGATCACTCCGGGCATGCGTACCAGCCTGCGGCGGTTAGGGTTAGGCAGCGGGCGCTCGTGCCACAGTTTGAGCAGAATCACCGTCAGCGCCAGCAGGGAGGTAATGCCGTTGGCGACCATCACTGGCACATCGTTCATCCGGTGGCCGTACCACGTCCAGCAGGAAACGCCAAAGAACAGCGCTGCCCACATCCCCAGTGACAGGCCGCTGGTATCCTTATTTTTCACGATATGCAGCACCTGCAGGCAGAACGAGCCGGTCGTCACCCAGGCCGCCAGCGTACCCAGCCAGACCGGCCACGGCGACAAAAAGTAAATCGACAGCAGTGCCAGCGCCACGGTAGCGGCAACAATTAACAGGTTCTTCATAATGATGTGCCTCGTATTTTGTTAAGCCGGAATCGCCTCTTATGGTAGCTAAATCGGTTTAGCTTTTAGGGCGAAAAAGGGCGAATGTTACGAGTAACACTAGCACAAACGTTGAGCAAATTGAAATCGGGTGGGGTGCTCACTGGTAAGAGTGAGCAGAACGGCCTTTTTTCTGACGACGATTATTTCAGGGTTTTATCACCCTCCTTTTTCACGCCTGCCAGCGCTGTAGCGCACGGCGAAGCTGGCGCGAGGAAGAGAACCCGGCCGACAGTGCTGCGCGTTCATTGCCTTCGCCCTGTTGCAGACGCTGTTGGGCAATCGTCAGCCGCAGCTGTTCGTGATAGTCACGTACGCTGATGCCCAGATGCTGGCGGAACAGACGCGTCAGATGGCGTGCGCTGACGTGCACTTTGGCGGCAATATCCTCCAACGGCCACTCCTGCTCCGGTTGCAGGGTCAGCAGATCCTGCGCACGGTGGATCGCCGGATGGATATGGTTGCGATAGCGCAGCCAGGGCGACAACTGCGGATCTTCCCCCGAACGCCGGAAATAGACCACCATTTCACGTGCCACATCCATCGCCGTCTGCGCGCCGCACAGGCGGTTAATCAGATGCAGTGACAGATCGATCCCGGCGGTAATCCCTGCGCTGGTCCAGATCCCGCGATCTTCAACGAAAATGCGGTTTTCTTTCACGATCGCTCCCGGTTCAGCCACTTTCAGTCGCTCGATCACCTCATGATGAGTCGTGCACTGCACGCCGTTCATCAGCCCGGCTTTTGCCGCCAGCAGTGACCCGGAACAGACGCAGACTAAGGTCACCTCGCGGGCATGAATGGCGGGCTGAATGCGCATCAGCCAGTTGCGGGCTGCCACCGCCTGCGGCGTGTCGAACCACACTTTTGAGTCACTGACGCCGGGGATCACCAGCAGGCTCCCGGCGGGCAATGCCTCCGGCAGCGGTTCAATGCGGCTGATAACCATCTCTGTGGAGGTGAGAACGCTCTCATCCGGGCCGATATAGCGCAGTGAAAACGCATTCCCCGCCAGCTTCAGCGTTTCCGCCGGACCGGTGAGGTCCAGCGTCATCACACCGGGCAGGGTTAAAAACCACACCGGGGTTGTCATGTTATGCAAGCTCCTGCAGGAGGCCCTCAACGGTACGGATATCGGCAAAACGATTGATCAGCACGCTTTCGGTACGGTGACGTAAATCGGCAATGCTCAGGGTAATCCCATCATGGGTAATTGGGAAGGTCAGCGTCGCTTCCGTCACATAGGTCACGTGGTAGCCGAAGTCCGACGCCACGCGGGCGGTGGTTTCACAGCACTGCTCAGAGCGCAGGCCGGTGATAATCACGTGCTTCACCGCGTTCTGCTCCAGCCACTGCTGCAGGCCCGATTCCGTCAGGGCGTTGTGCACTTTCTTACGGAAGCTGGCGACCGGTTCGTGATCCAGGAACGGCAGACGCACCACCAGACCGGATTCCGGCGCAAAGGCACCTTCACTTTCCACATGGAATACATCTACTACCGGAATGCCCTTCGCCTGGCAGCCCGCGACCAGCGTGCTTAACGCTTTTTCGAATGCCGGGGTTTCCGGGGCTTCATTGTAGCCACGCTCATAGAAGGATTGCTGCGCATCAATCACTAACAGTACGGTATCGGTCATTTCTGGACTCCTGCTGAATGGGATTAATGCTATGATGGACGGGATTAGGCAAGGAAAGAAGACCAAAAACGGACAGCTTACTGTCGGTGGCGGACATCAGTGAAACAATGCTAAAAACCGGAGTTTATTTGTGGTCATTGGCGATGCTATACTCAGCGCCTCTGCAGTAAGGGAAGATCGTCGTCTCCGGTGAGGCGGCTGGACTTCAAATCCAGTTGGGGCCGCGAGCGGTCCCGGGCAGGTTCGACTCCTGTGATCTTCCGCCAAACATTGCCTCTCATACTCTCCTGAATTCAATAAATCCCCCTTCATTGCTGGTTATTTACATTGTTGGTGTCTTTGCAAGTCAACCAGTAAATATCATGCTACCGCACGTACCAAGACACTATCTCGCCGGGCTGAGTTCATGGCTTATCTCTAATGGATACTACTGACTTTCCAGAACATGGTGAAAGCTGAAAGCAGGATTTATCAGTAACAGTCGATTTTTTGAGTAAAGAGATCCCGCCCCGATCTCTGGCATACTAAACAACTCAAACGCGCTAAATCAGACCAAGCGGAGGCAACATGACAAAGGAACACATTATTAAGTCCCCGGCAGGCGAGTTTGTCATGTTTGCCAGCAGTGATGGGAGTGTGCGCGTCGAATGTCGATTTGAACAAGAGACGCTGTGGCTTTCGCAAGCAGCTATCGCCGATCTCTATCAGGTTACACCTCAAGCCATTACGCAGCATATCAAGGCCATTTACGAAGAAGGCGAACTTGAACAAAACGCAACCTGTAAGTCTTACTTACAAGTTCAAAAAGAAGGCGCTCGTCAGGTAAGCCGCAATACGCTTCACTCTCTTTGTCGAATATCTGGCTGATGCTGCCGTTGGCGTTCTCCGCGTCGCGGCTGAGCAGGGTGCCGCTGTCGTGGCCGTCTTTATTGACGCCCGCCAGCAGGGTGTTGGCCATAAAGGGCCGCTGGATGGAGACGTTTGTGTTTGATACCGGTAAGCTGGCGATTATCACCGTGAAGCATGGGCGCATGGTGATTGAACTGGATATTAATATCTGAACAGCAGACAAAATCCCAGCCAAACGGCTGGGATTTTCAGGGTTAATGAGAATCTGCTTGCGGCTTTTTACGGGCTTTGCGTTCATCCAGTTTGGCGAAAAGCCATGAACGCGAACCTCCTGCAACCCCTGCAATAACGCTTACAACTATAATATCGATGATTACTTTTCTGGTTAAAATTACCTTGCCATCAAAAATTAAATCAATAGCAGCATTAGCTATAAAAAAGAAAATAAAACAACAAAAAGTAAGATAAAAAATACTTAAAAATAAAAGTGTTAAAGTTATCTTATGCCTTTTTTTATTTACTAGCATTATTAGTATCCTTTTCATTAATTTTATCTTTCACTTGATTACCAATAAACTCTCCCCCAACAGAACCAATAAAATCACTTACAAAACCAGAACCTCTGCGTGCCCGCTGGTGATGCTCAGGTTGTTGTACGGTTAAACTTTCCTTAGGGGGGCCTGGGATGATGAGGGCGCTATGCCAGGTGTGCGGTAAGCTGTACGCCCGTAAGCAGCGGTAGATTGCCGAGTTTATCCTGGTAATTGTGGGCCGCCGAAGCGGGCGATTAAGGTGTAACTGACTGGTTATCAGGTAAAATCCCAACCGTAGAGGTTGGGATTACTATTTTATTACGGGGCTTAGGGGGGAGGTGGCTTCTCTTTCGACATAAGGCACTGCCCTACACCGATAATAATTCCGCATCCAACTGATATTTCAGTTCCTCTGATTAGGTCATTTCGATCAAAATCAAAATCACCCACTAAAAAATAGGATGCTAGAGATATAAGCAACCGACCACCTACAAGAGTAATGAAAAGGCCAGCTGTCCATGAAGTGACCAATACTATTAAGAGTTTAATTTTCTTATTTTGCATCATTTTTTTTCTCCAATTTCTGCTGAACTTTTTCGGTCAGATTCTGTGCGGAACTTCCAAGGTATTCAGAACCAGCAGATTCAGCTACAGCTCCTGTGAGTTTAGGTATAGCAAACTGAGGTATTGTAGTTTGCAGTCGCTCCACACCTTTTCCTATAGTGGCACCGCCAAGGGTTCCCAAGCCTGCACCGATCATCGGGGCTGTAGCATCTTTCCCCTGTAACTTAGCACCTACATATGCACCGGTAATGCTTGCAGTTTCAGTTAACCAGAGCCCTTTACCTTGGGTTAATCCACTGATACCAGTGGCTATAAGCGCATCAGTAGCACTGAATGCCTCCCCGCTGTTCAGTTGATTAAACACGTTAGCCGATCCACCGATTGAGCCCGCACCGATAACACTTCCCACCGTTGCTGTAGCTGGCAACAGAACAGGTACCACAATCGTGGTTGCACCTGCACCCCACGCCGTTAATAACCCGGTAGCTGGGTTCTGTCCAGCAGGTAAATCACCCTGTGCCAGCTTATCCAGCCCGGCCTGTTTCTGCTCCAGCGTCAGATTGTTATCCTGGGCATACTGATCCCATGAGGCAACCGCCTGACCGTAGCTCATCAGACCGCCCGGCAGGCTCATGTCGTTATTCTCCGCCGTCGTCTTCCCTGCCTGCGCCGCATAAACCGCACTTTCGGTACTGTCTCCGATCAGGCCACCAGCCAGCCCGGATGACAGGGTTGCCAGAGCGCTCAGGGTCTGTTTCTGCGTTTCGGTCAGGTCAGCAGCCGGGGTATCACCGTACAGCTGGTCCTTCAGTATCCCCGCG
>NZ_VTDE01000014.1:0-119638 GCF_052824965.1 Erwinia sp. 1181_3
GTACAGTTTACGGAATGCGGTGTGCGTAGGGGTCGGGCATGCCCGACCCGCAGGCCGACGCGGATTGAGGGCGCGGGCGAGGCGTGCCTCACCCCTAAGGAGTACAGTTTACGGAATGCGGTGTGCGTAGGGGTCGGGCATGCCCGACCCGCAGGCCGACGCGGATTGAGGGCGCGGGCGAGGCGTGCCTCACCCCCACTGAGTACAGTTTACGGAATGCGGTGTGCGTAGGGGTCGGGCATGCCAGACCCGCAGGCTAACGGGTTAAGGCATCTTCACCGAACGTAACACCACAAATTTCTGGTTGCTTGCCACGGTGGTGCAGTTACCAAATAGCTTTTTCATTTTGTGGTAATTGTCGAGATGACGGTTACCGACAATACGCAGTTCGCCGCCATCTTGCAGGCAACGGCGTGCATCACGCAGCATCTGCCAGGCAATATGGTCGGTGACCGCACTCTGCTGGTGGAACGGCGGGTTACACAGCACCGCATGCAGGCGGTCTGACGGATAGCCCGCCAGCGAATTGTTAACGTGGAACGTCGTGCGATCCCGATCCTGCGGAGAGTTCACTTCAATGTTCATCCGGCTGGAAGCGACCGCCATATAGGATTCATCAATGAAATGGACCTGCGCCAGCGGGTTCTGTTGTAACGCCATCAGGCCAATGACACCATTGCCACAGCCCAGGTCGGCAATCTCACCTTCCAGATCGGAGGGCAGATGCTGTAAGAAGAAGCGCGCCCCCACATCCAGCCCGCCACGGGAAAAGACGTTGGCATGGTTGTGGATCTCGTAGGGCGTACCGTCCAGCGACCAGGTGGTAATCACATCGCTTTCTTTCAGCTCCGGCGCGCTAAAAGTACCGAAGATCAGGCGTGCTTTTTTACGTGCCAGCGAGGTGGTGGTGGGGCCCAGCACCTTTTCAAACAGCTGCAACGTCGAGGTATGGATATCTTTCGCTTTACCGGCGGCAATAATCTGGGTTTCCGGGGTCACGACCTCACGCAACGCACGCAGCTGGTATTCCAGCAGGGCGAGGGTTTTCGGGACTTTAATCAGAACACGCGCCGGGGCCGCAGGAAGCGGGCTCAAACTGTCGAGCAGCTGTACATCGGCTTCATCGAGGTGATTCAGCGCCAGATTCTGGCGTGTCGCCTGCTGGTTCAGCCAGGAGTCGCTGATGCTGTAAACCCCCTCACCCGCCAGCGCACAGGCCAGCGCGCCAAAGGTGTCATTGAAGATCAGCGTTGGGCCGCTGACCGGGGCATCGCCCAGATGCTGCAACACATATTCGTCGGCCGCATCCCAGGCCTGCAACGGGCTTTCTTCGCGCATTTGGGGAAAACGATGCAGCGTCAGCATGCGGTTGCTTAGTTCGAGTTGGCTCATGGGATCACCTTAGTGGTAAAATTCCCGCGTTTTATCCCCTAAAACGGGCGCACAGTAAACGTTTTTCTTCACCGGAGTCCGCATGTCGTCGCTTATTTATCTTCAAGGTTACCCTGAATCGCTGCTGTCACAGGTCCGCACGCTGATTGAGCAACAGCGCCTGTCAGAGGTGCTGAACCAGCGTTATCCCTCTACGCACAGCATCACCAGCGACAAAGCGCTCTATGACTACGCACTGGATTTAAAGAACCAGTCGCTGCGCAATGCGCCGCCGCTCAACAAGGTGATTTATGACAGTAAAATTAAGGTCATGAAACATGCGCTGGGGTTACATACGGCGATATCGCGCGTGCAGGGCGGCAAGCTGAAAGCCAAAGCGGAGATCCGCGTGGCGACGATTTTTAAACAGGCCCCGGAAGCATTTCTGCGCATGATCGTGGTCCATGAGCTGGCGCATATCAAAGAGAAAGACCACAACAAGGCGTTTTACCAGCTCTGCTGCCATATGGAGCCGCAGTATCACCAGTTGGAGTTCGATACGCGCCTGTGGCTGACCGCACAGGCGCTGGAAGGACGTGAGGGGTAAACCCTCACGCGCTAGAGCGTTACCATTTCCCCGATGCGCCGCCGCCGCCGCTGCGACCGCCGCCACCGCTGAAGCCGCCATCACTGCTGTCGGAATCCCGACTGTGACTGGAGCGGGAGTCAGAACTGTCGTCAGAACGGTCGCGGCTGCCGCCACCGCCCAGCAGGGTGCCAATCAGCGATGAGATCAGCATCTGTACCATCAGGCTGCCGCCAAACAGCAGGCCGACATTATCACCGTTTACAGCCTCGATACCTGAGGACAGCAGCGTGCTGATCAACGAAATACCGGTGACAATCCCGCTGACAAAAAGCGCCCTCAGCAGCGGGTTGCGGCGCAGGAAGAAGAACGGCAGTACTATCATGCCCAGTAGCCAGAGACCGACGCTGCCGCCGGACAGGGTAATGGCGTCATTAGATACTGTCGGAGCAGGTTCAGCCAGCGGACGCGGTGGCGTTGCCGGGGCATCGCCCTCTACCGGGACGCCCAACTGGCGTGAAATACTCTGCACACCGGCAACTAATCCGGGGCCCATTTCCCCCTGTTTAAAGTGAGGAATGATGCTGCCATTGATCACCTGTGCGGCCTGCACATCGGTGAAATCCCCTTCCAGCCCGTAGCCGACCTCAATGCGCACCGTGCGGTCGGTTTTCGCCATCACCAGCAGCAGGCCGTCATCGCGCTGTTTGTCACCGAGTTTCCAGGCATCGAATACCCGCGTGGCAAACTGCTCAATGCTGTCATCCCCGGTAGTATCGACGGTCAGCACCGCAAGCTGGTGGCCGGTTTTTTTCTCCAGCGCCACTATCTGAGTCGTAATCTGCTGGACATCCGTGGCGCTCAGTACGCCCGCGTCATCCGTCACGCGCTGCTGTAATGTCGGTACGGCCACTGTCGCGGCCAGACTGGTCAAGGGCAGCACCGCTAGCAGGATCAGGGTGAAAAATCGCATGGTGATCCCTTATTTCGCGCTGGCAGGCTGTGAGAAATCCACTTGAGGGGCGGTGGAAATCTGCGCCACGTTTTCCGGCTGGAAATTTTCTTTACGCTGGTAGCCCATCGCTTTGGCGGTCAGCGACCCCGGGAACTGGCGGATCATCAGGTTGTAGTCCTGCACCGCACGGACATAGCGCTGGCGCGCCACGGCAATACGGTTTTCCGTACCTTCCAGCTGCACCATCAGGTTGTTAAACATCTGATCCGCTTTCAAATCAGGATAGCGTTCGCTGATCACCAGCAGGCGCGACATTGCGCTACTCAGCTCTGACTGCGACTGCTGGAAAGCCTGCATGGTCTGCGCATCTTCCGGGGCATTTTGTACCTGGGTCAGGCTGCCGATTTTCGCGCGGGCGTCGGCGATGCTTTTAAACACCTCGGCTTCATGGCTGGCGCTGGCTTTTGCCGTTGCCACCAGATTCGGGATCAGGTCGGCACGGCGTTGATACTGGTTCAACACTTCTGACCATTCAGTGGAGACGGCTTCGTCGCGCTGCTGGATTTGGTTATAGTCGCAGCCGGAAAGCCAGAACATCACAGGCAGCAACAGCAGCCAGCGAAAACGTGCAGGGAATGACATGATTTCGTCCTTAAAATAAAGAAAGGGGCAAGGTGAGCATTATACAGGCACCGCCCGATAGTGCTGTTTTACTTATATAAAATCTTTCGCCTGCTGGATCAAACTGGTTTTGGTCAGCGCACCCAGATATTTCCGTTCCAGCGGATTATTCAGCACTGGCAGGCGTTCCAGCGTGACGCGCGCGAACGCTTCCCAGCCTTCTTTGATGGTCTGGTTCTCGTAAACCGTGGGGAATTGGGTGTCGACCACACAGCTGACTGGGGAGGTCAGGGTGATCTCTTTATCCAGTACCTTATGCGAGATATCGTGGATCGATACCGCGCCGATAAACTCCCCTTGCTCGCCAATCACATACACAAAACGTTCGCGCTTGAGTGAGCTGACCGCCAGCGCTTTACCGACAGAATCCTGTGGCGTCAGCGCCGCGCCGGAGACGATAAACTGCGAAATAATGCCGTTATCAAAATCAAACTTGGCGTCAGAGCGGCTGAAGTGGCGGGTCATCACCGAGTAGGTGCTGCTGGAGTGCAGACGGTAGACGGTCATGGAAGCCAGTACGCTGGCGATCATTGCCGGGAACAGCAGGCTGCTGTTGAGCGTCATCTCCAGCACCATCAGCATCGCCATGAGCGGCGCCTGACTGACGGACGCCAGCACCGCGCCCATCCCCACGGCGGCAAACACTTCGGCATTGCCAACCGGTAATCCGGCGGCGGCGGCCAGCAACGCCACCATTTCCCCCATCAGTGCACCAATCAACAGCGCCGGAGTAAACAGGCCGCCCACAGCATTGGAACCGACGGAGATCGCCGTGGCCAGCATCTTTAGCAGCAGCAGCGCCAGCAGCATCGGCAGCAGGAAATCCCCCGCCATAATGCGCACAATCACTTCATAGCCGTTACCGAGGATCTGGGTGCTGCCAATCGCCAGCGCGCCCACCAGCAGTCCGCCAAGGCCGAGGCGCAGCGGCAGGCTGCGAATGGGCGCGAAGCAGCGCTTACTCTGACCAATCAACCACAGCATGCCCCAGCCCAGCAAACCCGCCAGCAACCCGATGGCCACGGTCAGCGCAATACTGCCGGGCGTCAGATCAAACTGGCTGTGGGAAAACGGGTACATTGCCGAACGGTGCCCGAGGGACCACATGGTCAGCACCGCCACGCCGGACGCGATAATCAGGGGGATCAGACGCTGCATGGCAGAGATACCGAAAGCGATTTCCGCGACAAAAATCGCCGATGCCAGCGGCGCATGGTACACCGAGGCCAGCCCGGCGGCAGCTGCCATCGCCACCACGTCACTGTTTTTCAGCGGCAGCGATTTGAACCACCAGCGCCCCATCAGGCTGCCTGCCAGCGCAGACAGCTGCACCATCGGCCCTTCACGCCCGATAGACGCGCCGCTGCTGATACTCGCCAGCGATGACAGCCCGCGAAACAGCGAGGTGCGCGTGGGGACCGCATCCAGCTGGGCGTTAATCACTTCCAGATAATCGGTACGCACCGTCTGCTTTTGCTCAATGGCGGTGGCATAACGCAGCAGGAAACCGGCAATCAGGCCACCCGCCCCGACGATCAGCGGCCAACAGTACCAGGGGTAAACACGCATCGCCTGGGTAATATCGGTTTGTCCGTTAAACACCAGCCCATCAATCAGGTTAATGGCCTCACGAAAACCCAGCGTCACCAGCGATGCCACCAGCCCAACCGGGATCGCGACCAGAATGCTGGTCCAGTTAAGTGCATGTTTACTTTGCGGGCTGCGAACGCTCATCGGGTTCCCTCGTGATGATTTTCCCTATCGTGCGAGAGGCGGGCTGAAAAATCAAATATCCCGCATCAGGCATTGCCCTGCCAGCCTGACATGATAATCTGCTTTTTCCGCTAATCAGCCGAACAGGAACACTATGATTCGCTTTGCCGTCGTTGGAACCAACTGGATCACCCGTCAGTTTGTCGATGCTGCTCATGAAACCGGAAAAATGAAGCTGACTGCCGTTTACTCACGATCGCTGGAGCAGGCAAAGACCTTTGCCAGTGATTATCCGGTGGAAAAGCTGTTTGATTCCCTGGAGGAGATGGCAGCATCCGATGCCATTGATGCCGTCTACATCGCCAGCCCCAACGCTCTGCACTGTCCACAGTCACTGCTGTTCCTACGCCACCGTAAGCACGTAATCTGCGAAAAGCCGCTGGCCTCGAATCTGCGCGAGGTTGAAGCCATGATCGCCTGCGCCGCTGAACATCAGGTGGTGCTGTTTGAAGCCTTTAAAACCGCCAGCGTGCCGAACTTCCTCACGCTGCAACAGGCGCTGCCGAAAGTGGGCACGCTGCGCAAAGCCTTGATCAATTACTGCCAGTACTCCTCCCGCTATCAGCGTTATCTGGATGGCGAGAATCCCAACACCTTTAATCCGGCATGGTCTAACGGCTCAATCATGGATATCGGCTATTACTGCCTCGCTACGGCGGTGAATCTGTGGGGGGAACCCGCCAACGTGATGGCCAGCGCCAGCCTGCTGGAGAGCGGCGTTGATGGTCACGGTACGGTGATCCTCAACTACGGCGATTTCGACGTGACCTTACAGCACTCAAAAATCAGCCAGTCCACGCTGCCGAGTGAAATTCAGGGTGAAGAGGGATCGCTGGTGATTGAGCAGGTGTCTGAGTGCCAGCGCGTCAGCTTTATCCCGCGCGGTGGTAAAGCGCAGGATCTGACGCAGCCGCAGCATATCAATACCATGCTGTATGAAGCGGAGGTTTTTGCCCGCCTGGTGGAGAATAATCAGTGGGATCACCCCGGACTGGAAACGTCACGCATCACCGCGAAGCTGTTGACGGAGATCCGCCGCCAGACCGGGGTGATCTTCCCGGCCGATGCCACTGTGTAAATATTTCTAAATATTACTGAAGAAGATTGACCTTCGGCGGCTGCCCGCCTATCTTTTGCAACAGCAAAGGGGAGTAACTTCTTCGTCAGTTAATCGTCAATACGACATCCACATGATGTCCGGTTACTGAGCAACCAAATGCTGGTTGTAAGTGAGACCTTGCCGGAAGGCGAGGTTTGCTTACAGCATCAATAATATTGTGGCTAATCCCTTCCGATATACCCTATAGATTTCAGGTCGCAGAAAGGCGGCAACTGAGTGAATCTCCATGAGCTTACATCAGTAAGTGACTGGAGTTCGTGAAGGCAGCCAACGCATCTGCGGCATGAAAGATGACGGGTAGTTGGCCATTTTTGTTATTGGGGCAAAAAAATGAATACTGTCGGTACGCCGTTACTCTGGGGCAGCTTCGCTGTCGTTGTCGTGATTATGCTGGCGATTGACCTGCTGTTGCAGGGCCGTCGTGGCGCACACACCATGACCATGAAACAAGCGGCCGCCTGGTCGCTGGTCTGGGTCACCCTCTCACTGTTATTTAACGCTGCCTTCTGGTGGTATCTCACCGGCACCGCCGGGCGCGAAGTCGCGGATGCGCAAGCGCTGGCCTTCCTCACCGGTTATCTGATTGAAAAAGCGCTGGCCGTCGACAACGTGTTTGTCTGGCTGATGCTGTTTAGCTATTTTGCCGTTCCGGCCGCATTGCAGCGCCGGGTGCTGATCTACGGCGTGCTGGGCGCGATTGTGCTGCGTACCATTATGATCTTTGCCGGAAGCTGGCTGGTGACCCAGTTTAGCTGGCTGCTCTATATCTTCGGCGCATTCCTGCTGTTTACCGGGATCAAAATGGCGCTGGCGAAGGAAGATGACAGCGCGATTGGCGATAAGCCGCTGGTGCGCTGGCTGCGTAGTCGTATGCGCATGACGGACAAAATCGAAGGTGAACGCTTCTTTGTGCGTAAGAATGGCGTGCTGTTTACCACACCGCTGCTGCTGGTGCTGATTATGGTTGAGCTGAGCGACGTCATCTTCGCCGTCGACAGTATTCCGGCTATTTTCGCGGTGACCACCGATCCGTTTATCGTGCTGACGTCTAACCTGTTTGCGATCCTTGGCCTGCGTGCCATGTACTTCCTGCTGGCAAACGTGGCAGAGCGTTTCACAATGCTGAAATACGGCCTGTCGGTGATCCTGGTGTTTATCGGGGTGAAGATGTTGATTGTCGACTTCTTCCATATCCCCATCGCCATTTCACTCGGCATTGTGGGCGGTATTCTGGCGCTGACGCTGATCATTAATGCCGTGGTTAACTATCGGAACGATCAGAAGACATCCTGATCGATAGCGGCAAACATCCAGGGGCCGATCGAAAAAGACGATCGGCCCTTTTTGTTGTGGATGGCATAAAAACACGCACTTTTCCCTTTCCCTGTCAGATGATTTCCTTATACTCCCCTGCGCAAACACCCCAGAAACATCGATAACGATAGCGATTTTAAAATATGCGTACAGAAAACAGTGACCGTGGGCTGGTTCAGCGCCTGCTCCAGGGCAGCCTGGTAACACAAATTATGATTGGGCTGGTGGCCGGCATTGCCCTGGCCTGGTTCTCAAAAAGCAATGCGCTGGCCGTCGGCCTGCTGGGTGAGCTGTTTGTCAGCGCACTGAAAGCCGTGGCCCCCTTGCTGGTCCTGGTACTGGTGATCGCCTCAATTGCTAACCATCAGCAGGGGCAAAAAACCAATATTCGCCCGATTGTGATGCTCTATCTGCTCAGTACCTTCTGTGCCGCCATTGTGGCGGTGGTCGCCAGCCATCTGCTGCCGCAGACGCTGACATTACAAGCCGCCAGCACCGAGATTGTGCCGCCGTCCGGGATTCTTGAAGTGCTGCGTGGCCTGCTGATGAGCATGGTCACCAACCCGATTGAAGCGCTGATGAAAGCCAACTATATCGGCATCCTGGTGTGGGCTATCGGTCTGGGCTTTGCATTCCGCCACAGCAGCGATACCACCCGTGCATTTCTCAATGATGCCTCCGATGCCGTGACGCGTCTGGTGCGTATTGTGATCCGCTTTGCGCCCATCGGGATTTTCGGCCTGGTGGGATCGATTCTCGCCTCGACCGGCTTTGATGCGCTGTGGGAATATGCCAGCCTGCTGATCCTGCTGCTGGGTTGTATGCTGCTGATGGCGCTGGTGTTTAACCCGCTGCTGGTGTGGTGGCAGATCCGCCGTAATCCGTATCCGCTGGTGTTTACCTGCCTGCGTGAAAGCGGCGTAACCGCCTTCTTTACCCGCAGCTCGGCCGCCAATATTCCGGTGAATATGGCGCTGGCGAAAAAGCTGGGTCTGGATGAAGACACTTACTCGGTGTCCATTCCGATTGGCGCCAATATCAGTATGGCGGGCGCATCGATCACCATTACCGTGCTGACGCTGGCAGCGGTGAATACGCTCGGGATCCATGTCGATGTCGGTACCGCTATTCTGTTAAGCCTGGTGGCGTCGATTTGTGCCTGCGGGGCTTCAGGTGTGGCCGGCGGTTCACTGCTGCTGATCCCGGTCGCCTGTAACATGTTCGGGATACCGAATGAAGTGGCAATGCAGGTGGTTGCTGTGGGCTTTATTATCGGTGTTTTGCAGGATTCAGCTGAAACCGCGCTGAACTCATCGGCGGATATTCTGTTTACGGCTGCGGCCTGTATGGCGGAAGATCGCCGGGTTGAGCAGAACGCGTAAATTAACCCAGGGCGAGGCGTGCCTCGCCCCTACGCTGTTCAGGTGTAGGGGTCGGACATGCCCGCCCCATCGCAAGGCGTGCCTCGCCCCTACGCTGTTCAGGTGTAGGGGCTGGCATGCCAGACCCAGCGCAAGGCGTGCCTCGCCCCTGCGCCGTTCAGATGTAGGGGTCGGCATGCCCGACCCAGCGCAAGGCGTGCCTCGCCCCTGCGCCGTTCAGATGTAGGGGTCGGGCATGCCCGACCCTGCGCAAGGCATATCCGCCCCTACGCCATTCGCCGTACCCTCCTCCCGGGATTACAACGTTACCCCGCTTTTAAAAATCGCCAGTTCCCGGAAATCATTCACTTCGTTACGCGTCTGTCGCCCGTTGGCAATCGCCACGATGGTATCGACAAACTGCGCCAGCAGTGCGGGCATCTCCACGCCGTGGATCAGCTGCCCGGCATCGAAATCAATCCAGTGTGGCTTCTTCGCCGCCAGTTCGCTGTTGGTGGCTAACTTCACCGTGGGGACAAAACCCCCGTAAGGCGTGCCGCGTCCGGTGCTGAACAACACCATATGGCAACCCGCTCCGGCCAGTGCGCTGGTCGCCACCGCATCGTTTCCCGGGGCGCTGAGCAGATTAAGCCCTGGCTGTGTCAGCCGCTGCCCGTAGTTGAGAACATCGACCACCTGGCTTTGCCCGGCCTTCTGCGTGCAGCCCAGCGACTTCTCTTCCAGTGTGGTGATCCCCCCCGCTTTGTTGCCCGGTGACGGATTTTCATAAATCGGCTGGTTGTGGGCAATAAAATAGGCTTTGAAATCGTTCACCATCTTCACGGTTTTGCTGAAGGTGGCTTCATCGCGGCAGCGGCTCATCAGAATACGTTCTGCCCCGAACATCTCCGGCACCTCCGTCAGCACCGTGGTACCACCGTTGGCGATCATCTGGTCGGAGAAACGCCCGAGCAACGGATTGGCGGTAATGCCAGACAAACCGTCCGATCCGCCGCACTCCAGCCCGAACTTCAGCTCGCTAAGGCGCCCTGGCTGACGCTGATCATAGCGCATCGCCTCGTACAGTTCATGCAGCAGCGCCAGCCCGGCTTCCACCTCATCATCCTGCTGCTGGCAAATCATAAACTTCACCCGCTGCTCGTCTGTTTCCCCCAGCGTCTCACGGAAAACATCGACCTGATTGTTTTCACAACCAAGACCGATCACCAGCACCGCCCCGGCATTGGGATGACGCACCATATTTTGCAGCATGGTGCGGGTGTTTACGTGATCCTGCCCAAGCTGCGAACAGCCGAACGGGTGGCTGAACAGGTGCACGCCGTCGATATCAGCCGCCTCTGCCGTCTCTTTCAGAAAACGTTGCAGGATCTGACGGGCAATGCCATTGACGCAGCCCACGGTCGGCAGGATCCACAGTTCATTGCGGATGCCGACTTCACCACTGCGGCGGCGATAAATCTGTACTTCACGGTCAGCAGCCTGCTCAGGGAGCGTGGCAAACTCCGGCTGATACTGGTACTCATCCAGATCGCTGAGATTAGTGCGTGCATTGTTCGAATGAATGATTTCACCGGCACTCACCGGTTGCGTGGCATGGCCGATCGGCAGGCCGTATTTCATCACCAACGCATTCGTTGCCAGCGGGTGCAGAGCAAATTTATGCCCACGCCCCACCGGTTGTTTCAGCACCAGAGCGTGTCCGGCAACGCTGACGCGCTCCCCCTCCTCCAGATCACGCAATGCCACCGCCACGTTATCCAGGCTGTGAATTTTAATGATGCTTTGCATGATTCGCCCCTTCGTTTACCTGCGCCAGTGCCGCACGCATGCCAAGCTGGAGGATCTGTTGCAGCTGTGCCGTGACGCTCGCACTCAGCCCGGCCAGCTGTGTGAGGTCCTGCCCCCAGTGCGCGGCATCACTCAGCACGTCATCCACCAGCTGGCGCAGGGGAATATCATGGCAGTCAACCTGCGGCCACAGCGTGGCAAAACGCGCTAACCAGTGCGCATCGTCCTGCAACGGATAACGCTGGCCGTTGCGTTCACCCCGGTAGTACGCCAGCAGCGCTGCCAGTGCAAAGCTCAGGCGCGGCGATGGTGCCCCGTTCTCTGCATGCTGCCACAGCAGCGCGGGCAGCAGACGGGTGCGGAACTTCGTCATGCCATTGAGGGCAATCGCGCTCAGTTGATGGCGGATAAACGGGTTACGAAAACGATTAAGGACCTCGTCTGCAAACGCATTCAGCGCTGCCTGCGGCTGCGTCAGCGTCGGGATAATTTCCTTACGCAGCGTATCATCAACAAACGCAGCCACCTCTGCATCAACCATCGCGTCACCCACCGACTCCAGCCCGGCCAGAAACGCCACCGGCACCATTGCGGTGTGTGCGCCATTGAGGATCGCCACCTTGCGCTCTTTATAAGGTTTGATGTCATCAACCAGCAGGATATTCAGCGCCAGCTGGTCAAGACACAGCGCTTGCGCCACAGAGGACGGCCCCTGGATCACCAGCTGATAGTAAACCTCCCCCGCCACCAAATACTCGTCACGATAACCGAGCTGCTCTTCCAGCTCGCTGGCATCGTCGGGGTAGCCCGTAACAATGCGGTCCACCAGCGTCGAACAAAAGGTATTGTGCTGCTCCACCCACCTCACAAACGCGGCAGGCAACTGCCAGGCCTGCGCCGTTTGCAGTACAAGGGCGCGCAGGGCGTCACCGTTATTATCGATCAACTCACAGGGCAGCATCAGCCAGCCTTTATCAGGCGCGCCGTCAAAATGCTGCCAGCGGGCCAGTAACAGGCGGGTCAGTTTGGCCGGGAAGCTGGCCGGAGGCGCGGATTCCAGCGTATCTGCCGGATCAAAATAGATCCCCGCTTCCGTGGTGTTGGAGAACACAAACCGCAGCTGCGGGTCCGTCGCCAGCGCCATAAACGCGGCAAAATCCTGCACGGGCTGGATTTCGCGATTGACGGAGCGGATCAGCCGCGGCTCGCTCACCACATCACCCTGCGTATTGAGCCCGCGGATCACCGTGGTATACAGCCCATCCTGGCTGTTAAGGCTGCGTGGGCTGCCGCTACTGAGCGGCCGCACCACCACGACGCCAGCGTCCAGGCCGGTGTGCTGGTTCAACTGATCGATCTGCCAGTCGATAAAGGCACGCAGAAAGTTACCTTCACCAAACTGGATAATCCGCTCAGGATACTGTGGCCCCGGAAAGTCGTTTCGGTTCAGCTTGCGCATCGTAGATCCTCTTACAGCTCAATCGCGAAGTAGTCGCGGGCATTGTTAAAGCAAATGTTCTGCACCATGTCGCCCAGCAGCGCGATATCGCCCGGCGCTTCGCCTTTTTCCACCCAGCGCCCGATCATCTGGCACAGCAGACGGCGGAAGTATTCATGGCGGGTATAGGAGAGGAAGCTGCGGCTGTCGGTCAGCATGCCGACGAAGCGGCTTAACAACCCCATCTGTGCCAGCTGGGTCATCTGGCGCTCCATGCCATCTTTTTGATCGTTAAACCACCACGCTGAACCAAACTGCATCTTGCCGGGTTGTCCTTCCCCCTGGAAATTCCCGGCCATCGTCGCCAGCACTTCGTTGTCGCGTGGATTCAGGCAGTAGAGGATGGTTTTTGGTAGCGCGTTGTCCCGGTTCTGCGCATCCAGCAAGCGCGACAGCGGTTCAGCCAGCGGACGGTCGTTGATCGAATCAAACCCTACGTCCGGCCCCAGCAGGAGTAACTGACGGCGGTTGTTATTGCGCAGCGCGCCTATGTGATACTGCTGCACCCAGCCACGTTTGGCATATTCCGCGCCCAGCCACACCAGCACCGCGGTTTTAAACTGCGCCACCTCGCTCTCCTGAGGCAGGATTCCCGTCAGGCGACGCGCCAGGATAGTATCCAGCGTGGCGTCATCCGCTTCGCCGTACAGCACCACGTCCAGCGCATGGTCCGACACCTTGCAGCCGTGGGCCGCAAAGTGGTCAAGCCGCACGTTCAGCGCACGCCGCAGGTCATCAAAACGGGTGATATCGACATTCGCCACCGCAGAAAGCGTTTGCAGATAGTCGACGAATCCTTCCGCTTCAATATTGAAGGCTTTATCCGGCCGCCAGCTTGGCAGCACTTTCGTAGTGAAGCTGCCCTCCACCGCCAGTGCACGATGATGACGCAGGTCGTCCACCGGATCGTCCGTGGTGCCAACCATTTTGACGTTCATCTGCTGCATGATGCCACGGGCGCTAAACGCATCCTGCGCCAGCATCTCGTTACACTGGTGCCATATCGTGTCGGCCGTGGCGGGTGACAGCAGCGTATCGGTGATGCCAAACGGACGGCGCAGTTCAAGGTGCGTCCAGTGGTACAGAGGGTTACCGATGGTATCCGGCACCGTCCGCGCCCAGGCATCAAATTTTGCACGATCGCTGGCATCGCCGGTACAAAGCGCTTCCGGCACGCCGTTGGCACGCATCGCCCGCCACTTGTAGTGATCGCCTTTCAGCCAGATGTCATACAGATTGTTAAAACGGTAGTTTTCGGCTATCTGCTGCGGAGGCAGATGGCAGTGATAATCGAAGATGGGCTGGTCGGCAGCGTAATCATGGTAAAGCCTGCGGGCAAACTCACTGTCCAGTAAAAAGTCTTCACTCATAAAGCGTGACATACGGTCTCTCCTGCATCGTCTCAATGCCAACAAAGTTATCATACCAATTGTGATTAGCGCTGGAATAATAGTGATAACCCGATCACAAAAACACCACTATTTATGGGTGAATTATCCTCTCACTCACGTCATTAAGCGCTATCCATCTGTCTTTAAAGCCCTTTTATTATCCCCCATTGCAAAAATGGTTTTTGTGATGGCTCTCAACTTTTAAATCTGTATGACAAGTTATCGTGGCGGCGGTTGAGATTAAGCAGGCAAGGTTATCGTTTGAAGACAGGGCGGGTGAGTCACTATCAAGCCGTTCCGCCGAGACAAGGTGCCCGTCCGTGACGAGGCATCAATAATAATGACGGGAAGAGGTTTTAAATGCGTAAAATTAAAGGGTTACGCTGGTACATGATCGGTCTGGTGACCGTTGGTACCATACTGGGTTACCTGACGCGTAATGCTATTGCAGTTGCCGCCCCCACGCTGGAAACAGAGCTGCATATCACCACGCAGCAGTATTCCTACATCGTGGCGGCCTATTCGGCCTGTTACACCATTATGCAGCCCGTAGCAGGCTACATTCTGGATGTGCTGGGCACCAAAATCGGCTATGCCATGTTTGCCATTCTCTGGGCGATATTCTGTGCCGCGACCGCGCTGGCGGGAAGCTGGGGCGGGCTGGCGATTGCTCGTGGTGCAGTGGGTGCCGCTGAAGCAGCAATGATCCCGGCAGGACTCAAGGCCAGTAGCGAGTGGTTCCCGGCCAAAGAACGCTCGATAGCCGTAGGGTATTTCAATGTGGGGTCGTCGATCGGGGCCATGCTGGCGCCACCGTTGGTGGTGTGGGCGATTGTCGCACACAGCTGGCAGATGGCTTTTATTATCACCGGCATCCTGAGCATGATCTGGGCGCTGTGCTGGCTGGTGTTCTACAAACATCCTAAGGATCAGAAAAAACTCGATCCTGAAGAACGCGAATACATTCTTTCCGGGCAGGAAGCTCAACACCAGACGAATAACGGCAAGAAAATGTCGGCCTGGCAGATCGTCCGCAACCGCCAGTTCTGGGGGATCGCCCTACCGCGCTTTCTGGCGGAGCCCGCCTGGGGCACGTTTAACGCCTGGATCCCGCTGTTTATGTTTAAGGCCTATGGCTTCAATCTGAAAGAGATTGCGATGTTCGCCTGGATGCCGATGCTGTTTGCCGATCTCGGCTGTATTGTCGGCGGCTATCTGCCCCCGTTCTTCCAGCGCGTGTTTGGCGTAAACCTGATTGTCTCCCGCAAGATGGTGGTGACCATGGGTGCCGTACTGATGATTGGCCCCGGCACCATTGGCCTGTTTACCAGCCCGTATGCAGCGATCGCTCTGCTGTGCGTGGGCGGGTTTGCCCATCAGGCACTGTCCGGCTCTCTGATCACCCTCTCTTCTGACGTTTTCGGCCGTAATGAAGTGGCAACCGCCAACGGCCTGACCGGGATGGCGGCCTGGACAGCCAGTACTATGTTTGCACTGGTGGTTGGGGCGCTGGCCGATACCATGGGCTTCAGCCCACTGTTTGCCGCACTGGCGGTGTTTGATTTGTTAGGCGCGGTGGCTATCTGGACCCTGCTGAAAAACAAACCGATTTCTGAGCTTGAGCAGGAGAAAAAGGAAAAAATGATGGGGGTAGTGACGCAGCATTAGGGGTAATGCTACCTGTGACAGGACGGGCGGACCGTAAAAGAGGGGCCGCCCGGCCAGGCACCGAATAGCGCACGGACTCGACTTTCTTTTCAGTCGACCCGTTACAGGTAAAAGTGGTATAACAAATTCCATTCTCAGAGTGTGCTCAACGGGAGTCTGGAGCATGGAATTAACAGAATCGCGCCGCCTTTATCAACAACTTGCTGCCGAGCTGAAGCGCCGCCTTGAGCAGGATATTTATCAGGTGGGTGATAAGCTGCCCGCGGAACGCTTTATCGCCGAAGAGATGGGCGTCAGCCGCACCGTGGTGCGTGAAGCCATCATCATGCTGGAGGTGGAAGGTTACGTCGAAGTGCGTAAAGGTTCCGGCATTCACGTTATCTCTCAGCGCCAGCAGAACCGCGTTACCACCAGCAGCCAGTTAGAATTCGCCAATTTTGGTCCGTTTGAACTGTTGCAGGCCCGCCAGTTAATTGAAAGCAATGTTGCCGAGTTCGCCGCCACCCAGGTGACACGCCAGGATATCCTGCAATTAATGGAAATCCAGACGCAGGCGCGCAAAGAAGACCGCTTCCGCGATTCCGAGTGGGACATGAAATTCCACGTACAGATCGCACTGTCGACGCAGAACAGCGCACTGGCGGCGATAGTGGAAAAAATGTGGTTGCACCGACTGCATAACCCTTACTGGCTCAAACTGCATGAACATATCGACGATAAATCGATTGAGAGCTGGTGTGAAGACCATGACACCATTCTTAAAGCCCTGATGCGTAAAGATCCGGCCGCCAGCAAACTGGCCATGTGGCAGCATCTTGAAAACACCAAACAGATGTTGTTCCACGCCACAACCGATGACTTTGAATTCAACGTTGACCGCTATATGTTTGCGGAAAATCCTGTCGTGATGCCAGATACCGTCTCGAACGACGAAAAATAGCACTCTTCATTCAGGCTGAAGGAACTCATTGAGTCAAAATACGGTCAATAGTGTCAGCCTGTGTAAAACTCCTTTCAGACAGCCTGTTCCAACGGTAAAACATCGTTGGACTTGTGTTTCTTCCTGTCCAGGCTAACGTAATTTTGTTACAATTGTTTGCTTATTTTTATCCTTCCTGCGTGGGTAAGAACAAGCTGTGATATTCACCCGCGAAGCTGTTCAGCCGCTCGTTAACTGGCTAAAACGCACCGATAAAACAATCAATTAAGTGTGCAAAAAACCGTGAAACGAGCCAACTATGACGTTCAGGACGACTAATGGATATTTTCAAATCCCTGGTGCACGCCCTCTGGCAGCAAGATTACGCCACCCTGGCGGATCCCACGCTGGTATGGGCCATCTATTTTATCTTGTTTATGATTTTGTTCCTGGAAAACGGCCTGCTTCCCGCCGCCTTTCTGCCCGGCGACAGCCTGCTGATTCTGGTCGGCGTGCTGATTGCTAAAGGGACAATGAATTTCGCGCTGACCGTTTGTGTACTGACCACCGCCGCCAGCCTTGGCTGCTGGGTCAGCTACATCCAGGGACGATGGCTGGGTAATACGGTCACCGTGCAGAAATGGCTGTCGCATTTGCCCGCGCAGTATCACCAGCGCGCCCACCAGATGTTTCACCGCCACGGACTTTCCGCGCTGTTGGTTGGTCGCTTTATTGCCTTTGTCCGCACGCTACTGCCCACTATTGCGGGGCTTTCCGGCCTGAGCAATGCCCGTTTCCAGTTTTTTAACTGGATGAGCGCACTGCTTTGGGTGCTGATTCTGACCGTCATCGGTTACGCACTGGGTAAAACCCCTATTTTCCTCAAATACGAAGATCAGATGATGTTTTGTCTGATGCTACTGCCCCTGGTATTACTGGTATTCGGCCTGTTTGGCTCGCTGTATGTTCTGTGGCGAAAAAAACAGTCGACGAATGAGAAAGGAAACTCATGATGCCTGGATTTATGAAGTTATCCACGCGCACGTTGCGGCTTATTCCTCTGGTCGCACTGGCCACCCTTGCGCTGCTGGCGCTGGCATTTATGCCCGCTTTGTTCCGCAGTGAAAGTGCCTTACAAATCCGCGCTTCTCGCCAGGGGATCAGCCTGCCCGATGGGTTTTACGTCTACCAGACGCTGAGCGCTCAGGGAATACATATTAAAAGTATTACGCCGGAGCAAAATTCTCTGGTGATAAAATTTGACTCATTAGAGCAAAGTGATGCGGCCGAAAAAGTGCTGCGCAAGCTGCTGCCTCATGGCTTTGATATTGCGCGCCAGGAAAACCACGGCGCATCAAACTGGATAAACCGCATCAGCCTTAGCCCTCAGTCTGTTGGCTAACAGTGATTTGCCAGCCCTTCCTTAAGGCGGGGCTATCTCTAAGAATATTCTCTCTTTTTGAGCTTTCTCTGTTTTCTGTCTATGCTTCATAAGCAGTAAAAAGCTTCACACCCGTTCCAGGATTACGATATCTCTAACCTGATATCCACGCAAAGGAAGGTCACGATCACCATGAAACATCAGATTATTTTCGGCATCAGTCTGCTTACCCTGGCTACTTTCGCTCAGGCAGACACGCTCTGTCAGCAGAAAGAACGCGCTATTCAGCACGAAATCGATATTGCACAGAAGCACGACAATCAACGTCGGGTGAACGGCCTGGAGCGGGCGTTAACCGAAACACGTGCTAACTGCAGCGATGCAGGACTGAAAGAAGCGCATCAGGAAAAGATTAAAGAGCACGAGAAAAAAGTGACCGAGCGGGAACAAGAACTCAAGCAGGAAAAAGCGGAAGGTAACGACCGCGACAAAATTGCCAAACGCGAAAAGAAACTGGCTGAAGCCCAACAAGAGCTGAAGGAAGTGCAGGCTGCGCCGTATTAAGGCTAAAAGCTGCCAACGTCATTAAAACTAAATTTAAGGAGTTTTCAATGTCTAAAGACACCACATCAGAACATCTGCGCGCCGAGCTGAAAAACCTGGCTGATACCCTGGAAGAAGTGTTAACCACTTCCGGTGAGAAATCGAAAACCGAGCTGGATAAACTGCGCAGCAAAGCGCAAAGCGCGCTGAAAGATACCCGCGCGCGCCTGGGTGACTCCGGTGACCGCATTGCCCAGACCACCCGTGAAGCGGCCGATCGTGCCGACGTCTATGTACGCGACAATCCGTGGACCAGCGTCGGTATTGGCGCCGCCGTTGGCGTGGTACTGGGCGTTCTGCTGACCCGTCGTTAATATGGCAGAGCATCAGCAAAGCCACGGCCCCGGCAAAGGGGTCATTAATATCGGGCAACGCATTGTCACTACCCTGGTCGGGATGGTGGAAACGCGTGTCCGGCTGGCAGTGGTGGAGCTGGAAGCTGAAAAAGCCAACCTGATTCAAATGCTGTTGATGGTTGGCCTGACGATGCTGTTCACTGCCTTCGGACTGATGAGCCTGATGGTGCTGATTATCTGGGCAGTCGATGCTCAGTATCGTTTGATGGCGATTGCGATTACCACCGGTGTATTGTTCGCGCTGGCGCTGATTTTTGGCCTGTGGACACTGGCGAAATCGCGCCGTTCTACGCTACTGAGCGCCACCCGCAAGGAGCTGTCGGAAGACCGCAAGCTGCTGGAGGATGAGTAAATGAGCCGTAAGCTCGATTTACGCAAAGCGGAACTGTTACGCGAAATCCAGCAACAACGGCTGGATCTCAGTGCCGGGCGTAAAGCCTGGCTGGACACAACTGCACGCTACGATCACGGTTTTCTGGCGCTTCTCAGCGCCAAACGCTGGCTGACCGTTGGCAGCGGTGTGATGGCTATCTGGTCCGTGCGTAATCCGCGCTTTATGGGCCGCTGGGCCAGACGCGGATTGGGCGCCTGGAGCACCTGGCGCATGGTGCGTAATTATCTGCCTCGCCGTTAATCTTCTGCATGATAAAGCCGCATTGACTTGCGGCTTAAACAACCCCCAGATTTCTTGAACATCTT
This sequence comes from Erwinia sp. 1181_3, assembly GCF_052824965.1. Lineage (NCBI taxonomy): Bacteria > Pseudomonadati > Pseudomonadota > Gammaproteobacteria > Enterobacterales > Erwiniaceae > Erwinia > Erwinia sp. 1181_3. The sequence goes on from NZ_VTDE01000014.1 coordinate 19,486, forward strand.
CGACAGATTATCTCGCTTACAATGTTTTCCTTACCCGACTATTATCTCCAGCAACGAACGGCACTGAGCGCTTAAGACGCGTCAGGCCTGAGTAAAATACGGTCGGGCCAGCTTGCACGGCCACAAATTCTTGTTTGGGGTTAATCATGAAAAAATTAGAAGATACCGGTGTTGTTATTGCTCGCATCCTGATGGCCGCGCTGTTCGTTGTCGCAGGCTGGGGTAAACTGACCAACTACGAAGGTACGCAGCAGTTTATGGCGTCAATGGGTATTCCGGCCCTCTTCGTGCCACTGACCGTACTGCTCGAATTCGGCGGCGGTCTGGCAATTATGTTCGGTTTCTTCACCCGTACCACCGCGCTGATTACCGCCATCTTTACCGTGCTGACCGCTATCCTGGCGCACAGTAACTTTGCTGTAGATGGTTCAACCATGTTCTTGAAAAATATCAGCATTGCAGGTGGTTTCCTGCTGCTGGCTATCACCGGCCCGGGTGCTCTGAGCATTGACCGTCTGCTGGGTAAGAAGTGGTAAGTTAGCTATACTGATTTATCGGGGGGTGAGGATCATATCCTCGCCCCTTTTCATTTTAAGGACAGGAGAACAGAACATGGGACAACTGATTGAGGGAGTCTGGCACGATCAGTGGTATGACACTAAAGCCACAGGAGGCCGTTTTAAACGCTCCGAATCGGCTTTTCGCAACTGGGTCACCGCCGACGGTGAAGCCGGTCCGAGTGGCAAAGCGGGTTTTCGTGCTGAGGCGGGCCGCTATCATCTGTATGTTTCTCTTGCCTGTCCCTGGGCACACCGCACGCTCATTATGCGCCAGCTGAAAGGGCTTGAGGAGATGATTACCGTCTCTGTTGTGCATCCCCTGATGCTGGAAAACGGCTGGACCTTTGATGAAGATTTCCCTGCTGCTACCGGCGACAGCCTGTATCAGAACGAATATCTTTATCAACTCTACCTGCATGCCGATCCGCAGTACAGCGGCCGTGTGACCGTTCCGGTGCTGTGGGATAAGCATCAGCACACGATTGTCAGTAACGAATCTGCCGATATTATCCGTATGCTGAACAGTGCGTTTGACGGTGTGGGCGCGCGCGCCGGGGATTATTATCCGCAGGATCTGCATGAAGAGATTAATGCGTTGAACGGCTGGATCTATGACACGGTGAACAACGGCGTCTATAAGTCAGGGTTTGCCACCAGTCAGGCAGCCTATGATGAAGCGGTCACCGCGCTGTTCTCCTCACTTGACCGTCTTGAGTCACTGCTGGGCAAGCATCGCTACCTGAGCGGTGAACGACTCACCGAAGCTGATATCCGCCTGTGGACCACGCTGGTGCGTTTTGACCCGGTGTATGTCACTCACTTCAAGTGCGATCGCCATCGTATTAGTGACTACCTGAACCTGAACGGTTTTCTGCGCGACCTCTGGCAGACACCCGGTCTGGCGGAGACAGTTAACCTCGAGCATATTCGCCATCATTACTACTGCAGCCACAAGACCATCAATCCCAGCGGCGTGATCTCGCTGGGTCCTGCATTCGACTGGGATCAGCCTCATGGCCGTGACCGACATTTCGGCTGATCTTTAGCATCCAGGGCGGATTTTCACTCGCCCTGGAAGTTCCGCACCCTTTATTGATCTGGCACAAATTCCCGCGTTGAGGGCTTACGTATCTTTACTGACGTAAACACCTAAAACGAAATCAATATGGGGATGGAGCTATGATCAAACCTATCGCAATCTGCCTGGCCGTGGTAATGCTCTGTTATGTGGCTTTTGTGGGCCATTATTATTATCAGACCTTTTCAACCTTCAACAGCATTGAGCATTCACAGGAAACAAATACCGCTCAATAGTCTGCCGTTGATACTGCGGGTGGCTACCCCTGGCGTTTCGCCAGAAGTTTCGGGATCTCCCGCAGGCACCAGGACTTTGCTTCGCCCATGCTGTCGCGCCGCCAGGCCATAATAATATCCACTTCACGAGTATATTCCGGGCTGACCACGCGTAGCCTTCCTTCCGCGATGTCTTTTTCCACCATCGGATAAGGCATTGTGCCGACACCTAAGCCCGCCAATAACGCACGGTGCTTATCTTCAATGGTGCTGACCGTCAGACGCTGCTGTTTGTCGAGCAGGGTCACCGTCAATACCGGGCGCTCACGCGCGGTATCCGCCACCGCAATGCCGCGATATTTTACGCGTGTGGTTTCCGAAAGCGGTTCGGGTTCCAGATGGATCGGGTGTTCCGGGCTGGCCACATAGACGCTCATCAGCGTGTAGAGTTTGCGAGTGTTGATCTCTGACGAGGCGCGGAAATGCATATCCGGGGCAATCACAATATCGGCTCGCCCCTGCTCCAGACGCTCCCATGCACCGGCCAGGACTTCGGTCATCAGCGACACCTGGGTGTTGGCTTTATCGGCCAGCTTCCCGACCAGTGGAAACAACAGTTCAGTGGAGACCAGCGCTTCGGTGGCAATCGTCAGGTGGGTTTCCCAACCGCGTGCCAGCGCTTCCGCATCCGTGGTCAGCTTGTCGGCCGCTTCCAGCAGCACACGACCGCGCTCCAGCAGCATACGTCCGACATTGGTAAATTTGGTGCGATGGCCTGAGCGGTCAAACAGCACGACATCCAGCTCTTCCTCCAGCTTCTGCATGGTATAGCTCAGAGCGGAAGGCACACGGCCCAGCTCATCCGCTGCGGCAGCAAAGCTACCACGACGATCGATAGCATCCATTACCCGCAGCGCTTCCAGCGTCAGAGCGCGATCTTTGGCCATAGTGATTCTCTGTCAGGAAATTTGAATATTGCCAGCAGATTAACTGGCTAACAATCCGGCGTCCAGAAACTTACCATAACAGGATAATAAACGGTCGGGATTTCTCTGGCCGATAAGGAGAACGCTATGATAACCAGTCGAACCGCTCAACAGTGTGGCAAAGCCGATTACGGCTGGCTGCAGGCGCGCTATACCTTCTCCTTTGGTCACTATTTTGATCCCAAACTGCTTGGCTACGCATCATTACGCGTACTCAATCAGGAAGTGCTGGCACCAGGGGCTTCCTTCCAGCCCAGAACATATCCGAAAGTCGATGTGCTGAACCTGATTTTGCAGGGTGCAGCAGAATATCGCGACAGCGAGGGAAATCACGTGCAGGCGCAGGCCGGGGAAGCCTTGTTGCTGGCCACGCAGCCGGGAGTGAGCTATTCAGAACATAATATCAGTAAAGAACATAGCCTGACGCGTATGCAGCTGTGGCTGGATGCCTGCCCGCAGCGGGAAAATGCATCAGTGCAACGGATGCCGGTGTCTGAACATCAGCGTTATACGCTGCTGGCCTCACCGGACGGCAGCGCAGGCAGCCTGCAACTGCGCCAGCAGGTGTGGATCCATCAGGTGGTGCTGGAACCGGGCGAGAGCTACAGCCTGCCGCTGAACGGCACGCGCGCCTATCTGCAATCGATTCACGGATCGCTGAAGGCCATGGCGCATTCGCAGCAGCAGGAGGCTCTGACCTGTGGTGACGGTGCGTTCCTGCACGAAGAACAGAGCGTGACGCTGACGGCAAAAACGCCATTGCGGGCGCTGGTTATCGATCTCCCGGTATAATCTCGCCCCGATTGCTGCACTCTGCCGGTTCAGCGCCCTCCTGGTGCTCTGACAGTGTGTCAGCAGTCAAAGTACCAGTAGCCCTGATTCACCAGCGCGGTGAGCTCAGCCACAAAAACCGGATTGTGCAGCGCGTCACCCAGCTCGTTTTTACCGAGCACGGTGTAGCGGCACAGCACATCAGCGGCTTGTGTATCGACCGTCTCCAGCCGTTCGCTGTTAATAAAGAAATGCTCACCCACTTGCAGCACCCTTAACCCACTCAGGCGGGTCAGCATGTCACCACTTAGCAGAGCCTCAGCAATTTCATCCGGTTCATAAGCGGGCTCGGCGGGCGCGATATCCAGCTCGTGACGCGGCGTGGTGGCGAAACGGCCAAACCACTGCTTAAAGTCTGCGGGCTGATTGATCACCTCGATCATCATCGCGCGCAAACGATCCAGCTCATACTCTTCGACCCGCCCAGGATGTTCGCGGCAGGTTAAATCAGCATCGCTGTAATGCTCACCACCGAGATCGTTTTCCAGCGCATAGTCCGCAAAGCTACTGATGAGATCGCGGCCATTAGGCCCGCGGAAACCGACAGAATAGTTCAGTGCGGTTTCGAAGGTGAAACCGTCATGTGGGAAGCCCGGTGGGATATACAGAATGTCACCTGGTGCCAGCTCGTGATCGATGATGGGTGTGAAAGGCTCCACATGTAACAGCGCAGGGTGTGGGCAGAACTGCTTCAGCGGCAGTTTATCCCCAACACGCCAGCGACGGCGGCCCATTCCCTGGATGATAAAGACATCGTATTGATCGATATGTGGCCCGACACCGCCCCCCGGTACGGAATAAGAGATCATCAGATCGTCTAAACGCCAGTCCGGCAATACGCGGAACGGACGCACCAGCTCGGCTGCGGGCGCGTGCCAGTGGTTTACCGCCTGCGCCAGCAGCGACCAGCCGCTTTCACCCAGGCCATCAAAGTGTTCAAAAGGCCCATTGCTGGCCTGCCACTGACCATCGGTATAACTGACAAGGCGGCTGTCGACTTCCGGCTCCATCGCCAGGCCGGCCAGTTCATCTGGCGTAATCGGATCGACAAAGTGTGGGAACGCATTTTTTAAAACAACAGGCTGTTTTTGCCAGTATTTCTCTAAAAATTCGGGCCAGTTTAGATTGAGCTGATAAGCCATAGGTCGCACCAGTGAGAGACAAAACGGCACTGATTATAAAGAGGCAGGCAGCGAGGCTGCCTTGTCATGCGTCAAGGGCGGGCAGAGTAATGGGCACCGGGCAAGACATCGTAGGGGGGCGTAAAAGCAAAAACCCCGCCGAAGCGGGGTTTTTCCTGAATGAGTTCGAAGCTGACCGGTAAGCCGCCTTCCTTTCATAGAGAGTGTCGTGGACAGTCATTCATCTCGCCGTTGAGCGCTCTAAAAGCAAAAACCCCGCCGAAGCGGGGTTTTTCCTGAATGAGTTCGAAGCTGACCGGTAAGCCGGGTTCTGTCGTGGACAGTCATTCATCTAGGCCAGCAATCGCTCACTGGCTCAAGCAGCCTACCCGGGTTCAGTACGGGCCGTACCTGGTGAACCCCTATTTGGCCTTGCTCCGGGTGGAGTTTACCGTGCCACGAACTGTTGCCAGCCGCGCGGTGCGCTCTTACCGCACCCTTTCACCCTTACCTGATCCCACTTACGTGGGCCATCGGCGGTTTGCTCTCTGTTGCACTGGTCGTGGGCTTGCGCCCCCCAGGCGTTACCTGGCACCCTGCCCTATGGAGCCCGGACTTTCCTCCCCTCTGTCTGTCTCCCCCGAAGGAGGACGGCAACAAAGCGGCGACTGTCTGGTCAGCTTCGGCGCGCAGTGTATAGGGTTTTCTACGGCTTGTCACTCACCCTGCTGCTCCAGCGCATGCTTATAAAGTGCATTTTTCTTCACACCGTGGATTTCGGCGGTAAGTGCAGCGGCTTTCTTCAGCGGTAATTCGGCCTGGAGCAGCGCCAGGGTACGCAGAGCTTCCACTGGCAATGCCTCTTCAACCGCATGATAACCTTCAACAATCAGCACCATCTCCCCTTTACGGCGGTTTTCGTCTTCCAGCACCCACGCCAGCAGTTCACCCACTGGCGCGCCAAAGATCGACTCCCAGGTTTTGGTAATTTCACGGGCCAGCACGACATAGCGATCCGGGCCCAGCACGGTGACCATATCTTGCAGGCTGTCCAACAGGCGATGCGTGGACTCGTAGAAAATAATGGTCCGCGGTTCCTGCTCGAGCGCACGTAACGTGTCGCAGCGCCCTTTACTTTTCGCGGGCAGAAACCCTTCGTAGCAGAAACGATCGGACGGTAATCCGGCAGCGCTTAATGCGGCGATCGCCGCGCAGGCACCGGGTAATGGCACCACACGGATGCCCGACTCGCGGCACAAGCGCACCAGGTGATAGCCGGGATCATTAATTAACGGCGTGCCAGCATCGGAAACTAACGCTATGCTTTGACCTTCGCGCAGCTTCTCCAGCAACACCTCGGCTTTCTGCTGTTCATTATGATCATGCAGTGCGAAGAGCCGCGCATTGATGGCGAAATGTTGTAGCAACAGCCCGGTATGACGTGTATCTTCCGCAGCGATCAGATCGACGCTCGCAAGCACCTTCAGTGCCCGCTGGGTGATATCGCCCAGGTTACCGATGGGGGTTGGAACGATATAGAGCGTGCTGGCAGAAATATCTGCCCGATCGTGTTGTTTCATTGTTTGATCCGAATTGCCGATTTAATATTGAGCATCTTGAAAAAAACATCACTGGATACAGTATGCTTCCTTCGAAAGTAGTTCACTGCAAAGCAGTACGCACCATGCCGCTGCTGCTGGCCGCCCTGATTTTTGCCGGTTGTACCGGCCAGGCTCCGCAAACGCCTCAGGCGAATGTACAGGGGGCCGCCACGGGCACCTCTGACTATTATCTGCAGCAGGTGCAGCAAAGCTCAGATGATAACAAGGTTGACTGGCAATTACTTGCAATCAGAGCGTTGTTGAACGAAGGGAAGGTTCCTCAGGCCAACGATCAGCTGACGCAAATCCCTCAGGATCTTAACGCGACCCGGCGTCAGGAGCTGTTGCTGCTTCAGGCACAGCTGAGTGTGGCACAGCAAAACCTGCCTGATGCGACTGAGAAACTGAAGCAGATTGATACCAGCGCCCTGTCGCAGGATCAGCAGGTGCGTTACTTCCAGTTGCAGATTGCCGCCAGCCAGGGTCGCCCTTCGCTGGATGTGCTGCGCGCCTGGATTGCTCAGGAACCGCTACTGACAAATCCGGCCGACAAACAGAAGAATATCGATGCCACCTGGCAAACACTGACGCAAATGACGCCAGATCAGATGAACAATCTTGCCATCAACGCCAATGAAAATGTGTTGCAAGGCTGGTTAGATCTGCTCGGCGTGTACCGTGCGAACGCCAGCGACCCGGATATGCTGAAAGCAGGTATCAGTGACTGGCAAACGCGTTATCCTTATAATCCTGCGGCCAAAATGCTGCCAACGGCGCTGCTGCAGGTACAGAACTTCCAGCCAGCGTCCACCGGTAAAATCGCCCTGCTTCTGCCGCTAAGTGGCCAGGCACAAGTGTTTGCTAACGCCATTCAGAAAGGGTTTAACGACGCGAAAAATGGCGTGCTGGCTCAGGGCAGTGCCCCGGCAGCTGCCACGCCGGTGCAGGCTCCTGAAGCAGTACAGGCCACACCGGATACGGTGGTCAGCCCGTCTGCCGACGCAACCGCGGCCCAGCCTGCTGACGTTCAACCGCAATCGGCCCCGGCCAACAGCGTAGAAACAGCCGCACCGTCAAGCAGCACTCAGATTCAGGTGTATGACACCAGCACCCAGCCCATCGAACAGATCCTCACCCAGGCGAAGAATGATGGCGCAACGCTGGTAGTGGGTCCGCTGCTGAAAAATCACGTTGAACAGTTGGCTAACAGCCAGACATCACTGAACGTTTTGGCCCTGAATGAGCCAGAGTCCGTCCAGAACCGTCCGAATCTTTGCTATTTTGCGCTTTCTCCTGAAGACGAAGCCCGTGATGCCGCGCATCATATGTGGGACCAGGGCAAACGTACCCCGCTGCTGCTGGTACCACGCAGCTCGTTAGGGGACCGCGTGAACAAATCCTTTGCTGCCGAGTGGCAGAAACTGGGCGGTGGCACGGTATTGCAGCAGCAGTTTGGTTCAAAAACAGAACTGAAACAGGGTATTAACAGTGGCGCAGGTATCCGCTTGAGCGGCACGCCGATCACCGTACAGCCTGCGGCAGCAACGGGTATAACCATTGGTGGCCTGAACATCCCGGCACCGATGACCGATGCCCAGGTCAGCAGCAGCAACGGCAGTGTGGATTCAGTGTATATTGTCGCCACTCAGGATGAGCTGACGCTGATTAAGCCGATGATCTCCATGCGTGTGAGCAGCCGTGATAATGTGGGTCTGTATGCCAGTTCGCGCAGCTATCAGGCAGGTGCAGGCCCGGACTATCGTCTGGAGCTGGACGGCTTACAGTTTAGCGATATCCCGCTTCTGTCTGGTGCGAATCCAGCACTGATGCAGCAGGCGGCGAAGTCGTTTAACAATGATTATTCACTGGTTCGTCTGTATGCGATGGGCATTGATGCCTGGACGTTGGCGAATCATTTCAACGAGATGCGCTCACTGCCAGGTTTCCAGATCAAAGGTGATACTGGCAATCTGAGTGCAAATCAGGACTGCGTCATTAACAGGAAGTTAGTGTGGAGCCAGTATCGTCAGGGTCAAATCGTCCCGGCCAACTGAGTCGACAACAGCAGGGGGCGGCCAGTGAACGTCAGGCCCGCCACCTGCTGCAAACATCAGGTTTGCGTTTTGTCGCTGCGAATGTGCGTTACCGTGCAGGCGAAATCGACCTGATTATGCGCGATAAGCAGGTGTGGGTTTTTGTTGAAGTGCGCTATCGTCGCAACGACCGTTTTGGCGGCGCAGCAGCCAGTATTACGCGCAGTAAACAGCAAAAGCTGTTGCGCGCCGCCGCGCTGTGGCTCAACAGTCGTGGACAGAGCTTCGACACGACGGACTGTCGTTTTGATGTGGTCGCGATCACCGGCGAACAGGTAGAATGGTTACCTGATGCATTTACAGCAGAATAAGAGCCTGTTTTAAAAGGCTAAACTAACCAGGTGAATGACGTGCTGGAAAGAATTAAAGTCTGTTTTACCGAAAGTATTCAAACGCAAATCGCAGCGGCAGAAGCGCTGCCGGATGCCATAGCACGTGCGGCGATGACCATGGTGCAGTCGCTGCTGAATGGCAACAAAATCCTGAGCTGTGGCAACGGAACCTCCAGCGCCAATGCCCAGCATTTTGCTGCCAGCATGATCAACCGTTTTGAAACTGAGCGTCCGAGCCTGCCTGCCATCGCCCTTAGCGCTGATAATGTGCTGCTGACAGCGATTGGTAATGATCGCCTGCACGAAGAGATTTATGCGAAGCAGGTGCGCGCGCTGGGCCACGCTGGTGATATTTTGTTGGCCATATCAACCCGCGGCAACAGCCGTGATATTGTCAAAGCCGTAGAGGCAGCGGTCACGCGTGATATGACGATTATTGCGCTGACCGGCTACGACGGCGGTGAACTCGCCGGTCTGCTGGGACCACAGGATGTGGAGATTCGTATCCCCTCGCATCGCAGCGCGAGAATTCAGGAAATGCATATGTTAACCGTGAATTGTCTGTGCGATTTAATAGATAACACTTTGTTTCCCCACCAGGATGTTTAAAGGAGCTTAAATGAAGGCATTATCTGCATGTGCAGTTATCCTTACCGCGTTGATGTTACAGGGCTGTGTGGCTGCGGTTGTCGGCACTGCGGCGGTCGCCACGAAAGGTGCAACCGATCCCCGTTCCGTAGGAACTCAGGTGGATGATGGCACCTTAGAACTTCGTGTGACCAACGCGTTATCCAAAGACGAACAGATTAAACAAAACACTCACATTGTTGCCACCGCCTATCAGGGCAAAGTGCTGCTGACGGGTCAGGCACCGAGCAGCGACCTGGCATCACGCGCGAAACAGATCGCCGTCGGTGTTGATGGTGCAACCGAGGTGTATAACGAGATCCGCACCGGTAGCAAGGTGAGCTTTGGCACGGCATCTTCAGATACCTGGATCACCACCAAAGTGCGCTCCCAGTTGCTGGGTAGCGATCAGGTGAAATCCTCAAACGTGAAAGTGACTACCGAGAACGGCGAAGTGTTCCTGCTGGGTCTGGTGACCGATTCGGAAGCAAAAGCGGCGGCAGATATCGCCAGCCGGGTGAGCGGCGTGACCCACGTCACCACCGCGTTTACAATTCTGAAATAAGCATGCTGGAAAGGGTCAGGCATGCCTGACCCCTACTAAACAGTAATCCGCGTTGGTATTCGTAATGGTCGCCACAAAACCAGCACCATCCGCGTTGATATTCGTAGGGGGCGCCACAAAACCAGCACCATCCGCGTTGGTATTCGTAGAGGTCGCCACAAAACCAGTACCATCCGCGTTGATATTCGTAGGGGGCGCCACAAAACCAGCACCATCCGCGTTAGTATTCGTAGAGGTCGCCACAAAACCAGTACCATCCGCGTTGGTATTCGTAGAGGTCGCCACAAGGCCTGCGCCATCCACGTTGATATTCGTAGGGGGCGGGCATGCCCGACCCGCTCCCACCGCATTACAACCTGCTTAAGCAGTCCATCGCTACCGCTTTAAAACTGGCAAAGTCTTTGCTATCCCGAAGTCGTGTCATCGCCCGCTCGCGCATAAAAGTCACAAACAGGTCGTAAATGGCCATCGCCTCTTCATACTCTGTTTTGCTGATCGCCAGCAGGAAAATCACGTAGGCGGTTTCATCGCCCCAGGCAATGCCCTCGGGAGCAAGCACCGTGTAAACGCAGGTTTTCTTCGCCAGCAATCCAAGCGAGTGCGGCAACGCAATCCCCTCACCCAGCATGGTACTGACAATCGCCTCACGTTCTTCCACCGAAGGGTAAAACGCTTCATCCACCCTCCCTTCTTCTTCCAGCCGATCGCATAACTGGCGGAACAGCGCGGAACGATCCATCGGGCGGTCAAGAATAAGGAAGTGGCTGGCATCAAAGAAGCGCTCCAGCATATAAGGCCGGGTGCGATCGAGCAGCACCAGCTTGCCGATCTGTTCAAGCTGGTAGTCAGTAGGAAACGGTGACATCACCACAACCGGCTTATCTTTATCACTGAGACGTACTGTGGAGATCACAAAGTCTTCCTCCACGTTCTCTTTCAATTCATATTCACGCAGCGAGAGGATGTTACTCACAACGATTTGTGGATATTTCCGCAGCAGCATGGCTTCGATCATACGCACGGTGGAGTTGCCGGTATCGCACACCAGCAGGATCTGCGGATGGCGCTGATAGCCCACGTTGTAGTGGCGTTCCAGCCCAACGCCAATATGCAGCACCAGGAAGCCGATCTCATTTTCACTGATGATATACGGTGAATATTTCCCCCAGCTGGAGACTGCCGCCAGCGTTACATCCCAGGCCATTGGATAGTGCTGTTTAATATTCGACAACAATGGGTTAGGGATCTGGATCTGGTAACGCACACGGGTGATCATCGTTTTTATATGCGTCAGAAGATCGGCATGGAGTTGCGGATCGTTTTGCAGGTTGAAGTTGTAATGAGTGTTGATGTAACTCAGGATGTAGTCCACCAGCGAGTCACCGTCATCCGGGCTGATCACGCTGGCCACACTGTCCTCAACCCGACGGGCAGCGATATTCACTCGCAAAAAGGCCTCTTCTGCCGGAGAGATCGCTTTACCCGTCATCGGTCTCATCAGATTCACGATATGGCGCGCCGCGTCACGCACGTCGCCATCAACATCTTCTGCAGAGAATTCAGTCAGCGGGTAGCCTTCGCCAATTCGACGCACCGCCACGGCACAGTAAAGGCGCAGATAAAACTCACCCTCATCGGTCAGACGAATCGTAAACCGGGAGAGACACTGTTGCAGCAGCGGTTGCAGTGTATCGAGCATACCGCTGTTCAACGCCTCCAGCCTTAACAGCGGGCTGTCGATGTCCTCCTGCGCAATCTGGTACAGCAGGTCCGTCAGGCAGGTGCGCATCGCTACCTCCTTCCCGAATAGCTTCATGCCGTAACGTGGTTTGGTTTCAATCGCCAGTTGATAGCGCGCCAGCCATTCTCTGACTTCGGCCATATCACTTTGCAGCGTGGTACGGCTGACAAACCACTCATCGGCCAGATCTTCCAGTTTCAGGGAAAACGCCGACGTCAGAAAGCGCGTGAGCAGGTAGTGCACACGTTCCGGTGAGGTGCGTGGAACGCGCAGATGGGAAGGTGACTGCTGCAGCAATGCGGTATAACGCGGCAGATCCTCAATTTTTAGCTGATAACCCGCACCGCGATTCAGCACCAGGCTGGCGCCATGATCGGCCAGCAGTTCATTGAGAACATTGATATCGGTACGCACCGTGCGTGTCGAGACAGCGAAACGTCGCGCCAGCTCATCCTGCGGCAGCGTTTCGTTTTGCAGCAAATCAAACAACTGAGCCAGTCGTTGGTTAGGGAATCTCACGGGGGCACCACTTTTAAGCTGTTCAACAAAAGGAAAACTAACTTATTTTTCGAAGAAAAAATAGTACACCCCGGCACAGGTCAGGGTGTAAGGACGAGATTAATCCACTAACTTTTTGGTTAATGCCAGCAGTGTTGCCACATCTTCCGGACGGGTCAGCCCGGTGGGGCTATCAATAATGGAGCTGTAGATATGCGGAATAATTTTGCTGACACCGGCATCCAGCGCGACGCGCAAAATCGTCTCATAGTTGTCCAGATCAATACCGCCCGTGGGTTCCAGCCAGAAATCCTGCTCTGCACAGGCTTCTGCCACCGCTTTAAACTCGTCGATAGCTTTCAGCCCGCCCATCGGGAAATACTTCACTGAGCTTCCGCCCATATCCTTCAGCATAGCAATCGCGGAGGCGACCGGAACAATCCCGTCTGCCCTCTGTGAACTTAGTGGTCCGGTAGAGATCTTCACCTTTCCCGGTTGGCCGGTTGGCGACACCAGGCCATTCACCACGGTCTGTGCCTGTCCCAGCAGCGCGCGGCTGGTACCGACGCCGGTAAAGACTTGATTAACATGCTGCGGCTGCACTTCAGCGGAGATGGCACTCACCATCAGCGACTGATTCGGGTCGCCCGCCCCCAGACCGACGGACAGCGCGTTATCGATCAGCGCGGCATACTCACGCATGTCCGCCACGGCAGTCGCGACATCAAGATAGTTTTTCGACAGCACGCCTACCAGCACGTGGCCTTCGGCCGCCACCCAGATATCACGGGCGTTCTGTTTTGATCCGGCCAGTACATTCAGGCATACCCGATCACGGTAAAATTTTGGTGTCAGCGTCATGCGCGTTTCTCCCTGATTAACAGCGTCTGAATACAGACAAAAATGGTGTGCAGCTGATCCGCAGACACGCTGCGCACGTCTACTTCGACAATCCCTTCGTTAGCTTTGTAGCCACGGAAATAGATGGCGATATCGCCGGTTTTAAGTGCCTGGACCACTTCGCCCGTAGTACGCCCGATAGTCGCTTCGTCAAAATGAATCTCAGCACGGGCAATATCACGCCCGGCCGCATCCCACACCACGCGAGCCTGAATTCCGGACAGCTGATTCAGGTTGTCGATAAATGGCGTCATTTTTTCTACCATCTGCGCCCCTGTTACTTTCTCCAGACGCTGGAAATTTTCAATCGCCTGAGTCAGTCCAAGGATGCCCTCTTTGCCGACTTTCATCGCGCGACCAATGCCCTGCGACTGACGTTTTACCCATTCGACGTACTGCGTTTTTCCTGTTACCAGCCCGCTGGTAGGCCCTTCAATCGCTTTGGCGCCGCTGTAGATCACCAGGTCTGCCCCCAGTGCGTAATATGCCTGCAAGTCTTCTTCGGCAGCAGCATCCACGATCAGTGGAACGCCGTGTTTCCGGGCCACTACCGCCGCCTGTTCGACGCTGAGATGGCTTTTCTGCACGCTGTGGTGCGATTTGATGTAGAGAATGGCGGCTGTTTGCGGCGTGATGGCCGCCGAGAGCTGTTCAGGCGAACATTCGTTGGCGTAGCCTGCTTCCACAAGGCGGCCACCTCCCAGTGTGACCATCGTGCCCACGGGCGCGCCGAAGTTCACGTTATGGCCCTTTGGCAGCACGATGTCATGCGGCACGGTCAGCGGCGCGGCATGGAGGTTTTCCAACAGCCAGTCGTTATCTTTCACGATCACCGCCGCCACAGATTGCGCAATACCCGCTGACGCGCAGGAGACCACAACTGCCGCTTCACAACCCAACAGGCCGGCAATGTAAGCACCGGTTTTGTTGACCAGATCTTTCATTTCGAAGTAGTGCTTCAGACCATAATTTACCGTCTCCACCACATCCGCGCTCGGGGTCGACACACCGAGAATGGTCATGCGGCCAGAGGCGTTAATCACCTGCTTTAAGCCATATTTTTCATACACTGAAATCATCACGTTTTTTCCCTTCGTTAGTCACGAATGCCTGCCCGCTCACCACAGCAGCCAGCGGCACCAGGTGTGTTTCGCCAGACAGGGTTTGTCCGTCAGAATCACTGAACAGGCAGGTTTCCTGTTTCACGTCAAAAATGGTCAGATCGGCATCCAGTCCCGGCACCAGCCGTCCTTTTCCATTGAGCCGCAGCCCATCGGCGGCATGGCAGGTGACACAATCAATCACCTGTGTCAGCGTCATACCGATGTTTAAGAATTTGGACATCACATGCGCGAGGGAATACACCGGACCGTTAAGGCGGTTGCGGCAGTAGATATCCGAGCTGATGGTGTGCGGTAAAATGCCCTGGCCGATGGCGACCTGTGCCACCTCAAAACTGAAGCTGGCAGAGCCATGCCCAACATCCAGCCGCACACCGCGCTGCAACGCACGGGTAATCGACGCGCGAAGCTGCCCTTCCGCCGTAAGAATACGATTCGGTTTGCCGTTATAGCAGTGGGTAATCATGTCGCCGGAGGTCAACAAATCGGCGATATCATCGAGGTTCGGCGGGTTGTTACCGATATGGACCATGAGCGGCAGTTGGCCGTTCTCCTGCTGCATCGCTTTGGCACGTTCCAGCGGCTTGATACCATTTTGTTCCACCACACTGCTGCTGATACGGGCTTTCAAACCCAGGATAAAACCCGGCAGACGCTGTACCGCTGCGCGTACCGCAGGCCCGTCAATACGCGCCATATCCGCCAGTTCATTCTGCGTCAGAATGCCACTACGGGCGATGTTGAGCAGCGCATAAACACGGGTGCTGGCGCTACGGGTGAGTTGATAGAAATCATCGATATCATCTGCGCCGGTACTGCCCGCATCCACCACCGTCGTGACGCCCGTGTCCACACCAATGCGATCGGCTTCATCATGGTAAATCGGCGATTTTGGGTAGCAGTGAACGTGCGAGTCAATCCAGCCCGCACTCAGCCAGTAACGCCCGGCAAGATCCCACTCATGTTTCGCCGGACCTGCGACCAGGCCAACGGCTGCAATTTTGCCGTCGTGAATGGCGACATCACTGAGGGTGCCATCGCTGAGACGGCCCCGCCGAATAATCAGATCAAACATGCAGACTCCTCAGCGTGGCGACATCCCGCCGCCACGCGGGTTAGTTACAGCGCGACCGGGAAGATCGCTCCCAGCGCCATCGCCCCCAGGATTGCGCCACCGGTAATCGGCTTGTTCCACAGGTAGAACAGCAACGATCCCACCAGCGCACCCAGCCCAATGGGAATCGATGCCGCCATCGCAGACAAGATAATTAACGGACCGAGGAAGCGGCCAGAGGTGTTGCCCGCGCCCATCATCACGTCAGCGCCGTAGGTCGAGTCGCTGTTGTTGATGGTAAATTTACGCGCGAGAATAATCAGGTATCCCACTGCCAGGCCCAGCGCCAGGCCGGTTACCAGCGAGGCGGCAAAGTTTGCTACCGGGAAGATAAACCCGGCCCCCAGCAGCAGCGCAGGCACGCCCAGGCCGATCCCGGTCTGGATCGCGCCACCAATATCGAGGATCCCCACCAGCGATCCTTCAATAATGCGTGCAAACAGGAAGCTGGCACCGAAGGCCGCTACCGCACCGTAAACGCCAGTTTCCATTCCCGCACGCAGCATGGAGACGAAGGCCACTTCGTTGAAAGCACCCAGCCCGTAGACGTAATACATATGCGTACCGGCGAACACACCAGAAGAGAGCAGCCCGACAAAGATCGGAAACGACCAGTCGGCATACCAGAAACCACTTTTTGTATTTTCCATTACCATCGTCCTCTTATTTACCGCTCAGGGAGTTGTGGATCATATCCAGCCAGCCAGGCACACCCAGATGGAAGGACTCCAGCAGCTTCATATCAAAGCCGCGGAAGAACCCGCTTAGCACGAACAGCAGGACGATGGCCATCATCATCACCTTGGTCACACGGTTCCAGCCCGCTTCTTCAACCCCTTTGCCAATCAGGATGCCCAGTACCAGGCCCGGTACCGCATTCCCCATGATTAGCTGCGCCAGTCCACCAAAAATGGTGGCCCAGAAACCGGACTTTTTACCGGCATCAATGGCCGCCAGCCAGAAGATCACGGGCATGACTGTATTGACCAGCAGGTTAGCCGCAGGTACCAGCACCTTCACTGCCGTCACCTGCAAGGCTGCCGGTACTGCTGACGCCGTTGAGTTCAGGAACGCCACCACGATCATGCCGATGATGCCGCAGGCGATCGCCATTTTCTTCGGGTTGTGCAGGGTGTCTGCCACGTTGCGGTTCTTGACCATCAGTGCCGCGGCCCCCCAGTTAGGGATAATGCGGTGGTCAACGTCCTGAGTAAAAGAACCCGCCGCCACAGACGATGCCCAGGCATTAAAGAAGAAGCCGAGGCCGAAAGAGAAGTGGGAGGCAGGATCGCCCTCACAGGAGTTCAGTTCGCCCAATGTACGAAAAGCGCCCATGCCCTGTGTGGTCGGGGCATGAAACATGCGTGCTGCGCCTGCGCCCACACCAACACCGACAAGTCCGCCGATAATCAATGACTTAAATAAGATAATGAGGAACATCGGTCTTTCCTTTTGTTATAACCCCTTCGCCTCAGGCGGTAGACGGACTACCGCATCTGAATGCGTGGAGGTGTATGCGCCCTGATGTTTTTTTAGTGGGAAACGATGAAATCCACGTTGTCTGTATCCACCACCACCACGTTGACGGTGATCTCCAGATCGACGCTGTAGAGCCGCCGTTCACGCGCCAGAAAGAAGAACAGAAACTTTTCCGTTTTGGTGCGAACACTGGCCTGCAGCACCTTCACATCCACCGGCTCAATACGCAGAAGAATTTTGCTGGTGGATTTCAGTACCGTGTTTTGTACCCGGCTAAGGGCATCGGCAAAGGCTTTTCCTTTGCTGTCGCCCTTACCGCTAACGCTCACCGTGGTGGTGAATTGCTCTTTCATCAGCCGTGCTTCTTCTGCCACGCCAGCACCAGACGCTCACCCAACTCTTCTTTATCCATAAAGCCGAAGCCGAGTACCGTGGCACCTTCGTTGATGGCGGTCACACCTTCATCAATGGAGCGCATTCCATGCTTAGCTTTGTAGCCATATTTATTCTGAGCAGTGATGGCACCCGCGCCGCCGCTGCCACAGAAGGAGATGCCGAAAGTGGCGTTTTCCGCCTTCATGACATCACCCAACTTCATGTCTGCCGCCACACCCGGTACTACAATCGCTTTGCCGCCGGCTTTTTCGATTCCGGCAGCGACTTTCTGGCCTTTACCTAAACGGTCGCCAATCACGACGATAATTTGAGACATGTTGTATTCCTTATTGGTTGCAACGGGCGGGGCATGCCCCGCCCCTACGGATTGTCGTAGGGGTCGGCATGTCCGACCCCAGGTTTATTCGTTTTCTTTGGCTACTTCGAAATGAACGGAGAGTAGCCAGGCCTCTTCTTTCGGCAGGTTACCGAACAAATCAACAACCTGCTGTGCCAGCGTCATTGACTCTGGCGAGATATCCTCAAACAGTTCTTCTTCCACTTCTGGCAGCGCTTCTCCGGTGAGAGAACGCAGTGCCATCGCACGCACATGGGAGGTGAGCATCTGCTGCTGAACAGGATTAGGTTGAATATTTCGGGCGGCAAAAAGTTCGGTAATTTGTGTCATCACCCGCGCAGCCAGCGACTGAATTTCATTATCCTGTTCTGTTACCGCGTTCACTGGCGCTATTCCATTACTCACGTTCGTCCCCTCTTAATTAACGATGGGAATAAATTACCTCTACGTTACCTTTCTGTGTAGAACGACTTTTTCCACATTGAAACGGAAATAAACAGATGACGCCGGATTGATGTCGCAAAAACGTTGAAACGTGCACGAACACCGTTAAATTGAGATGTGAATCACAAAAAAACAGCGTTACCTGCTTAATAAACGCAGGCAAAGGGATATATACGGGGGAAAACATATCAATAATCACAGAAATAGAAGTAAAATTTATGAAGAAATACCAGGCGGAGAATAAAAAAGATAACACCCGCGCCTCCCTGCCACATAAATTTTTATGTTCCCGGGATTTGCGGGTTTACCAGTTTTTCACAACTCAATTATCAGGGTATTAATAATCGAAAATATTATAGATCACTTTTCATGGTGAAAACTCTCGCGTTTATCTGCCTGACAAGGGAAGTCAGAGAAAGATTCTGAACAAGAAAAAATCGCGAGATATTCTCATTATCTACAGTGTTTTCACTCAGCTATTTTACGAAAAAAGGCGATGGGTTTATTCATCGCCTCTCAGGTTCAAGCTAAACGTTTTTGATCAGGGTTGTGTGATCAACGAAACTTCTTATGACCGGCATCTCGGGTAGCGGAGAAAGTCTTCGCTTCTTCCTTTGCGCCTGCCAGATCACCGCCGTTTGCCAGTTTCAGACTGGTATCAATCTGGCCAATCAGTGTGTCCAGTTCTGCACGATAATCTTTCATTCCAGCACTGTCGGCCGCCTGGCCTTTTAACTTATCCGGCGTCTGAGTTTTCGCATTCTCAGCGGCAGCACGCATATCGGTTAATGCTCTGATCATTTCCGCCTTATCATCGGTTTTTTGTACCGTGCGATAAGCGCCTTTCAGGATATCCATATCGCCTTCCAGGTCCTGTGCCATCACCGAGGCACTTAACATCAGGGTCGTACTCAACATTGCAATCAATAACTTACGCATCTCAGATCCTATTTTTTATAAATGGGTATCATTCAGGCATTAAAAAAGGCGGCTGTTTTCACAGCCGCCTTTTCAGCATACGCGTAAATCTGTAAATTACTGCCCTGCGATCTTCATTTCTGGTAACAGAACGGATCCACACTGGATATTGCTACGCGTTTCAATGTCGCTACCGATGCTGACCATATTGCGCCACATGTCTTTCAGGTTACCGGCAATGGTAATTTCACTGACCGGATACTGGATCACGCCATTTTCCACCCAGAAACCCGATGCTCCGCGAGAGTAATCCCCCGTGATACCACTCACGCCCTGCCCCATCAGCTCGGTCACCAACAGCCCGGTGCCGAGCTGTTTTAGCATTGCGTCGAAGCTGTGGCCCTGTCCGGCGATGCGCCAGTTATGAATACCACCAGCATGTCCGGTGCTTTGCAGCCCCAGTTTGCGGGCGGAGTAGCTGGTCAGCAGCCAGTTCTGCAACACACCCTCTTTGATAATGTCGCGGCGCTGGGTACGGATACCTTCGCTATCAAACGGCGTAGAGGCCAGGCCTTTCAGCAGATGCGGATGTTCTTCAATGGTCAGCCACTCCGGCAGGATTTGCTCACCCAGGGAATCAAGCAGGAACGTCGATTTACGATAAACACTGCCACCGCTGATCGCGCCTACCAGATGACCGAATAAGCCTGTTGCGACTTCGGCAGCAAACATCACCGGCGCTTTCATTGTCGACAGCTTGCGTGGAGAAAGACGTGACAGGGTGCGACGGGCACACTCTTCGCCCACGGCTTCCGGTGACTTCAGGTCTTCAATGGCACGACCAATGGTGTAAGCGTAATCGCGCTCCATATCCCCGTTTTCTTCCGCGATCACACAGCTGGAAAGCGAATGGCGGCTGGAGCAATAGCCTTGCAGCATCCCGTGGCTGTTACCGAACACTTTAATCCCGACGTGGCTGTTAAAGCTGCCGCCTTCGGTGTTGGTAATACGCTTATCCGCTTTCAGTGAGGCCTGCTCGGCGCGAGCCGCCAGTTCGATAGCGCGATCGGCATCGATCTCAGCAGGGTGAAACAGATCGAGATCCGGCGCATCAAACGCCAGTAGCTCACGGTCGGCCACACCCGCGTAAGGATCGGGAGAGGTGTAGCGGGCAATGTCCAGCGCGGCCTGCACGGTGCGCTTTATCGCGTCCGGGCTGAGGTCAGTTGAAGAGGCGCTGCCTTTACGATTCTGATGATAAACAGTGATGCCCAGGGCACCATCGCTGTTGAATTCAACATTTTCCACTTCGCCATAGCGCGTACTCACGCTGATGCCGGTGGTTTTGGTTACCGCGACTTCTGCTCCGTCGCTGCTGGCCTTTGCCAGTTCGAGTGCTGTCGCTATCGCCTGTTCCAGGGTTTTACGCTGTTCTGCAACTTGGGAGAGTAATTTCATCGACCTGCCATATAATTAATAGTGCGATTTTTCGGTGGCTTACCGCGCTGGCATAACCACACCAGGGTGATAAGGCTTCATTTGAGTCTAACAGACTCAGAGAACAATTTCGCAGTAGCCTCGTAACCTGATAGCATTAGCCTCTTTTTCAGGAGCCGTACCAATGACCAAGCAGCCCGACGACTGGCTCGATGATGTACCAGATAACGAAGAAGAAGAAGATGATGAGATTATCTGGGTCAGTAAAAGTGAGATTAAACGTGATGCCGAGGAGCTAAAACGCCTTGGCGCTGAACTGGTGGAACTGGGGAAAAACTCCCTGGACAAAATCCCACTGGATGAAGATCTGCGTGCCGCCATTGAACTGGCACAGAAGATTAAGAAAGAAGGCCGCCGCCGCCAGATGCAGCTGATCGGTAAAATGCTGCGTTCACGTGATGAAGAGCCGATCCGTACGGCACTGGATAAGCTGAAGAACCGCCACAACCAGCAGGTCGCACTGTTCCATAAACTGGAAGTGCTGCGTGACCGTCTGGTGGAGCAAGGTGATGATGCGGTGCCAGAGGTGCTGAACCTCTATCCTCATGCCGACCGCCAGCAGCTGCGTGCGATGATCCGTAACGCGCAGAAAGAGAAAGCGACCAACAAACCGCCGAAAGCTTATCGCCAGATCTTCCAGTATCTGCGTGAGCTGGCCGAAGCGTCGTAACGTATTGCTGTGAGTATCAGGTCGGGCGTGCCCGACCCCTACGCAAAGGCATAGGCATGCCCACCACAGGCGCGTAGGGCGAGGCATGCCTCGCCCAATGCATATTACGCCAATCGATCTAACAATTTCTGATGAATCCCACCAAAACCGCCATTACTCATGACCAGGATGGTATCGCCCGGCTGGGCCTTTTTGGCAATCATTTCTATCAGTGTATCGAGATCCGCACTCCACTGCGCCGGCTGAATGCAGGCCTCGGCCACTTCGGCAACCTGCCACGGAATGTGGTGCGGCTGATAAAGGAACACTTCATCAGCACGCCCCAGCGCCGGGGCTAAATCGTCCTTGCTGATGCCCATTTTCATGGTATTCGAACGGGGTTCCAGCACCGCCAGAATGCGCGCAGTGCCGCCGACTTTGCCGCGCAGCGCCGCCAGCGTAGCGAGGATAGCCGTTGGGTGATGGGCAAAGTCATCGTAGACCTTAATGCCGTTACTCTCTCCACGCAGCTCCAGACGACGGCGGGCATTGATAAAGTCATTCAGCGCACGCCCCGCATCTTCGGGCTTCACGCCAACATGACGTGCAGCGGCAATGGCCATCATGCCGTTATGCATGTTGTGCTCCCCCACCAGCGACCAGTTCACTTCTGCCACGCGCTCGCCGTCCAGCAGCACTTCCCAGTGTGAGGCATCCGTAGAGAGTTTCTTCGCCTGCCAGTGGCCGGTGTCGCCCACGGTTTCCTGTTCACTCCAGCAGCCCATCGCGATCACCTGTTTCAGGTTAGCATCATGCTCTGGCAGGATAATTTTTCCCTGGCCTGGCACGATGCGGACCAGATGATGAAACTGTTTCTGAATAGCACGCAGATCGTCAAAAATATCGGCATGATCGAACTCGAGGTTGTTCAGAATCAGGGTACGCGGGCAGTAATGAACAAACTTCGAGCGCTTATCGAAGAACGCGCAGTCGTACTCATCCGCCTCAATCACAAAGAATGGGCTTTTTCCTAAATTCGCGGAAACATCAAAATTTCCAGGCACCCCACCGATGACAAAACCGGGTTCATAGCCGCAGGCCTGTAAAATCCACGCTGCCATGCCCGCTGTGGTGGTTTTTCCGTGGGTTCCGGCGACCGCAATCACCCAGCGGTCGCGCAGGACGAAGTCATGCAGCCACTGTGGGCCAGAGAGATAAGGAATATTGCGCTCCAGCACCGCTTCCACACAGGGATTACCGCGGGTCATCGCGTTACCGATGATCACCAGGTCCGGTGCAGGATCGAGCTGAGAAGCATCATAACCCTGAATTAAATCAATACCCTGCTTCTCCAACAACGTGCTCATTGGCGGGTAAACGTTAGCATCAGAGCCGGTCACTTCATGGCCGAGCGCGCGGGCCAGCATCGCCAGTCCACCCATAAAGGTGCCGCAGATACCGAGGATATGAATACGCATAAAAGGTCCGTTTCGTAAAATGTTCGGCCTTAGTGTAACGCCCCCATCGTGCGGAAGAAACGGATTTGCCCTATGTTCTTTAGCGTTCAATCGGCTAAACTGCGTACGCATACGTTGGCAGTTTGTGAATCAAGCTGCTACTCAACCGCAGATTCAGGGATTGTGTTATGAAAACGTTAGGCGAATTTATCGTCGAGAAGCAACACGACTTTCCGCACGCAACAGGTGAACTGACCGCTTTGATCTCCGCGATCAAACTGGGCGCTAAGATTATCCACCGCGATATTAACAAAGCAGGCCTGGTCGATATTCTGGGTGCCAGCGGCGCTGAAAATATTCAGGGCGAAGAACAGATGAAGCTCGATCTGTTTGCCAATGAAAAACTCAAAGCCGCACTGAAGGCCCGTGGCATTGTTGCAGGTATCGCGTCAGAAGAAGAAGATGAGTTCGTGATCTTCGAAGGCGCGGAAAACGGCAAGTACGTGGTACTGATGGATCCTCTCGACGGCTCCTCAAATATTGATGTCAACGTTTCTGTCGGCACCATTTTCTCAATTTACCGCCGTCTCACCCCTCCGGGTACGCCGGTGACCGAAGAAGACTTCCTGCAGCCTGGCAGCCAGCAGGTTGCCGCGGGTTACGTCGTTTATGGCTCCTCCACCATGCTGGTTTATACCACCGGCTGTGGCGTACATGCCTTTACTTACGACCCGTCACTGGGCGTGTTCTGCCTGAGCGCGGAACGTATGACCTTCCCGGAAAAGGGCTACACCTATTCCATCAACGAAGGTAACTACATCCGCTTCCCGCAGGGTGTGAAGAAATACCTGAAATTCTGTCAGGAAGAGGATGTCGCGACCCAACGTCCTTATACCTCACGCTACATCGGCTCGCTGGTGGCAGATTTCCACCGTAACCTGCTGAAAGGCGGTATCTACCTCTACCCAAGCACCGCCAGCCACCCGAAAGGCAAGCTGCGCCTGCTGTATGAGTGCAATCCAATGGCGTTTCTGGCGGAACAGGCTGGCGGTAAAGCCTCTGACGGCAAAAACCGTATTCTGGACCTGGTGCCAGAAAGCCTGCATGAACGTTCGCCGTTCTTCGTCGGCAATGACCATATGGTCGATGATACCGAACGTTTCCTGCGCGAGTTCCCGGATAACTAATCGGTAAAATTTAACGATTTCGACTGACCAAAGCGTAGGGGCGGACCTTTTTTTTCGGGTCCGCCCTTTCTTTTGGGGAAACGACCAGAAAAGCGGCCGCCCCCAACGATTTATGCCGCCTGAGTGACCTTAAATACCGCCATGGTTTGCACCAGCTGCTGGGACTGCTCTTCCAGCGACTGCGTTGCGGCGGCCGCTTCTTCCACCAGCGCGGCATTCTGCTGCGCGACTTCATCCATCTGCGTCACCGCCTGGTTCACCTGTTCAATACCGCGACTCTGTTCCTGCGAAGCGCTGGAGATCTCTTTCATCAACGTGGTGACTCGCATCACTTCCGTCGAGATTTCATCCATGGTTTCACCCGCTTTGGTCGCCATATCAGAACCTTCGTTGACGCGAATCTGCGACTCACTAATCAGCGTACGGATTTCCTTCGCCGCCGTTGCACTGCGCTGGGCCAGGTTACGTACCTCGGTGGCGACAACGGCAAAACCGCGTCCCTGCTCACCCGCGCGTGCCGCTTCAACAGAAGCGTTCAGCGCCAGGATATTCGTCTGGAAGGCGATGCCATCAATCACACCGAGAATGTCGCCAATACGCTGCGAGCTGTTAGAGATTTCCCCCATTTTCTCCATCACGTAACACACTACTTCTGCCCCGCGATCGGCGGTATCAGAAACAGCACGCGCCAGCAGATGTGCCTGTTGGGCGTTATCTGCATTCTGCTTCACCGTGGCGGTTAACTGCTCCATGCTCGCCGCCGTCTGTTCCAGCGATGCCGCAGACTCTTCAGTTCGCTGGGAGAGATTGAGGTTGCCCGAGGCGAGTTCGCGGCTGCCGATATCGATTTGCAGACTGGCATCGCGCACCAGACCAACCGAATGCTGTAGCGACTGCTGCATCGTTCCCAGTGCGGCATTTAATCGGCCCAACTCGTTGTCACCGCTTTCCGGCACGGGCTGCGTCAGATCGCCACCCGCCACATGCTCAAGATGCCTGATAGCCTGATCCAGCGGCTTCAGGAGCAGTATGCGCAAAATCATCCATGCCAGCGCCACCAGCAGCAGTGTCAGCGCGCCGCTCACCAGAATCAGAACGGTCATCATGGTTTGGTTACGCGCGGCCTGCGCCATCTGTGTTGCGCTGACGTCGTCGGCATAAGCACCAAAAGCCGATACTGCGCCAGAGAATTTGCCTGCAAGGTCGGAGAGGTTTCCTTCCAGAACGCTGTAGTAATCATCCACGCTCTGTTTTTGCAGCGCCGCCATCATTGGCGTGATGCCATTAACCAGGTAATCTTCATGGGTTGCCACTACGGCTTCCGCCAGAATTCTGCCGTGTTCAGTGACGGTTCCGGCATCAATGAATCGTTTCAGCTCCTGCTGCGATAAAACCACGTAACTGGCGGAACGTGTGGCTATTTTTTCCGCTTCGTCCGGCAGGCCGATTTCCATTTTACGTATGGCCAGCGCCGCGGTGGCGCGGGTGCGCAATAGGTTGCCGTTACTCATATACAGTGCGTTCAACTCAATGCCCTGAATGCGGTTGATCACATCCAGTGAGCGATTGCCCTTTTGAATCGCGATAATGCCCATGACACTCACCACTAAAAGCAGCAGCGTCATCATGGCAAGCAGCGCCAATAAACCCGTACGTATTGAGATTCTCTTAAGCATGATCATTTCCCGATAGTGTTAAGCCTGGTCATTCCTGGTCCCTAAATCGACCATGTTATCGGCAATAACATTACCCAGCTTTAACCATAATAAAGATTAAATTGATCCAGCACAGGGAACCCGTAAGCGTGAATTAAGGGCGCTTCAACGCTTTTATTGTGGACAAACGTCAGAAGGGAAATGACCCTGAAGGAAAATACAGACGATGATGGATTAGATCCATGTAAAACCAGAGAAATGATTTAACAATGATGAATAAACCAAATTAATCCCCTGACAGCCCTCATCTTGTTCAGTGGCGAAAAGAGACTCCAGGCAAGTGTCATGTCATCGCACTAAGAAAATCACAGATTGTAGAATTTTTAGCAAAACAGACATTTGCTATGCTGCACGGGAAATAACCACAAACACACCAAGGGATTTGTATGTTTGATAATGATACTAAGGGCGGCAGTCTGCGCCTGATGACATTGGGCGAGATTAATATGGCGAAGGAAATTTTTCGCGACACGATCATCTACCCGAAAGTGTGGATCCATAAAGGCAGTTACTTGCCTTTTGGTCTGCAACTCAAGCGGGTCTCTATGTCACCCAATGGAGAAATGTACTTTCGAGATGAATACAGCCCTGATTTTTCTAAAGCCGATATAAGAAGGCAGCATACTTTTATCCATGAACTGTCACACGTATGGCAGTACCAGCACGGCATGAAGGTCAAATTACGGGGCCTGGTCAGTTGGATGGCAAAGTATGAATATGCTTTAGACAGCTGGCCACTTAGCACTTACGGTATGGAGCAGCAGGCACAGATTATTGGAGATTATTATCTACTTACGCAGTTCAATGGCCGTGCTTACTGGAAAACAAACAGGGGTTGTACTAACAGTGATGATTTATCCGATGATGAGTTACTAAAACAGTATAAATATACGCTGCGAGCCTTTCCGTGGAGCCTGTGATGACAATAAAAAAAGTGCTGTTTCCCGCCCTGATTGCCTCGCTTCTTACCGGCTGCGGGTGGATGGGCCATTACAGCCCCCCCAATGAGCTCGGACAGGTGTCCCTGACAAATGCCGGAGTGTGTTTCCAGATTAAAAATGCCAGCGACTATTATGCTCATTATCTGGTTATCAGAGAGAGTCGTGCACCGGAGATGTCTGGCTTCAACAGAGAATTCCCCGCTTTAAAAATTGCTAATGATCAGCTCTGCATTCCTGAAACGTATTACAAGTTCCCGAACTCAGGCGCCAGGCGGGTTGATATCGCTTTACGCTCACCCACTAAGAAGATGAGACGCCGTTATATTGTCTCTGAATTCAACATGGTCAACGGTGAGCCACACCCCTTTGCACCGAGTGAATATTCCATACCCCAGCCCGACGTGGAGGATTAGCCATCATCGTGAGCCGGGCATCGCATAGCGCAGCATTTCACTGTCATTGATGCCCCGGCACGGAGCAATCTGAAAGGCGGAAAAAGGAAGGTACTTTGAAGATGACCTGGCTATAATACCCGGCACTCAACCTAAGATGATTGAAGGAATTCATAATGAGCTTGAACCTGGTACCAGCGGGTAAAGACCTGCCAGATGATATCTATGTCGTAATCGAGATCCCGGCAAATGCCTCTCCAATCAAATACGAAGTCGACAAAGAGACTGGCGCACTGTTCGTTGACCGTTTCATGGCGACAGCGATGTTCTATCCGTGCAACTACGGTTACATCAACCACACCCTGTCTCTGGATGGTGACCCGGTTGACGTCCTGGTGCCAACACCCTACCCGTTACAGCCTGGCTCTGTGATCCGCTGCCGTCCGGTTGGCGTGCTGAAAATGACCGACGAATCTGGCGAAGATGCCAAAGTTGTTGCGGTTCCACACAGCAAACTGAGCAAAGAGTACGAGCACATCCAGGATGTGAACGACCTGCCAGAACTGCTGCGCGGCCAGATCACCCACTTCTTCGAGCAGTATAAAGCGCTGGAAAAAGGCAAATGGGTTAAGGTTGACGGCTGGGAAGGCGTAGAAGCCGCTAAAGCGGAAATCGTTTCCTCCTTCGAGCGCGCTGCGAAGAAATAATCTTCCGGCACAGCTCGCGCCAGTGAAGATTCTCTTCCACTGACGCCGAAAAAACACCGCCACGGCGGTGTTTTTTTATCCCGCTTCTCCGCTATTCGATAATCGATACCGTAATGTCGTTCCCCGGCCGATAATCATCCTGGAGAGCAAAGAGCTGGTCCGTGAACACAGGATGCAACGTCACAATAAAGTTTAAATGGCGCCCCGCGTCGACAATCTCGATCTCACTTCCTGGCAGCAGCGTGCCTGTTTGTCGGCTAACGTCACTCTTTTGCCCTGCGAGTGAAGAGAGATCGCGGTAAGCCGTCGCACGATCGTCCAGCATCAGCGCAGAAATATCTGCCTCAAGTTCACCGTCGCGACCAAAGGCGAACTGCCGCTGACTGCCGCTAATGTCAGTGAAAGCCAGTCGAATTTTCCGGGGTTCATCGCACTCCACCCTGAATACGGCTGCACGCGATGTCAGGTGATATTTCCCATCAGGGCCTCGTGTGACCTGGGTATTTATCCGGCCATAATCCAGCATCCCCGTGCCCGTGCTGATGCGACATTCAGCCTGAACCCACCCTGAACATAGCAGTAGACTGACCGCCATCAGACGCATCCCTTGACGGCGGTGCGGGCGCGAACGTTTCCTACAGTCCATTTTCCGTTCCTTCATGTGTTTCCCGTTGAAAGCTGGCGATGCAGCAGAGAAATTAACCTTGATGCTCCAGCGGTTGTATAAACAAACCCGCGACATAGCCATATTTTGACAGGCTCTGGATTTGGATCTGCTTGCTGTTTTTCAGAGCAGCAGCATCCTGGCCCTTAACGGTCAGCGTTTCGCCGGGAAGAATATAGCTTTTACTCAGCATGATATTGTTCATCGAGGGCAACAGCACGACGGTCTGCGACAGCCGCACCACATAACGACTGGGGTTAGCGATGGTTAACACACCACTCGTTTCCGAAAATTTCAATGCTTCCCAGGGATCTGACTTCATTGGCAGACCGGCAGGATGAATAATGATCGGGAGGTCCTGCCTGAGGCTCAAGCCCACCGTATTCTTGCCGCTCAGTGCTTGTAGTGGGATCCCTTCCAGAATCACCCGCTTCATATGCTCGGTCTTGAGCGGCCCCCGGCTGTGCAGTAAGAAGCGTAGCCGCTGGGTCTGCCCCGCTGCCAGCCTGGTCACCGGCTGGGTCACCAGCAGCTGAGGCTGGGGATCGTCCGGCAGGCTGTAGACCTTCACATACAGCAGTGCCTCGTAGTCTGCGGTATTGGTAACGTTCAGGCTTCCGCCTTCTGCCTCTTCATTAATCATGATCATAGAGGTTTCAGGCTTCATCACCGCCCCCGCCGGATGTGCGATGGACAGCGCCAGCAGGCTACACAGTATGTATTGACCCACAGACCAGGATTTGCAACTACGGATGATGAAAGCCATCAGAGATATACAATATCGAAGGTTGCACTGCCGGCAATCGTCACTTCATCCGATGTTCCAAGGGTATCAAGGGCGACGACCCAGGGGGTGACATTGATATCAAAGACCACATTTTTTGCCGGGATCGGCACCCGCAACATATCGGAGGTGAAAGACACAAGCTCCTCTCCCTGATACTTCCACAGCACGCTTCCCTTCGCCTCTGCCCAGCTTTTCCCTTCATCGGCCGAGAGGGTGAGTTTCTGCATAGGATGCCCGTCCACCATGGACCTGTCCGCCGGGGTATGGATGCGGTATGCACCGATATTTTTTCCCGCTTCGGTAGCTCCGAGGCTGAAACTGGTCTCCGCCGCTTTTCCGTCAATCTTCGCTTCCCCGGCTTTTTCAGCGATATCTCTGGCCCTCACGGCAAACAGCGTGGGCGTTTCGCAGCTGATATTCAGCTTAATATTCTTCGTCGCCAGTGGGGTGGATTTGGAGGATGAGAGGCTGGCAGCGCTAATCTGCTGCCAGTCGAGTATGCCCCCGCCATCAAAATGAATATCACAGGAGGCGGGCTGAATAGTACCTCGTATCTGCAACGTGGCCTGGGTGCTGGCGGGAACCGCAGTACTGAGCACCATCCCCGTTAGCAGGGTGATACCGGAAAGCATTCTTTTCAGTTCCATTGCACAATTCCTTTTTAAGACACAGGTCACAAGCTAAATGCAGACACCGCTCATTTTCTGATAGGGACCGCCATCCTCTGGCTGATCGTCCAGCTGATAGGTGAAGCTGCAGCGCTTATCGCGCCCTGCCACATCAATCAGCAGTGTGGCTTTCTCGGGTGAGTTATTCAGGTAGACCAGCCCATTGTCGATGGCTATAGTCAACATCTCACCCTGGTGGTCCATCACCTTACTGCCACGCGGCAACGGGGTACCATCGCTCAGGGTAAGATCCAGCAGTACACGCCGACTGGTCAACACTGTGTAGTTAATGCGCTTCACGCTTCCCCGCGCAAGTGTGACGGTGTGGTGCCCGTTATTAACATCCGATTTTTTCGGCAATGTTTCCGTATTCAGATCAAGGTTTCCGGGCCGCCACGCCGGAAGCTGAGGCACCAGCGCCAGACCCCGCCAGTCCGTCCAGGTGGTGCCCCCGGGCGTGCTGATCGCCACGTTTGCCAGCCTTTCATTCATAGCGATCATGCCAAAGGTCTGTCCGACAGGGAGGGGGGAGAACAGGATATTTTTACCCACCATGGCGATGCCACCGCTACCGCTTACGGAGTAGTTGCTGGAATGATTGCCGCTGTGCCCTGCCGATGCAGAAAGATTGGTGTAATGCAGGTTGGCACTGAGCCCCCCTTGCACTGACTGGTTATGCTGTTTCAAATCCCGCTCTGTTGACAGGTTGTAACCCACGTCACGGTTAACAGGACCGCTGATCTCGCTGCCTAACTGGCTACGCTTTCTTGAGCTACGGTAATAGCTGTTGACGTATTGCTTGCCTAAAGGAAGGCTGGCGTTAACCGACAACTGTTTATTGCTTTGATATATGCCCGTGCTGTGGGAAAAACTCACCGTCAGTAGCATCTTTTTAATGTTGGTGCCCCAGCTCATCATATTGTAACGCGTCGTCGACATGGCTTTGCCAAAGCTGGTGCTTTCCGCGTGACTAACGGAAAAAGTGCCGAACCTCGGCGTCGCCCAGCTGGCTGAAAGCGTGTACTGCGTATTATCTTTATCGTAATAATCCTGGGTCGGCATACTGGCCTGATTGAGTGAGGCGTACGAGGGCGTGCTTTTACTGACGCTACCACCGATCGAAAAGGCTTCAGTAATCAGGTAATCTGCCGACAGCGACAGCCGCGCACTCCGTGCTCCGTGATAGCGGTCATTGGCCGCCGTCATTTGCGCAGCAAGCTGCAACCCCTGTGCCACCTGTTGCCCCACCGACAACGCGACGGATTGATATTTGTCCGACATCAGCAGGCCAGTCTGTGCCAGTAAGCGCCCCAGCGGTCGCCAGTTCTGATTCATAGTGAGTAAGCGTGGCGCCCCCGACCCGCCCCCGCCAATAGAGCGAAGCGTGCCCGTGGCGAGAGAAAAGCCCTGCATACCACGAGGGTTTACCCCCCTCATTCGGTTAGCAGGGACGGTAAACTGCTGTCGCTGACCGTTGGTTTCCAGCACGGTAATGTCCAGGTCGCTATTAAGGTTTTTTAGCGGAATGCGATCTAAGCGAAATGGCCCGGCAGGCACCAGTGTGTTGTAGATCAGCATACCGTACTGGCGCACTTCTACCCGCGCCTGAGGTGTGTTAGCAATACCTTCAACAACTCCCTGAGTTTCACCCTCCTGCTGGAATCCCTCATCCGGGATGATCTGGATGCCATTAATATCACCCAGCTCGAACAGCGTATTACTGACACCAATTTGCCCGATCTGGAAGCGCTTCTGCCAGCGTTCAAAGGTCCGTTCTGCATACAGTGAGTTCATATCAGAACTGAGCTTTCCATCCTGCTGACTAAACTGCTGCCAGCTGCGTACCATCCAGTTAGAGATATTGAAACCATCTTCCAGCGTCAGAAAGCTATAGCGATTCAGTGTGCCGGCATTCCGGTTCACCGAGCTGAAATAGTTATAGTTCAGCAGTGCTCCCATTCCCCCGGACTCACCCGTAATCTCTTTGTACTGCGGCTGCAACACAGCTTCCGGCACCACAATGCTGGCGGAAAGATTTTGGGTATCAAAACGAATGTTGATAGCAGGATCCTGCTGTACCCAGTCAAAACAGTCCGTATCAGGCAAAGGGTCACTGTTGGGCAGCTTTAACCCCAGCTGATTAAGCAACTCAGGGGTAAAGCACAATCCCCCCTTCGGGTTAAACACGACATCGAAGGCGCCACGAAACTCACCGTTAACGCTGATATCCACCAGCGCGGGCCCGGCGGGAAATCGTGATGAGTTGTCGAGAAGGGTCAGTAAAGCCGGGTCAATGCCCCTGGCTTTGAGGATCCTTTCAGTAACAGATTCATGGAGAACCGGAACGGCGGGAGAGTCGGAGGAGCGCTGAACTTTTTGCTGCTGCTGAGGATGTTCATTTTTTTCCTGCGCGCAAAGGTAAGTCGGTGTCAGGGCACCCGCCGTGAGCAGCGCGCAGTGGCATAATTTGTTTGAGGTAAAGCGGTAAGAACACGACACAGGTTAATCCCCGTGGCTGATGGGAAGCTCGACATTGCCAACCTCATACCCATACTGTGAAACGGTATCAATGCGGACGTTGGTGGCTTTTGCCAGCGCTTGTTTATCAGAAAACGCCACGGAGAGGGTTTCCCCCGGTAGGATGTAGCTCTTGTCCAGCGCCACTTTTGTATTGACAGGCATCAGGAGGAAGCTGGGCGCTAATCTGACCACCCAGGCACCTGGATTATGTATCGTTAGCTTTTCCTGTTTGACCCGCCACTGTAAATTTTTCCAGGGCGCGTTATTTTTCGCCAACCCGTCAGGATGAATAATCACGGGCAGATTCTGCCGTACGCTGATGTTGACACTATTACTCTCCCCGGTGGTGAGAGGAATACCTTCAAATGTCACACGCTTTATATGTTCGGTGGTGAGCGGACGATCGCTGGTTAAGACAAAACGGACTCGCTGAGTCTGGCCTGCCGCCACGCGCATTACAGGTTGCGTCACAATCAACTGGGGAAATTTATCATCAGGCAGATCAATGACCTTAACGTACAACAATGCGTCCTTATCATCGGTATTGGTGACGTTAATACTGCCGCCACCCGCCCCCTCCTGAATTAACACCAATGACGTTTTAGGCTGCATCACCGCGCAGGAAGGAAAGATAACCACTAATGAAAATATTGACAGGCATAGCCGAAAAAGTTTGATCAACATAGCATTCATCCATGAATTCTATAAAAAGCCACCGGCATGACTGACTCTGGCTTGTAACAGTGAACAGTACTGCCGGTGGCAACTTCAGTTAAATATAAACAACTTCAAACGTGGCGCTGCCTTTCAGGTCAACGTCATTTCCCCACGCAGGTTCAGAGACCGGGGCAATCCATGGACGAATTTCTAATGCAAATGATTTATTCATGGCGCTATCACGAAGATATTTAGTCTTGCTATCACTGGTGCTAATATCCAGCGCAGCATCATTACCGAGAGCGGAAGAAGGGAAGTATGCGTAATCTGCATTGGCAGGCTTTTCATTCCACTTGCCATTTTTGAAGGTGACTAATGCCGTTGCTTTGGTTTGATCAGAGGTACTGCCCGCGGTCAGTGCTTTAATGCTATAGCCACCGACAGGCGCATTTTTCTCAGAGACCGACGTGAAGTCAAAATAGCTGTCGCTCAGTGATGGATCGGGACCTATAGGTCTAACACCCTTCGTTGCATTATCAATGGCTTTGACGGCGAACATCATTTTTGCCGGGCAATTTACATTTAGCGTCAGCTGCTTCGCCGGTAACTCAGTGAACAGCTCATGGTGCAGCGAGGCCGGGTCAATATTATCCCAGTCCAGTGAAGCGGAAGGAAGTACGACATTACAAGCACCAGGCACGATGGTCGCTTTAACGTCAAGCGTTGCACTTCCACCCGCCAGCGCCTGCCCTGAAGCAATGGCACCAACAATCAATACAGCAAGAGTGGTCATCTTTTTCATATTAGATAATCCTTTATATACTATGGGTTTCGGTCATTACTCAGCCCGATATGGGCAGACATGACCTTCTTTACAAACAATGGCAAAAACTCTCTTTTCGCCACGCTCATTCGTTGGATGTTCCTTTTCCGATAAATGACAATGGAAAGACATTAAAAATGGCACATTAAATCATTACCATCACTTAAATACGTCAATTAGTTCTCATAATAACGCAATATGATAACGATTAAAGGAATAAATAAAACAACAACCAGGGGGTGGATAATAAACAAAAAATCAGAAATGACAATAATATAACTACGAAAAAAGGCCAAACAAAATATTACTCCATATGAGCACCTAAATTCAGGAATTAAAACCACAAAGACGCCTAACCCCTGCAAAAGAGAATAATTTCAATGAGAATTTAATAAGATATTACTTAGAAAATACACACTTATTATTTATAATAAGTGAACGCGTAATAGAATAATGTAAGCATGACATAAGATAAAGGTTAACAGTGAGGATTTAACAACATTATGGTTCAAAAAAACAAAGCCGCCTTCAAAGAAGGCGGCTTGTATAGTGTGAACCATCGAAAAATCGGCAACTACTCTGCATCTCGCAGCAGCCAGTCACCGCTGGTGATACGCTTTTTGCCCGTGACGGCACGCTGATAAACGTACAGCCAGGCACTACCGTAAGGGGTTTTTAACAGCTCGCGCTTGTATTCACCGCCTTTGGTTCTGAGCGCATCCAGTTCGCCCAGTGTTGATGCATCAATCCGGTAAACCTCACAATAGACCTGCCCTTCACCCGCCACGACTCCCGGGTAATGACCAAGATTGTAAAGTGCATAGCCGTCGATCTGATGATCGCCCAGCCACTGCCCGTTCGTCATCCAGTGACTGTTACCTTGCTTACGCCGCAGGCTACCATAGACAATTATTCGCATTGCTAGAACTCAAACTGATAGAGCACATCCAGTGCCTGATCAATACCAGACACGGCTTCCAAATAGAGTTTGGGCATCAGGCGGTAACGCAGCGTTAACGTCGCCAGTGAATCAAATATGCCAACACCGTATTTTACCTGTAGACCCGGCAGCACATAGCCGCTGACCTGCACTTGCTGGCTGTCGCCAACCCCTGCAGTATCCAGCGCCAGGTTACTGACACCAAAAGTCTCGCCAATTTTACCCACAACCTGACCACTTTGTGCAACCCCCAATCCTACCAGGGCTGAAGTTAATGCATCACTGTCGCTGCCGGTCGCCCCTAATCCCTGGCCACGCAGCAGATAAGAGAGTGCTTCCTGCTGTGATTTCGCCGGGTCAGAGAAGATTTCCACCTTAGGCTCGTCCGCCAGCCCGGTCACACGCACCCCGGCCGTCACATCATCTTCGGTGGCTTCCGGGTTACGAATCGCTTCAATATTCACATACGGCTGGTCCGGTGGGCCGGAGAATTGCAGCTCACCTTTACGGACGATCAGATCCTGACCGTATGCATGGAAGCGGCCCGATGGGATATTGATCTGACCATTCAGTCCCAGACCCCGTTTATCCTGCGCCAGTTTCAGATCGCCGTTCAGTTTCGCTTTCAAACCAAAGGCGCTCAGGCGCACATCGTTGCCAACGTGGATGATAAGATTACTGTTGATCGGAATGCCGCTGGTTTTCGGCGCAACAGGTTTCAGATCTTTATCCAGCAGCACTTCATCGGAGGAGACGCCCACGGCACTTTCTGGCACTTCCTGCACGGTGATGCGTGCCCAGGGAATATCCACGCGACCATCCAGATTGAACAGGTCCGGCGTGGCTTCAAACACCAGGTCCGGTGACACGTCCATCCGCACCATCGGCGGCACCGTCACCCGCACTTTATCGCCCTTCGCCGCAATGCGTGCACGCCAGGCATCAAGTTGATTCCAGTCGGCATCACCGTTAAGAGCGATTTGCCCCTGGGAAGTCTGAATCACGCCCTGGAGCGTCGAACTCATGCCATTGAAGGCCATTGTCAGGTTAGCGGTGGTGAGGTCAACCGGCATAAAGCTGCCTTCCACGTCAACGCCTCGCAGTCCCAGCTGGCCAAAGACCTGCGGTTTTTGCAGATTACCGCCCAGGCGCAGGTTACTGTTCAGCACCCCGGTGATTTTCTCCCCTTTCATCAGTGCCGGGTTCAGCATCGCCAGCGACAGGCTGGTGATATTGACGTTACCAGACAACGTGCGCCGCCCCTCGGGATCGGCAATTTGTACATTGCCATCCAGTTGACCATTATTCGCAATGCGGATCAGCCAGTCGAGCTGAGCACGACCATTTTTCAGTGCCGCATTCAGGTTCAGCGTACTGAAGGCGACGGGTAGCGTATTGCCCTGTACATCCTGCTCCACTTTCACGCCATTCCCTTTCAGGGATACGCGTCCCGTTGGCAGCGCGCCATCTGCAGTCCAGGCGACATCGGCATCGCCGCTGAACAGCCCGGTAAGCTGCGTAGCTTCAGGCATAAAGGGCTTGATCATCGCCAGATTAAAACGATTGAGCACTACGCGCGCATGGCCTGATGGCCCGGCTTCAATCGTCGTGGGTACGCACAACTCGGCATTAGGATTCTGCCAGCAGTGTGCGCCGATACTGACGGTCTGTTTCGCATTGAGGTAATCCAGCGCGATGGCGCGCGTTAAGCGCCATTCCCCCACCGGGGTGTCAAAGCGGGTGTTATTCAGGTTCCCCTTCCAGCGTTGTTCAGCTCGGTCGAAGCTACCGCTGAGCGCTAACTGGCCGGAAACCGGTTCGCCCTGCACGTTCAGCTTAAGCTGATGCTGTTTTTCCGTGCCGCTGGCATCCAGCGTCAGCAGATTCACCGCCAGCGCGTCCTGCTTCAGTTGTTCAACACGCAGTTTCAGTTTGCCCTGAATCTGTTCACCTGAACTGACGTCCCCTTCCAGTTTGATACGGCCAATGCGCATCGCCTGCCAGCGCAGCCCGGTGGCGGTCAGGTCGGCCAGCAGCTGTGGCGTTGTCAGGTCTCCCCGGGCACGGATTGTCCCTTTGGCAACCCCGCCAAGGCCCGGCAGGGCATTATCCAAATGCTGCGCATCAATGTCGGCATCCAGGTTCAGTTTATCGCCCAGCGACCCTTTCAGATTGACGTTGTTACGTCCCAGCACCAGCTTAATACCGGGAATATCCCACTGGCTGTAACTGTTGCCGTACAGTGTTCCGTCAGCACTGACCGCGTTATTACGTACGTTACCCTTGAGCTTCAGCTCCGGCACACGCATCTGCCAGCTACCGCCGTACAGGCTGCCCCGCGTGGTGATTTTACCGTCCAGCTTCGCGGGCCAGTCCGGATACTGTTTTGCCGTATTAATCCCGGATAGCGTCAGCTCACTGCGCCAGCTGATGGCTTTACTCCAGTCCACCAGTGCTGTCAGGTCGGTATTCCCCTGCAAGGCAGCCAGTCGCAGCTTGTCCAGCGAGAACTGCTCGATGTTCCCTTTGCCATTCAGCGTCAGTGTGGCAGGTGGAATGCCCTGCCCCTGGAGTGCCGCTTTCAGGGACATCACGTAGTCGGTGGCTTTGCCTTTAAAGCTGAAGTTGAAATTATCGGCCTGATACTGCGCCTGTCCATCCAGCGGCCAGCGCAGTTGCGGACTGTGCAGCGTCATATTGAGCGGTAAACCCGCTTCGGCAAGTTGTGTATCGGCATCCAGTTGCGCGCGAACCGGCCCGGAGAGATTCAGCCCCAGAGTCAGCGTATCGCGCAGGCCCCCACCCAGCGTCATTTTGATCTTCTCACCTTTGATCGGATCGACGTTAAGCTGGCTGTAGAGGGTGAAGTTGACCGGCCAGTTACCGCTCAATGTCGCCTGGCCCTGGGCATTCAGCTGGCCCTGCGGCGAGTCGACATCCAGCGCCAGCAGCTGTAGCTGGTTATTTTCGGTTTTCGCTTTCAGTAGCAGTCGCTCTACCGCAATATCGGTATCGCCCGTGATGCGCAGCTGCTCACCGAGCACTTCCTGCACGTCCACATCCAGCGGCAACGTAAACGCGGGCAGGTCAGGCAGCAAAGGTTTATCAAACATCGCTTTCAGCGTTTCACCCAGCGGCGCTTCATTGACGGCAGGTTGCTGAACTTTCGGTTGTACAACCTGTTCATTGGCGACGTTCACAGCTTTCGGCAGCGCAATCAACAGTCCCTGAATATGGGTCGGAGTCAGCGTCATTGCACGGCCCTGCCAGTGCAGCCCGCTGGTGAAATCTGCCAGCGAAATGGCGGTGTCGTCGATTTTAAGGTTGATGTTATGCAGGGCCAGCCTGCTGAGTGTGAGCGGGTACGGCGTGCTGATATCCCCCGCGCTGCTCTCTTCTTCTACTGGCGGATTCGCCGGAGGGGGCATCTTTTTGCTGTCCACCACCACGCTAACGTCCTTCAGAGAGAGATCGTTAACGCAGAGCGCGCTCTGTTTCAGGCAGCCCAGGCGCAGAGCCAGATGAAACTCACCGGCATTGACCGTTACGCCCGGCATCTCATACTTCACGCCGCTCAGGGTCAAATCACGCCAGCCGCCTTTCACCTGCTGGATATCCAGCCCCGGCACCCAGCGCGCGGCACCGTTCAGCACCAGATGCAGGCCAGTGGTGGTGCCGAGTAAGAAGGCAACGCCGCCAAACAGCAGCACAATAAAAATCAGAATGCCAATCAGGCCCTTTTTCCACCACTTCATAGTTCAGGCCCCAACCCAATGTAAAACTGAATATCCCGATCGTTTTGATCACCAATCGGGCGGGCAATGTCCACTTTGATCGGCCCGACCGGCGACTGCCAGCGCACGCCAAAACCCGCACCGGTTTTGAAATTACTCTGCTTGATGTCGTTAACCGCTTCACCCGAATCAACAAACACCGCCCCCCACCATTTACCCGTGACGTTGTACTGGTACTCCAGCGAACCGGTGGCAAGTTTTGATGCCCCGGTCAGCTTGCCTTCATCATCACGTGGGGAGATGCCTTTGTATTTGTAGCCACGAATACTGCGGTCACCCCCGGCGAAGAAGCGCAGGTCCGGCGGGACTTTTTCGAAATCATTGGTTTCAATCCAGCCAAGATTGCCACGCACGACAAAGCGGTGTTTATCCTGCAATGTGCGGATCCAGACGTTCTGAGCCTGAATCACGGCGAAGTCGATATCCGATCCCCAGGTGGTATCAGAGACATCCAGCGAGTAACGCTGTGAATCACCCCAGGTCGGCATCAGACCACCCCGTGATCGGGTACGGTTAACGCTGAGGCCCGGGTAAATCAGCATCGTGGTGTTGGTCACGCTGCCCTGGGTAAAGTGGTCGAGACTCCAGCGCAGGTTGACGGCACGCTGCCAGCCGCTGGAACTGTCCCAGTAGCGTGAGGCTGCGAGCGTAGTGGAGTCTGCTTTGGTATCGTTAAGATCGGTGCGTTTCAGACCGCCCTGCAACAGGTAATACTGCTCCAGCGGGCTTTTACGCAATGGCATTTTATAGCTGAAATCTAACTGCTGCTCCGGCGCAGAGATGTTCGCGCTGGTGCTAAAACTGTGCCCCCGATCATTTACCCAGGGCTTTTTCCATGTTGCTTTGACGCGCGGGCCGACGTCCGTCGAGTAACCCACGCCGGTTTCAATGGTGTTCTCGGTGCGCGGCGAAACGACGCCATGCAGCGGCAGCATCTTGCTCTCGCGTCCTTTGTCAAATTCAGGAGCAACGACAACCGAGTTAAACCATCCGGTTGCGGACAAACGTCGGTTAAGTTCGGCTAAATCACGCGAATTGTAGTAATCGCCCTTTTTAAATGGCACGAGGTTTTGCAGGTAGTCGTCGCGGATCTGCGAACCTTCGAAGCTGACCTCGCCAAAGCGGTAACGCTGGCCACTGTCATAATCGAGATCCCAGAATGCCTCACGCCGTTCAACGGAGACGCCCAGCTGGCTTTTGCGGTAATCACCGTCAAAGTAGCCTTTACGCAGCGCCATGTTGCTCAGGGAGCTTTTAAACTTATCGTAGTCACTGTGATTAAGCACGGTGCCCAGTTTGGGTTTACCGTCCCGCACCAGCTTTTGGTAGTCTTCATCCGTTCGGGCACCGCCACGCAGGATCACCGTTTCTCCGGCAATCTTCACCGGTTCACCTGGCGTAACTTTCGCCAGTAACACCTGCCGTTTTCCGCCAGCAGGCGGTGGCTGCAGTTCGAAATCGATCTGCGGTTCGTAGTACCCCAGCGCCTTCAGCCCCTCTTTCACCGCATCGCTGACGCGTGCACGAAAGCGACCGTCAGAGGTGACTTCGTCATTGGTAATGGTGGACAAACGCGCCCTGACGTTCTTCTGTAATTCCCCGGATAACCCTGTGACCTGCAAACGAACATTCGCAGCCTGAGTAACAGGCGCGACGATCAGCAGACAAGACATGCAATACACATGAATTCGTGGCACGCTTACTCCCGTTTTTATTGCCAGCCCGCAATCCACTGGGCTTACTCTGGTAAAAATAGTTCGCGAATGGTTCAGTTCAAAGGTAATGCATGCGCATCACCTTACTTATTATTTACGCGCGATCAACCCGAACCTAAGGCAAATTTTGTGCAACGTCACGCTACGTTACAACACAGATCGCGATTAGCCGTAAAAGGAGTGTAACGTGGTATCAGTATCAGACAAGTCTCAACCCATTTCCTGCTCCGGGATACCTGCTCACTCAGAACATCGTTGCCGCAATTGTAAGCGCTCGATGCCACAGCTATAATCTCCCCACAGACTGCTCCGCGGCCTGATTACCCTTCTGCTCCGGCACCAGCCGAACCGCAGACATTTTTGGCACGGATAGCCCTGAATCGCTGCACTCCCTGATGTGATGATCGCAGGATAAACTGACTGCGCGCTGCCCAGGCCAAAAATGACAAGTGATTAACCCGGCCTTCTTTGTCTGCGCGATTGTGTTCCAGATTGCCCACAGAGACGAGCCAACTAATGGATGTTTTATGTTAGACAGCTTTCTTGTCATCATGCTGCTGATTGCGATCAGCTCGTTTTTCTCTCTTTCAGAAATCTCGCTGGCGGCTGCCCGCAAAATTAAACTGAAGCTACTGGCCGACGAAGGCAATATCAACGCACAACGCGTACTGAAGATGCAGGAAACGCCTGGCATGTTCTTTACTGTGGTGCAGATTGGCCTGAATGCCGTGGCGATCCTCGGGGGTATTGTCGGTGATTCCGCGTTTTCCCCGGCCTTCCGAACGCTGTTCGAACGTGTGACAACGCCGGAAATGGCTGAGAGCATCAGCTTTGTCTGTTCTTTCACGCTGGTCACCAGCCTGTTTATCCTGTTTGCCGATCTGTTCCCCAAGCGTCTGGGCATGATCGCGCCGGAAACCATGGCGCTCAAAATCATCAACCCGATGCGCTTCTGTCTGTTCCTGTTCCGCCCGCTGGTGTGGTTCTTTAACGGTGGGGCTAACATCCTTTTCCGCCTGTTCAAAATCCCGCTGGTGCGTAAAGACGACATCACCTCTGACGATATCTATGCGGTAGTCGAAGCCGGTGCGCTGGCCGGGGTGCTGCGTAAGCAAGAGCATGAGTTGATTGAAAACGTCTTTGAGCTGGAATCGCGTACCGTGCCCTCTTCAATGACATCACGTGAGAACGTGGTGTGGTTCGACCTGCACGAAGATGAAAGCAGCCTGAAAGAAAAGATTGCCCGCCATCCGCACTCGAAGTTCCTGGTCTGTAATGAAGATATTGACCATATCGTCGGCTATGTTGACTCGAAAGAGCTGTTGCTGCGCGTACTGGGTAATCAGAGCATGACGTTGAACAGCGGCCTGCAAATCCGTTCGGCACTGATCGTGCCGGATACGCTGACGCTGTCAGAAGCGCTGGAGAGCTTTAAAGCCGCCGGGGAAGACTTCGCAGTGATCATGAACGAGTATGCGCTGGTGGTGGGCATTATCACCCTTAACGACGTGATGACGACGTTGATGGGCGATCTGGTCGGTCAGGGAATGGAAGAGCAGATTGTCGCGCGTGATGAGAACTCATGGCTGGTTGAGGGCGGTACGCCTATTGATGACGTTATGCGCGTGTTGCATATCGACGAATTCCCGCAGTCAGGTAATTACGAGACTATCGGTGGCTTTATGATGTTTATGCTGCGTAAGATCCCAAAACGCACCGACTTCGTGAAGTTCCATGGCTTTAAGTTTGAAGTGGTGGATATCGACAGTTACCGCATTGACCAGCTGCTGGTGACGCGTATTGATGCGCGACCGACAGCACCCGTACTGCCGAAAGATCCGGAAGAACTCGTTTCGTAAGCGGTGGCAAGACACAAAAAAGGCGCTTTCAGCGCCTTTTTTTGTCAGTTAAATTCGGTCTGTAATCTGAGGACCTGTCGGTTAACTTCCGACATCACGCTGTAATGCTGCTTATCTTTGACGCGCGGGATAAGGATCTTGCCTTTATCAAACTCAAACGCGCCGACATCTTTGATATACAGCCGCCCACGGAACAGCGTTTTTACGTATTTAGCGACCTGTAGTGGGTTATATCGCTGGAAGATCTTCATTCTTGTTCAACTCCTGAAGAGTAACTACGCCTCGTCGTTACCAATCTCGGCACGAACCTGTGAAACGCAAAGTGCCTGTACTATAGAACATCGTTTGCTTCCAATGTTCCTAAAATTGAATTTTTTTACTGTGTTTACACATCATGACAGAACTCTCTGTTACCTGACCGTACACACACAGTATAAACCTTCAATTCGCAGGGATTTGTGCGGTGTGTTGCAAAGATGTTATCCCGATGCGACAGCAGCATCATCCACGCATATTATTTCAGTAGGATGACTTACTGATCAGACCACTACATTCACAGGAGCGACTATGACAGGAATCCGTATTTTCACGGCCATGCTTTGCCTGCTACTGCCTTTCACCACGGCGGCGCACAACCTTCATGT
The DNA here is from genome assembly GCF_052824965.1 of Erwinia sp. 1181_3. NCBI lineage: Bacteria > Pseudomonadati > Pseudomonadota > Gammaproteobacteria > Enterobacterales > Erwiniaceae > Erwinia > Erwinia sp. 1181_3. Next base: position 62,059 of record NZ_VTDE01000014.1, read on the forward strand.
CGGCGAGCGCGTAGCTGCTGTGGGCGTTGCAGATAAAGGCGAGTTACTGTTCAAAGAGGAGAAGTTTAGCTACAAAAACTGGAACAGCGCACAACTGGCAGGAAAAGTGCGAGTGGTCCAACATATTGCCGGGCGCTCCTCAGCAAAAGAACAAAATGCCGCGCTGATAGAAGCGATTAAGGCCGCCAAATTCCCGCATGACCATTACCAGACCACCACCATTGTGAATACTGACGATGCGATCCCCGGCACCGGTATGTTTGTGCGCAGCAGCATAGAGAGCAATAAACAGCAGTTCCCCTGGTCACAGTTTATCGTCGACAGCAATGGCGCAGTGCATCAGGCCTGGCAACTGGCGGGCGGCGGGTCAGCCATTGTCGTGCTGGATAAAGACGCGCGGGTACGCTTCGTTAAAGAAGGGGCGCTGACTCAGGATGAAGTGAAAACGGTGATAGGGCTGTTAAGAGAGTTGTTACATTAGCGCCGTGACATTCGAAAGCCTCTAAAGGGGCCGACCTTTTTTCCGATCGGCCTTTCTTTCAGCATCCCGTGAATCAATAGATCGATACCCGGAAGCCCGGATTTAAGAAGGATTCACGCGGGGTGTAATCCAGCGTTTTCCCCTGCCAGTCCGTCACATGAGCACCGGCTGCCAGCGCGACGGCGTGACCTGCGCCCGTGTCCCAAATATTTGTTGGTCCAAAGCGTGGATAGAGTTGCGCCTGCCCTTCCGCCACCAGGCAGAATTTTAACGATGATCCAATTGCCGTGGTCTGGTGCTCACCCATTTGTGCCAGATACTCTTTCAACTCGTCATCAGATTTAGCATGAGAGCGGCTGATGACCACCAGCGGCGGACGCGCATCCTGCACATGAATCTGCACCCTTTTAGCCCCCTCTTCTTTCCAGGCTTTGCCGCCCTCAGCAGAATACATCACCTTCAGCACCGGCGCGTACACCACGCCCAGCACCGGTTTACCCTGCTGGATCAGGGCGATGTTAACGGTGAACTCGCCGTTACGTTTGATAAATTCTTTGGTGCCATCAAGAGGGTCAACCAGCCAGTATTGCTGCCAGTGCTGACGCACATCCCAACCTGCCGGATCTTCTTCTGACAGTACGGGGATATCCGGCGTCAGCGCCGCCAGTCCGGCGACAATCACTTTGTGTGCGGCAATATCCGCCGCGGTGACTGGTGAGTCATCCGATTTATGCGCCACATCCAGCGGGGCCTCGCCATCATAGACCCGCATAATGGCATCGCCTGCTTCACGCGCCATCTGGCAAATTTTTTCTAACACTGTCCACCTCCTGATTGCCTGACGTTATCACGGCCACCGCTGTGTAAACCTAAACGCTTCTCTATTGAGAATAGCAGTTCACTCTGTGAGTCGTTATACCGTGGGTTACGCACTGGGTTAGCCATTTGTTTTCAACAGCATAACGTACCTGCTGTGAGGTAACACGCTTTCCTGCCATTTTCGACCAGATTGCCCCGCGTCAGGGGCTGTACTGCACCACATGCCCTCCGGAGGGCTAAATACGCGATCGTCATCACAATTTCCTGTCATGACACGACACAATTTCACACTATTCTGAGAGGGTTACGAAAGTTTAATCCAGAACATAAAGGGAAAAGACATGTTCAAGACTTGCCTCACGCTGACGGCTCTACTGGTCAGCCATGCGCTGACGGCCGCCACGGTTGATTTTCGCCTTATGGAAACAACCGACCTGCACAGTAATATGATGGATTTCGATTATTACAAAGACCAGCCGACTGAAAAATACGGTCTGGTCCGTACCGCCTCACTGATTGCCAGCGCACGCCAGCAGGTGACCAATAGCGTACTGGTCGATAACGGCGATGTGATTCAGGGCAGTCCGCTGGGGGACTATATCGCAGCCAAAGGTCTGAAGGACGGCGATGTCCATCCGGTGTATAAAGCGATGAATACCCTCGATTACAGCGTCGGAAATCTGGGGAATCATGAGTTTAACTACGGCCTCGACTACCTGAAAAAGGCCATTCACGGCGCGCGCTTCCCTTATATCAATGCCAATGTCATCGACGTCAAAAGCGGGAAGCCGCTGTTTACCCCTTATCTGATTAAATCCGTTGATGTCCGCGACCGTGACGGCAAAACGCATACCCTGAAGGTCGGCTATATCGGCTTTGTGCCACCGCAGATTATGACCTGGGATAAAACTAATCTGACGGGCAAAGTGACCGTTGACGATATCACAGCAACGGCGAAGAAATGGGTGCCGCAAATGCGCAAGGAGGGAGCGGATATTGTTGTTGCGATCCCTCACTCCGGGCTCTCCAGCGAACCTTATCACGCACTGGCTGAAAACTCAGTTTACTACTTAAGCCAGGTGCCGGGCATTGATGCCATTATGTTTGGTCACGCGCACGCCGTGTTCCCCAGTGCTGACTTTGCCAATATCAAAGGTGCAGACATCTCCCGGGGAACGCTGAACGGTATTCCAGCCGTGATGCCTGGCATGTGGGGCGATCACCTGGGCGTGGTCGATCTGGTACTGAACAATGACGCTGGCCGCTGGCAGGTGAGCAGCGCACGTGCTGAAGCGCGTCCGGTTTATGACAAAGTCGCGAAGCAGTCTCTGGCCCCCGAAGATCCAGCGCTGGTCAGCGTGCTGGCGGCCGATCATGCTGCCACACGGGAATTTGTCAGCCAGCCCATCGGCAAATCAGCGGATGTAATGGCCAGCTATTTGTCGCTGGTACAAGACGATCCGACCGTCCAGATCGTCAATAACGCCCAGCGCGCCTATACCGAACACTTTATTCAGGGTGACCCTGACCTTGCGCATCTGCCGGTACTGGCCGCCGCTGCGCCGTTTAAAGCCGGAGGCCGTAAAAACGATCCGGCCAGCTATGTCGAGGTGGATAAGGGGCAGCTTACGTTCCGTAATGCCGCCGATCTCTATCTTTATCCGAATACGCTGGTGGTGGTGAAGGCGACCGGGGAACAGGTGAAACAGTGGCTGGAGTGCTCTGCCGGGCAGTTCAATCAGATTGATGTTCATAGCAGCAAACCGCAGTCACTGATCAACTGGGATTTCCGCACCTATAACTTTGATGTGATTGATGGGGTGGACTACCAGATTGACGTTACGCAGCCTGCACGCTATGACGCTGAGTGCGGCTTGATCAATAACCAGGCCTCACGCATTCGCCATCTGACGTTTAACGGTAAACCGATCGACCCGAAGGCAACCTTCCTGATCGCCACCAATAACTATCGTGCTTATGGCGGGAAATTTGCCGGAACCGGGGATAAACAGATTGCTTTCGCTTCGCCTGATGAGAACCGGGCGGTGCTGGCGGCCTATATTGGTGCGCAAACAAAGGAAAAGGGAGAAGTGAAACCCCAGGCTGATAATAACTGGCGACTGGCACCGATTCACAGCAGTACACCGCTGGATATTCGGTTTGAAACGGCAACGGGAGAAAAAGCCGCTGCATTTATTCGCAGCCATGGGCAATATCCGATGAAGCAGGTGGGAACGGATGAGATTGGTTTTGCGGTGTATCAGTTAAAACCGTAACAACGAGGCACGCCCGACGCATGTCAGTGACGGGCGTGCCGCAGGACTTACAGAATTTCCAGCAGTTCCACTTCAAACACCAGGGTGCTGAATGGTGGGATGGATGCACCCGCTCCGCGCTCGCCGTAAGCGAGGTTGTGAGGGATCACCAGTTCCCATTTGGAACCCACTGGCATCAGAGTCAGTGCTTCGATCCAGCCAGGGATCACGCCACTTACCGGGAACTCAGCCGGTTCGCCACGCTGTACGGAGCTGTCGAACACGCTGCCGTCGATCAGTTTACCGGTGTAGTGTACGCGTACACGGTCCTGACGGGATGGGATTGCGCCCTCGCCCTGAGTCAGAACGCTGAACTGTAAACCGGTCTCGGTGCTGCTGACGCCTTCACGCTGCGCGTTATCTTCCAGGAACTTCTGACCTTCAACTGCCATGGCCTTCTGACGCTCCTGACGGACCGCTTCAGCGCGCTCGTGAACTTCACGCAGGGCACGGTGAACCACATCAACAGGAACGGACGGGGCATTCCCTTCCAGCGCATCGCGCAGACCTGCCAGCAGTGCTTCCGGCAGCAGACCCTGCAAACCAGATTCCTGCAACTGTTGACCGACCTGTAAACCGATACCGTAACTTGCTTGCGCTTCAACGCTGTCAAAAGAAGGGGTTGTCATGGATTTTCCTTTCATCATTGATAAAACCGAAGACGAAGCATAACAGCGCAGACAACAGGCGTAAAATCCCATCTTCCACTGGTGACTTTTCCCCGGGAAACAGAAACAATACCGCCTATCACAATTCAGCACCACTGTGGCTCTTGGGCCTATACTTTACGCTTACCCAGGATTGATATCCTGAGCATGAAGGGTTTCGGTTCAGCACATGTATTCAGAGGTTTAAATGGGCCAGATTGCCCGCAGGCGAAGGAAAAAGCCGCTTTTTGTTGCCAGAGTTAAGCAATGGCTGATGAAAAGCTTACCGATAGCGCGAGGTTCGCGTCAGGAGGAAGAGGCCATGCCTAATGCATCGCTCACATCACGCTTACCATTATGGTTCAACCGTCTCTGGCAGCTGCCAGACCAGATCCGCTGGATGGACCCGCTGCCACCGCATCATCGGCGCGGGATTATTGCCGCTGTACTGGTGATCCTGCTGGCCTTCCTGTGGCCCGCACCGTCGCCACACCGAGCCGTGACGCCGATGCAGAGTGGCTCGTCCGCCACCGAGGTGCCTTTACAGGCTGAAATCACGGATGCGCCACCTCCCACGCCTGCTACGCCGCAGCAGGATGATCAGGGAACCTGGGGTGAATACACTATTGCTCCCGGTCAGACGCTGGCGCAGTTGTTCCGCGACAATAATCTGCCCGTCAATGATGTGTTTGCGATGGCGCAGGTAGAAGGCAATGACAAACCCCTCAGCACCTTACATGCGGGGCAGACGGTGAAAATCCGCCAGAATGCGCAGGCGATAGTGACGGGATTAACGCTGGAAGGGGCGAATGGCGAGATACTGTTTACCCGACAACCCGACGGGACGTTCTTAAAAGCAAACTGATTTAATGATGAAGATTACCTGTGAATTTGGCGTTATTGTTGCAGCCAGTTTTGGCACGGACAGCGTGCAACAACCGGAGCGTACACGCAGTACGTGAGGATTGTGAGCACTGCCCGGGCCAAAAATGGCAAATAAAATAGCCAAATTTCAGGCCATACAAACAAAAACGCCGCCCCGAGGGGCGGCGTTCTTTCATGCGATACTAAGGCCGATTAAGCTTCAGCAACGATGTTTACAGTCAGTTTAGCGAAGACTTCGCTGTGAACCTGGAAGTCCACTTCGTGCTCACCGGTAGTACGCAGAACGCCGTTCGGCAGACGAACTTCGCTCTTAGCCACTTCAACGCCAGCCGCAGTTACTGCGTCAGCGATGTCACGGGTACCGATGGAACCGAACAGTTTACCTTCGTCGCCTGCTTTAGACGCGATGGTAACGGTGCCCAGTGCATTGATTTTCTCAGCACGTGCATTAGCTGCAGACAGAACGTCAGCCAGTTTGGCTTCCAGTTCTGCACGGCGTACTTCGAAGAATTCAACGTTTTTCTTAGTAGCAGGAACAGCTTTGCCCTGTGGTACCAGGAAGTTACGAGCGTAGCCCGCTTTAACGTTAACCTGATCACCCAGGCTGCCCAGGTTTGCTACTTTATCAAGCAGAATAACTTGCATTACCTTATCCTCTTAAAGTCGTTAATGGACAGTTGCCGTTACTGATGACGATCAGTGTACGGCAGCAGGGACAGGTAACGCGCGCGCTTGATAGCACGAGCCAGCTGACGCTGGTATTTTGCGCGAGTACCGGTGATACGGCTCGGTACGATCTTACCGCTTTCAGTGACATAATTTTTCAGCGTTGCGATATCTTTATAATCGATCTCTTGAACGCCTTCCGCTGTGAAACGGCAGAACTTGCGACGACGGAAATAACGTGCCATTTGGCTAGTCTCCAGAATCTATCAATTCAATCTGCTCGGCATGCAGTACGAGTTTGTTCAGGCCGTTGCGCCCTTGATGGCTGCAAATAAAACCCTGAACAGTTAGCTGCGTGCCGACCGTTATACTTTGAGTAATCGCCTGATGGGCTTTGCCGCTGATAATCACCGGCATACGGCACCAGGCTTGCCGGTTAAAACCGGCTTCCACCTGCTCTGAACGATGCTCAAGCACGAACTGGCAGTGTGGAATTCCTGACGGGCTGACTTTTCGCATTGGCGTCTTGCACACAGTGCCAGACAGCGTCAGTCGGTTAGCCGTCACGGAAATTACTCTTCAGAATCCCCAGCATCTGCATCATCAGAGGTTTCATTAGCAAAATCTTCGCGACGATCACGACGCTCATCTTTCGCTTTAACCATCGGAGATGCTTCAGTTACCGCGTGCTTAACGCGCATAACCATGCTGCGGATAACGGCGTCGTTGAAGCGGAAGTTAGTTTCCAGCTCATCGATCGCTTCCTGCGGAGCTTCAACGTTCAGCAGAACGTAGTGGGCTTTGTGCAGTTTGTTGATCGGGTAAGCCAGCTGACGACGGCCCCAGTCTTCCAGGCGGTGGATCGTACCTTCTGCACCAGTGATGGTTGCAGAGTAACGCTCGATCATGCCAGGAACCTGTTCGCTTTGGTCAGGGTGAACCATAAATACGATTTCGTAATGACGCATCGAATTTGCTCCTTACGGATTATTCAGCCTCCTGTCGGGGTCAACCGCGGCCCATGGAAGCAAGGAACGTTATAAGCCGTGACCAAATAGTGCCGGGTCACAACCTGAGAATGCGGCTGAAAAATTGACGCGTAATCATACTTGCGGGGAGGGGATAACACAAGGTAAAGATTGGTGTTCAGCAGGGTATTTCGGGGGAACCAGAAAAGAAGGCCCCGCCCTACGGTTGGGGGCGGTCTTTTTCTTCGCGCATCCCCAAAAATTACAAATGATGTTTAAAAAATGCCGTCATGGCGCTCAGCGCAGGCGGTGTGATACGGTGCCCAATACCTTTTTCCGTCAGGAAGGTCAGGTTCGCATTTTGCCCGCTTTCACGCAGCGCTTTCTCCAGCCTGACGCTTTCAGCGGCGGGAACCACATCATCCGCCTCGCCGTGCCACACCAGCAGAGGCCGGTTAGCCAGTTTATCGAGCTGATGGCTGACCTCATATTCCGCCAGCGGCGCCAGTCGTTCAGCCAGTGTTTTGCGCTCATCCGGGCTACGCGCAACAAACGGCGGAAACAGTGTCTGTGCCAGTTGGCTGAAATAGCCTGATCCCATCATACAGGCCGCGCTGCGCAGCTGTGGGTAGCGAGCCAGTGCGCCCAGCACGGTCATCCCGCCCATCGACGCTCCGGCGACCGCCAGCCGTGCGCCATCCACGAGTTTCTGTTCACGCAGCGCTCGTTCAATTTCCGGTAATTCGTCAATATTGCTGCGCAGGATCTCCCAGAAGTGAGTCACTCGTCGCTCATCGTCACCGTTGTAACGCGCCCCGTGCATATCCGCATCGGGCAGAATGGCACGGAAACCCGCCTGCGCCAGCGCTACAGCAAAGTAGGAATAGACCTCTTTTGACGAGGTGTAGCCATGATAGAACAGCACCGTGGGGAGCGGTTCGTGCATTTTTCCTGCCGGACAGGCATGTAAACATTCGATATTGGCGAAAATTTCTGTGTTGACTTCAATCATTACATCTCCTTGTCAAATTCATCACGGCACGCTCTTTTTTCAGGAACATAGCGCCGCTTTAGGGATTAACAGTAAAAGAGCACTAATGTGATATATCTCACAATAAACTACGCCGAATTCCCACTGAGTTTATAGGGTAAATTTTACCCATCCCCTGCCGTTAACTCGTGTAAGACCCTAACGATTTAAGGCATAACGATGAAACGTCTCTCTCTCAAGACATGGAGTCTGGGCGTAAAACTTTCGGTACTGACCTCGCTGACCGTGGCAGTGCTGTTTATTATTTTAACCCTGACCCTGAGCCACAATGCAGCAAAACAAGTCCATACCCTGACACTGGCCGATATGGATAACCAGGTGGATGGCATCGGCGATATGGCCAGCATGTTTAACACCACCCTGGCTGAAGAAGTCAGCAACTACACCGGATTATTCCAGAGCTTCCTGCCGAAGCGCTTTTCGCTGGATGAATCACAGCACATCGCAGTCGGTGAACAGCAGACACCCACTCTGCGTGCCGGGCTGCGCACCCTGAACCTTGATCAGGTACTGGTGGATGATTTCCAGGAACGTACTGGTGCCATCGCCACCATTTTCGTCCGTACCCAGGACGACGAATTTATCCGCATCTCCACCTCCTTGCGTAAAGAGGATGGTGAACGTGCTATCGGCACCCGGCTTGACCATAGCAGCCCCGCCTGGCAACCGATACAGAAAGGCGAGATTTTTCGCGGTGTCGCCCTGCTGTTTGGCAAGCGCTACATCACCCAGTACCAGCCGGTACGTGATGACGCTGGCCGGGTGATTGCCATCCTGTTTGTCGGTGTGGATATCACGAAACAGTATGCAGTCATCCGCCAAAAAGTGCTGGCGAAGCATCTCGGCGACAGTGGATTTTTTTACGTGCTAAACCGTGTACCGGGGAAACTGAATGGCCACTATCTGTTCCACTCTTCCCTTGAAGGTAAAATGCCGGATCTGCCGCAGGAGGCCCGGCAGCAGCTGTTACGCCAGCCTCGAGGAACACTGGAAACCACTGACGATAACGGGAAGGAGCGAATCCTCGCCTGGCAATATTTACCGGAGTGGAATTGGGTCGTGGTAGGTGACGTTGACAAGGCCAGCCTGCTGGCACCTGTTCAACAGACACGGAATCTGTTTCTGCTGATCGGTGCCGCATTGGTGGGGCTGTTTGCCGTGCTGTTCGTCTGGATCACTCGCCGCTGGCTGAGCCAGCCACTCCAACAGGTGATCACACTGGCGCGAGAGTATGCGGCCGGTAATTTACTGGCGACATTGAGCACCCGCCGCCAGGACGAAGTGGGACAGTTGATCGTGGCGATTAACGGCATCGGCGACGGGCTGGAGCGCGTTGTCGCTCAGGTACGTCACGCTGCCGATGAGATCGCCAGCGGAACCGAAGCTATTGTGACCAGCAGCAGTAACATCAGCGAGCAGATTACCCGCCAGGCCAGCAGCGTTGAGGAAACGTCCGCGAGTATGGAGCAGCTTGGTGCCACGGTGGAACAGAACGCCGGGAATGTCACTCAGGCACTGCGCCTGGTTGGTGAAGCAGCCGAGGCAGTTAGCAAAGGCTCAGCCACCGTTGGCCAGTCGGTAGTCACCATGTCCGATATCAAGACGGCATCACAGGGCATTGCAGATATCACCCAGGTGATCGAGTCGATTGCTTTCCAGACCAATATTCTCGCCCTGAATGCAGCGGTAGAAGCGGCGCGTGCCGGAGAAAACGGGAAAGGCTTCGCGGTGGTCGCTGCCGAAGTACGGGCATTGGCACAACGCAGTGCACATGCGGCCAAAGAGATTGACCATCTGATTGCCGACTCATTGCGTAAAGTGGTGCAGGGGCACGACCTGTCTGAACAAACCCGCCAGGCGATGGATAACATTACCGGGCGCATTGATCAGGTGAAGGCATTAATGAGTGAGATTAACGTGGCCTCACACGAGCAATCGACTGGCATCGGTCATGTTAATATTGCGATGGCACAGATTGGTCAGGCCACGCATCAGAACAGCGAACTGGTGATACATTCTGAGCAGACCGCGCAGGAGCTTAGCCGTAAGGGACATCACCTTAACGAACTGGTACAGGTGTTTAACGTCAAGTCATAAACTGGCGTACACTGATTGTCGGTATCTTGTTGAGATGATGACGATGCGTCTGATAACCGCTTTGCTGTTTGCCCTGTTGTTAAGCGGCTGTAGCGTGCTGAAAAGTACGCCGCAGCCTCCCCCGCCGCCTGGCGCACAGGCGGTAGAGATCAACCGTGCGCAAAGTGCCGCTTTGCCACGCCTCGGTAGTGCCAGCGTGACCGTGCGGGGATCGCCGGATGATGCCGTGCGGGCACTGGCAGCGAAAGCCAATGCCGCCGGCGCACGTTACTATCAAGTGCTGCTGGTCAATGAGACGGTGGCACCGGGTCTGTGGTACGCCAGTGCGATTTTCTATGGGGCAGGTATAACTGACAGTGGCGTGAAGTAATCGGGGAATATCAGAGAATATCGGGGCGCGAACACGCCCCCGACAGTTATTTCGCGCTGCGCTGACGCACCGCTTCAAACAGGCAAACACCCGTGGCAACCGAGACGTTGAGCGAAGAGACGCTGCCCGCCATCGGAATGCTAATCAACTCATCACAGTGCTCACGCGTCAGACGACGCATGCCTTCCCCTTCTGCACCCATCACCAGCGCCATTGGGCCGGTCATTTTGCTCTGGTACAGCGTATGGTCAGCTTCACCTGCGGTGCCCACAATCCACACATTTGCTTCCTGCAACACACGCATGGTGCGCGCCAGGTTGGTGACTCGGATCAGCGGGATATGTTCTGCCGCGCCGCTGGCGACTTTTTTCGCCGTGGCATTCAGCTGGGCTGAACGGTCTTTTGGCAGAATGATCGCATGCACACCTGCTGCATCCGCGCTGCGCATGCAGGCGCCGAGGTTATGCGGGTCGGTCACGCCATCAAGGATCAGCAGGAACGGACTGTCCAGACTGGCCAGCAGATCCGGCAGATCGCCTTCCTGATATTGACGCCCTGGTTTCACACGGGCAATGATCCCTTGGTGAACAGCGCCTTCTGATTTGCTATCCAGTACCTGCTTGCTCGCGACCTGAATAACGATGCCCTGCGCTTCCAGCGCTTTAACCAGCGTCTGCAACCGGCGATCGTCACGCCCTTTCAGGATAAACACTTCCTGGAAACGCTGTGGATCGCTGTCGAGCAGCGCCTGTACGGCGTGGATACCAAAAACAATTTCACTCATTTCATTGACTCAGTAGTTCGTTATTTGCGCGTGTGCGGGTCAGGCATGCCTGACCCCTACGCTGTAGGGGCGACGCACGCGTCGCCCGGATGCGGTTATGCGCCGTCGGTTTTCTTCGCCCGCTTCGCACGAGTGGCAGCACCGATTTTACGGGTTTTATCCGATGGCTTACGCGGTTTTTTCTCTTTCGCGGCGGCGGGAGCAGCACCGTCAGCGGCTTTGGCCGGACGGAAAGCGCTGTCCGGCTCAAAGTTGGCCCCTTTGCGCGGTGCACGACGGCGGTTGCCGCTGTTCTTCGGTGCCGCACGTTTTTCGCGTTCGCGTTCGGTTTTCCCTTCGCCACGCGGTTTACGGCTGCTTGAGATCAGGGCGAAGTCGATCTTACGTTCGTCCATATGCACCGCATCAACACGCACTTCTACCGTGTCGCCGAGGCGATAGGTACGGCCGCCGGATTCACCGATCAGACGCTGACCTATCGCATCAAAGCGATAGTAGTCATTATCCAGGGTAGACACATGAACCAGACCGTCGATAAACAGGTCAGTCAGACGTACAAAGAAGCCAAACCCGGTCACGCTGGAGATCACGCCAGTAAAGGTTTCCCCGACCTGATCCTGCATAAAGTCACACTTCAGCCAGTCCGCAACATCACGGGTCGCTTCATCCGCGCGGCGCTCTGTCAGCGAACAGTGCTGGCCCAGTTGCAGCATCTGCGGCATCTCGTAGTGGAATCCGCCCGTTGGGGTGGTATTGCCCTGCAAGGTGCCTGCTTCTTTCGCCAGCAGATACTTGATGGCACGGTGTAACAGCAGATCAGGGTAACGACGAATAGGCGACGTAAAGTGCGCATAGGACGCCAGCGCCAGGCCAAAGTGGCCACGGTTTTCCGGGTCATAAACCGCCTGCTTCATCGAACGCAGCAGCATGGTTTGCAGCATCTCGTGATCCTGACGACCTGCGATCTGACTCAGCAGCGCTGAGTAATCGACCGGCTGCGGCTTATCGCCACCCGGCAGCGTCAGGCCCAGTTCATTCAGCACGGAGCGGAAGCTCTTGATGCTTTCATCGCCTGGACGGTCGTGATCGCGGAACAGCGCTGGCTCGTTGTTTTTCTCAACGTAACGCGCCGAGGCAATGTTCGCTAAGATCATGCACTCTTCAATCAGCTTGTGCGCATCGTTACGAGAAACCTGCTCCACGCGTTCAATACGACGATCGGCATTGAAGATAAATTTCGCTTCATCGGTTTCAAACGAGATACCGCCACGCTGTTCACGCGATTTTTCCAGCGCCAGGTACATGCGGTGCAGCTCTTCAAGGTCTTTTACCAGCGGCTCATACTGCTGGCGCAGTTCCTGATGCCCCTGGAGGATGTTCCACACTTTGTTGTACGTCAGACGCGCGAAGGAGTTCATCACCGCTTCGTAGTGCTTATAGCCGGTCAGCTTACCGGTGGAGGAGATGGTCATCTCGCACACCATACACAGACGGTCCACTTCCGGGTTCAGGGAACACAGGCCGTTGGACAGCACTTCCGGCAGCATTGGCACCACCTGAGACGGGAAGTACACCGAAGTACCACGGTTAACAGCTTCATCGTCCAGCGGGGTGCCAGGACGCACGTAGTAGCTCACGTCGGCGATCGCTACCCACAGACGCCAGCCGCCGCCGCGTTTACGTTCACAGAAAACGGCGTCATCAAAGTCACGTGCGTCTTCGCCATCGATGGTCACCAGCGGCAGATCGCGCAGATCAACGCGGCCCTGTTTGGCATCTTCCGGCACTTCTTCGCTCAGATGAGCAATCTGTTTTTCCAGCGCTTCAGGCCATTCATGCGGAATATCATGGGTGCGCAGCGCCATATCGACGGCCATGCTGGTGCCCATATTGTCGCCGAGCACTTCAACCACTTTACCCACGGCTTTGCTACGACGGGTGGGACGCTGAGTCAGCTCCACCACCACCACAAAGCCCATGCGAGCACCCATCAGCTCTTCAGCCGGGATCAGGATGTCGAAGCTCAGACGGCTGTCATCCGGCACCACAAAACCTACACCGGAGTCAGTGAAGTAGCGGCCAACAATTTGGGCGTTACGCGGTTCAACCACGCGAACCACGCGTGCTTCGCGGCGACCTTTACGGTCAGCGCCCATGGCCTGCGCGAGGATCATGTCCCCGTGCATGCACATTTTCATCTGTTCGGCAGAGAGATAAAGGTCATCTTTGCTGCCTTCAATGCGTAAGAAGCCGAAGCCATCGCGGTGACCGATGACTTTACCTTTTAACAGGTCCAGGCGTTCCGGCAGCGCGTAGCACTGGCGGCGGGTAAACACTAACTGCCCGTCACGCTCCATGGCGCGCAGGCGGCGACGCAGCGCTTCAGTCTGCTCTTCTCCGCTTATCGCTAATTCTTCTGCCAGCTCTTCACGGCTGGCCGGTTTTTCACGTTTGTCCAGGTGGGCAAGAATGAACTCGCGGCTTGGAATAGGGTTTTCGTACTTTTCAGCTTCTCGTTCCTGAAAGGGATCGTGTGACATCGAGGTTCCTCCGTTGTCAGCTGCTCAGTGAAGGTCTTTCACTCAGCAAAATTTGGTAGAGCGGATTGTTGTTTTCAACCAGGTCGGCCAGGGTGTATTGATCAAGCTCGTGCAGAAAACTCTGTACGGCATCATGCAGCGCTTTTTTCAGGCGGCAGGCTGAGGTGATGTGACAAAAGTCACTGTGACAGTTCACCAACTGCAGGGGTTCCAGCGCGCGTACCACCTGACCAATCACAATATCTTCGGCGGGTTTACCCAAACGGATACCGCCATTTTTGCCACGCACTGCTGCAATGTACCCGGCACGACTAAGGTGATTGATAATTTTGACCATATGATTACGTGACACACCGTAGGTGTCAGTCACCTCACTGATACTGGTCATCTGGCCTGCGGGTAGCGAAGCGAGATAGATCAGCGCACGTAAACCGTAATCGGTGAAACTGGTTAGCTGCACGGTAACCTCAGAGATACAACCGCATATGAAGTTGTGATCCGCTCAAGAATTTGTATGGTTAACAATGATAATAAACCAGCCACGGCTAGCCGGGCCATTTTATTTAAGGTGAGAACGGCAGAAGGGAACGGCAGGAAACCGGTACTAAATAAAAGCTGGCCGGGCAATGCCCGGCCTGAAACGGAATTATGCGTCAAACGGGTCGCGCAGAATCATGGTTTCGCTACGATCCGGGCCGGTAGAAATAATATCAATCGGCACTCCGGTTACGTCTTCAACGCGCTTGATGTAGTCAAGCGCTGCCTGCGGCAGACCTTCCAGCGTTTTCACACCAAACGTCGTCTCCGACCAGCCTGGCATGGTTTCATAGATGGGCTCAATGCCTTCCCAACCCTCTGCTGCCAGCGGGGTGGTAGTGACTTCGCGGCCATCTGGCATACGGTAAGCAACACAGATTTTCACTTCTTTCAGGCCATCCAGCACGTCCAGTTTGGTCATGCAGAAGCCAGAAAGGGAGTTGATCTGAACCGCACGGCGCACGGCAACCGCATCCAGCCAGCCAGTACGACGACGACGCCCCGTTGTGGCACCGAACTCGTTCCCCTGCTTGCACAGGAACTCGCCGGTTTCGTCAAACAGTTCAGTCGGGAACGGGCCAGCACCCACACGAGTGGAGTACGCTTTCACGATACCCAGCACATAGTCAACGTAACGTGGACCAATGCCTGAACCCGTTGCTACGCCACCTGCGGTGGTGTTAGACGAGGTTACATACGGATAAGTACCGTGGTCGATATCCAGCAGTGTGCCCTGCGCGCCTTCGAACATGATCAGATCGCCACGCTTACGCGCACCGTCCAGCAGTTCGGAAACGTCAACCACCATGCCAGTCAGGATATCGGCAATCGCCAGGGTATCCGCCAGCACTTTGTCGTAGTCTACCGCTTCAACTTTGTAGTAGTTCACCAGCTGGAAGTTATGGAATTCCATGACTTCTTTCAGCTTTGCAGCGAAGGTTTCTTTGTTGAAGAGGTCGCCAACACGCAGACCACGGCGAGCCACTTTATCTTCATAAGCCGGGCCGATACCACGACCGGTGGTGCCGATGGCTTTCGCGCCGCGCGCTTTTTCGCGAGCAACGTCCAGCGCCACATGATACTCAAGGATCAGTGGGCAGGCTTCAGAAATGAACAGACGCTCGCGTACCGGGAAGCCGCGATCTTCCAGACCTTTCATCTCTTTCATCAGCGCAGCAGGAGACAGCACAACACCGTTGCCGATGATGCTGGTGACGTTCTCACGCAGGATGCCAGATGGAATTAAGTGGAGGACGGTTTTCTCACCGTTGATGACTAGCGTATGGCCAGCGTTATGGCCTCCCTGGTAGCGCACAACGTATTTTGCACGTTCTGTCAGGAGGTCAACTATCTTACCTTTACCTTCGTCACCCCATTGGGTGCCCAGTACGACGACGTTCTTACCCATTTTTCAAAATCACCGATTGCTTAAAAAAGGATTCTACCATCGTCATTTCCCTCTTTCAGCAGTTTTAGCATACGATTGCGTACTTTTTTACCAGTTAGCACTTTGTGCGGCGGGATTACAGTACGCGACACACTTAACCACCATTACCCCGGCTCACCATGTAGTAGATCACCGCACCGGCAACCACCAGACCACCCCCGACTCGCCGCAGCAGGCCATCCGGCATCCGCGCCATGGTGATGATCATCCGCCGCCAGAGGCGCGGATACAGCATCGGGCCTAATCCCTCAAATACCAGCACTAACCCCAGCGCCATCCACACTGTTGCGTTCATGTTATTCACTCACTGTCTTTGCCATTAAAAGAAACATAAAAAAAGGGCCGGAATTTCCGGCCCTTAGAGTGCACTATCAGCGGATTAGCGCGTCGTGGTAGACGGGCTCTTCATAAAGCGGAAGAAGTCGCTATCCGGACTGAGCACCATGACATCCTGATTGCTCTTGAAGCTGTTTTCGTAAGCACGCAGGCTACGGATAAAGGCATAGAAGTCAGGATCCTGGCTGAACGAATCAGCAAACAGTTTCGCCACTTCCGCATCGCCTTCACCCTGAGTAATCAGAGCCTGACGGCGCGCTTCAGCCAGTGTACGTTCCACTTCATAATCTGCCTGAGCTCTGACCTTCGCGGCTTCTTCTGCACCCTGAGCACGCTGGCTACGGGCAACAGATTCACGCTCGGCACGCATACGTGCATAGATAGCGTCAGACACTTCCGTTGGCAGGTTAATCTGCTTGATGCGCACATCAACCACCTGGATACCCAACGCCGCCATACTGTTCGGGTTGATAGCCGGTTCGTTGCTGTTCGTCTCGCTTTCAACGCGTTTCGCTACAGATGCAATCGCATCATCGGCGGCTGGCGTTGCCACTTCATCATCCTGGCCTGCACTACCGGTGTTCAGCGCATCACGTACATCAGTCGTCAGACGGCCACGAGAGTCAGTCACGATGTCTTTGACATCCAGACGACCAATCTCAGAACGCAGACGGTCACTGAACTTACGTTTCAGCAGCACTTCGGCCTGAGAGACATCACCACCGCCGGTGGCGAGGTAGTAACGGCTAAAGTCGCTGACACGCCATTTGATGTAGGAATCAACGATCAGGTCTTTCTTCTCTTTAGTGACGAAGCGATCGGCCTGGTTGTCCATCGTCTGAATACGCGCATCAAGTGACTTCACAGATTCCAGGAACGGGATCTTGAAGTGCAGGCCTGGCGCGTAGACCAGAGGTTTATTTTCAGAATCGCGCAGTACTTTACCGAAGCGCATCACAATGCCACGCTGGCCTTCCTGCACAACAAACAGTGACGCGTACAGCACCACCAGCACAACAATCAATAGTACGATTAATGGCTTACGCATCGCTTACTCTCTCCCTTCGCGCTGGGTATCGTTACGCTGAGCATTCACCCGGCGCTGATCCATAATGTCGTCCGGACTGAACGACGAACTGCCGCTGGCGCGCTCGTTACTGCCTGATGCCGGTGGCAGACGCAGCAGACCGCCGCTTCCATCCTGACCACTGGCAGATGCACCGCCCTGGCCACGCATCAGCTGATCCAGTGGCAATACCATCAGATTGCTGCCTTTATCGTTAACCAGCACCTTGCGGGTATGGCCCAGCACGCGCTCCATGGTTTCGATATACAGACGTTCACGGGTAATCTGCGGTGCCGCTTTGTACTCCGGCAGAATACGCGCGAAGCTGTCGACTTCACCCTGCGCTTCCAGTGTGACACGAGATTTGTAGGCACGAGCCTGTTCCAGAATCCCCTGTGCATCACCACGTGCACGTGGCAGTTTGTCATTAGCGTAAGCTTCCGCTTCACGAACAGCCTGCTCACGGTTTTCACGTGCAGCAATCGCATCATCGAAGGAGGCTTTCACATCTTCCGGCGGACGCGCTGTCTGGAAGTTGACGTCCAGAAGGGTAATACCCATATCGTACGGACGCACAGTTTCTTCCAGCTCACGCTGGGTTTCGCTACGCACCACGGTACGGCCTTCGGTCAGAATACGGTCCATGGTTGAACGACCGATAACGCCACGCAGGGCGCTGTCGGTTGCCTGACGCAGGCTGTCATCAGCGCTGGTCACAGCAAACAGATAACGTTCCGGGTTGGTCACGCGGTACTGCACGTTCATCTCAACGCGCACAACGTTTTCATCAGAGGTCAGCATGGTGCCGGAAGCCGACAGCTCACGCACCGCCTCCACGTTCACCGCACGCACCTGATCAACGAAGGTCGGTTTCCAGTTCAGACCCGGCTCGACCAGATGACTGAACTTCCCGAAGCGTGTTACCACGCCGCGCTCGGCCTCTTTGATGGTATAGAAGCCGCTGGCAGCCCAGATAACCACTGCTGCTACCGCCACGATACCGACCAGACGTCCGGCATTGCCGGGTTTGCGCTGGCCACTGCCGTTGCCGTCACCGCCTTTTTTACCACCGCCCAGGCCACCGAGCTTATTGCTCAGCTTACGGAAGATATCATCTAAATCAGGAGGCCCCTTATCGCGCCCTCCTTTATTTCCCCCAGAGTTGCCGCCTTGGTTATTGCTGCTTCCCCACGGGTCGCGGTCCTGTCCGTTATTCCCGGGCTGATTCCACGCCATGTTTATACTCCATTAATTGTGTGTGCGGTGGTATCCCAGGCCGGGATACACGTGTCAGGCAACATCAGTTAAACAATATAATCGACCAGCGAGGGTTCCTGTTTACACAGGCGACGCCAGTCAACGATTGGCATGCGCACATGTAACCCTACGCTACCATCGTCTTCATTCCACTCTTTCTCTATCGCCTGCAACTGGTAAAAGCGGCTACGTAACCGCCCAGCTGCTGGCGGCAGGCGTAAATCATACTGCGCGATTTCACCGGCCAGGCGCTCAGTCAGCGCCTGGAATAACAGTGGAATTCCTTCCCCCGTCTGGGCTGAAAGCCAGACACGGATGGGCAGGTTTTCTTCATCACGGTCGATACGCGGAACAAAATCATCCAGCATATCGATTTTATTCATCACCAGCAGGCTGGGGATTTCATCGGATTCAATTTCTTCCAACACCACGTTGACCGCTTCGATGTTGTCATCAAGCCGGGCATCCGCTGCATCAATCACGTGCAGCAACAGCGTCGCCTCACGGGTTTCCTGCAACGTGGCTTTAAACGCCGCCACCAGATCATGGGGCAGATGGCGAATAAAACCCACGGTATCGGCCAGTACCACTTCGCCCACATCAACCACATCAACACGACGTAACGTCGGGTCGAGGGTGGCAAACAGTTGGTCAGCCACATACACCTCGGAGGTGGTCAGGCGATTGAATAATGTGGACTTACCGGCGTTGGTGTATCCCACCAGCGAAACGGTTGGGACATCGGCCTTGTTACGGGCCTGCCTGCCCTGCTCGCGCTGCTTAGAGACGCGTTCAAGACGGGAAAGAATCAGCGTAATACGGTTACGCAGTAAACGACGGTCGGTTTCTAACTGGGTTTCACCCGGGCCGCGTAGACCAATACCGCCTTTCTGGCGTTCAAGGTGCGTCCAACCGCGAACCAGTCGCGTGGCAAGGTGACGCAGCTGCGCCAGCTCAACCTGCAATTTACCTTCATGGGTTCGGGCGCGTTGGGCGAAGATATCCAGGATCAGTCCGGTGCGGTCAATGACGCGGCACTCACACAGGGCTTCCAGGTTTCGCTCCTGTGCCGGACTCAAGGCGTGATCGAACAGCACCACGGAGGCACCGCTCTCTTTTACCGCATCGGCAATTTCTACAGCCTTTCCTTCACCGACAAAATATTTGGGGTGTGGCGCCTTGCGGCTGCCTGTAACGACACGCAGCGCTTCTACGCCAGCAGAAGACACCAGAGTTTCAAACTCCTGTAAATCTTCTGTATCTCTGTCTTGCGAGAAATAGATGTGCACCAGTACGGCCTGCTCACCGGCATCATAACGGTCAAACAAACTGAAAACCTCTCGATACTTTGTTAAACCTGCTGCGCGTTGGCCATACTGCGTCAAAACCAGATTCAAAATGCGCGTTCAGCTCACTAAACGGCGTTTTTTGCATGGATTCACTTAATGTCTTAAGCGCAATAAGGAAGCCAGGCGTTAGATTCGTTGCCATAAAAATATTGCCAGGACGGGGAACCGCGATCAAAAGACTCCCCGTCTTGGAGGGACAGCCACGCTACTTATTCAGCGTCATCACTGTCTTGCTGAGGCTGAGAAGCTGCCCCCTGGTTACTTCCGCTATGATGATAGTTGCTGCTTCCGCCACCTGCATTGTTGCTATGGTGGGAGACCGGGCGGGACGGAACAACGGTAGAGATCGCGTGCTTGTACACCATCTGGCTAACCGTGTTTTTCAAAAGAATAACAAATTGATCAAACGACTCGATCTGGCCCTGAAGTTTGATGCCATTTACCAAATAAATCGAAACCGGAACACGTTCGCGACGCAGTGCGTTCAAGAACGGATCTTGCAATGATTGCCCCTTAGCCATTCTATCTTTTCCTTATATGCTTGTTGTTTGTAACTTAAGAACCATAGGGTTCGAAATACGACGTAAAAAATTTGCGCAAGATAACGCACCAATTGTACACAATCACCCAGGCTTCGCACTAAGAACCTGTAACACTCTGTCGTATGCAACATCGGGCTGTTCGCTGTCAAGCCAGTGAACTTCCTTCCAGCCGCGTAACCAGGTCATCTGTCGTTTCGCCAACTGCCGGGTTGCGCAAATTCCCCGATAAACCATGTCATCGTAATCAATTTCACCGGATAAAAATGACCACATCTGGCGATAACCAACACAACGAATGGAAGGCATGTCCGTATGCAAATCACCTCGGGCAAAAAGCGCCCGAGCTTCCGCTTCAAATCCTGACGCCAGCATCTGATGATACCGCTGCTCAATACGCTGATGAATCAGTTCACGGCTCGCCGGTGCGATAGCAAACTGTGAGACATCATATGGCAGGGGATCGCCCGACGTTTTTGTCAGTTCCGTTAAAGTTTTACCCGAAATAAAAAAAACTTCCAGTGCTCGCGAGAGTCTCTGGGGATCATTCGGATGAATACGACTTCCAGCAACGGGATCTACATCACATAACTGGCGATGAAGGGCTTCCCAGCCTTCTTCGTTCGCCATCTGCTCAATACGCTGACGTACCTCTGGATCGGCCGAGGGCAACGGCGATAATCCTTCCAGTAACGCCTTGTAATAGAGCATGGTGCCTCCAACAAGCAACGGAATATTTCCCCGCCGGGTAATTTCCGCCATTTCGGCCAGTGCATCGCGCCGAAATTCTGCGGCCGAATAGGCCTCAGACGGATCGCGTATGTCCAGCAAATGATGGGGCGCGAGCGCAAGTTCTTCTGCGGATGGCTTGGCGGTACCAATATCCATCCCGCGGTAGATCAGCGCTGAATCAACACTAATCAGCTCTACCGGTAACGCCTGACGCAATGCAATTGCCAGAGAGGTTTTACCGGAGGCCGTAGGCCCCATCAAAAATATTGCCTTAGGCAGGCCAGCCATGGATTGTTCACTCATGCTTCAGGGCGTTCATCGCCGATTCAATATCGATGTATTGCAATAATCCAGAAGGTGGCGACTTCACTAACTGCGGGCAAAGTCGTTCGACTTCAGCCAGCAAGGTAATCGCCTGCGAGTGATTCCAGTGCTGATGTTCAGAAACCGACTGGCGCGCTAACCACTGCGCCGTCTGGCTCGCTGAAGCATCTTGCTGCCGGGCCAGATACCCTAACATTTCTGGAATCAAGTTTTGTAAATTTTGTTGGCGTAATGGTAAAGGCACGGCGCGTAACATCACATGATGAGCGTCAAACAGCAGGTCAATGCCCATCTCGCTCAATAAGGCAGCATTTCGGTTACCTGCCTCGCGCTCTGCCTTCTCCAGCTTCAATCGGACCGGAATCAATAGCGGCTGAGGTTTCAACCCCTCGCTACCGGGCTCCAGCTGTGTCTGTTTCAGCCAGCGCTCTGCCACTGCCAGCGCGATTAATGCCACACCCGATGTTCCGTCAACCAGCGCATACTGTTCACGTACTACCGTCAGCACTCGCCCAAAGCTGTGCACATGCCCGCTCAACGGTGCCGGTTTGTCTTCTTTTGCCGCGACCGCCACGGGGCGCGGATCTTCACTGCGTGCCGGGGTGTTCAATAGTTGCTGATAGACGGCACCTTCACGTTTCTGATACTGCGGCTCCTGCCGCTGCCAGCTATTGCCGCCGCTCCCGGTATTTCCCGCCGGGGCAGCACGCGGTGGCGTCGCCGGCGCAGGTTCAGCAAAATGATTCCCCCCTGCCGCCTGGCGGTTTTCCGGCTGCCAACGTTCGGCAGAGGCAGAGGACATTTCAGGCAGTGTTTCAGCACCGGTTTCCTGTAATACACTCACCACGCCTTGATAAATAAAGTCATGCACCAGGCGCGACTGATGAAAACGCACCTCATGCTTCGCCGGATGTACGTTGACATCCACCTGATGCGGGTCAATTTCCAGATACAGGACATAAGCAGGCTGATGCTGCTCCCCCAGTTTGTCCTGATAGGCCTGACGGATAGCGTGATTGATCAAACGGTCACGCATCATGCGGCCGTTAACATAGCAATATTGTAATTCCGTCAGCGCTTTTGACCCCACCGGGTCAGCCACCCAACCGCGTAAACTCAGATCGCCGTGCTGCCATTCAATGGTAAGGGCGTGAGTCATAAAAGCGGTGCCGCAGATGGCTGCCACACGGCGCTCACGCTGCGTACTATCACTGACGCCGCGATACTGACGCACCAGCTTTCCGTTGTGGGTGAGGGAGATCGCCACATCAAAGCGTGCCAGCGCGATACGCCGGATCACTTCATCAATATGGGTAAATTCGGTTTTTTCGGTGCGCATGAATTTGCGGCGCGCCGGGGTGTTATAGAACAAATCCAGCACTTCCAGCGTGGTGCCTACCGGGTGCGCCGCCGGTTTGACGGTCACCGCCTGATCGCGCCCTTCGGCATAGGCTTGCCAGGCTTCGCTCTGCGCTTCCGTTCGCGATGTCAGGATCAGACGCGACACCGAGCTGATACTGGCCAGCGCCTCGCCACGAAATCCGAGGCTGATAATCGCCTCAAGATCGTCCAGCGTCGTGATCTTACTGGTGGCGTGGCGCGCCAGTGCCATCGCCAGCTCATCTTTAGTAATGCCGCAACCGTTATCACGAATGCGGATCAGCTTTGCGCCGCCTTTTTCGATATCGATATCAATGCGCGTTGCGCCCGCATCCAGACTATTTTCCACCAGCTCTTTCACCACCGATGCCGGGCGTTCAACGACTTCACCAGCGGCAATCTGATTAGCAAGTTGTGGCGGTAATACCTGAATGGGCATGATTTATCCTTAGAAAAGGGCCAGGCATGCCTGCCCCCTGGGGAGGGGCGAGGTATGCCCCGCACGAGATTATGACGCCGGAATTTTTAATGTCTGGCCAAGCATCACATTCTGAGACTTCATCTTATTCGCCTGCTGGATAGCCTGCGGGCTAACGCCATATTTCGCCGCAATCGCCGTCAGCGAATCGCCACGGACCACTTTATGCCGGGCCGGCTTTTTGCTTTTTGCCACACTGGCGATGGCGGCCGTTTTACTGCCTGCTGGCACTTTCAGACGCTGTCCCACCCACACCACATCTTTTTTCAGGGTGTTCATGGAGCGCAGTGTCGACATGCTGACACCGTAGCTGGCGGCGATACCGGATAACGTTTCACCGCGTTTCACCACATGGCGCTGCGTTGCGCCAGTGTATTCGGTCGCTGTTGGTGCCGGGTTAGCCTCGACTTCAACCGCCGTTGCGGCTTGCAACGGTCGGTTTTCCTCCTTTGGGATCGATTGTAGCGGGTGCGCCAGGAAGTAGTTGCGCAGGCCTTTATAAATCGACTCGGCAATCTTCTGCTGGTAAGCGCTACTGCCAAGCAGTCGCTCCTCCGAAGGGTTACTGATAAAGCCGGTTTCCACCAGCAGAGAAGGAATATCCGGCGAGCGCAATACGCCCAGGCTGGCATGTTCCGGCCGGCGTTTGTGCAGTGCGCCTACGCGTTGCAACTGCGCAATCACTTTCACTGCCACATCGTAGCCGACACGCTGCGAATGGCCGAACTGTAAGTCCAGCACTGCCTGGCTCAGGTAGGGATCGGCCTGGCTGTTGGCTAACAGGTCACCTGCCCCCCCCAACAGTTCTGATTGCTTCTCATGCTGCTCCAGCCAGCCAGCCATTTCACTATTGGCACGACGGTTCGACAGCACCCAGACCGATGCCCCGGATGCTGAGCGGTTAGGTGCGGCGTCAGCATGAATAGAAACCAGCATATTCGCATTCTGTTTACGCGCCACATCCGAACGCCCCATCACGGAGATAAAGTAGTCGCCGTCGCGGGTCATCACCCCTTTAAACATCGGGTCGGCATTGAGCAGCTCTTTCAGCTTACGCGCAATCGCAATGGTGACGTTTTTCTCTTTCAAGCCACCGCCGCCAATGGCACCGGGGTCCTGACCACCGTGACCGGCATCGATCGCCACAATCACCGTATCGTTGCTACTGGCCGCGCTGCGCGGGCGTGCGACCTGATTGCCGCTGCTGACCGACGTCACCGGATTAGCATCAAACGGGCTTTTCCCAGGCTGACTGGCTGGACGTGAACGGGAGACACTGCTGACTGGCGCATTGGGACTGGCGGTTTGTGCGGCAGGCTGCGTACCCGTAATGGTAAACACCACGTTGTAATTATTGCCGTTACGCTGGGTGACCGCACGCGTTTTCCCACGCTGGGTGAGCTCAAAGACAAGCCGGATACTCTGGCTGTCTTTCGCCGTACTGGAACGAATGCGTTTGACAATATTTTCACCGCTGAAATTCAGCGGCAGCCCTTGAACAATCCCGCTCTGGCGAATATCCAGCACCACCCGGTCCGGGTTATGCAGCGGGAAAAAGGCATAGACGGGCTGACCGGCAAAGCTCAGGGTCACTTCCGCCTGGTTACTGCCGTTCGAGACTTTAATATCCGATAAATTTGCCGCCAGTGAGCTAAATGAACAGCAGAACAGCGCCAGCAGACACCAGGCTTTCAATCGCAACATCATGCGCCACCCTGCTCAGCGGTCATCCGCGCCAGCATCACTTCACCCGCAGGCGAGCAGGCACGCAATAAGGCTTCGCGCGCATGCCCCTGATAACTGAGGTGCAGTTCCAGATCCGGCTCGGGCAGAACACCCGCGCCCTGCTGCGGCCATTCGACCAGACACAAGCTGTCAGGGCCAAAGTAATCACGAATTCCCATAAACTCCAGTTCTTCCGGGTCAGACAAGCGGTACAGATCGAAATGATAAACCCGGCGATCCGGCAGGACATAGGGCTCAACCAGTGTGTAGGTAGGGCTTTTCACATTGCCCTGATGGCCGAGTGCCTGCAAGAATCCGCGGCTGAAAGTGGTTTTACCCGCCCCCAGATCGCCATAGAGATAGAGGGTCGCCGCGCCATCACAGGCGCGGGCCAGGCGGGCACCCAATGCGAGGGTTGCTGCCTCATCGGGCAACGCAATTACACAGGTCATCATTCTTTAGTATTCGAGATCTCAGGATTGACAAACAGATACAGCTCGGAGAACAAATCGGTGGCTAACATTCCGCGTGTACCGCGACGTTGCGCCACTGCGTCTGCCGCCGCTCCGTGCACTACGCATCCTGCGCAGGCGGCATCGTACAGTGAGAGCTTTTGCCCTGCCAGGCTGCCGATGATACCAGATAACACATCTCCCATTCCCCCGCTGGCCATACCGGCGTTGCCGACATCAGCAATCGCCAGTTCGCCCTGCTCGCTGGCGATGAGCGTCCCGGCACCTTTCAGTACCACAACGCCACCATAACGCTTTTGCAGACGCCGTACAGCCAGTAAGCGGTCACTCTCAATATCGCTAACTTTAGTGTTCAAGAGCCTTGCGGCTTCGCCGGGATGCGGCGTAATAACCCGATTTTGACGTTTATCGGGGCTGATTGCCAGCAGGTTAAGCGCATCGGCGTCCCAAAGCATCGTTTTCTGAGTATTTTCTACCTTTTTCAAGGCTTTCTTACCCCATTCACCCTGGCCAAGACCGGGGCCAATCACAATGACATCAGCCCATTCCAGGCCTGCATCCAGCGTCTCTGCCGTCATCTCCTGCACCATCAGCTCGGGCCGTGCAGTCAACAGCGGGCCAACATTCTCAATGTGAGTAAGCACTCGCACCAGCCCTGACCCCGAACGTAATGCGGCCTCAGCCGTCATTCGAATGGCCCCGGCAGTGCCATGATCGCCCCCGATAACCAGCAGTCGCCCGTGATCCCCTTTGTGCGAGGTGGGACGACGAGGCGGCAGCCAGGCGGCCAGATGATGAGCATCGTAACGCGCGATGGGCGCAGACCGGGTCTGCAACCACGCATCAAGATTCAGACTGTGGCAATGTAGCTGACCGACATGGTCACGCGCCTTACCCGTTAGCAAACCTGGTTTTAGCCCCACAAATGTCAGCGTGTGTTGGGCATCTATTACCACTCCGGGCACTGTCCCGTTAGCAGCCACTAACCCGGAAGGAATATCCAGAGAGAAAACCGGCGCAGTATGGTGGTTTGCCTGCTCAATAAGACGGTCATAGGGAAAAGCAGGAGGGCGATTGAGACCGGTACCCAGCAGGGCATCAACAATGACATCTGTCTTTTCTGGCCATGCAAACGAGACATCGTGGATCACGCCTCCGGCCGCCAGCCAGTTTTCACGTGCCTGACGAGCTTCCTCCGGCAGCGCGCTGTCACTCTCCACCGCAATCAGGGCCACTTCCACACCGGCCGCCTGCGCCAGGCGCGCCACCACAAAGCCGTCACCGCCGTTGTTACCCGGTCCACACAGAATCACCCAGTGTTGCGCATGCGGCCACTGCTGGCGCAGCAGACTGAAGGCAGCTTCCCCCGCTCGCTGCATCAATTCGAACAGGGTGATGCCAAGATTGTCCGCCCCCTCACGCTCCAGCCTGGCTATCGCCTCCACAGGCCAGACAGAATAGGGTAAACTGACCGGGTCTTTTTGCTGGTTCAGGTCATTCATGTCGCATCCTCTCGATTTCCATCAACTCGCTCTGGATATTAAACAGTGGGGGCTTGACCTCGGCTTTCAGCAGGTGGGTATCTGTGATACCGACTTAACGCTGGAAGAGCCGCGTCTTCAGGCCTGGCTGGATAAACAATATCACGGAGAAATGGACTGGATGGCGCGTCATGGCATGATGCGCGCCCGTCCCCATGAACTGCTTCCCGGCACGTTACGGATGATCAGCGTGCGGATGAATTATCTGCCGGCAAAAGCCGCCTTTGCCAGCACGCTGAAAAATCCGCGCCTCGGTTATGTCAGCCGTTATGCTCTTGGCCGCGATTACCACAAAGTATTACGTAATCGACTGAAAAAGCTCGGCGATAAGATCCGCGAACACTGTAGCGAGGCCCAGTTCCGGCCCTTTGTCGACTCTGCCCCACTGTTGGAACGCCCACTGGCCGCCAAAGCGGGCCTGGGCTGGACAGGCAAACACTCGCTGATCCTTAATCGTGAAGCGGGGTCGTGGTTTTTTCTTGGCGAATTACTGATCGACCTGCCATTACCCGTAGATCAACCGGTGGAAGAAAACTGCGGGCGCTGCGTGGCCTGTATCACCACCTGCCCAACGGGTGCGATTGTCGAACCCTATACCGTTGATGCCCGCCGCTGTATCTCCTACCTCACGATTGAGTTAGAAGGCGCGATCCCGGAAGAGTTTCGTCCATTAATCGGAAATCGTATTTATGGTTGCGATGACTGCCAGCTG
The DNA here is from genome assembly GCF_052824965.1 of Erwinia sp. 1181_3. NCBI lineage: Bacteria > Pseudomonadati > Pseudomonadota > Gammaproteobacteria > Enterobacterales > Erwiniaceae > Erwinia > Erwinia sp. 1181_3. Next base: position 89,578 of record NZ_VTDE01000014.1, read on the forward strand.
ATCTGTCCGTGGAACCGATACGGCCAGCTCACCGATGAGGATGATTTTAGCCCGCGAGCGGTGTTACACGCTCCACCGTTGATCGAACTTTTTGCCTGGGATGAAGCGAAATTTCTGCGTATCACGGAAGGATCGGCTATCCGACGTATTGGTCATCTGCGCTGGTTGCGTAATATTGCGGTAGCGCTGGGCAACGCTCCCTGGGATGAAAAGCATCTGGCGGCGCTGGAAACACGACGGGGCGAAAACAACATGCTGGATGAGCATATCGACTGGGCTATTGGCTGCCAGTTAGCACGACGTGAAGAAAACAGGGTCGACGTTCAGAACAACCAGCAAAAACGTCTGGTTCGCGTCATTGAGAAGGGATTACCGCGTGATGCTTAATTGCACAACATACGGAATATTACCCACGCGGAATCTTTTCCACATGCTGTGAATAAAAATAAAAAGTCGTTGTCATTCAACCGTCACAGGAAGCACAAGTGATCCAGATAACAATTTGAAATATTCACAATAATAGACAAAACAGCAAGTTACGTATAACAACTAATTAGCGGCTGTTTTTTCGCGCGCGAAGATCAACAACATAGGCTGTGGATAAGTCTGTTTAAAACATTTTTGCCCCATGTAAAAACGGGCTACCGCACTGCGCTTAGCGCTGTGGATAATTTGGAAGGCAATTGAGAAAGATTTTTATTTGGAGCGGGAAACGAGACTCGAACTCGCGACCCCGACCTTGGCAAGGTCGTGCTCTACCAACTGAGCTATTCCCGCTTAGGAGTACTGCTGAATTTCTGTGCTAAACATCTTATAACTACTTGATTGTTTTAGCTTTTAACTCTTCCTTCCGGAGGAGAGGTCGCTATTATGGACCCGTTTGCTGATGCTGGCAAGACTTGCGTGAAAAAAATTTAATGCCGATCGTGGCCTGTACAATTTTCGCACATAAGTACCCTGCACGGCGGCATTCGCTGACCACTGCAGGAAAGGCATGGCTTATCTTCAGGCATAAAAAAAGAGCCTTTCGGCTCTTTTTCTACAGGTTGTAGACGATACATCTTGTCTGCAATCAAAATTTTGGAGCGGGAAACGAGACTCGAACTCGCGACCCCGACCTTGGCAAGGTCGTGCTCTACCAACTGAGCTATTCCCGCTTGGGTGGTGCTTTACTGCTTTAAAAATTGGAGCGGGAAACGAGACTCGAACTCGCGACCCCGACCTTGGCAAGGTCGTGCTCTACCAACTGAGCTATTCCCGCTCTGGGTAACGATGAAAATTCTTCACCGGTACGGGGTGCGCATTATACGAGAATTCTCTCTCCTCGCAACCCTGCCACTAACATTTTTTGTTTTTTTTCTTCCGACTGCCGATTAAAACGTCATTGCGCTGATTTAATCGGCATTTTTGAGCCATTTATCGGGGTTTCCCCCTTTTTCATCCAGATCGTTAAAACATCACAGCTGAATGAAATGCTCGCGGTAATAGGCCAGTTCTGCCACGGACTCGCGGATATCGTCCATTGCCTGGTGGGTGCCCTGCTTTTTGAACCCTGGCAGGATCTCCGGTTTCCAGCGACGCGCCAGCTCTTTCAGCGTGCTGACATCCAGGTAACGATAGTGGAAGTATGCTTCCAGTTCCGGCATATATTTGAACAGGAAGCGGCGATCCTGGCCAATGCTGTTGCCACAGATCGGAGAACTGTTGATGGGCACCCACTCTTTCAGGAACGCAATCGTGGCCTGCACGGCGGCTTCTTCATCGTACTGACTGGCTTTAACACGCTCGACCAGGCCGCTGTTGGTGTGCGTGCGCACATTCCACTCGTCCATTAACGCCAGTTGGGCATCGGACTGGTGGACAGCAAGTACCGGCCCTTCCGCCAGGATATTCAGATCGGCATCGGTCACCAGTGTGGCGATCTCAATAATACGGTCCTGCTCCGGGTCCAGCCCGGTCATTTCAAGGTCAATCCAAATCAGGTTGTTGGCATTGGCAGTCATAGTACGTCTCACAATGTATACTCGAATGATGCAGAGTATAGGGCTGCAGGGTTAAGTAGCGTGTATGATAGTCCTTTTGCCCTGTCAGGGCGAAATATGCAAAACCGGTGTGAGGAACAGTGACTAAAAACAAACTATCCAAGGGTCAGCAACGTCGCGTAAGTGCCAACCACGATCGTCGCCTGAAGCAGCGTGCCGATAAACCTGAGCCAGATGACAATCTGTTCGGTGAAGTTCGCGATGGCGTGGTGATCAGCCGTTTTGGTATGCATGCTGATGTGGAAGATGCGGATGGTTCCGTTCACCGTTGTAACATCCGCCGCACCATTCGTTCGCTGGTGACCGGTGACCGTGTGCGCTGGCGTCCAGGCGTTGAAGGCGGTGCCACCGTTAAAGGTATTGTTGAAGCCGTTCATGAACGTACCTCGGTACTGACCCGTCCTGATTTCTATGACGGCGTGAAGCCCATTGCGGCCAACATCAATCAGATTGTGGTGGTCTCGGCTATTTTGCCGGAACTGTCGCTGAACATCATTGACCGCTATCTGGTGGCCTGTGAGACGCTGGGCGTTGAGCCATTGCTGGTACTGAATAAAACCGATTTGCTGGATGATGAAGGCCGTGCCTTTGTTGATGAGCAAATGGATATCTATCGTCATATTGGCTACAACGTGCTGATGGTATCCAGCCATCGTAAAGAGGGGCTGGTTGAACTGGAGCAGGCACTGACCGATCGTATCAGCATCTTCGCCGGGCAGTCTGGCGTGGGGAAATCCAGCCTGCTGAACGCCCTTTTGGGGCTGGAACTGAGCCATGCTGAGATCCTCACCAATGACGTCTCAGATAACTCAGGCCTGGGTCAGCACACCACCACCGCCTCCCGTCTCTATCACTTCCCGCAAGGCGGTGATGTGATTGACTCCCCAGGTGTACGTGAATTTGGTTTGTGGCACCTGGAGCCGGAACAAATCACGCAAGGATTTGTCGAATTCCGTGACTATCTGGGTGGATGCAAATTCCGTGACTGTAAACATGACAACGATCCCGGCTGCGCGATTCGCGAAGCGGTGGATAAAGGTGAGATCAACGAATCGCGTTTCGTTAACTATCACCTGATTCTGGAAACCATGTCTGAAGTGCAGGGTAAAACCCGTCGCTTCACCACGGACAAAAACTGATTGCACCTGCCCGCGTGGCGTGAACCACCTGCAGCCGCCCTGAGAGTCAGGCAATAGCCTAAACCTCCGGGCGCTGCTACAATCCGCCCCCTTTTATTTTAAAGCGCTATACCCGTCTGATTTGAGCCAGGAGGCTAACGTGTTAGATCGTATTAAACTCGGCCTGAATAACTTACTGCCTAAAAAAGCCCTGACTGAACTGGCCGGCTGGGGTGCCAGCAAGCGCGGTGGATGGCTGACCAAAGCAGTGATTGATGCTTTTGTCTGGTACTACAAAGTGGATATGAAAGAGGCGCAGAAGCCTGATACCGCCAGCTATCGCACCTTTAACGACTTTTTCGTCCGCCCGCTGCGTGACGATGCGCGTCCGATTGAAACGGACCCGAACCTGCTGATCCTGCCTGCAGATGGTGCTATCAGCCAGCTCGGCCATATTGAAGGTGAGCAGATTTTCCAGGCCAAAGGCCATACCTATTCGCTGGAAGCACTGCTGGCAGGCAACGCCGCGATGACCGATATGTTCCGTGATGGCGAGTTTGTCACCACGTACCTCGCACCGCGTGACTACCACCGTGTCCATATGCCGTGTAATGGTATCCTGCGTGAAATGATCTACGTTCCGGGCGATCTCTACTCCGTGAACCCACTGACCGCGCAGAACATTCCCAACCTGTTTGCGCGTAATGAACGCGTCATCTGTCTGTTTGATACTGAATTTGGACCAATGGCGCAGATTCTGGTGGGTGCAACCATCGTGGGCAGTATTGAAACCGTATGGTCCGGCACCGTTACGCCACCCCGTGAAGGAGTGATCAAACGCTGGAGCTGGCCAGGTGCCGATGCCGAAGGTTCTGTCGTGTTGTTGAAAGGCCAGGAAATGGGCCGTTTCAAACTGGGATCTACCGTCATCAACCTGTTCGCACCAGGCAAAGTGAAGCTGGCTGAAAGCCTGGCGGCAGAAAGTAAAACCCGTCTTGGCGCCACGCTGGCCATCGCACTGCAGAAAGAAAGTGCGGAAGACGTCCTCCACCATCCATAGCGAATTGCCATGTCACGTCTGATTCTCACTTTTTTATTAGGCTGGAGCTTACTCCAGCCGGTTTATGCCGCCAGCGCACCGGATGCATCGCTGATCAAACAGCAGCTGGAAGAGGCGAAGTCAGACAAGACGTCGGCGAATCAGACGGCTATCGTCGATGCCCTGCAATCCACGCTAACCTGGCTGGACGAGCGTCAAAACTCGCTCAACCTCACTCAGGATTACCAGCAGGTCATTGACGATTTTCCTAAACTTTCCCGCGAGTTACGTCAGCAGGTCGTCACGCTGACGGACAGCAGCAAGCCTTTGCGCAGCAACATGAGTGCCGCTGACCTTGATCAGGAGATCTTACAGGTCAGCAGCCAGTTGCTGGAAGAGAGCCGCCAGGTTCAGCAGGAGCAGGATCGCGCACGCGAAATCAGTGATTCACTTTCCCAGTTACCGCAGCAACAAACAGAAGCCCGCCGGGCGCTGAATGAGATCGAACGCCGTTTACAGGGGCAACCCGCCCCGACCACACCGCTGGGTCAGGCACAGCTGGCACAGCGTCAGGCTGAGTCTGCGGCACAAAAAGCCCGGGTCGATGAACTCGAACTGGCACAGTTGTCGGCTAACAATCGCCAGGAACTGGCGCGTATGCGTGCCGAAGTACACCAGCGTAAAGCCGCCAGCCTGGATGCCTACCTACAGGATTTACGTAACCAGCTGAACAGCCTGCGCCAGCGTGAAGCTGAAATGGCGCTGGCCCGCACAGAACAGTTAGCGGAAAACAGCGGTGATATGCCCAAAGGCATCACCGAACAGTTCCGCGTTAACCGTGAACTGTCCAGCGCACTGAATCAGCAGGCGCAGCGTATGGATCTGGTGGCGTCGCAGCAGCGCACCGCCGCCAATCAGACCATCCAGGTTCGTCAGGCACTGAGCACCATCCGTGAACAGTCGCAATGGCTGGGCGTATCCAATGTGCTGGGCGAAGCGCTGCGTGCGCAGGTGGCTCGTCTGCCAGATATGCCAAAACCTCAGCAGCTGGATAATGAAATGGCCCAGCTGCGCGTCCAGCGTCTCTATTATGAAGACCTGCTGGAACGTCAGAAATCGCTGCTTCAGCTGCGCCAGGATGACAACAGCAATCTGACCGCAGAACAGCGACGCATTCTGGATGCGCAGCTGAAAACCCAACGCGAACTGCTCACCTCCCTGCTCTCCGGCTGCGATAACCTGATCCTTGGCGTGACCAAGCTAAAAGTCGGTAACAGCCAGCTGGTGGATGCGCTAAATGAAGTGAAAGAAGCCACGCACCGCTATCTGTTCTGGACGGCAGATGTCAGCCCGGTAGACTTCAGCTACCCGCTTGATCTGGCGCGCGACCTGCACCGTCTGCTGTCGCTGGATACCCTGGGCCAGCTGGGTGGCGCAATGGTGATGATGGTCACCAGCCGCGAAACCGTGCTGCCTCTGCTGGGCGCGATGCTGCTGGTCGGCTTCAGTATCAGCTCGCGCCGCCATTTCCGTAAATTCCTTGAACGCGCCTCCAGCAAGGTCGGCAAAGTCACCCAGGATCATTTCAGCCTGACACTGCGTACCGTGTTCTGGTCGATTCTGGTGGCGTTACCGCTGCCGGTGCTGTGGGCGGCACTGGGTTACGGTTTACAGCATGCCTGGCCCTATCCTATCGCCATCGCCATCGGTGACGGCGTGACCGCCAGCGTACCGCTGCTGTGGGCCTTTATGGTCAGTAATACCTTTGCCCGTCCTCAGGGTCTGTTTATCGTCCATTTCCGCTGGCCACAAACCCGCGTGGCACGCGCTATGCGTTTCTACACGCTGTGCATCGGCCTGGTCGTGCCGCTGATGATGATGCTGATCGCCTTCGATAATCTCGAAGATCGTCAATTCTCAGCCACCCTCGGGCGTCTGTGTTTTATCCTGATTTGTGGTGCGCTCAGCATGGTGACCGTCAGCCTGAAGCGTGCCGGTATCCCGCTTCACCTCGACAAAGAGGGCAACGGTGAGAACTTTATTAATAACGTGCTGTGGAACGCGATGATCGCCATTCCGATGGTGGCGGCACTGGCTTCCTGCATCGGCTATCTGGCCACCGCGCAGGCTCTGCTGGCACGTCTGGAAACCTCGGTGGCCATCTGGTTCCTGCTGCTGGTGATTTACCATATTATCCGCCGCTGGATGCTGATCCAGCGGCGACGCATCGCTTTTGATCGCGCCCGTCAGCGCCGTGCTGAAATCCTTGCTCAGCGTGCACGCGGCGAAGAAGAAGTGGCTGCACAACAGACCGCCGTCGATAGCGTGGATGTGGAAGAGCCGGTCATTGATCTTGATGCCATCAGCGCACAGTCATTACGCCTGGTACGCTCAATCCTGACGCTGATTGCGCTGGTCTCCGTGATTGTGCTCTGGTCAGAGATTCACTCCGCCTTTGGTTTCCTGGAAAATATCCGCTTGTGGGATGTCAGCACCACCGTTCAGGGCGTCGAAAGCCTGCAACCGATCACGCTCGGATCGGTGATGATCGCAGTCCTGGTGCTGATCATTACCACCCAGTTGGTGCGCAATATGCCTGCCCTGCTGGAGCTGGCGCTGCTGCAACACCTTAGCCTGACGCCAGGGACCGGTTATGCGATCACCACCCTGACGAAATATCTGCTGATTCTGATTGGCGGCCTGGCGGGGTTCTCGCTGATTGGTATCGACTGGTCGAAATTACAGTGGCTGGTCGCCGGTTTAACCGTGGGGCTGGGCTTTGGGCTGCAGGAGATCTTCGCCAATTTTATCTCTGGTCTGATCATCCTGTTTGAGAAACCGATCCGCATCGGGGATACCGTCACGATCCGCGAACTCACCGGCAGCATCACGCGGATTAACACCCGTGCCACGACGATTACGGACTGGGATCGCAAAGAAATTATCGTGCCGAATAAGGCCTTTATCACTGAACAGTTTATCAACTGGTCGCTGTCGGACTCCGTCACCCGCGTAGTGCTGACGATCCCGGCACCGGCTGAAGCCAACAGCGAAGAAGTGACCAACGTCCTGCTGACGGCTGCACAGCGTTGCAGCTACGTGCTGGATACACCGCAGCCGGAAGCGTTCCTGGTGGATTTACAGCAGGGTATTCAGCTGTTTGAGCTGCGCATTCACGCGGCAGAAATGGGGCACCGTATGCCGCTGCGCCATGAGCTGCATCAGTTGATCCTGCGTGGCTATCAGGAACACGGGCTGGAAATGCCGTTCCCACCGTTCCAGGTTCGTATGGAAACTATTGGGCGTAAAACCCCGGCCAGCAACGGCGCACCAGCGGCAAGAAACTACAAATCGGGCGGGTTATAAGAATCTGAACCACGGGGCGATCGGAAAAAATAATCGCCCCCGACACCCAAGGGCTGACCTCGTTTTTCGGTCAGCCCGTTTACCCCGCCGAGGAATTAACAACGGTCGACGGTGAACGCGATCACATCACTGAGCTGCTCTGCTTTCAGTGCCAGCATCACAATACGATCAACCCCTAATGCCACACCGGAACACTCCGGCATACCGTGCGCCAGCGCGTCCAACAGGTGGGTATCAATCGGCTGCACGGGCAGACCCGCAGCCGCACGCTTACGGTTATCCTGCTCAAAACGCAGACGCTGTTCACGGCTGTCGGTCAGTTCACGGAAACCATTCGCCAGCTCAATACCTTTGAAATAGACCTCGAAACGCTCGGCCACGCGATGATCTTCCGTACTGATCTCTGCCAGCGCCGCCTGACTGGCCGGAAAGTGATAGACGAACGCCGGTTTTTCTTTACCGATTTCAGGCTCCACACCCAGCATAAACAACAGTTGAAGCAGCGTATCGCGATCTTCTTCACGATGGGCGAGATCGCCAGCGCCCAGTTTTTCAGCCGCTTCGCGCAACTGCGCTTTGTCAGCAGACAGCGGGTCAATCTCCAGATGACGAATAAAGGCCTGCTGGTAGGAAAGCGTCTCGGCCGGAGCACACTCCAGCACCTGTTGCAGCAGATCGTCCACCTCGTTCATCAGGCGGTACATATCGTAGTGCGGGCGATACCATTCCAGCATGGTAAATTCGGGATTATGGTGGCGCCCCATCTCTTCATTACGGAAACTGCGACACAGCTGGAAAATCGGCCCGCTGCCTGCGGCCAGCAGACGCTTCATATGGTATTCAGGGCTGGTCATCAGATAAAGATCGATACCGGCAGCGGTACCTGGGCCAACAAACCGGGTCTGGAATGGGAACAGATGCACATCGGTCACCGTCGCCTGGCTCATGGCCGGGGTTTCCACTTCCAGTACGCCACGATCGGCAAAGAAACGCCGGATTTCAGCCATGATCGCCGCACGCTTTAATAAATTGGCGATAGATGCACTTGGCTGCCAGCTAGCCGAATCGCTCATCTTTTTTACTCCAAAGTCAGTAGGGGCAAGAAGTCTACCTGTCCGGGCCGCAACACACAATTCTACGTCGAAAAAACCAGCAACACGCTTTCCACAGAAAGTGAAGGGTTTTTATCACTTACCCGCCGAAATGCCCGAACACATCAAATTGGCGCCATTTTAACCCCCTTATACTGGGCCGCGACTGTCGGGTAGAGCCACCCGCTTTGCCTCTGGAAAAATCTCAAACACAAAATACCCACCATGGTTCGCGTGGCAGAAAAACAGGCAACACACATGTTGCGCGACGTATGCAGGGTATAAGGGAGAAAATTGTGCAAACCCTGAATGCCGATTTAGTCATTGTTGGTGCTGGTGGAGCCGGGCTGCGTGCTGCGATTGCCGCCGCAGAAGCCAACCCGCGATTGAAGATTGCTCTGATCTCCAAAGTCTATCCGATGCGCAGCCACACTGTGGCCGCCGAAGGCGGTGCCGCCGCCGTCACTCAAGAGCAGGACAGTTTCGATTCTCATTTTCACGATACCGTTGCCGGGGGCGACTGGCTGTGCGAACAACCCGTGGTGGACTACTTTGTTCAGCACTGCCCGCAGGAAATGGCGCAAATGGAGCAGTGGGGCTGCCCGTGGAGCCGCAAAGAAGATGGCTCCATCAACGTCCGTCGTTTTGGCGGAATGAAGATTGAACGCACCTGGTTTGCCGCCGATAAAACCGGCTTCCATATGCTGCACACCCTGTTTCAAACATCGCTGAAATACCCGCAAATCCAACGGCTTGATGAGCATTTCGTCCTCGACCTGCTGGTGGACGATGGCGTGGCGCACGGTCTGGTCGCGATCAACATGATGGAAGGCACGCTGCTGGAAGTACGCGCACAGTCAGTGATCCTCGCGACCGGCGGCGCGGGCCGCGTCTATCGCTACAACACCAATGGCGGCATTGTCACCGGCGATGGTATGGGCATGGCGTTTCGCCACGGCGTCCCACTGCGCGATATGGAGTTTGTTCAGTACCATCCCACCGGCCTGCCGGGTTCCGGCATTCTGATGACGGAAGGCTGCCGTGGTGAGGGCGGTATTCTGGTCAATAAAGACGGTTACCGTTACCTGCAGGATTACGGCATGGGGCCGGAAACTCCACTCGGGGAGCCAAAAAACAAATATATGGAGCTGGGCCCGCGCGACAAGGTTTCCCAGGCTTTCTGGCATGAATGGCGTGCAGGGCGCACCATCGCCACACCACGCGGGGATGTCGTCTATCTCGATCTGCGCCACCTCGGTGAGAAAAAACTGCGCGAACGCCTGCCGTTTATCTGCGAACTGAGCAAAGCCTATGTCGGCGTGGACCCGATTACGGCTCCGATCCCGGTGCGTCCGACCGCGCACTACACCATGGGCGGCATTGAAACCAACGCCGAGTGTGAAACGCGTATCCAGGGTCTGTTTGCCGTGGGTGAATGTTCCTCCGTTGGACTGCACGGGGCGAACCGCCTCGGCTCTAACTCGCTGGCAGAACTGGTGGTGTTTGGGCGCCTGGCGGGTGAGCAAGCCGCACAGCGCGCTTCCCAGCCACATCCGGTGCGGGATGCCGCGCTCAGCGCTCAGCGCAACGACATTGAAAAACGACTGCACGGGTTGGTGAATCAGCAGGGCAGCGAAAATGCGGCCACGCTGCGTGATGAAATGGGCATGGCGATGGAAGAAGGCTGCGGCATCTACCGCACCACGGAGCTGATGCAAAAAACTATCGATAAGCTGGCGGAGCTGAAGCAGCGTTTTTCTAACCTGCGTGTGACCGACACCTCCAGCGTGTTCAATACCGAACTGCTGTACGCCGTTGAACTGGCCCACGGGCTGGATGTGGCGGAGTGTATGGCGCATTCAGCCATTCAACGTAAAGAGTCTCGCGGCGCACATCAGCGGCTGGATGAAGGCTGCACCACACGCGACGACGAACACTTCCTGGCGCATACCCTGACCTTCTTCAACCCGCAGGGAGCGCCTTCGGTCGCTTACGATCCGGTGACCATTACCCATCTGCCGCCTGCTGCGCGCGTGTATGGCGCGGCCTCTGAGGGCAGCACCCACAAGGAGCCTGGTCATGAGTGAGAGCAAAAGCCGTCAAATCAACATTATGCGCTACAACCCGGAGACAGACCGCGTCCCGCGTAACGAGATTTTTGACGTTCCCTGGGATGAAACCACCTCGCTGCTTGATGCCCTCGGCTATATCAAAGACAACCTGGCTTTTGATCTGTCGTATCGCTGGTCATGTCGTATGGCGATTTGTGGTTCTTGCGGGATGATGGTGAATGGTGTCCCCAAACTGGCGTGCAAAACCTTCCTGCGCGATTACCCGGCCGGCGTCAAAGTAGAACCACTGGCAAACTTCCCGATCGAACGCGATCTGGTGGTGGATATGACTCACTTTATGGAAAGTCTGGAGGCGATTAAGCCCTGGGTGATTGGTAACCCGCGGGAGGCCAGTGAAGGCCCGGGTCTGCAAACCCCGGCGCAGATGGCGAAATATCATCAGTTTTCCGGCTGTATTAACTGTGGTCTGTGCTATGCCGCCTGCCCACAGTTTGGCCTGAACCCTGAATTTATTGGCCCTGCGGCGATCACCCTCGCCCACCGCTATAACCTCGACAGCCGTGACCGGGGTAAAGCACAGCGTATGCCGCAGCTTAACGGCATTAATGGCGTCTGGAGCTGTACCTTTGTCGGCTTCTGCTCCGAAGTGTGCCCAAAACACGTCGACCCGGCGGCGGCTATCCAGCAGGGCAAAGTGGAGAGCAGTAAAGACTTCCTGATCGCCACCCTGAAACCCCATTAAGGAGGCTGTAAATGACCTCGAAACGTAATGCGTATATCCGTCCTATGTCAGGAAGCTGGTGGCAGTCGCTGCCGTTCTACCGTCTGTATATGCTGCGCGAAGGCACCGCCATTCCCGCGCTGTGGTTCAGTATTGAGCTGATTATCGGCCTGTTTGCTTTGAAGATGGGGCAGGAAAGCTGGGAAGGTTTTGTCACCTTCCTGCAGAACCCCATCGTCCTGCTACTGAATCTGGTGGCACTCGTCGCCGCCTTGCATCACAGCAAAACCTGGTTTGACCTGGCCCCAAAAGCACAAATTATTATCGTTAAAGGGGAGAAGCTGCCGCCGGAACCGATCATTAAAGGGCTATGGATCGTGATGATTATTTTAAGCGGCGTTGTACTGGCCGTGTCGCTGCTGGCTTAAGGAGTGATAATGAACACACAACCGCAACGTTCTGATGAGCCCATCTTCTGGGGCCTGTTTGGTGCCGGGGGCATGTGGGCTGCATTGGTCAGCCCGGTGATCGTTCTGCTGGTCGGCTTGTTGCTGCCGCTAGGCTGGGCACCGGCAGAGACGTTCAGCTATGAGCGGGTTCTGGGATTTGCTCAGTCACTGCCTGGCCGAGTCATCCTGCTGCTGGTGATTGTGATGCCACTGTGGTGCGCACTGCACCGCCTGCACCATAGCCTGCATGACCTGAAACTGCATATCCCTGCCAGCAAGTTGCTGTGCTACGGCATTGCCTCGCTGTTAAGCGTAGTAGCATTAATTGGCGTGATCGCCGTGTAAATCTATACTCAAGCCATTCGATCATTAAGGAATGGCTTATTTATATGTCGCTATGGAAAATGTTCACCGCAGGTGCCGGGGCGCTGCTCTCGGTTGCCTGCTCTACCACCCCGCCGCAAGGCGTTACCCCCATTTCTGGATTCAATGCCGAACGCTATCTTGGAAGCTGGTATGAGATTGCGCGCCTGGACCACCGTTTTGAACGCGGCCTGGATCAGGTGACGGCCACCTACAGCAAACGCGACGATGGCGGGCTGAAAGTGGTTAACCGCGGCTTTAATACGCGCAAACAGCGCTGGCAGGAGAGTGTAGGTAAAGCGTATTTTACCGGCCCTTCTGATCTGGCCGCACTCAAAGTGTCATTCTTCGGACCGTTTTATGGCGGCTATAACGTGATTGCGCTGGATAACGATTACCAGCACGCGCTGGTGTGCGGGCCGAATCGGGACTATCTGTGGATTTTATCGCGGACGCCGCAGCTGGAAGACGGGGTAAAAACAGAGTTACTGGCTAAAGCACGCGGAGCAGGCTTTGCCGTGGATAAACTGATTTGGGTTAATCAGCGCTAACAAAGCTATCGCCGGTGCACCGCACCGGCCTTTCACACAGATTAATTCGTGCTTTTCTGAATTGCCTTACCACCCGCCTCAACATCTTCACCCACGCCGCGCGTGGTATTACAGGCAGAGAGTACGGAAGAGAGCACCAGAACAGAAAGAAGGGCAACAATACTTTTCTTCATAGCAATTTCCTTTTAATTAGAGATAAAGCACAGCGATGTAAGCATAGCTGTAATTTATGCGCTTGCCTGTATGGCAAAGCAAAAAGGGAATTTTTCAGACCAGAAGACGTTATTTATTGGCTGCATCGGTGATGGCACCGCCGAGATGCTGCACATCTTCGCCAAAGCCGTGGAAGGTATTACAGGCGCTGAGCGCGCAGGTCATCAACAATGCAACAGCTATGAATTTCAACATATACTTAAACTCACATCGTCAAGGATAAGGGCCTGACGGGCAGGCCCTCACTGGTTCGGGCTTATTTTACGCGTGAAACGTATTCGCCAGAACGGGTATCAACTTTGATCACTTCGCCAATCTGCACGAACAGTGGCACTTTCACTACCGCACCGGTAGACAGTGTCGCTGGCTTGCCGCCAGTCCCTGCGGTATCACCTTTCAGGCCCGGATCAGTATCCGTGATTTCCAGCTCAACGAAGTTCGGTGGTAACACCTGGATCGGTTTGCCGTTCCACAGGGTCACGATACACTCAGCGTTGTCGAGCAGCCATTTTGCTGCATCGCCCACGGTTTTCTCTTCAACAGGATGCTGCTCGAAGCTTTCCGGGTGCATGAAGTGGTAGAACTCGCCGTCGTTGTACAGGTAGTTCAGGTTAGTATCTACTACATCAGCGCCTTCAGCGGAGTCGGTAGATTTAAAAGTTTTCTCAACACGCGTTCCGGTCAACAGACGACGCATTTTTACGCGTGCGAATGCCTGGCCTTTACCCGGCTTAACAAACTCGCTTGATTCGATGGCATAAGGCTCGCCTTCGAACATGATTTTAAGACCGGGACGGAAATCGTTGCTAGAATAAGTCGCCATAAAGGCCCTCTACAATTTATTACTGGTACTTAGCCAAAAAAATGGCACACATTGTAACCCTAAATACCCCTGTGCGAGAAGAATGGTTGCATCAACTTGCCGATGTAATCACTGATCCGAATGAATTACTGCAACTTTTAGCGTTGCACCATCACCCTGATCTGGTTTCAGGCCATGACGCACGGCGTCTTTTCGCCCTGCGCGTCCCCCGGGCCTTTGCTGCACGCATGCGCAAAGGCGATCCGCAGGATCCTCTGCTGCTACAGGTTATTACCTCGCAGCAGGAGTTCGTTGATGCACCGGGTTACAGTACCGATCCGCTGGATGAGCAGAGCAGTGTGGTGCCGGGTCTGTTACATAAATATCGTAATCGTGCGTTATTGCTGGTCAAAGGCGGCTGTGCCGTCAATTGCCGTTACTGTTTTCGCCGCCATTTTCCGTACTCTGATAACCAGGGCAATAAACGCAACTGGCAGCAAGCCCTGGAGTATATCCGACAACAGCCAGAACTGGATGAGATTATTTTCTCCGGCGGCGATCCGCTGATGGCAAAGGATCACGAGCTGGACTGGCTGATCGCAGAACTGGAACAAATTCCACATATTAAGCGCCTGCGCATCCACAGCCGTCTGCCGGTGGTGATCCCTAAACGCATCACCGAAGCGCTGTGCCAGCGGCTTGCACAGTCACGCCTGCAAACGCTGATGGTCACCCATATCAACCACGCGCAAGAGATCGACGACGACCTGCGCCATGGTATGCGTATGCTAAAACGTGCGGGTGTGACGCTGCTGAATCAGAGCGTGCTGCTACGGGGCATTAACGATGATGCCACCACGCTGGCCGCACTGAGCAATGCGCTGTTTGATGCCGGGATACTTCCTTATTACCTGCATGTGCTGGATAAGGTGCAAGGCGCAGCGCATTTCTACGTTGATGACCAGCGCGCACGCGCCATTGTGCGTGAACTGTTAGGTAAGGTTTCGGGTTATATGGTACCGAAACTGGCGCGGGAGATTGGGGGTGAGCCGAGCAAAACACCGCTCGATTTACAGTTACGTCAGGAATAGATGCGGCGGCATTGCAGCAATAAAAAAGGGTGCGCTTAAAGCCACCCTTTTTTATTCATCGTCAGAATGCCCATCAGGCCATAACGATCACGAGCACTTATACACCTGACCACTCATTTTGCTGTCGAGCGGTGCAAAGTTAGACCAGATGTTCTGGGTTGGACTGGTGGCACCATAAATGACGTTACCGCCCATCTCTGCCGCACGATTACGCAGATCGTTGGCTGCGCCGCGCAGTGAACTGCCTTCGCCACCGGAACCTGAGAACCAGTTACTTTGTGCGCCAGTCACGTTGCCCAGCAGCTGGCAGCTACTTGCTGGTTGCTGATCGGTAAAGGTGACACGCTCGCCAGCTGAACTCAGTGTGTTGGATGAACTACAGCCTGCCAGCAGCAGCGCGAGCGCCGAGAATCCCAGTACGTGAATACGCATGCTTTTCCTCAAAATTGTAAAATTATACGACCCCATTTATACCCTTTTAACTGGCAAAAGAAAAACATACTTACTGATTTTCTTGCGCCCGCAACTGATTGCTTTTTGAACACACCATTAGAGTGATAATTAACACCCATTAAGTGATATATTTCCAGCTAAGAAATATATATTAATAACGATCGCTCCCAAAAAAGCACATATTGAAACAACAAGAGTAAACACGCAAATAAAGATTTTACTATAAAGACAAACTTTTATTAAACACGGCACTGTGTATAATCGAGGCAGCAATTACCACTCAAGGATAACGAGTCAGGCTGCTATCACACATCATAAATAATGGACTATGCATGAAAAAAATCAGATCACCTCTCACCCTTACCGTGATGATACTGCTTGCATTAGGCTCTAATGAGATATTCGCATCCTCCCAAACAACCATAAAGTTGCAAGGCGAGATTATGCCCGGCTCATGCGATATCGGTATGAATAGCGCAGGAAGCATTAAGTTAAATCTGGTCGCTGGTCAGGGCAGCTCCCATTCGGGCAGAACGCTACTGCCCGAAAAAAAATTAGGCTTGATGATTCAATGTCAGGGAGCGACTTCGTTTGCTTTTCGGGCAAGAGACATTGCCCCGAATGCCGGCAACGTTCAGCTGGCGGGTGAACAGCAGCGTGATATTTTCAGCCTTGGCCTGACAAATAAAGGACAGGCAATTGGTGGCTATCTCGCCCTGATTGACCCTGAACACTCGCGAATGGACGGAAGAGTTATACCTAACGTGCTGGTTTCAGATAACGAAGGGGTTAGCTGGCGCACCGGGCAGTTCAGGCTGACTCCATCCGGTGAAAACATTTACTCCTGGGGTAGCCAGATAACACCAGGAAGCGCACATCAGGTTAATATTGACATCATCCTGAAGCCTTTCATCTTCAATTTAAATCAGGCAGATGCAATAAAAATCGATGGAATGACAACGTTTGAAATTGTATATCTGTAAAAATCTCATTTGCTATTTTTATTTTAACTTAATTAGTTAATCCTACATCAATAGATGTAAAAAAAAGCCTCCAAAATACATCAGACAACCTTTGATAACGTTAAATAAAACACACATGCGACATTTAATCCTGCGTTCCACATGTTAGGTTAAAAAGGGAGTATCCAAGTGAAAGTGGAATTCAAGGAAACCCGTATTCAGTATTAAGCGTTCCACTTACTCTCTTAGGAGAGTATTTTCTTCATGAATAAAACGTATAAGGACTATACAAACATGAATTTTAAAAAGACCGCGCTGAGCCTGTCTCTGTTGGCCGCTATCGCAACATCGGGCATGGCCAATGCAGGCAAATCACAGTTCACTGTAAAAGTTGATGGCATGATTATTCCTGCGTCATGCGATATTGGTAAAGGGGTCAGTTCAACGAGCATTAAGTTAGGAAAACTGATAGCCGATAATCTGAACGTGACGAAAGAAACAATCCTACCCGTATCAAAACTGCAGATTAGGATTGACTGCCCATCCGCCACAGCCGTTGCCATCCAACCCACCGATGTGGCAGAAAAAGCAGGCCAGGTTTTCTATATGGGCATGCAGGTGCCCGAAATTTTCAGCCTGGGAGCAACCTCTGACGGCGCGGTAATCGGCGGTTATATGGTGAAGCTCGACACAGATAGCACGAATGTAGACCAGGTTGGCGTGAACAATTTCATCGTTGCTCCTGTGGGGTCTAACGTCTGGAGTACTTTTGATAACGCCAGCCGCCTTATTTCAGGTACCGGCCAAAAGATGTACTCCTGGACAACAGGGGATAAAAGCAATGCACCTGTTATGGGTAAAAGCCATACCATCGGGCTGGAATTCTCCCCGTTTATTTCCCCGGCATCCAAGCTGAAAACCTCTGAAAGAATCGATATCAAAGGTGAAGCGACTTACGATCTGGTTTACCTGTAATCCCAGATTAATTTCACCTAAATACCGGAGTGTTACGACCTGTAGCACTCCGTTCTTGTTACAGAGGTACCATGCGCTCCTTTACCCTGACTACACTGGCTCTACTCTGCTGCTCCTGGACAGCAGCGTCTTACGCCACCATGAAACCAGAAACCCCCATGCTGTTTATTCTTGAAAAGGATGGCGGCGGCAGCATCAATGTCACCAATACTGACGATCAGACAGAACTGCTGTATGTCAAAATTCACGATTTACCTGACGATCCGCAGCCCAAATTGTATGCCACTCAGCCCGTCATGCGCCTGGAAGCCGGGAAAACCCAGCTGGTGCGTTTTATTCTTAATAGCGACCGCCCACTCCAGGTTGAGCATCTGAAGCGTGTCACCTTCGAAGGCATCCGGCCGAAAACAGGCAATGATGAAAACAGAATTGACGTTAATATTCGCCAAAATATTCCAGTGATTATTCATCCACAAGGATTAGCCATGAGCGCCGATCCATGGAAAGCACTGGTCTGGAACCTCAACGGCAATAAGCTGACGGTACACAATCCCAGTCCCTATGTGGTCAGGCTGTCACAACAAATCAAGCTGCTTCCACAGGGGAAAAACGCACTGCTGACCAAAACCTATGTTCTGCCGCAGCAGACGGTGCCCGTGATGGTGAAAGAAGCCGCACAGCTCACTGGCACGCAGAAGGTCAGTATTGAAACCGTGTCGAAATATGGCTTCGACACCGGCAATGTTGAAATGTCGGTGACACATTGACCCCGGCGGTAAAAGGAAATTTACTGCACTCATTACCAAATGAAATGGAATAATGTGGAAGCTCATTTTTTTACTGCCCGCCAGTCTGATATTTGTGGCGCTAAACTCTAATGCCACCGCCAACGAAACACCTTCCGCTTCTTTATCGGGTGAAACCTCGCCTGAAGACTGGGACGTTGAAACGTTAAAACGCCACGGCCTGGACCAGAGTGCACTGGAAAAGCTGGATCGGTTGGGCAAGATCCCTGCCGGATTGAATGTGATAGATATCAGCCTTAACGGTGATTTTATCGGTTCATTCCAATTACAGGTCACTCACCAGGGGGCGATTTGTTTCACTCCAGAGCTGTTTGAAGAACTGGGCCTGAGCGTTCCTGATGCCGCACGATCTCAAAAATGTTATGACTGGGCGGCCAGTGATAGCCAGATTAGTCTCGCCTGGCAGCAGGAAACACAGTCGCTCAGTATCGTAGTGCCCTCTTCATGGCTTGTCAGCCAGCGTCATGAGGGCGAATCCGGCGGCAGTGCCATCCACGTTAACTACAACTACTTTTCCAGTATGAATCTTTCCCCTGACCACCGGGAACGTTACAGCTGGCTGGCGTTGGATAGCGGTATCAATCTGGCCAACTGGATATTGCGCAGTCAGCAAAACGTTCAACAGGATAAACAGGGCCTGACGGCTACGGTTAACTCCACCTATCTGGAACGCTATGTTAGTAAGCTGAACAAGACCCTACAGGCAGGGGAAATTAACGTTAGAAATACCCTATTCGCCCTGGATACGTTAAATGGCTTTCAGCTCTCACCGGATGATGTGTTATCTCAGGGGGTGGGAGGAAGTGGCGTCAATATTGAGGGCATTGCTAATACCCCTCAAGCGCGTGTCGAAGTGCGACAGTATGATCAAATCATTTACAGCACCCTGGTGCCGGCAGGCCCGTTCAACCTGGACAATATTCCAGTACAAAACCTCAATGCCCCACTTGATGTCACGGTAGTAGAAAATAAGGGGGAAAATCAGCACTTTGTGGTTCCTGTCACCCAGCTTACCCATTTTAATCGCGGCAGCAGCCCCGGTTTCAGCCTGGCGATAGGCAGTGTAAAGAGAGTGGCACAGGACAGTGCTACACCGGCCATTTTGACGCTAAATCAGAACTGGCAACCCGGCCCCTCGTGGTCACTGCGCAGTGGAGCGCTGCTCAGCAAAAGCTACCATTCCCTTGCGATTTCGCTTAACGGCGTGCCGCAAATCCTTGCAGGCAGCAGCTCAATTTCACTTCAGGCTATCGTGGAACAGAACGATACTCGCCGCAGTAACGGCGCTCAATTGCAGCTTTCGGGTAGCCATAACCTGTCGCAGAATCTTTCCCTGTCTCTGGGAATGAGTAAAAATAGCCCGAATTTTATCACGTTGAATGAAGCAAAACAGCGCAATAGTAACAACCACAACGACCAGCAAAATAACGAACTCAGCGTCTCTGCTAACTGGTCTCCTCAATGGCTGGGCACATTGTCCCTGAGCTATAGTCGCTCGCGCAGCTATCAGAATGATCAGTTATGGCGCTATGCCATGCTGTCCTGGAATCGTCGTTTCACTAAGAATCTTCGGCTGTCATTGAGTGCGTCGCAGGGCAGCGGCGGAAAGCAGAAAAATAAAAATATCTCGTTGAATGTTAACTGGTCGCTGGGGGAGACGCATTTTCGGCACTACTACCGCGCTTATAATCATCGTGATGTGTTGGGTAGTGAAGTCAGTGCGTCACTTTCAGACTACAGTGATTACAACCTGGCTCTGGAACAAACCAACAGCGATCATAACCGCTCGATCCAGGGCTCGCTCAACAGCGATCTGCGCTATACCCGCCTTAGCCTTAATGCCCAGCAGGACACCCAGCACAACAGCAACTACAGCGTGAGCGGTCAGGGTGCAGTCATTCTTTACCCTTATGGCGTGGGTTTCAGCAACAATCCGGTATCAGATACCTTTGGTCTGCTGGCACTCAGTCGTCCTGTGGCAGGGATCCCGATCATCACACCGGGCGGGATCGCGTGGACGGACTGGCGTGGAGAGGCAGTCCTCCCGGCGATACCGCCATGGCAGGATAGTTCGCTGAACATCGATGTGGATAAACTGCCTAAAAATATCGATGTGATTAATGGTCACCGCACGCTGCATCTGGCACGAGGCACGGTAAAAAAAGTGAAGATAGCAGTGCTCTCCGGCACGCGATTGCTGCTCACCGTCAGGCTTGCAAATGGCCAAATGTTACCGAAAGGCAGTACGCTATGGCGGGATGGGGAGCTCGTCACAGAAGCTGTAGATGAGGGCGTGGCCTTTCTCAGTAATGCAGCAGAACAGGCCAGTATGCAGGTAAAAATTGCGCGCAGTACAGAGGAGTGCATCATCAATTATCACATCGATGATGAGGACGACGACGATCGTACTCTGTACAAAAGGCTTGATGTGACCTGCCAATAAAAAACGCCCCGTCAGCGCAAACTGACGGGGCGTTCTGCATCACGTACCGCTAAGGGCAGTGGAGCGGGGGGATTACATCATTCCGCCCATGCCGCCCATACCACCCATGCCGCCTGCGCCTAAATCAGGCGTATCGCCTTTAGGCAGATCAGTCACCATACATTCGGTGGTGATCATCAGGCCAGCAACAGAAGCCGCGTACTGCAGAGCAGAACGGGTCACTTTGGTTGGGTCCAGGATACCGAAGTCGATCATGTCGCCGTATTCTTCGGTCTGCGCGTTGTAACCGTAGTTACCTTCGCCTGCTTTCACGTTGTTAGTCACAACAGATGGCTCTTCACCGGCGTTAGCAACGATCTGACGCAGTGGGGATTCCATTGCGCGCAGCGCAACTTTGATACCCACGTTCTGGTCTTCGTTCTGGCCACGCAGTTCAGACAGTTTAGACGCCACGCGTACCAGTGCAACACCACCACCAGCAACCACGCCTTCTTCTACTGCTGCACGGGTAGCGTGCAGAGCATCTTCAACGCGTGCTTTCTTCTCTTTCATTTCAACTTCAGTCGCTGCGCCCACTTTCAGAACGGCAACGCCGCCTGCCAGTTTCGCGACACGTTCCTGCAGTTTTTCACGATCGTAATCAGAAGTTGCTTCTTCGATCTGCTGACGGATCTGAGTCACACGGCCGTTGATCGCCACTTCTTCACCGGTACCATCGATGATGATAGTGGTGTCTTTGTTGATCACAACGCGTTTCGCCTGGCCCATATCTTCCAGACCTGCTTTTTCCAGTTCCATACCGATCTCTTCTGAGATTACGGTACCACCGGTCAGAACAGCGATGTCCTGCAGCATGGCTTTACGACGGTCGCCGAAACCAGGAGCTTTAACCGCAGCCACTTTCACGATGCCGCGCATGGTGTTCACCACCAGCGTTGCCAGCGCTTCGCCTTCAACATCTTCAGCGATGATCAGCAGTGGTTTACCGGCTTTCGCAACGGCTTCCAGCACTGGCAGCATTTCACGGATGTTGGAGATTTTTTTGTCAGCCAGCAGGATGAATGGAGATTCCAGCTCAACTGCGCCAGTTTCTGGCTTGTTGATGAAGTAAGGGGACAGGTAGCCACGGTCAAACTGCATACCTTCAACCACGTCCAGCTCGTCTTGCAGACCGGTGCCTTCTTCAACAGTGATCACGCCTTCTTTGCCCACTTTTTCCATCGCCTGAGCAATTAACTGGCCCACGGTTTCATCGGAGTTAGCAGAGATGGTACCGACCTGAGCAATCGCTTTAGAGTCAGAGCAAGGCACAGACAGTTTTTTCAGCTCTTCAACCGCGGCGATAACCGCCTGGTCGATGCCGCGCTTCAGATCCATCGGGTTCATACCCGCAGCGACGGCTTTCAGGCCTTCGGTGATGATGGACTGTGCCAGTACGGTAGCAGTGGTGGTACCGTCACCCGCAGCGTCGTTAGCTTTGGAAGCGACTTCTTTCACCATCTGAGCGCCCATGTTTTCGAACTTGTCTTCCAGCTCGATTTCACGCGCAACAGAAACACCATCTTTCGTGATGGTCGGTGCACCAAAAGATTTATCCAGAACCACGTTACGGCCTTTCGGGCCCAGGGTAACTTTTACTGCATCTGCCAGTACGTTCACACCGCGCAGCATTTTTACGCGCGCGTCATTACCGAATTTTACGTCTTTAGCTGCCATTTTATCTTTTTCCTTAAATTCGTTACGTTCAGTGAATTACGCGTTAATTACGCTTCAACAATCGCCAGAATGTCGTTTTCTGAGATGATCAGAACTTCTTCGTTGTCGATTTTTTCAGTTTTCGCGCCGTAGCCTTCGCTGAAGATGACCACATCACCTACTTTCACGTCCAATGGCTTCACTTCGCCATTTTCCAGGATGCGACCGTTGCCAACAGCCAGGATTTCGCCACGAGTAGATTTACCCGCCGCAGAACCGGTCAGCACGATGCCACCTGCAGATTTGGATTCAACTTCTTTACGCTTGACGATAACACGATCGTGCAATGGACGAATTTTCATTGTTAGCTCTCCTTTGAGAAGTCCAATCAGTTTTGGGATGAAAGCCGGGCTGCATTGGCTACCGGCCTCGTGACGGAAGAGATGCGGCCGCCGAGGAGGCCTTTCAAGGGCCAGAAGTAATTTTTTTTGTTAACTGCCTCTTTAGGTGTTTTTTTGTACATCCTGTTCGGCAGGCAAAAAAAACGGCGCCCCGTCAGGAAAGCGCCGTGATTGACGGGCAAAACATTAACGCCTGTCGTCGTTGCGGTCATGCTCAATCAGATTCGATTCTTTACGCTCGTATTCACCATCAACGGTAAACCCGCTATCAGGCGCAGCGCCCCCACCGCCCCAGACTTTCAGATGCGGCATCAGCTTCAGCGTCAGATGCTTTTGTACCGGAGGCAACAGCAGCAGCAGACCAATGAAGTCAGTAAAGAAGCCTGGCAGTAACAGCAGGAAACCCGCCAGCACCAGCGAGACACTCTTGATCATCTCTGCCGCCGGGCTTTCGCCCGCATTCAGCTTCTGCTGCATCAGCATAAAGTTTTTCATCCCCTGGTTTTTCACCAGAGAAATGCCAATGCAGGAAGTGAAGATCACCAGTAGCATGGTCATCAACACGCCCATCACATGGGCAACCTGAATGAAGAGAGAAATCTCGATCCATACCAGGGCAAATATTACTAAGAACGGTAACCAGCGCACCGTATTCTCCTGTATCAATGGCCCCCCTGCAGAGTGCACGGCGGCATAAAATGGCGATCGTAGTGACCGATAGTATAGAAGGTGGGAGCGAGGACCCCCTTTTTCAACGGGAAATGTTGAAATAGATGCGACACCTTTCATTGTGAGTACGATCACATATCATTGAAACTGTTTGATATGGCAGGCAGTTTAAGTGATCTGGCTTCAGGCTTTTGCATCACGACAGAATATGATCGTGCTCGGTGTGACGCAAACAGATAAAATCTTGCGGCAGCCGTTCTCCGGCCCGATATTCTCTGGATGTCGACCGCAGAAACAGGCACTTAAATTGTGATGATTTTACCGGTATTCCTTTAAAGAAGGTTCTCATGACTAATAACATTCGTATCGAAGAAGACCTGTTAGGTATGCGTGAAGTCCCCGCGGATGCTTACTACGGTGTTCATACTCTGCGTGCGATTGAAAACTTCTATATCAGCAACAACAAAATCAGTGACATCCCTGAATTTGTACGCGGTATGGTCATGGTTAAAAAAGCGGCGGCGCTGGCGAATAAAGAGCTACAAACTATCCCGCGCAACGTGGCAAACACCATTATCAGTGCCTGTGATGAAGTACTGAACAACGGCCGGTGTATGGATCAGTTCCCGATCGACGTTTACCAGGGGGGGGCGGGCACCTCGGTAAACATGAACACCAACGAAGTGCTGGCCAATATTGGCCTCGAGCTGATGGGGCATCAGAAAGGGGAGTATCAGTACCTCAATCCGAATGACCACGTAAACAAATGCCAGTCCACCAACGATGCCTACCCAACCGGGTTCCGCATCGCGGTTTACAGCTCCATTTTGAAACTGCTGGACGCTATCGGCCAGCTGAGTGAAGGCTTCCAGCGGAAAGCGGTGGAATTTAACACCATCCTGAAAATGGGCCGTACCCAGCTACAGGATGCCGTGCCGATGACACTTGGCCAGGAATTCCATGCCTTTAACGTGCTGCTGAATGAAGAGATCCGCAGCATTCTGCGCACCGCCGAACTGCTGCTGGAAGTCAACCTGGGCGCGACCGCCATTGGTACTCGTCTGAATACACCGGACGGCTATCAACAGCTGGCCGTACAGAAGCTGGCAGAAGTCAGCGGCCTGGCCTGCGTGCCGGCAGAAGACCTGATCGAAGCCACCTCCGACTGCGGTGCCTACGTGATGGTGCACAGTTCGCTGAAACGCCTGGCGGTTAAGCTGTCGAAAATCTGTAATGACCTGCGTCTGCTCTCCTCCGGCCCACGCGCTGGCCTGAATGAAATTAACCTGCCGGAATTGCAGGCGGGCTCTTCAATCATGCCTGCCAAGGTTAACCCGGTCGTCCCTGAGGTCGTCAATCAGGTGTGCTTCAAGGTCATCGGCAACGATATTACGGTGACGATGGCTTCTGAAGCGGGCCAGCTCCAGCTGAACGTGATGGAACCGGTCATCGGCCAGGCGATGTTTGAGTCCATTCATATTTTGACCAACGCCTGCTACAACCTGCTGGAAAAATGCGTCGATGGCATTACCGCCAACAAAGCGGTGTGCGAAGCCTACGTGTTTAATTCCATCGGTATTGTCACCTACCTCAACCCGTATATCGGCCACCATAATGGCGATATCGTCGGCAAGATCTGCGCCGAAACCGGTAAGAGCGTGCGGGAAGTGGTACTTGAGCGCGGTTTACTGACCGAAAGCGAGCTGGATGATATTTTCTCTACGCAGAACCTGATGTTCCCGGTGTACAAAGCAAAACGCTATACCGATGAAAACGAACAATAACAGACCGGATATCTAACTTTTTAAGGCACGTTGTTCACCCGAACACCGTGCCTTTTTACTTTTCACAGCACACAAAATTTTAACGGTTTATTAGCAAAAAAATTAAGGAACACCGTATGTTATTACCTGAGCTTATCGTCGTCTTTGCCGCGATCTATCTGGGAAGCCGGCTGGGAGGGATCGGCATCGGCTTTGCCGGAGGTCTCGGGGTGCTGATTCTCACCCTGGGATTTCAAATCAAACCGGGTGCCATCCCGTTCGACGTTATCGAAATCATTATGGGCGTTATTGCCGCTATCGCCGCGATGCAGGTTGCTGGCGGGATGGATTATCTGGTCAATCTGGCCGAGCGGCTGTTGCGTAAACATCCGCGCTATATCACCCTGCTGGCACCGCTGGTGACTTATGTTATGACCCTGCTGGCGGGGACCGGGCACACCGCGTTCTCCACGCTGCCGGTGATTGCCGAGGTGGCCAAAGAACAGGGCATACGCCCTTCCCGTCCGCTGTCGATTGCCGTGGTCTCTTCGCAGATTGCCATCACCGCCTCGCCAATTTCAGCGGCCGTGGTGTTTATGGCGGGCATCCTCGAACCCAAAGGCATCAGCTACCTGATGCTGCTGGCGGTTGCGATCCCCTCCACGATGGCGGCTATCTTTATCGCTGCGCTGCTCACCAACTTCCTTGGTAAAGAGCTGAAGGATGATCCGGTATATCAGGCCCGGCTGGCAAAAGGCGAAGTGGCCCTGCGTGGGGCCAGCAAGTTTAAAGAAAAACCGGGAGCCAGGCGCTCAGTACTGTTGCTGCTGGTCGGCATTGTCGCCGTGGTGCTGTACGCCACCGCGATCAGCGATGCGGTTGGCCTGATTCAAAACCCGGTGCTGCCGCGTAATGAAGCCATCGTGGTGTTTATGTTGACCGTT
Source organism: Erwinia sp. 1181_3 (assembly GCF_052824965.1). NCBI lineage: Bacteria > Pseudomonadati > Pseudomonadota > Gammaproteobacteria > Enterobacterales > Erwiniaceae > Erwinia > Erwinia sp. 1181_3. Next base: position 115,607 of record NZ_VTDE01000014.1, read on the forward strand.
GCCGCGCTGATCTGCTTAACCTGCAAGATTGATACCGGTGAAATTCTCAGTGCCAGCACCTTTAAATCCGGCATGAGTGCCTGCGTCTGCGTACTCGGCGTTGCCTGGCTGGGGGATACGTTTGTCAAAGCCCACATCGGCGATATCCAGCAGGTGGCAGGTGAGTTGCTGCACGATTATCCATGGATGCTGGCTGTGATCCTGTTCTTTGCCTCAACGCTGCTTTACTCGCAGGCGGCAACCACCAAAGCGCTGATGCCGGCAGCCCTGATGCTGGGTGTTTCCCCGGTCACTGCGGTGGCATCATTTGCGGCGGTATCCGCTCTCTTTGTGCTGCCGACCTACCCTACGCTGCTGGCCGCGGTGGAAATGGACGATACCGGCTCCACGCGTATCGGCCGTTTTGTGTTTAACCACTCGTTCCTGATCCCTGGCACGCTGGCCATTGTGCTGTCGGTGGCGTTTGGTTTCCTGTTGGGTGGCATTATTCTCTAATCTCTCCCCGGGCCGATCGGAAAAAATGATCGGCCCCTGGATCCTGTAGAGGCCGACCTGCCCGACCCCCCGAAACTCACGGTGCCATGCTATCATCTCCCTTTGCCGTCCGGCCGGTCCCACATGGAGAGAGCAAGACCCGTTATGACTCAGCGACTTATCCCCTTTATTTTCCTGCTGTTTGCCAGCCTGTTCAGCGTGAACGCCAGCGCGTCGCTGTTCGGCCAGAACAACAACAGCCAGTTTGTGACGGTCAATCAGGCCTTCGCTTTTGATTTCACACAAAAAAACGACATTCTCACCCTCAACTGGCAGATCAAACCGGGCTACTACCTGTATCGCCAGCAGATAAAGATCAGCGTGCAGGGCGCGACGCTCGCCGAGTGGAGTCTGCCCGCAGGCAAACCGCATGAAGACGAGTTCTATGGCAAAACGGAAATTTATCCGGACAGCCTGACGCTGCCTTTCACCCTCAGGCAAGCCGCTGCAGGCGCGCAAATGACGGTGGTCTATCAGGGGTGTGCCGCAGCGGGATTTTGTTATCCGCCGGAGACACGCACCGTGCCGCTGGATGCAGTGGCGGCGCATAGCACGCCGGAAGCCACACCGGTACCTGCCACTGCCTCAGAGACGTCCGGCAGCAACAGCTTGCCCTTCTCACCGCTGTGGGCACTGCTGATCGGCATTGGCGTAGCGTTCACGCCCTGCGTACTGCCGATGTATCCGTTAATCTCGGGGATTATCCTCGGCGGCAATCGCCGCTACAGTCTGGCTCGCCTGTTTGCGCTGGCGATGGTCTATGTACAGGGCATGGCGCTGACCTACACCCTGATGGGCATTGTCGTGGCGGCCGCCGGGCTACGCTTCCAGGCCGCGCTTCAGGCACCCGCCGTGCTGATCGGACTTTCTGTGCTGTTTATTCTGCTGGCCTTGTCGATGTTTGGCCTGTTCACCCTGCAACTCCCCTCTTCATTGCAGACCCGTCTGACGCTGTGGAGTAACCGTCAGCAGGGCGGCTCACTGCCGGGCGTCTTCCTGATGGGTGCGCTGGCCGGGCTGATTTGCTCGCCCTGCACCACTGCCCCGCTGAGCGCTATCCTGCTGTACATCGCTCAGAGTGGCAATATGCTGGCCGGTGCCGGAACGCTGTATCTGTATGCGCTGGGTATGGGTCTGCCGCTGGTCGCCATTACGCTGTTCGGCAACCGCCTGCTGCCGAAAAGTGGCCCGTGGATGCAGACGGTAAAAGAGGGTTTTGGCTTTGTGATCCTGGCTCTCCCGGTATTCCTGCTGGAGCGGGTGGTCGGCGACACCTGGGGATTGCGCCTCTGGAGCCTGCTGGCCGTCGCCTTCTTCGGATGGGCGTTTATCAGCAGCCTGAAAAGCCAGCGTGGCTGGCTGCGCGTGCTGCAAATTCTGCTGTTAGGCATCATGTTGATTGTTGCCCGTCCCTTGCAAGATTGGGCGTTTGGCAGTGCTGCCCAGCAGGAAGCGGGCCCACAGTTAACGTTTACCCGAATCAGTAGCGTTGAGCAGCTCAATCAACGGCTAACAAGCAATGCGGGCGGCAACCTCACGATGCTCGACCTGTATGCCGACTGGTGCGTGGCCTGCAAAGAATTTGAGAAATACACTTTCAGCGATCCGCAAGTGCAGGCGGCCTTTGGCCACATGCAGTTATTGCAGGCAGATGTCACTGCCAGTAACGCCAGCGACAGCGCCCTGCTGAACCATCTGAATGTCCTGGGCTTGCCTACCCTGCTTTTCTTTGATGCACAGGGCCATGAAATCCCGGGCTCACGCGTGACCGGGTTTATGAAACCGGCGGCGTTTCGGGCGCATTTGCAGAAACTGGCACAGTAAACGACACTAGATTTTGATAAAGCTAAACGAGGAGAAGGACGTGCAGCGTGAACAGGTACTGGAACAGGCTCTTGGCATCCTTGAGCTGAACGGACTCGCCGCCACCACTTCTCTTGCCATGATGGCGGAAGAATTGGGATGCAGCGAACAAGAACTTCAGCGCTTCTGGCCGGATCGCGATGCGTTGCTGTATGACGCGCTACGCTATCACGGGCAGCAGATTGAAGTCTGGCGACGTAAGCTGCTGCTGGATGACAGCCTCAGCCCGCAGAAAAAACTGATGGCCCGTTATCAGGTGCTGGCAGAAGCCGTCAATAATCAACGCTATCCCGGCTGTCTGTTTATTGCCGCCTGTAGTTTCTACCCGCAACCGGACCATCCGATCCACGAAATTGCGGAACTGCAAAAACAGGCATCCTGGCAATATACTCATGCCCTGTTGAGCGAGCTAGAAACCGATAATCCTGAGCTGGTGGCACATCAGATGGAGTTGATTCTGGAGGGCTGTCTGTCCCGTCTGCTTGTGAAGCGCAAGGTGCAGGAAGTGGAAAACGCCCGCCGCCTGGCAGAAGACGTACTGACCATTGCTTTGTGCCGCAAAAATGGGGCGTTAAGCTAAAGCACTTTGCCGTATCAGGGTAAAAAGCAGGCAGTCGGCAGGATTTTACGACTTTTTTATGACAAAGCCGTTGACGCCGAACGGCCTTTACGGTTTAATGCGCCCCGTTGCCCGGATAGCTCAGTCGGTAGAGCAGGGGATTGAAAATCCCCGTGTCCTTGGTTCGATTCCGAGTCCGGGCACCATATTTAAAGAAACCAGCCTACGGGCTGGTTTTTTGCTTTCTGGGGTTCCGGTAGATTTCTGGTCGTCTTAGCCACAGTTACCGCCACTCGGCCTCTTCCATCCAGCCTGAGCATCTCCCTTTAGCGACGCCCTACCCTTCCGGTCACTGTGCCAACCCCTGCTAATCTTCACGCTGCCAATAAACACTATTTCCAGCCGGTATACCTGCTGGTGAATTGATCACACCAAGGCAGCATCCGGTCTTTGTCCGGTCAGAAGAAAAAAGCAGCATCGCTTCACTTCGGATGTGTGCAAAACACTACCGCGCCGGTAGGCTTGCTCACCCCCTCACAATCCCGGAAAGGATTCCCGGCCTTGCTCACGGTTCTCAATAAAATCAGTTATCAGCCCTCCGTCAACCAACTTTTCCCAGCCATTGCTACGCCTCCAGTAAGTGAAGTAAAGGCGGCGTTAATATCCCTGCTGAGCAGCAATTTAGGTCTGGCATAGCGTCAATGAAGGTTCGTTCCGTGCCAGGAGCGGACCTTGACAGAGATCTCTTTTCGCATGGTTGGCCGTTAGATATATAAGATAACCGGGACGGCTCATATTGCATAAAAAGGCGAAACTATAACATTTCGCCGTATTGTATAGTTCGACTGGGATTGCTATCTGAGTAATTATTTACCCCTTAATTACCAAGACTAGTTCGGATCTCTAAGATACAAGTGTCACCGAAGGAAGTTAGTTAGCGCTCTAAAGCAATCCTGTTAATGCTTCAGGCATGTGTCCAGCCTCATCTTCTTGAAGAAGCCTAATGATATCAGCTATAGCTGATATTCGTGCATCGGCAGCGAGAGATTTAAGATGTGCCTGGAGTTTAGTTTCGG
>NZ_VTDE01000015.1:0-105727 GCF_052824965.1 Erwinia sp. 1181_3
ATGCTGAGATGCTGAGATGCTGAGATGCTGAGATGCTGAGATGCTGAGATGCTGAGATGCTGGTAATACCCAGCGTGCCTGGAAAAAATCTGCCTGAATCCCTGAATCCCTGAATCCCTGAATCCCTGAATCCCTGAATCCCTGAATCCTGTCGTTATCAGACGTCACAATACGTGCATTGCAGGTTATGTTGATTTCAATGATAAAGGGGGAGGCAAAAAAGAGTCAGGGCAGGGGGAGGGGAAGATGAAGAAACCAGCCAGCACTGCTCCCTGTCAGATAACAGGAAGCAATGTCTGGCCGGGTTCAGTCAGCGGATTATTCGCACAGCTCGTTCCAGTAACTGAAGCGGATATGCCGTTTCAGTGTGAAAAAAAAAGCCGGTTGCATACTGTCCTCCTCGGTTAACGGCGGGCACTGTCACGACGTGGACGAACCGCCACATCGGTAATCTGCGTATCCTCAGTAGCATTCACCACCAGTCGCACTGCGGCAGCCACTGATTCTGGCGTGCTGTAGGCGAGTGGGTCGATGGCAGCGAAGTCGCCGGCACGTTCGCGGCTGGTGCGATTCATCGGGGTATCCGTTGGGCCCGGAGAAACCGTTGAGACCCGAACGCCGTATTGACTCTCTTCCGTGCGCAGCGCATGAGCCAGCGCATTGAGAGCAAATTTACTGGCGGAATAGACGGCATGTCCGGCAAGTGCCAGCGTGCCTGAACCGGAATTAATGAAGATAACCTGGCCCTGCTGCTGACGCAGGGCAGGTAATGCCAGGCGTGTCAGCTCGGCTGGCGCAAAAAGGTTGATGGCGAACTGTTTCTGCCACAATGCAGGGGTTGCCTGTTCAACGGTGAGCCGTTCGGAAATCGCGGCTGAGTGTATCAGGACATCCAACGCGGGCAGGCGAGAAACAAATTTTTGGACTGCCTCGTTATCCAGCAAATCCAGACTGACCGCTTCCACGTGTTCATACTGTTCCAGTGCGGCCAGTGCAGAGGCTGAACGGCCAACCGCATACACCAGATGACTCACCGCCAGTTCTCTGACTATCGCCAGCCCTATACCACTGGTGCCGCCAGTCACGACAGCAACAGGACGCTGAAGGGGTTGATTCACAGGTTTCTCCTCTTGATGGAATCCTCCGACGTTACCACCCATGCAAAATACAGACGAACGACATATTCTGCTTAGCATTACCAGCGGGCGGCATTACTCCTGGTAGCCATTAATGAGGAAAGGCGGCCAGCAGGGCATCAATGGCGTAGCGCAGTCGCTGTGGCATCGCCGGCGTTTTCAGCCATACCGCATAGATCGGCAGGCTGCTGCCCCGGCTCTGCGGCAGGATCTCAACCAGCCGCCCGTCGCGTATATCGTCATTCACCAGCCAGTGCGGCAATTGGGCAATACCCTGTCCTGCTTTACAGGCAGCATACACGGCACTCATGGTACTGAGACGCAGCCGTTCAGCGGGCGGCCAGTGCAGTAGTTCATCTTGCTGATTCTTCAGTAACCACGGCTGAGAACGCTCCTTTTCGAGTAGCGTCAGGTGCGGGTAAGCGCTGAGGTCATCCAGATTGTTTATCTGCGGAACCTTACCTACCAGAGCCGGAGAGGCGCACAGTAGCAACGGCTGTGACCCCAGATGACGCGCCGTCAAATCGGCATGCCGGCCCGGATCGCCAATACGGATCGCCAGGTCGACGCCTTCAGCCGCGAGGTCAATACGTTGGGTGGAGAACTGCATATCCAGTGCCAGTGAATTCCAGCGCTGTGTCAGCGGCAACAACACAGGTAGCACCCATTTCTCACCAAACAGGGGAGGGGCACTCACCCGCAACCGCCCGGTCGGTTCACGGGCATGCAGTGCCAGGCGATTCTCTGCCGCATCGAGGCTGGACAAAATCTGCAGACAGTCTTCATAGAAACGCTGACCTTCGCTGGTGAGGGAAAGTGAACGCGTAGTGCGCTGAAACAGTTTGACCTGTAAACGGGATTCCAGCCGGGCGACAGCCTTACCGACGGTAGAACGGGACTGGCCAAGCTGCTCAGCCGCCAGGCTGAAGCCACCCGCCTGGGCGGCCTGAACGAAGGCACGGATACTGTTAAGTCTGTCGCTGTTAATCATACGCACACCTGACTGGCGATATTAATTCGTCAGTATGGCGAAATAATCGCGTAAATGAAGACATTAAATCGTGTCACGCTGGTGGCATTCTGATTTGAGGCATCTTTTGCTATGACAAACCCGTCACAGTTGTTCCGTTTACAGGCCGGTATCTGCCTGGCCAGTTTTCTCGGTTGCATTGATTTCACCATCGTCAACACCGCGCTGCCTGCGCTGCAGCGGCAGTTTTCCGTGGGTGTGGATGCAGTCCAGTGGGCGATGACCCTGTTTGTCATGGCGCTCTGTTGCTGCATGGTTCTCACCGCCCGCCTCGCCGAGCATTTCGGACAGCGGCAGGTGCTGTATACCGGCATAATCGGATTTGGTCTGGCGTCGCTGGGTGCCGGACTGTCATCCGATCTGGCGATACTTAATCTCTTTCGTCTGTTGCAGGGGGCAGGCTGTGCCGTGCTGTATACCGCGACAGCCGCGATCCTGGTGGAGGTGATGCCGGCATCACAGCGGGGCAGGGCGCTGGGACTGCTGTTTGCGGCCAACGGCGTGGGCCTCGCGCTGGGGCCGGTGGCAGGAGGGCTGCTGGTCAGTCAGTTTGGCTGGCGTTCCATCTTTCTGTTGAATGTGCCCTTTATTCTGCTCAGCTTTGCGCTTTGCGTCGGCAATATCCCGGGGCATTCCGTGCGTCGTCACCTGCGGCTGGATTACCCCGGCTGGTTGCTGATGGTAAGTGGACTGGTGCCGTTGCTGCTCTGGGCAAGTTTTGTCGCGCGCTGGGGCTGGCTGAGTCTGCCTTCACTGGTGACGCTGGGCATCGCCATCCTGTTGCTGGCCGCTTTTGTGCGGGTGGAACGGCGCACGCAACAGCCGCTGATCGATTTCAGCGTGCTGCGGGAGAAGACATTTCGCCGGGCTTGTGGATTATCCGTATTGCTGGCGATTTTTTACTGTGTGGCATTTATGTTGATGCCATTCAGGCTGATTGAGCTTTATGCATTAAATGACGCGCAGCTTGGTCTGATGCTGTTGCCAGTTACGCTGGTGATGGCGCTGGTTTCTCCGCTGGCAGGCAGGCTGGGCGATCGCCTCGGGCCCTGGCCGATTATGGCAAGCGGATTCACGTTGCTGGCGGCATCCGCACTGTTGCAGAGCACTTTCAGCAGCACGCAGTCGGTGTATTGGGTGATAACGGCTTTTGTTCTGATGGGCATGGGATGGGGCGCGATCCTTGGGCCTTCTGTTGCCGCTGCACTGGGCGCATTGCCACCGTCACAGCACGGGCAGGGGATCGGGATCTCATGGACGCTGCATAACCTGGGGGGGGCGCTGGGCCTCGCAGTGGCGACGCGTCTGTACCAGGCGGGCGGGGCGGTTCAGGGCTATCAATGGGTCATGTGGCTGCTGGCGGTACTGTCTGTGATGGGGATGATAACGGCGGCAATCTCAATACGCCGCGCCAGCCCTGCATCCGCTGGCGCGGGGGGATAGTTAACCCGTGACGGTTTTTGCCGCAAAACGCTTACGCAGTTTTTGTAGCTTAGGTGGGATCACCGCCAGGCAGTAACGATTTTCCTGGCCTTCACCTGCCCAGTAATCCTGGTGATAGTCTTCGGCCGGATACCAGGTGGCATCGGCTTCGATGGTGGTTACCACCGGATCAGTGTGCTCAGCCTGCGCACGAGCGATGGCCGCTTTGGCTTCTTCTGCCTGGCTGGCGCTGTTCGGGAAAATAGCCGAACGGTACTGGGTACCTATATCGTTGCCCTGGCGGTTCAACTGAGTGGGATCGTGCGTGGCGAAGCTGATATCCAGCAGGTCGCCATAGCTGACTTTTTCCGGGTCAAAGGCAATGCGGATCGCTTCCGCATGTCCGGTATCGCCATTGCAGACCAGTTTATATGTCGGATTCTCGGTATGACCGCCAATGTAACCGCTCTCCAGTGACTCCACGCCGTTAATCTGTTTAAACACCGCTTCGGTACACCAGAAGCAGCCTCCGGCGAGGGTTGCGTATTCTGTCGCCATCTGTCACTCCTTCAGGAACATTCCTGCTGTTGGGCTGTTGATATAAGAATCACCTTAGCGTGTTACCTCGCAAGGTCAATGCGTTTTTCGCTCAGGCCGCACAGTCGCTGATATCGCGATCAACCCAGGTCATCCCCCAAGGGGTAGAAACAGGATGTTATGAAAAAGATACTGTTCATAACGTTTTTCCTTAGTTTATTTTGGAATGTCGTATAACCGTTGGTTATTGGCTGGCGGCGTTCTAAGCGAAGAAAATAACACTAACTTATAACGTATTGATTTATGTCAATACCTTATTAAAAAAGGTGTCTTTTGAACATGTCGCTTACCCCGCTGCTGGCGCAGACCATTTTCAGCCTCCATCCTGGCGAACCTGAACGTAGCAATGCCCGTGACGGGGTAACGGATTATTTCGCCTGTCTGTTTCCTGTACTGCATGGCAGCGTTATCGACAGCGGACTGGATGCGATCTTCCGCGTTTACCCGGCTGAGCATTCCGTCGAGAATCTTGCCTTACAACTCGGCTATATGAGCCACTCGCTGGATTTCGATGATTATCATGCGAACTTTCGCGGTCATCCCACCACGGTCGTGCTCTCCACGCTGCTGGCACTGAGCAAAGAGAGAGGAACGGTCAGCGCAGACGGGTTCCTCGATGCCTATATTGTCGGCGTTGAGCTGGCTGGCCGCCTGGGAAAAGCCATCGGTACGCGTCACTATTCCGCAGGATTCCACAGCACCGCCACCCTGGGCACGATTGCCGCTGCGGGAGCTGCCTGCCGTCTGCTGGCGCTCAGCCAGGAAGAAACCCAGGTTGCCCTCGGTCTGGCGGCAACGCAGGCATCGGGGCTGCGCAGCCAGTTCGGTTCAGCCGCCAAACCCCTGCACGCCGGGCTGGCCGCACGCAGTGCCGTTAACAGCGCACTGCTGGCGCAGGCCGGGTTCCGTGCGCAGAGCAACGGTGTACTGGAAAGCTTCCTGCAGGCGCTGGGTTTTGGTGTGGAACAACCGCAGGCCTTGCTCAGCGGCTGGGGTCAGCCGTGGCGCATCGTGGAACCGGGTCTGGAGTTTAAACGTTATCCGACCTGCGGCGGCACTCACAGCGCCGCCGAAGCAGCGTTTGTCCTGCGCGAACAGCGGCTTGCTGCCGGGCAGGACGCCAGCCCGGACGACATCGAACGTATTGAGGTCAGTTTCCCGCCAGGCGCAGATACAGCCCCCAATATTATTGCGCCAAAAAACGGCGTGGAAGCGCGCTTCAGTCTTGAATACGTCATCGCCGATGCATTGATTAACGGCAGCGTAGCGCTGGAACACTACAGCGAAGCCCCGGTGAAATCGGCTATCGCGGCACTGGCCGCGCGGGTGACACGTCAGCCAGACCTGACGGCACCGGCCGATGAACTGGACCCGGATCGGCGTTTTCACCGCGTCACGCTGTGGTTGCGCGATGGCAGTACCCTGAGCCACTGCGTCACCCGTCGCACCACGGCCGCCGCTTATACCGATGTGCAGGCCAAATTACAGCGCAGTCTTGCCGCACTGCCTGCACCCCAGGCGCAGAGCATCATTAACGATGCCCGTCTGCCGGATGCTGCTGCATTACACCGTCTTATTTTTCTGATTAGCCAATAACGAAAAGGATCTCCCATGTCTGTGCAAAAAACGTCGTCACGTCAGCTGCGCCTTGGTCTGTTTGTTCAGGCGCTGGGCCACCATGTGGGCGGCTGGCGTGCGGAAGGTGCCAGCGGTTCACCCACTGATGTTGACTGGTTTACCTGGATCGCCAAAAAGGGTGAAGAGGGTAAGTTTGATATGTTCTTCGTCGGCGATGCGCTGGCCACCAGCGTACATCGTCTGCCGTCTACCATGTCCCGTCTGGAACCTCTGACGCTGCTTTCTGCGCTGGCCGTGCAGACGCAACACATTGGCCTTGCAGCCACGGCTTCAACCACTTTTGACCAGCCGTTTCACCTCGCGCGTGCGCTCTCCTCGGTGGATCACATCAGCCGGGGTCGCGGCGCGTGGAACGTGGTGACCTCGTTTTCTATTGATGCTGCGCGTAACTTCAGCCGTGAAGATCTGCCATCCCATGCGGAACGCTATGATATGGCACGCGAATTTCTCGATGTCACTTTCAAGCTGTGGAACGGCTGGGAAGAGGGCGCTATCGTGCGTGAAAAAGAGAGCGGCCGTTACTCCGACGAAGCGAAAATCCATGCCGCTAATCACAACGGCAAGTACTTCCAGGTGCAGGGACCGCTGAATATTGCCCGTTCGCCGCAGGGGCGCCCGGTGATCATTGAGGCCGGTTCTTCCCCGGCAGGCCAGAAGCTGGCCGCGGAAACCGCCGAAGTGGTGTTTACTGCCGCCGCCTCGCTGGAAGAGGGCCAGGCTTTTTACCGCAGCCAGAAACAGTTTGTACGTGAGGCCGGGCGTCATCCTGACCATCTGCTGATCCTGCCGGGCGTGATGCCGATTGTGGGTCGTACCCGCGCAGAAGCGCAGGAAACCTGGAACCAGCTGAATGAGCTGGTCGACATCGATAACGGTATTGAGCAACTGTCAGCGCGCTTTGGTGTGGATATGACCGCTTACCCGCTGGACGGTCCGGTACCGGAAATTGGCGGTACGGAAGGGGGGCAGAGCCGTGTGAAGCTGCTGACTGAGCTGGCCGCACGCGAGAACCTGACTCTGCGCCAGCTGGCTGCCGTGGCCGCGGGCTCCCGTGGACACCGCGTGATCGTCGGAACGGCGCAGGATATCGCCGATGATTTCCAGCTGTGGCTGGAGCAGGAAGGGGCCGATGGCTTCAACATTATGCCTGCCGTGCTGCCAAACCAGCTGGAACTGTTTGTTGAGCTGGTGGTGCCTGAGTTACAGCGCCGTGGCCTGTTCCGTACCGAATACCAGTACCGCACCCTGCGTGAAAACCTCGGGTTGCCGCCGTTTGATGAAAATTTTGCCGCCGTCCCCGCGCTGGCGACTGAGAAGGAATAACTGATGAAACTTTCTGCCCTGACCGCTGCTCTGCTGGCCCTGGCGCCGCTCACTTCTGCACTGGCGGCTGACCAGGACGTGGCGTTTACCGCCAGCGTCAAACCGAAGGCTGATGCAACGTTACATGCCCAGCTGCCGGAAGATATCCTGAAAAAAGGGTATATCGTGGCGGGTACCAACCCGAATACGCCGCCCACCACCTTCTACCAGGCGGATAACAAGACCCTCGCGGGGCGCGAAATTGATATCGTCAGTGCGGTGGCCGATCGCTTGGGGATTGCCGTGCACTGGCGTGATACCGGCGGGTTCGACAATATCATTCCGGGTCTGAAATCCGGTCGTTACGATCTGGCCGCCTCGAATATTGATGCCAACAAAAAGCGTCTGCAGCAGGTGGATTTTGTCGGTTATTACAATGCATCGAAGCTGGCGCTGATCTCGCGTAAAGACGCTGAACTGGGGCCGTTCAACACCTTCGCTGAACTGTGCGGTAAAACCGTTGGCGCAGGGGCGGGCACTTCTCAGATCACCCGCCTGCAAACCGCCAGCGATGCCTGCATCGCCGATAAAAAACCAGCCATCACCATTCCTGTCTTCCCTGACCGTCCGGCTGGCGTACAGGCAGTGATGAGTGGCCGTGTACCGATGTTCTTCGGGCCGTATGAAGGCCTGCGCTATCAGGCCAGCCAGGTGAAAGCACTGGCGCTGGCGGGTGAGATCACTATCGAAGACACCATTGTGTCGATGGCGTTGCCGAAAGGCTCACCGCTGGAGAAGCCAATTCAGGCGGCGCTGAACTCGCTGATCAAAGATGGTACTTACCAGCAGATCCTCGATAAATGGGAAATCGGCTTCGGTGCGGTAAAAACCGCCGGTCTGAATGAAGAGATCGCGAAATGAGTCAGCGGCCTGACGACCCCGGCGCCGGGCTGCGTATTGTCGGGCATCGTCATTACGGGCGCTGGTTCAGCGCGCTGATCGTGCTGCTGCTGGTGGCGCTGATGGGCTCGTCTGTGGTCAGCAACCCGCGTTTTGAATGGGACGTGGTGGCGCAGAACCTGACGGAAGCGTCGATCCTCAATGGCGTGCTGATGACCCTCAAACTGACGGTGATCTCCGTGCTGTTCGGGTTTGCCGGGGGCACGCTGCTGGCGCTGATGCGTCTGTCAGCCAACCCGGTGCTGGTGGGTGTCAGCTGGGCGTATACCTGGTTTTTCCGCGCAGTACCGATGCTGGTGCAGCTGTTCCTCTGGTACAACATTGCCGCGCTCTATCCGAAGCTGACGCTCTCTCTGCCATATCTGGGCACGCTGTGGAGCGCCAGCACCAACGAAGTCATCAGCCCGTTCAGTGCGGCGGTGATTGCGCTGGTGATGCACCAGTCTGCTTATGCGGCTGAAATCATCCGCGCCGGTATCCAGAGTGTGAATCCCGGCCAGCTGGAAGCCGCCAAAGCGCTGGGCTACCGCCCTGGTCAGATTTTTCGTCAGACCGTGTTGCCGCAGGCGATGCGCACTATTCTGCCCCCGGCGGGTAATGAGGTGATCGGTCAGTTGAAAACCACCGCTGTGGTATCGGTGATTGCGCTGCAGGATGTGCTCTATTCGGCACAGATTATCTATCAGCGCACCTATGAAGTGATCCCGCTGCTGCTGGTGGCGACCGGCTGGTATCTGCTAATGACTTCGGTGCTGTCGGTGGGGCAGCATTATGTGGAAGTGTGGTTCAGCCGGGGGAATGCGCCGGTGAAAAAACGCTGGTTCCGCAAAGCCGTTGAACAACAGGAGGCGCAGTCATGAGTGAACCGATCCGCCTGCGCGGCATTCACAAGCAGTTCTCCGGGAAAACGGTGCTGCGGGATATCAATATGGATATTGCAGCCGGATCGGTGACGGTGATCCTCGGGCCGTCCGGCTCGGGTAAATCAACACTGCTGCGCTGTATTAACCATCTGGAGAAGCTGGATGCCGGGACCATTCACGTCGGTGAGTCGCTGGTGGGCTACCGTCGCCGGGGGCAGCATCTGGTGGAGTTGCCTGAAAAGCTCGTTGCCGTGCAGCGCCAGCGCATTGGTATGGTGTTCCAGCAGTTCAATCTGTTTCCGCACCGCACCGTGCTGCAAAATATCAGCGATGCCCCGTTGCGTATCCGTCGCGAAAAACGGCCAGTGGTGGAAGCGCGTGCGCTGAAGCTGCTGGAACAGGTCGGGCTGGCGCACCGTGCACAGGCCTGGCCACGCGAGTTATCCGGTGGTCAACAGCAGCGTGTGGCGATAGCCCGCGCGCTGGCGATGGAACCGGAAGTGATGCTGTTTGATGAACCGACCTCGGCGCTGGACCCGGAGCTGGTCGGCGAGGTATTGCAGGTGATGAAACAGCTGGCGCATTCCGGTATCACGATGGTGGTGGTGACCCATGAAATCGGCTTTGCCCGCGAGGTGGCCGACAATATCGTGTTTATGGATAACGGCCAGGTGGTGGAAAGCGGTGATGCCCGCACGTTGCTGGATAACCCCCAGCATCCGCGCCTGCGCGAGTTCCTGGCCAGCGTGTTGTAATGTCATTCTGCCTCCTCCCGGAGGCAGAAGTTTTGCCTGTGTTACCTAACTTAACAACCCCGCCGCGACATTCACTGACAGCCCCAGAATAGCCAGATTAAAGACAAACGAGATCACCGACTGGAGCAGGGCAATCTGGCGCATGTCGGTGGTGCCCGTTGCCACATCGGCGGTTTGCGAGGCGACGGCCAGGGTGAAAGAGAAATAGAGAAAATCCCAGTATCCCGGTTCGTCGGGCTTTTCCGGGAAGATCATCGGCGTGACGTCCGGCGTGCGGTGCAGATAGTGGTGATGGGCGTAATGCATTGCAAAGGCGCTGGGAAGCAGCGCCCAGGAGAGGATCAGCGTGCTGGCCGTCAGCAGCATATGGAGTGCACGCGGTGTTCCGCTGAGATCTTTCAGCGACGTCAGCTCCATCAGAATCGCCATGATGCTGATCAGACAGGCGAGCGTGACCAGACTCAGTACCAGCGTGGCACTTTCATCCTGGGTTCTGGCGATATGTGGAATATTTTTCGGCGCAGTGCGCAGCATCAGACTCCACAGGAAAAACAGATACAGCAAGGCCAGAACATTCCAGCCGATCAGCAGTCGTTGCAGGATGCCCAGTGAAGCCGGTAAGGCGACGAAACAGACCAGCCCGGCCACAATGGCTATCAGTAACCGGAGACGGGCGTGGAGGTAATGACGCAGGGAAAGGCGCATGGTGTCAGCTGTTTTCCAGACGAGAGGGTAACCTTAACTGTAACTGATAACGGCCTTGAGAGCCGTTCTTATCAGAACTGGAATCAGGTCCTGAACAACGGGGCTTTCGACATGACAAAAAAACAGCACATTATCCAATGACCAAAACTCAAATCTGTCGCGCTGTTGCCCGTTCAACCGCGATTGAAACAGGTGTGTCCTTGCAAAAAATCGAACAGCAGCTCAAACTCAGCCTGGCCCAGGCGAAAGCCGTTGGCCTGGTGCTCAATGCCACGGATGACGACTAAAAGATACCCTTCGGATTATCGCCTTTCTGTATTTCGCTCGCCCTGACGGTTCACTCCAGTGGTAACGCCATGTCAGTGAGGACGTGAAGTCCATGGGTCCATCAGGCGACTCCAGCCGGAAAAATATCTCTGCTTTCGTGGTTTTATCCGCCACTACCTCACCCTTCTTATTTCATTTAGCTATAAGCCATGTCATTTCAATCGTTTCCAATAAATCCCGGCCTGATTACTATCGTTTGGCAATTAGTGCTACCAATAATGTACGCATAATAATCAGTTTAATTAATCAGCGTTTTTCGCTGGTATGACGGCAGAAAACAGGCATCAGATGATAGTTTTGCGCAACGTTTCAAAAATATTTAACGCCAAATCAGGCCCGGTGACCGCCGTTAATGATGTCAGCCTGCAGGTTGAACAGGGGCAGATTTACGGCATTATCGGCTACAGCGGGGCAGGAAAAAGTACCCTGATCCGTTTGCTTAACGGGCTGGAAAAACCGACTTCCGGCAGCGTGATTATCGCCGGGCAGGACATCGCGCTGGCCAGCGGTGAAGCCCTGCGTCAGGCCCGTCTGAAAATCAGCATGGTTTTCCAGCACTTCAACCTGCTGTGGTCACGCACCGTTAGCGAAAATATCGCCTTCTCCCTGCAAATTGCCGGGGCACCAAAAGCGGTGATCCAGCGCCGGGTGCAGGAACTGATCGCGCTGGTGGGGCTGATCGGTAAAGAGCAGGTTTATCCTGCGCAGCTCAGTGGCGGGCAGAAACAGCGTGTGGGTATTGCTCGTGCGCTGGCCAACAGCCCGGATGTGCTGCTGTGTGATGAAGCAACCTCTGCGCTCGATCCGCAAACTACCGATGCCATTCTCGATCTGCTGCTGGATATTAACCGTCAGTTGAAACTGACCATCGTACTGATCACCCATGAAATGCACGTGGTGCGCAAAATCTGTCACCACGTCGCAGTGATGGAAGACGGTAAAATCGTTGAAGAAGGTGAAGTGCTGTCGGTGTTTACCCATCCCCGGCAGCCGATTACCCGCATGTTTGTTAAGCAGACGGCGGAATACAGCAGTGCAGATACCCCGTTTAACCCGGAACTGATCAATGCGGCTGAGGGGGCGGTGCTCAGACTGACGTTTGTCGGCGCAAGCACCCGCCAGCCGATTGTCGGTGAGCTGACGCTGAAATACGCCTTACCCTTCAATATCCTGCATGGAAAAATGACCCAGACCACTCACGGTACCTTTGGCGAACTCTGGTTGCAGGTCCCTGCTACGCCTGCCCAGCTGTCGAACATTCTCGACGATTTACATACTTATGCCATTACTACCGAGGTCGTCAGCCATGTTTGAGAATCTGTTCCCGCATTTGAAACTGGATCAGCTCTGGGCCGCCACCGGTGAGACGCTGTATATGACCGCGCTGTCCGGCGTGGCGACCTTTGTGTTCGGTATTGTGCTCGGCCTGGCGCTGTTCCTGACCGCCCGTGGCGGACTGTTCCAGAACCGCGCGATTTATTCGGTGATCTCGGTTCTGGTCAACGTATTCCGCTCCATTCCGTTCATCATTTTAATCGTGTTGTTGATTCCGTTTACCAAAACGCTTATCGGCACCATTCTCGGCGCGGATGCCGCGCTGCCTGCCCTGATCGTTGGCGCGGCGCCGTTCTATGCACGCCTGGTAGAAATTGGCCTGCGCGAGGTGGACAAAGGCGTGATTGAAGCCTCGCGTTCGATGGGCGCACGTCTCAGTACCCTGATTTTCCGCGTGCTGCTGCCGGAATCCTCTCCTGCACTGGTATCCGGTATCACGGTCACTCTCATTGCGCTGGTGAGCTACAGCGCGATGGCTGGCGTGATTGGTGCGGGTGGACTCGGTAATCTGGCGTATCTGGAAGGTTTTCAACGTAACCACGGCGATGTGACGCTGGTGGCGACGGCAATGATTCTGGTGATTGTCTTTATCATCCAGTTCTTAGGTGATGTGCTCACGGCACGGCTCGACAAACGTTAACTTTTTAGGAAAAACAAAATGAAAAAAACACTGACGCTGCTGGCTGCGGCCACTCTGGGCGCACTGAGTCTGAGTGCCTGGGCCGATACGCTGACCGTTGGCGCATCAAACGTCCCGCACGCTGAGATCCTTGAGCAGGCGAAACCGATTCTGGCGAAGCAGGGCATTGATCTGGAAATCAAACCATTCCAGGACTACATTCTGCCGAACACTGCGCTGGCCAGCCGGGATATCGATGCTAACTATTTCCAGCATATCCCTTACCTGAACAGCGTGCTGAAAGATCACGCCGGGGATAAAACTTACGATTTCGTCAGCGCTGGCGCTATCCACATTGAGCCAATTGGCATTTACTCGAAGAAGTACAAATCGCTGAAAGATCTGCCGCAGAACGGCAAAGTTATCATGCGTGATGCGGTGGCTGAAGAAGGCCGTATCCTGTCTATCTTCGAGAAAGCCGGTGTGATCAAACTGAAACCGGGCGTCAGTAAAATTGATGCGCGTATCAGTGATATCGTGGAAAACCCGAAACACCTGAAGTTCCTCGCCAATGTTGAAGGCGCACTGCTGCCGCAGATGTACAACAATGATGAAGGTGATGCGGTGGTGATCAACGCCAACTATGCGATTGATGCGGGTCTTGACCCGGTGAAAGGCCCGATTGCCGTTGAAAGCGGTGAGAATAACCCATATGCGAACATCATTACTGTGCACCGTGGTGATGAGAACAAGCCGGATGTGAAAGCGCTGGTGACCGTGCTGCATTCGAAAGCGATTCAGGACTGGATCCGTACCAAATACAAAGGCGCGGTGATCCCGGTTAACAACTGATATTGACAGAAGGCCGGGCAACCGGCCTTTTTTCCCTCTGACTATTCCCTGCTAAGCTTATATTTTTTAAGCATTCGTTTCCTCATTTCTGCAACGTTACACTGCCCGGATGTCAATATTTACCCGGGGCGACGATGATATCGGTTAGCGGATTAAACAAAACCTTTCAGCACTATCATGCACTTAATGATATTCATTTTACCGTTGAACGGGGTGAGGTGATTTCGATTATCGGTCCTTCCGGTTCCGGCAAATCCACCCTGTTACGCAGCCTTAATCTGCTGGTGAAACCCGACAGCGGGCAACTGACGATTGGCGATATGTCCGTTGATTCCCGTCGGCTCAGCCGCAGTGATACCCGCCTTTTTCGCCGGCAGAGCGCGATGGTGTTCCAGCATTACAACCTGTTCCGTAATAAAACGGCGTTAGAGAACATCACTGAAGTGCTGATCTACGGGCTCGGCTATTCGCGTGCGGATGCCGCAGAGCGTGGAATGGCACTGCTGACCAGCGTGGGGCTGGCGCACAAGGCCGCTGCTTATCCCGCAACGCTGTCCGGCGGTCAGCAGCAGCGGGTGGGCATTGCCCGTGCGCTGAGTCTGGAACCCGAAGTCTTACTGCTGGATGAACCCACCTCTTCGCTCGACCCGGAGTTACGCCGCGATATTCTTAACCTGATTGCTGCGCTGGCTGAACGGGATTTTACTATGCTGATTGTCACCCACGAGATGCATTTCGCCCGCGATATTTCCAGCCGCCTGTTCTTTATGGATCAGGGCCGGATTATTGAACAGGGCCCACCCGCCGAGCTGTTCGACATCACTACCGGCGGTCGCGCCCGGCATTTTCTTCATGATGTTGCCTGAACGCGACAGGGAGGTTATCGATGCATTTTGATGTGGCTTACATGCTGGGCATTATCCCCCAGATCCTTCAGTACCTGCCGGTCACACTGACCATTTCGCTGCTTTCCATTGTGCTGGCCACCGTGCTGGGACTGGGCGTGGCCTTGCTGTTGCGGGCAGCACGCCCGCTGGCGGCCTTTGCTCATGTGTATATCTCTTTCTTTCGCGGTACGCCGGTGCTGGTGCAACTGCTGATGATCTACTTTGGCTTGCCGCAGGTGTTTCCGTTAATGAACAACCTCGATGCTATTCACGCGGTGATCCTCGGCCTGAGCCTCAACAGTGCGGCCTATCTGGCGGAAGTGTTCCGAGCGGCAATTGATTCAGTGGACGAAGGACAGTGGGAAGCCTCACTGGCCTCCGGGCTGGGTCACATCCAGGCGGCGCGGCGTATTGTGCTGCCCCAGGCATGCCGCAATGCTATCCCCGGTGCGGGCAATATCTGGATTGGCCTGATCAAAAACTCCTCGCTGGCGTTCACACTGGGTGTCAGTGAGCTGCTGGCGGGGGGGAAGTTAATCGCTACAGAGTCACTGAAGTTTTTTGAAGCCTACTTCGCGGTGGGCCTGGTGTACTGGGCACTGACCATTGTGCTGAGTGCACTCCAGCGACAGCTGGAACGCTATATCGGCAAACCTTATAAAGTCTGATTAATCGGGAAAACAGAACAATGAAAGGGAAAAAAATAGCGCTGATGGCCTGCGTTTTGTCGCTGCTGAGCGGTTGCGACAAGCCATCTGACTCAGCAAGCGAACAGCCTGTTTTACGCGTGGGGGCCACGCCGGACGGTTACCCGCACTACTTTGTGCAGGACGGTGAAGTTCAGGGTTTTAGCGCGGATATTTTGCAGGCGGTGGCCGATAAAATTCACTATAAAGTGGAGTGGGTGACCTCTGACTGGGTCGGTGTGCTGGGATCGCTGGAAACCGGTAAGGTCGATACGGTCGGTAACTTTGCGGATACCCCGGAGCGCCGGAAAAAGTATGATTATAGCGTCCCGTATTACTACTCCGCTGCGGCACTGGCGGTCAGTGAAAATAACACCACGATCCATGGCCTGAGTGATATGAAAGGCAAAACTGTGGCGGCGGAACTCGGTTCTAACTATGCGAAGGTGCTGAAGGAGTTTGACCCGCAGAACCAGATTAAGCTGGTGACTTTTGAGGGGATGGACGTGATTGTCAGCAGCGTGGCGCAGGGCAAAGTGGATGCGTTTGTCTCCGGCCAGGTGATCCTGCTGGGGCAGATTAAGCGCAAACATTTGCCGCTGAAGGTGGTGGGAGAAACCTTTGGTGAGAAACAGGTGGCGCTGCCGTTCCGCAAAGATGAGCGGGGCAGCGCGCTGAAGGCTAAAGTGGACCAGGCGCTGGGCGAGCTGCGCGCAGACGGTACGCTGAAGAAAATTTCTGAGAAATGGTTCGACAGCGATCTCAGCGTCAGCCATCAGCCTGTAAAAGGATAACCCGCATGTCTCTGCATCTTGCCCTGTTTCTTGATGCCACCGGTTGTCACTATTCAGGATGGCGTATGCCGGGCGCGGAGCGGCCCAGCCCGACGGACTGGCATGTACTGAAATCACTGGCGTTAAAGGCGGAAGCGGCAAAGTTTGACCTGATTTTTATGGCCGACAAGCTGTCGATTGATGATGTGTATGGTGACAGTGTCACCGATGCCGTGCGCTATCGGGTGACCGAGCGACCGGAGCCGTTTACGGTGCTTTCCGCTCTGGGGGCGGTCACGGAGAAAATCGGGCTGGCCGGGACGATATCCAGCTCAGTGATCCAGCCGTTTGCCGCCGCGCGCACGCTGGCAACCCTTGATCACCTCACGGGGGGACGTGCCGGCTGGAATGTAGTGACCTCAACCAGCGATGCAGAAGCCGCAAACTACGGTCAGACACTGTTAAGCCACGATCAGCGTTATCAGAAAGCCGCTGCGTTTATTCAGGCGGTGCGTACCCTGTGGGACAGCTGGGCCGACGATGCCATCGTGGCGGATCGTGAAAGCGGAGTATATGCACGCGGCGAATGTATTCGCTATGCAGGCATTGAGACACCCTGGTTTACCAGCCGTGGGCCGCTGAATCTGTCACGCCCGCCACAGGGGCATCCGGTCACCTTCCAGGCGGGCGGTTCCGGACCGTTTATGGCGCTGGCAGCACGCGAAGCCGATGCCGTCTTTGCCGCTGAGAAACCGGATCTGGCCTCGGCCCAGGCGTATTACGCGCAGTTAAAGGCGCTGGTGGTGGCGCAGGGACGTGCGGCGGACAGCCTGAAGATCCTGCCGGGGTTGCAACCGGTGATTGGGCGTACGCAGAAAGAAGCCGATGAGTTACTCGCCGAGCTGACGCGTCTGCATCATCCGCTGGCAACGCTGACGCACCTGTCGAACACCATGAACTATGACTGGGCGCAGCACGATCTCGACGGCCCGATGCCGGACATTGCCGATACACTGGCACGACGTGAGCGTTTTGCGCCAATGCTGAATCAGGCACGTGCGCAGGGCATGACAGTGCGGCAGTTTACCCGCTGGATTGCCGGATCGGGGTTTACCGTTGCCGGTACAGCCTCTGCGCTGGCGGAGCGGATCGCGCTCTGGTATCAGCAACGGGCAGTCGATGGATTTGTGGTGATGCCGCCCTGGGTGCCGGGCGCGTCAGATGCCTTCTTCAACGAGGTGGTGCCGTTATTACAGGAAAGAGGCGTGTTCCGTGACGAGTATCAGTCAGATACGTTACGCGGGCATCTGGGGCTGGAACGTCCCACGCGCTGAAAATATCAGGCAAAAACGGAAGGGGGTGATCCCTTCCGCTTTCAGCAGCCCAGTTTACTTAACAGCGGCCACTGCAACATCAATGTATCAATCAACTGATCCAGTTCCGCGCGCGTCGCACCCTCACGCGCACGTACCGACATCCCCTGCAACAAACAGCAGAGATACGCCGCCAGCGCACTGACGCGGGTGTTCGGGTCAAGCTCTCCGGCCGCCTGCCGCGCCTGCAAAAACGCCAGCAGATGCTGTTCCTGATTGCTGTGCCGGTCGCGCAGCATTTCGGCCACTTCCGACGAATCCGCTGACAGGGTGCTGGAGGTGCAGATAAAGAAGCAGCCTCCGGGTTTTTTACCGTCGGTGAAACAGGCGGCCGTTGAACGGAAATAGTTCTCTATACCGCTCGCAACACAGCTTTCCGGGCAGCTCAGCGCCGCTTCACTCTGGCGGGCAAACTTCTCTGTATAGCGATCGACAGCGGCACGGAACATCCCTTCTTTATTGGTAAATTCCGCATACAGCGTTGGCGCTTTCGCACCCGTGGCTTCCACCAGATCTGCCAGTGACGTGCCTTCGTAGCCATGGCGCCAGAACAGTTCCAGCGCTTTATCCAGCGCGGCTTCCCGGTCAAACGTTTTTGGCCGTCCCCGGCCTTTTCGGATGCCTGCGTCCTGCTCAGTATTCATCATTCCTCACTTACGCAATCCCGCTCGGTCATTTAATTATCAATCAGTATAAAAACATTAAACCCCGCTGTCGAGCGGCGTTTGCATGTGCTGTGATCTGGCGTTAAGAAGAAAAAAATATAACTTTATTGTAAATAAATTCAAGATGTTAGTTTTTAAATTAGCGATCGTTAATAAAACAATGTTGACGGAGATCACAAACAGGAATAACATTTACCTATCGATCGTTAATTAATAACGACGGCAACATCAAACAACCGAATTCAACTGAGAGTAAAATTATGAAAACCATCAAAATGACCCTGGCCGCTATCGCACTGACTTCCGTATCTTTCGCCGGTTTTGCCGCTGACCTCGTGAATGCCGATCCCGCTCAGCAACAACAGGTGGGTGTCATTTCTGCCAGCGGCGCGTCTAACCTTTCCTCACTGGAATCCCAGCTGTCTGCGAAAGCTGACCAGGCGGGCGCGAAATCATTCCGAATCACGTCCACTGTCGGTGACAATAAACTGAACGGCACCGCGGTGATTTACCAGTAATAGCGATGACTATGAATGAGCATCAAGGGGATAGTATGAAACTTAGCAAATCCGCCCTTGTTGCCGTCATCCTGAGCACGATGTCTGGTGCCAGCCTGGCAGCACTTCCTGAAGGGCAAGTGAGTACGGTTCCACCTGCGGTGGCCACGACCTATGTTACCGGCAGCACCACGCTGGTATCACTGGACGTTCAGCTCTCGGGAACGCCTGCCTTACCTGCGGCAAGACCGTTAGCGATAGCCCGGGTAACGGGTGCGAACAGTCTGTATGGCACCACCATCAGCTATCACTAAAATGTATTTTGAAAACCGCCGCTTATCAGGCGGTTTTTTTATGCGTAAAAAACACCGCTACGCTACTATCGACAGGGAAGTCAGCCATATTAATCAGGAGCAGCAATGACCATTCTGGGATGGGTAAGTGAAAAGGACCGCCAGCAGTCTCTTTGTTATACGTCGTATCTTCCCTCGACTCACTTCTACGAAAAACACCACTCCGCGCCGATTTATGCCACTCCGCATGCCATCCTTGATGCGGTGGAACAGTATGACATGCGTAACGATCGGGTCGCGGATGTACTGATGACGGTGCGCGAGCTACCGGGGAAGGCGCTGCGCCTCGGCCGGCAGCAGATCAACCCACAGCCGGAATTTGGTTTGCACACATTTACGCTGTTGCAACGTCAGGACAATCAGATGTCGTTTGGTCTGGCCGGGCGTTTCTGGCGGCCGGATATGGGGATTATTGCGCTGGAGGATGCGGCTGACTTCGGACGGCTTCAGGATAAGGGGGTTGCCCGGCTGGTGCTGCATTTTCACCTGTTACCTGATGGAGAAGCGTGGCGGTTATGTACTGAAACCTTTATTGGCTGCCCGGATACCCGTACCCGTCTTAAACTGCTGCCTTACTGGTTGCTGATCCGTGCAGCCAGTGGACTGATACGTCGCCGGACGCTGGCTGCTATCCGGCGACAGGTTTCAGCGCCAGTGCGCGGGCGCTGAATCTCTTCAGATAAAGCGCGACAGGGTATAGCAGCGCTCAGCCTCCGGGGTGATGTCAGTCATGTGCATGGCACCATGGATCAGGCCATCGAGCCAGTGGAGGTTTACGTTCACACCTTCCGTGATAAGACGCCGGGCAAAGGCTTCGCCTTCATCCTTCAACGGATCGTATTCACACAGTAACAATGTTGTCGCTGGTAAGCCGCGTGCCGTTGACAGGAGCAGGGGGGAAATCAGCGATGTTTCCGGCAGCGGCTGCTGGCCAAGATAATGCTGCCAGCAGAAAGCCATCATCTCTTTTGTCAGCCCGTAGCCCTGCCCACAGGTCTGATAAGACGGGTGTGACAGGCTGGCATCCAGCGCCGGATAGAGCAACAGCTGATGATAAATGGCAGGACCTCCGCGGTCCCGAGCCATCAGGCATACCGCTGCCGCCAGATTCCCCCCGGCACTGTCACCTCCCACGGCAATCCGCGTGCTGTCCAGATCCCAGTCTGTGGCATGGTCGCTGATCCAGCACAGCGCCTGCCAGAGATCGTTTAACGGCACGGGCCAGCGGTGTTCCGGTGCAAGCCGGTAGTCGACAGAAAATACCACGCACCCGGTGTTTTCTGCCAGCAGGCGGCATGGCCGGTCCCACGCCGTGAGGCTGCCCAGGCACCATCCTCCCCCGTGAGCCCAGATCAGCGCCGGGCGTCCTGTCTCCTGTTCCAGCGCGCAGGGCACATAGACCCGTACGGTGATGGCGTGCCCGTCGCTCGCGGGAAAGGTGAAACTGTGCTGATAATGCCCATCGCGGGCTTCGCCCTGCTGCGTTATCAGACTGAGATCGGTCTGGTGGCGAAGTGCCGCCAGCGACAACGACTCTGCCGGCACCTGTCGGGCAAGCCAGGCCGCAACGTCTTTATTCAGCGGCATGGGTTATTCCCTGTAAAAATGGCAGGGCCAGGTGACAGAATGCCTCAGGGCACTCTTCGGTAATAAAGTGGCCGCAGTTCTCCACCATGGCATTTTGCAGGTAAGGTGCGACGGGCTGCATCGTCAGATAGGGCGCATCACGGGTGGCATGTTCTGCGCCAATGGCCAGCACGGGCATCGGCAGCGGTGTCAGGGCGCGGCGCTGATTTTGACGCACGGTTTCAGGTATGGCGCGATAATAACTGAAACCCGCCTGAAGCCGTCCGGGCTCGCTATAGGCCTGGATATAGATATCGGCCGCCACCCGGTGACGCTGCCATGACCATTTGTCAAAGATAAAACTGAGATAGGCGCGTTCGCGGCCCGTGGTGAGCGCCTCTGGCAGGTCGGCCAGCTGGTTAAACATAAAGTGCCAGAGGAAGATATTTTCCTGTGGATCAACAAAAATTGACGGGGCGGGTGCCAGCCCGGGGATCACCGCTTCGGTCAGGATCAGCCGCTCAATCGCCTCGGGGAAATCAGCGGCCAGCGCGTAACCCACCCACATACCGATATCGTGGCCGATGGCCTGGTAGCGGGTGTGTCCCAGCTGTGTCATCAGCTGGTGGGCCACTGCCGCGATATTCCCGGTGTCGTAACCGCCTGCGGGTACCTCAGACTCTCCGGTGCCCGGCGGGTCGATGGCCACCGTGGTAAAGCCTTGCTGTGCCAGTGTTGTCATGACGTCACGCCAGGCAAACCAGGTTTGCGGCCATCCCGGCAGCAGCAGCACGGCCGGGCCTTCACCCTCGGTGACACAGTGCAGTTTTCGTCCTGCAATCCGCAGATAATGGTGTTTCTTTTCCATAATCAGTCGATTCCCAGCAGTGTGTTTATCTGCGTCTGGCTGACGCGGGCAGCGGCAAAATCATCAAACACGGTATCGGCCACGTTGATAATGTGGCGACGGATAAACTCGGCCCCTTCCTGTGCGCCATCTTGCTTGTTCTTCAGACAGCACTCCCATTCCAGCGCGGCCCAGCCGGGATAATCGTACTGCGCCAGTTTTGAGAAGATGGCAGGGAAGTTCACCTGCCCGTCACCGGTCGAACGAAAACGCCCGGCGCGCTCTGTCCAGGACTGATAGCCGCCGTAGAGTCCCTGGCGCCCCGTTGGTATGAACTCGGCATCTTTCACGTGAAACATGCGGATAAACGGATGATAGATATCGATAAAATCCAGATACTTCAGTTGTTGAAGAACAAAGTGACTGGGGTCAAACAGGATTTTGCAGCGGGGGTGGTGACCGGTACGCTGTAAAAACATCTCGAAGCTGATGCCATCGTGCAGATCCTCCCCCGGATGAATCTCAAAGCACAGATTCACGCCCAGCTCTCCTGCCTCATCCAGCACGGGTCGCCAGCGGCGGGCCAGTTCATCAAAGGCACTCTCCACCAGTCCCACCGGGCGCTGGGGGAAAGGAAAAATATAGGGCCAGGCCAGCGAGCCTGAAAAGGTGCCGACATCTTCTAAGCCCAGACGCAATGCTGCCTTAAGGGTGGCCAGCAACTGTGTTTTCGCCCAGGCCTGTCGGGCCGACGGGTCACCGCGCAGCGCGGGCGGTGCGAAGCCGTCACACAGGGTGTCATAGGCGGGATGAACAGCCATCAGCTGGCCGAAAATATGGCTGGTCAGTTCACTGATCGCCAGACCGTGTTCGGCCAGGCGTCCCCGCAGGTCGTCGCAGTAAGTCTGGCTCTGCGCCGCTGTATTGACGTCGAACAGGCGGCTGTCCCAGGCGGGGATTTGTAACGCCTTAAACCCCTTTTCCTGGGCCCAGGCGGCGAGGTTGTCGAGGGTATTGAAGGGATAAATATCGTCGCTGAACTGGGCCAGATGCAGGCTGGGTCCTTTGAGCGTTTGCATGGTGTTTTCCTATTGGTTGTCAATCAACAAACAATAGGGGCGCGGCCTGTTTCTGGCAACCCGGGATCGCTGTGGCAGCACAAAGGGTTCATCTTCCTGTGACCGCCGTGATGGATTGCCAGTGGGTTTTTATAAAATATGCAGGATAATAGGCGCTGATTATCGCGACTTATCGGGAACATTATGGCAGGCAGACCAAGAGAATTTGACCGGCAGACGGCACTGGTTCAGGCCCGGGATCTGTTCTGGCGTCACGGCTATGAAGGGACTTCCCTGTCTGACCTCGTGGCGGCGCTGGGGATCGCCTCGGCACGTATTTATAAAGCGTTCGGCTCGAAAGAGCAGCTGTTCCGTGAAGCGATCGGCCATTACGAACAGCAGGAAGGGGGATTTGCTGAACGCGCCCTGCGGCACCCTGATATCCAGGTGGCCATCAGAGAGATGCTGGAAGAGGCCGTCCGTTTATATGCCCGCCCTGAGGCGCCGCTGGGCTGTATGGTGGTGTCGGCGACGGGCGCTTTAAGTGAAGATCATTCGTTGCTGAGTGAATGGCTGATGCTGCAACGCACCCGTCGCACCCGGGGGATCGTTGAGCGAATGCAGCAGGCGGCAGAGGCTGGGCAACTGTTAGCGGGAACCGATACGGAAAGCCTGGGAAACTATTACGCTACGGTGTTGCATGGGCTGTCTGTTCAGGCCCGTGATGGCGTCAGCCGTGAGGCACTGTACCCTGTGGTGCGTTGCTCACTGCTGCTGTTGCAGAGCACGCGCACACCCGAATAAATCGCGATATCACGGATGGCCCGCCGCCTCCCTGCGTTTGCCATCTGTGATCCCGCTATTCTGTGGTGATATAGCGCTGTCGGGTTCTATCAAAATGGTAATCGACGGTGATATCGGCCTTCTCGCTGTAGCAGTTCAGCCACACCATTTTTCCTGTGTTATCACTCTCCATATTCTGATAAATCGCCGTCATAAAGAAGCCAAACTGACACGGGGGCCGCTGCGGGTTAATCGTCTGGTCAGTGTTGCCGGTTTTTTTATTGACGACACTGATGCTGTCGATGGCGATGCCATCCGTGCTGGCCTGATAGTGGCCAATAAAGCTGTGGGTCGCGGTTTGCCCCCAGAAAGGAATATCAACCAGCTGGCCAGTGACGCTGCCCTCGTTGGTATTGTCCAGCGAGGTGGTGTGCTTCAGTGCAACGGCATAGCGTTTTTCCCCCTGCTGCCAGTGTCCGGTCAGCGCTTCGCCCTTGCGCGTCAGGCGAAACGGGCAGGAGTGCGTATCAAAACCCTTTTGTGTTCCCTGAACCAGCGCACGGTCATAGTCCTCTGCACCATGAACTTCACAGAGTTCGAGCGCGTCAGCGGTGCGTTTACCGTATAGCGGGATGGGGGCATGATACTTATCGTAATAATAGCTCCCCTTGATGTTGAGCCCACTGCCATAGCTGTCGTATTCCTGCAGTGACAGGTGTATCGGCCAGGCGCCGAGCGAACCTTCATAGTTATCGACCACATACCATCCAGCGTGGGCGCTGCCGGCGAGTAAGAATGCGGCGATCGTCAGGCCTGTTTTCATCTTCATGGTTCTCTTTTCTTCCCTGTATTTTCAGTGGTGATGGCTGCCTGTTCATCGGTAGCGCTGGCCTGTAACAGCCGGGTCATGGCCTGTAAATTAGTGGATTGTGTGCCTTTACGCCAGATCAGCCAGATGGCAATTTTGCCGCGTCCGCCGCTAAGCGGGTAGGATCGTACGCTGTCCCTGCCGGGCATACTGGCCAGCATGCTGGCGGGGATCAGCGCCAGTCCTGCCCCGGCGCTGACGCAGGCGAGAATACCGTGGTAAGACTCCATCTCAAAAATCTTACCTGGTGCGGCATCTTCCCGTGAAAACCAGTTTTCAAAATGCCGGCGGTAGGAGCAGTTGGCGCGGAACGCGTAGATAGTTGAACCGGAGATACTGGCCGCGCTGGGTACCGGAGGATGATTCAGCGCGGCGATCAGCACCAGTTCTTCGGCAAACACCGCCACGCCCTCCAGCTGCGGATGCTTTGGCGGCCCGTCAACAAAGGCGGCACTGTACTGTCCGGCCAGCACGCCATCGATCATATCCCCGGACGGGCCGGTGGTCAGATCCAGCTCAACCTGCGGCCAGGTCTGATGATAACGCGCAATCAGCGGCGGCAAGCGCACGGCCGCGGTGCTTTCAATCGCCCCCAGGGTGAAGATGCCGCTGGGATGCTGACCGGACACGCTCTGCCGCGCTTCTTCCGTCAGGGCCAGAATGCGCTGGGCGTAGTCGAGGAACGTTTTGCCGCTGTCGGTAATGTACAGACGCAGTTTTTCGCGCCGGAACAGGGCGCAGTCGAGTTCCTCTTCCAACTGCTTCAGACGTGTGGAAATATTGGACGGCACCCGGTGTAGCTTTTCAGCGGCCGCCGTGACGCTGCCTTCCTCCGCGATGGCACGGAAAATTTCCAGCTGGGCTAATTCCATATCATTCTCTTTTTGAGCCAATAATTTTCTTTATTATTCATTTTAAAAGAATCTATCGCAAGCCTATGATGACGGTATATCGCGTCGTTTGGGTTAATACGCGGTGCCACATTCTCTGTTTTTTGATAAGGCGGTCATCATGACAAATGTCTCTTCTGCGGTAGCAGTTTCACGTAATCCGGCGACGGGCGAGATCATTGCCCGTTATCCTTTCGCCAGCAGCGCGGATGTCAGCGAGGCACTGGCGTCTGTTAACTCGGCGTTTCAGCAGTGGCGCCACAGTGCAATGAGCGACCGTGTGGCGTTGTTGCAAAATATTGCGGGCGGACTGCGTCAGCAGGCCCAGGCACTGGCCGATATGATGACCCGTGAAATGGGCAAGCCTGTCGATCAGGGGCTGGCTGAAGTGGAAAAAAGCGCCAGGCTGTGCGAATGGTATGGTGAGCATGGTCCGGCATTCCTCAAGCGTGAACCGACGCTGGTGGAAGGTAACAAAGCCTTCGTGGACTATCTGCCACTCGGCCCGGTGCTGTCCGTGATGCCGTGGAACTTCCCGGTGTGGCAGGTGCTGCGTGGTGCTGTACCCATCATGCTGGCGGGCAACAGCTATCTGCTGAAACCGGCACCGAACGTGATGGGCTGTGCGCTGTTATTGCGGGATATTCTGACGAATGCTGGTGTGCCGCAGAACTTGTTTGCTGTCGTGAATGCTGACAATGACGGTGTGGCACAGGCGATCGGCGATAAACGTATTGCCGCCGTGACGGTAACGGGCAGCGTGCGTGCCGGTGCGGCCATCGCCGCGCTCTCCGGGGCCGCGATTAAGAAATGCGTTCTGGAGCTGGGCGGGTCCGATGCTTTTATCGTGCTGGCCGATGCAGATATCGATGCGGCCGTGAAGGGCGCTATCGCCGGGCGTTTTATGAACAACGGACAGATCTGTATCGCGGCAAAGCGCATTATTGTGGAGGCGGCGGTGTTTGAACAGTTCAGCGAGAAATTTGTCAGTGCCGTCAAAGCGATGAAAATTGGCGATCCGCGTGAGTCAGGGACCTGGATTGGCCCGATGGCACGCTTCGATCTGCGTGATGAACTGGATGCGCAGGTGCAGGCAACGTTGAAAGAGGGCGCCACGCTGCTGCTGGGCGGCCACGCGCTACCGGGAGAAGGGAACTGGTATGCACCAACGGTTCTCAGTGATGTCAAACCCGGCATGACCAGCTTTGATCAGGAACTGTTCGGGCCGGTGGCCTCGCTGATTGTGGCAGACGATGCTGCGCATGCCGTTGAGATGGCCAATGATTCTGAGTTCGGCCTGGGCGGCAGCCTGTGGAGCCGCGATCTTGCCAGGGCACAACAGCTGGCGTCGCAGATTGAAACGGGGGGGATGTTTATTAACTCCCCGAGCTTCTCCGATCCGCGTGTGCCGATCGGTGGCGTGAAGAAAAGCGGGTTTGGCCGTGAGCTGTCACACTTCGGCCTGCGTGAGTTTACCAATACTCAGACGGTCTGGATTGAGTCCTGATTGTCTTCGGCCGCCGGGTAGTGGCTGCTGAGCCAGTGCTCAAGACCTTCCGGTGCCAGAGGGCGTGAATAATAAAACCCCTGGATCTCATCACAGCCTAAACGCTGCAATGAGGCCAGGGTTTGCTGATCTTCCACCCCTTCGGCCAGTACCACATAGTGCAGCTCTTTCAGCATGGTGATGACATGGCGGGCGATAACTTCGCTGGCCGGGTCGTGAGAAAGCTTCTGGATCAGCGATCGGTCCAGCTTTATCACATCCACCGGAATACGGCACAGCGTATTGATATTGCTGTAGCCGGAACCAAAGTCATCCAACGCTATGCGGAAACCGCGCAGCTTAAGTTTATCCAGCCCCCGCCGTGCATCAGGATTCCCCAGTACCTGCTCGGTCTCAAGACATTCAATGCACAAATCGTCGGGATTAAGCCCGGCATTGAGCATTTTCTCTTCCAGCTTATCGGCAAAGTCCGCACGTGAAAAATCACTGACGCACAGATTCACCGAGGCCGGCAGATTCAGCCCGGTACTGCGCCACTGACGCAGCTGCGCCAGGGTGTGGTCGATCACCCAGTCCGTTAACTCTTCCATCAGGCTGGTTTGTGCCACCAGCGGGATAAATTCATCCGGCGGAATATTGCCGAACAGCGGATGATCCCAGCGCAGCAGGGCTTCCAGTCCGACCGGTTTACCGTGCAGCAGGGAGATCTGCGGCTGATAAACCAGATACAGCCCTTTGTTGCCGCGCAGCGCTGCCGCCAGGTCATGCAACAGGCGGAAGTTCTGGCTGTTACGGCCATCACTGTCAGCATTGTAGGCCATGTAACTCTGCTTCAGCGTGATGGCTTCATGCAGGGCGCTGACCGCCCGACGCAGCACTTCAGTGACCTGTGACTCTGCCGGAACAAAGCTCACCTCACCGAGATGCGGTTTAGCATCAATCGTAATATTGTCAAAAATCTGGGCGCGTATGCCGCCGAGCCGCTTGCTGAGCTCACGGGCGCGGGCACCATTATTCTTGCCACTCAACAACGCAAAACGGCCAACCGCGACGGTATACAGCACGTCGTCATCTTCCAGCTGCAGACGCGAACGCAGCATGGATGTCAGTTCTTTGAGCAGGCTTTCTACCGCATTCATTCCCACCGAACGTGCAATTTCATAAGCCCGAGGCATATCAATGCAGTCGATAAGGGTCAGATGATGAGTCTCATCGTTACCGGCCTGCTGCAACAGTTCGATATCTTTCAGCAGGCGCTGACGATTCGGTAACCGGGTCACCACGTCCTGATAACCGGCAATGTACCACGCATCCAGATAGCCGATGACCAGACCGGCTAACAGCTCCAGCAATTCAATTTTATCATCAGAAAATGTCTGAGGTTTGACATCGGTAACGCACAGGGTGCCGATGAGTATGCCATCACGATTACGCAGGGGAGCACCGACATAGAACCTTATAAAAGGCTCCCCAAGCGTTAGGGGATGCTGGCTGAAGCGCGGATCACGATGCGTATCGTTGCATACCAGCACGGTTCCCAGCGCCAGCGTATGGCGGCAAAAAGCATTCTGCAGTGACGTTTGTTTAAGGTCGAAGTTACAGGATGCTTTTATAAACTGATTCTCGTCATCGAGAATGGAGACAAAGCTGCCGGGGATGCCCAGCAGTTCACTGGTCAGCCGGGTAAATTTTTCGAGAATATCATCACGGTCCGCATCATCGGCCTTCAGCATCTCAAGGGCAGCGAGGCGTTTAGCCTCGTCGCTACAAAAAGTCCCGCTCATATTCAGATTCGCTTTCCAGATTATCGGCCGTGAAGCGGGGCCAGGCTAGGATCGGTATCGGCGGTTTTTAGCCAAACTTTATTGATTACATGACGAAATTGTTTAATCAATAAAAATGTGTAAAAGAAGCGAAAAATATCAGAGGGATACAGGCGGCTGTGCCTGACGTGCGCAGACGTTTTCAGAGGAGCCGGCGCAATACTGGCACGTGCTGACGCACATTCTGCGGATAGCCTTGTGCAAAAGAAGCGTGAATATGTTGAGTAACCTATCGTGTATCCTGAATGGTGTTTCCATTTGGATGATGTTGCGGGCCTGCTTTACGCCAGCGTGCAGCGGCTGTTCAAACGGGTGTTGTAATCTTTCCCTTCTCAGGATGCGACTATGAGTGATTTCCCTGACATTTCTATCGGCATGCTGTTGTTCCCCGGATTAACCTCGCTGGATTTGACCGGACCGTATGAAGTTTTTGCCTGTGCGCCTGGGGCGAAAGTCCACCTTATCTGGAAGTCCCTGGACCCTGTCATCTCCGATCGCGGGCTGGCGATGCTTCCGACACAGACCTTTGACAGTTGTCCGCAGCTGGATGTGATTTGCATACCTGGCGGGCCGGGGCAAATTGTCCTGATGGACGATGACAGCACGCTCGCGTTTATCCGACAGCAAAGCCAGCAGGCCAGGCTGGTGACCTCGGTCTGTACGGGTTCCCTGATCCTCGGTGCGGCGGGTTTGTTGCAGGGATATAAGGCCACATCTCACTGGTCATCCATCGACCAGCTTGCTTTGTTGGGCGCAGAACCTGTCAGTGAGCGGGTGGTTCGGGATGGTAATCGTATTACCGGTGCGGGCGTGACGTCGGGTATCGACTTTGCGTTGTATGTGGTGGCGGAACTTTACGGCGTTGAAACTGCTAAAAATATCCAGCTGGGGCTGGAATATGATCCCGAGCCGCCATTTACTACCGGATCTCCGCATTCCGCACCGCAAGAGCAGGTCAGGATGATGAGAGAACGGCTTGCCCCCTTTATTGAAAAGAGACGATTAGCGACGCTGAAAGCGGCGGGCAGATTGAAAGGGTAAACCTGTTTTCTTCCGGGTTTCAGGTAAGGCGGTGTTGAGGTGATTAAGCTTGCAGAAAATATTGGCTCGTCGCCATACCCTGATATCTAATTTAACATAATTAACGTTATACGAAGTTAAATTATTGATTTTTATGATTAAATTTCATGTGAGAATCCATCAAACGGATATGTATCTGTAACGTTGTTACCGGGGAAAAGCGAGTTTTCCCCGTCTTTCTATCTGTTACCTACTGAACACGGCTTCCAGCTTATCGATCTGTGCCTGCCACTCGGCCGGGTTGTTTTTCCGGAAATTGCCAAGATTGAAGAGCTTCCATCAACCATATTGACCTCAAGTTTGATGAGCACACCATTTTCCGTCGCCTGCAGCTTGCATACATCTGTGCGGTGCTGGACCTGTATGCTACCCCTAAGCGCCTGAATATTGTGCTGAACACGCTGCAATGCCTGATTGATGCCGGTTAGGCTTTCAGCACGCTCAGCAATCGGTACATAAGTGAGATCGATATCTACGGATAATCTTGGCATTTCGCGGTAGAAAAGATTGATGGCGGTGCCGCCATGCATGGCAAAGCACCCTTCTTTTGCAACTTCGGGAAGCACATCCAGCAGCAGCTGGACCTGTTTTTTGTATTTATCCTTCATAATGCTGACTCCAGTTCCCTTGGGATGGTTATCTGATATCTGGCGTTAAAACTTCCGCCTGGAACGATGACCCTCTTACCACTTCCAAGATCGATTTTTTCAATTTTGAGGAAATTAAACCAGTCGTGGCCTGCCTTTTCTGCCATGTACAGGAAGAGCCGCTTCACTTTTACCGATGTACAGTTTTCGAGCAGACTCTGTACGGTGACGGGGCGCAGATTATTCAACCCTTCCATCAGTTCGTAGACTTCAAGCAGTGGTTGGTGATCAGGAGCAAGATAGAGGCACTCTAGTAGGGCACGAGCCGGACTAGATACTTTCACGTTGAATGACTTATGGTCCAGTTCAACGAGGCCGAGGTCTGGCGGTAGAAATCCTGATGATTTGCACTCAATATTCACGCCCCAGTGATAACTGTCATACCACTTGGGTAGCTTCTCCCTCTGGGAACCAAACAGCATCGCGCGTTGTTCATTGAAGTCCAGATAATGTGCGCGACCCTGGAGGGAAAGTGCCGTTTTGGCTCCGGGGTGGATTGTCATACCCAGTTGTGACTGCAAAGCATAGATGCCGCCCAGATAGTCAACCTGGTCCCCCTCGCGTATCAGAGCACCTGTTCCTATTGACCGGAACCACTGGCTTTTACGGTATTGTTTCTGCAACTCCGCGCTATAACCCTGCTCACTCAGCCACGCAGATGTGAGTACCACTCCGGCAGGAATGGTACTCAACAGGAGGTTTAATTTTGATTGTTTATCGGTATTCATAATGCCTTTATAGATGTATTTTTAAACAAATACAAATTAGAGGGTTAAAAATAAATAATTTTAGGTATTAAAAGTACCGATAAATTGAAAATAATAAACCTTCTCGTGCAAAGCGGCTTGGGTGTATGCCTAATATGTCAGTGAAATTTCCCGCTGGGGCTGGAGCTGCCGGCTTTGCGTGGCAGAGAAGACCTCCTGCTGAAAGCGATTCAGAGGGAAAATGAATAACACCTGTATTTTGTGTTTTATGCCTTAAATTTTACCTGAACCACGTAATAATGGAGTTATGTGGCTTTTCTTCGCTATGCTATAAATCTATAATAATGGGTGTTAACCTCAATTTATGGTTTTAAAACGCGTCATGATGGATTTAACTCTCAGTAAGCCTGATGAAATTGTTAAGTTGCTCTGCGAGCGGCTGCGCAAAGAGCGCCTCCTGCAACAAATGACCCAGGCCGACGTGGCTGCCAGGGCGGGGATCGGTGTGAACACCGTGTCCAACCTGGAGTCCGGGCGCAATGTGGGGTTTGAAAATCTGGTGAGAGTGGCGATGGTACTCGGCCGTGGGAAAGAGCTGGAGTCGCTCTTTGCCCCTCAGATCGACAGTCTGGACGATTTGCTGCGCTTTGAGAAAACCGCCACCCGTCAGCGGGTCAAAAAGAGTACGCATCATGGTGAATAAAGTGGATGTCTGGTACGAAGGATGGGGCGACCGCTGGCTCTGGGGATCGCTGGTATCCTCTACGGCGCTCACCGGGCGACCGGTGATCCTGTTTGAGTACAGTGAAGAGGCCATCCGTCGTGGACTGGAGTTGGCCTCCCTCACCCTGCCGCTGAAAGGCCCACGCTTACGCAGAGACTTCCCTGTTCACCAGATGGGCCTTCCCGGCCCTGTTTACGACGCGCTCCCTGATGGCTGGGGCATGCTGTTAATGGACAGACTGTTTCGCCAGCGCGGGCTCAATGCGGCACGGATTGGACCGTTAGAGAGACTGACCTGGATCGGCAACAATGCGATGGGGGCGATGTCATTTGAACCGTCGCAGGCTGATGCCGCAGGCCAGGTTGAAGAGATTGCCCTTGCGCAGCTCTCAGCAGAAGTGCAGGACGTACTGGAGGGCGAAGGCGGTGAATTTTTGCAAAGGCTGTTGCAGATGGGCGGTTCTCCACAGGGTGCAAGACCGAAAGCGTTGCTGTACCGCGATCCGGATAGCGGTCACTTCAGCACCGCCAGCACTCCCGGGCTTGAGGCCTGGCTCATCAAGTTCCCTGCCCGGCAGGAGCATCCGGAAGTCTGTGCCATCGAAGCTGTTTATGCCCAGTGTCTGCGTGAATGTCGTATCAGTACGCCAGACACCGCGTATTTTGCCCTTCCCAACGGACAGGCTGCTTTTGCTTCGCGGCGATTTGATCGGCAAAACGGCCTGCGTGTACCGATGCAGAGTCTTGCGGCTTACACCGGGGCCAATTATCAGGTGGCGGGCGTGCTGGACTACACCAATTTTCTGCGTGCCACCCAGTTGTGCACTAATGATGTCAGGCAGAAAGCGCTGGCATTTGAACGGGTAGTGTTCAACGTGGTGTTCAACAATCGCGACGATCATCCGAAGAACGTCGCGTACTGCATGTCAGCCAGTGGCGAGTGGACGCTGGCCCCGGCATATGATGTGACGTACTGCGAAGGCCCGGGTGGCTATCATCAGATGGACGTGATGGGCGAAGCGCTGGATATTGGCCGTGAACATCTGCTCGCACTGGGTGAACAGGAAACGGAACTGACCGCGTCGCAGATAGAGGCGATGCTGGAGAAGCATTGTACCATTGCCTCCGGTTTTGCCAGCAAGGCGGAGGAGCTGTTTCCCGGACGCATCACCGCTGAGACACTGCGCACCCTTCAGGGGCGTATCGATGACAATATTGCACGCATGCAGAAGTAGTTTTCGTCCGCCGGCTGGCCGTTCCGCCATTCGTTAAACATTCTCATTCTTGTGCTACCACACGGGCAGCATCCCATAATCCCATCATATGAATAATGGCCCGTTCCACGGCTGCCAGTGGCACATTATCCCGCGCAAGTGTCGATATTCCCACCAGGAAACTGTCAAAGCTGACGGCCAGTGCCAGTGTGTCCTCGTTATCCGATAACTCACCGCTGCTGATGCCCCTTTTTACGCAATGCAGTATTCCTTCACGGGTACGGCGGCGGGACGCCTCCAGCGGCATGAGGATATGTCTGTTTTCTGCCGTGCAGGTAAACATGGCACTGAGTGTGACCATACATCCCCTGGGATGCTCAGCCCCGTACTGCATCCGGGCTGAATGTATCAATGCTGTCTCCAGTGCCTGCCGGGCAGGCAACCCACTGTCCCACAAAGATTCTGTCACCTGTGCATGCGTGTTCAGATAACAGTTCACGGCCTCATTAAAAAGCGCCTCTTTTGACCCAAAAGCGGCATAAAAACTGGGGGCTGTAATCCCTTTGCCTATTGATGCTTTCAGCATCGCGAGTGAGGTTGAATCGTAACCATGTTCCCAAAAAAGGTGCATGGCTTTTATCACCGCGTCATCCCGATCGAACTGTCTTGGTCGGCCTGTTTTCATTATCACCTCCTCCGCGATTTATACTAATCGATACATATTTAATTGACAACGCTGAGAGCTGCAATGCAACATATGTATCGATCGGTATATATTATATACCCGTGATAGCGCCCTCGTCGCCTGAAGCGATAACGGCAAGCCCCGAATTGACTGAACAGGTTGAATGATGAACGTACAGCAACGCACCAGAGAAGCTCAGCAACTGCCCGTATTTGCCCTGCTTGCCCTGGCGATGGCAGGCTTTATCTGCATACTGACCGAGACCATACCCGCCGGACTCCTGCCGGAAATGAGTGCCGGACTCGATATTTCACCGTCTCTGGCCGGGCAGCTGGTGACGGCATATGCAGTGGGGTCGCTACTGGCCGCCATCCCCCTCACGATGATGACCCGAACATGGTCACGCCGATCCGTTCTTCTCAGCACGGTGTGCGGATTTCTGATTTTCAACACGCTGACGGCGCTGTCATCTCATATCACCGTCATTTTAATCGCACGTTTTCTCGCTGGCGCGTCAGCAGGCCTGGCATGGAGCCTGATCGCCGGGTATGCGCGGAAAATGGTCGTTCCCTCGCTTCATGGGCGGGCGCTGGCACTGGCGATGGTCGGCACGCCGATTGCCTTGTCTCTCGGGGTGCCGGCAGGCACATTGATGGGTGGACTTCTGGGATGGCGCCTGACGTTTGCGGTGATGTCAGGACTGTCGGTCATCCTCATTGGCTGGATACTTCTGGCCGTCCCCAATTACCCGGGTGAGCCAGGCACCAAAGGCGTCAAGCTGGGTTCCGTGTTAGGTCTTCCCGGCGTGCGCTCCGTTCTGGGGGTTGTCCTCGCATGGATGCTTGCACATAATATTTTGTATACCTTCATCGCGCCGTTTATTGCCCCTGCGGGTCTGGCCGGAAGCATTGATCGGGTCTTGCTGGTCTTTGGTATTGCTGCCCTGGGCGGGATCTTTATCACAGGCAGAATTATTGATACCCATTTACGTAAAGCGGTGCTGCTGTCACTGTCAACTTTTGCGGCGGTGTCCCTCGTTTTTGGTCTGGATGCGAGCAACCCGGCGGTGATTTACACTGGCATAGCCCTTTGGGGGCTGACGTTTGGCGGCGCGGCAACACTGCTCCAGACGGCGCTGGCGGATGCTGCGGGTGAGCATGCCGATGTGGCGTTATCGATGAATGTGGTGACGTGGAACAGCGCTATCGCGTTGGGAGGCATGACAGGCGGTTTGCTGCTGGAACATTATGGAACGGGGTCTTTTCCCTGGGCTCTCCTCGTGGTGTTAATGGTTGCTGTTATAGTTGTTGTGCGTTCAGAGCAGGGGTTCCCGATCGCCAGCCGGCAATCCCGTGAGCCAGTAAGTCATCAATAGTTTTTCAGGTGATGGCCTCTTAAACAATATTTTCATCCGACCGCAACCTTTGCCTGCGGTCGGGCGAACCTCTGGTTAAGGTCATCAGGCGCTGTCGCCTGTCCCCACACTGGAGAGATCATGATGCGTATGAAAAACACTCTGAGTACCCTGGCTGTTGCTGCCGTTCTTGGCCTGGCATTGCCTGTGACGTCCGCCTTTGCCGCCCTGGCGGTCGGTGAAAAAGCCCCTGACTTTGAGCTTAAGGCGGCGCTGGCCGGAAAACCGACCACCTTCTCACTTCAGCAGGCATTGAAAAAAGGCCCGGTCGTGCTGTACTTCTTCCCCGCTGCCTTTAGCGCCGGCTGTACGCTGGAAGCCCACGACTTCGCTGAAGCCACCGACGAATTTACCCAACAGGGTGCGACGGTGATTGGTGTGACCGCAGGGAATGTGGATCAGATTGCCAAATTTTCCCAGCTGGAGTGCCGCGACAAATTTACCGTTGCCGCCGATCCGGGCGCGAAAGTTGCCGGCGAGTATCAGAGCACCATGCAGATGAAGGGGCAGACGTTGTCTGACCGTACCTCCTATGTCATCGCGCCGGACGGCAAAATCCTGCTGAGTTATACCGATAAGAACCCGGATGCGCATATCCAGAAAGCGATGGATGCTGTGAAAAAATACCGTCAGGCCAACCCGGCATAACCTTGTTCACTTAAGCAGGTAAAGTATGCTGACTGCCATCGCAGCCGCCTTTCTGGGCGGCATGATCCTGAATCTGATGCCGTGCGTGTTTCCGGTGATTTCACTGAAAGCACTGAGTCTGATCCGCCATCACGACCAACCCGCTCAGGCCCGTGCGGAAGGGCTGGCATTTCTCGGCGGGGTGGTGATCACCATGCTGCTGCTGGCCGGCGCATTATTGCTGGCCCGTGCGGGTGGGTCGGCCGTTGGCTGGGGCTTTCAGCTCCAGTCACCGCTGGTGATTGCCCTGCTGATTCTGGTCATGCTGGCGTCAGCGCTGAATCTGTTTGGGCTGTTTGAAGTGGGGCTCTCGGTACAGCGTGTGGGGGAAGTGGGCAGCGGGCGCGGCGGTTTAACGGGATCCGCGCTCACCGGGGCACTGGCGATTATCGTTGCCACGCCCTGCAGTGCACCGTTTATGGCCAGTGCCGTTGGCTATGCGCTGACGCAGCCGCCGCTGGTCAGTCTGGCTATCTTTACCGCACTGGCGCTCGGGTTTGCCGCGCCGTTTACCCTGGTCTCCTTCTTCCCGTTGCTGGCACGCGTGTTGCCTGCGCCGGGGGCCTGGATGGTGACGCTGAAACATGCACTGGCATTTCCAATGTTGGGCGCCGTCGCCTGGCTTATCTGGGTCCTCGAGCGGCAGGCTGGCTCTGCGGCGCTGGCGCTGATTCTGGCCTGCTGCCTCGTGCTGAGTTTTGCCGCATGGCTGTATGGCATCGCGCAGAAACGCCGTATGATGGGACGCCGCCACTGGCCGCAACACCTTGCCACAGCGCTGTTTGTGCTGCTGGTGGTGCCGCCGCTGGCCAGTCTGACCTCACTTTCTTCACAGACGGAGGCGGACGAGGGTACGGATGCCGCCGCTGCGGTGGCCTGGTCACCGCAGAACGTTGATGCCATCAAAGGACAGGGTAAACCGATTCTGGTGAACTTTACTGCCTCATGGTGCATCACGTGCCAGGTGAACGATCGGACATCGCTCTCAACACAGGCGGTCAAAGCCGCGATGGCGCGTACCAGTACGATTTATATGGTCGCGGATTCGACAAAATACAATCCAGATGTGGAACAGGCGCTCAGTGATTTTGGACGCGGTGGTCTGCCGCTCTATGTGGTGTACCCCGCCGATGGTGGCAAACCTGTGGTGCTGCCGCAGGTGCTGACGCCGCGTATCGTGATCGACGCGCTCGACCATGCAACAGAAACCGGGAAAAAAATCTAATGCGATCTGTGTGTGAATGCCAGCGCAATGTCTTCTGACGCTGCGCTGAATATCAGGGCAGTGAATGGCTGAAACGGATACCCGGGCGCAGACGTGGCCGCATCTGATGGCCAGTGCGCAGGCGGGAGATCAGAACGCCTATAACCAACTGCTGAAAGCGATGGTGCCTGCCATCCGGGCCTTTGCACGCCAAAAAATCCGTGATGAAGCGCTGGTGGAAGATGTGGTTCAGGAGTCACTGCTGGCGATCCATCGTGTGCGGCAGACCTACGATCCGCAGCGGCCGATCCTGCCCTGGGTGGCTGCGATAACGTCGGCGCGGGCCATTGATGCGTTACGCCAGCGCGGACGTCGCCCGGAAGTTCAGGATGATGATGCCTTACTGAACCAGGCTGCTGAAAGCGACGGCGCTGAAAACAGAGAACGGGCCGTTCAGGATGAATTAGCCGGATATCTGGGCAGTCTGCCTGCACGTCAGCGCGAGATGGTGGAGAGTGTGCATCTGCGCGAGCAGAGCCTGGCGCAGGCCGCTGCCGCCAGCCATCTGTCAGTGTCTGCCGTGAAATCACTGTTGCATCGCGCGATGCTCAACCTGCGTAAATATGGACGGGGGAATGATGAAAAATCATGACCAACTGATCGACACACTCAGCCAGTCAGCCCGGCCCGTAAAACGTACCTGGCCCGTCGGCTGGCGTGTGGTGGCCTGGATTATCACCGTGCTGCCCTGTGGCATGCTGAGCAGTTGGGCATGGCACAGCCGTTTCACCGACTGGTCCCAACCGGGGGCGGGGCTGGCGCTGCTCACCCTGGTGCTGGCGTTTGGCATAGGGGCCAGTGCGATGGCCGGGGCGTTTACGTTGAGTATTGCCGGCCTAAATCCGCTCAGGCTGAGGTGGGCCGCATTGCTGGCCGTGGTCTGGCTGGCGATCAACCTGCTGAACACGGCCTCTGCTGCCGCGACTGCCGGCGCCGGGCGTTTTGGCGAAGGTATTCACTGCTATCTGTTTATGCTTTCGGCCAGCCTGCCGATGATGGTGATTTCGATTGTCTGCCTTAACCGCACCCGCTCTCTTTATCCACGACAAAGCCTGGCGCTGGCGGGGTCGGGCATCGCTTTTATGTCATCGACGCTGCTGTCGCTGTGCCACGAAGTTCACCTGCACAGGCTTGATTTTACGATGCACCTGGCCGCAGGTGCGACCATTGTGTTGCTGACAGTGCTGACCGGGCGGCGCTGGATACAGCTGAGCCGCTAGCTATGTCGTTTATCGTTAGCCGTTAGCGCGATCAGCTGGGCCAGCTCAGGAAGGCATGAACCACAGTTGGTGCCGCATTTCAGCGCTGTACCCAGTGCGGCTGGGGTGCCGCATCCTCCGGCAATGGCGTTCAGGATCTGATTTTCTCCGATGCCAAAACAGCTGCAAACCGTTTTTCCACGTGCCTCACCTCCCCGCTGCCTTCCTGCCAGTAATGCAAAGCGTCCGGCAGCATCAGTGGGGGGCTCGCTGAAGGCGGCAACCACCGCGGGGGCGTCGATCGCCGGCCTCTCTGCGGCACTCCAGAACGCCAGTGCCAGCCTGCCTTGTTGCCAGCCCAGCAGATGAAAGTATTCGCCCTCAGCCTGAGCGGTTTGCAGCGCCATCTCATGTAATAAACCCTGCTGATGCAGCCAGCTTTGCGCGTCACCCTGCCCGGCCAGCAGCCAGCGTGTAACGCCGTTTTCCGCAATGCGTGACCACCAGACCCCTGCGCCGGGCTGCCAGTCACCAGGCAGACAGAGTACAGCCTGCCAGTCACTTTGCCAGCGTCGTACGCGCACTGCCGTCTGCTTACTCTCCGGCTGCCCGGAGTGCGGACAGACGTTGGCAGCGATAAGCGCATCCACGTTACCGTGGCTGGAGAACTGCCGATTCCAGTGCAT
Source organism: Erwinia sp. 1181_3 (assembly GCF_052824965.1). Lineage (NCBI taxonomy): Bacteria > Pseudomonadati > Pseudomonadota > Gammaproteobacteria > Enterobacterales > Erwiniaceae > Erwinia > Erwinia sp. 1181_3. The sequence goes on from NZ_VTDE01000015.1 coordinate 38,424, forward strand.
CGGTACAAAGAGGGAACCCGGTTGCTGATCTTCGCTGAGGCACGCACGGCACACTATCCAGCCATTTTCTGACTGAACGCGTACCAGATCACCTTCTCGCAGATGATACCGGGCGGCATCCTGCGGATGCAGCTCACAGAAGGGTTCGCTGATGTGCTGCATCAGCCGCGGCACGTTGCCGGTGCGTGTCATGGTGTGCCACTGGTCGCGGATGCGGCCGGTATTCAGCAGCAGCGGCCAGCGCTCATTTTGCTGTGCGACGGGCAACGTGGGCACCACCGGGAGCATGCGGGCTTTGCCATCAGGGTGGAAGAAACGGCGATCGCTGAATAGGCGTGTACACCCTGCGGGATGTGCGGCGTTAACCGGCCACTGTATCGGTTTCAACGTATCCCACTGCGCGTTAGTGATATCCGCCAGTGCGCTGATATCAAAGGCCCGGGTGCCCTGGTTCTCAAAGCCCGAGAGTGCCGCGTGCTCCCGGAAAATGTCTGCAGGATGCTGCCAGTTAAACGCTTCAGGAAACCCCATACGCTGTGCGACCCTGGCGAGGATCCACCAGTCCGGGCGTGAGTCGCCTGCCGGTGCAACAAAACCACGCTGACGTGAAATCCGGCGTTCAGAGTTGGTCACCGTGCCGTTCTTTTCCCCCCATCCCTGGGCGGGTAACAGTATGTCGGCCAGTGCAGTGGTGTCCGTCTGTGCACAGACGTCCGATACGATCACCAGCGGACAGCGCTTCAGCGCCTGCGTCACCGTCAGACCATCCGGCAGTGACACTGCCGGGTTGGTGCCCATAATCCACACGGCTTTGATTTTCCCGCAGCCGATAGCGTGAAACAGATCGACGGCCATCAGACCGGGTTTATCGGCTACCCCCGGGCTGTGCCAGAATCGTGCCACCCGATCCACCTCCTGCGCGCTGAACCCCATATGCGCCGCCAGCTGGTTGGCCAGACCGCCCACTTCGCGGCCCCCCATCGCATTGGGCTGCCCGGTCAGTGAAAATGGCCCGCTGCCTGCCCGGCCGATTTTTCCGCTGGCAAGGTGGACATTGATAATGGCGTTACATTTGTCACTGCCGCTGCTCGACTGGTTGATGCCCATACAGTAGAGCGTCAGTGCGTTGCTGGCGTGAAGGAACAGCTGGAAGAACGTTTCCACCTTCTCCTGTGGCAACTGGCAGAAGTCCGCTACCGCTTCGCTGCTCCATGCGGATGCGGATTCTGACGTCTCATCCAGCCCGTTAACGACCGCACGCATCTCGTTATCGATACCGCCATGCTGCGCCAGCCAGTTCAGCAAACCGGTGAACAACGCGGCATCGCTGCCCGGCTTCAGCGCCAGATGCAGGTCGGCAATATCGCAGGTGGCGGTACGCCGTGGGTCAATCACCACTACGCGCAGGCGGGGATTCTCTTTACGGGCCTGAACCAGGCGTTGGAACGCCACCGGGTGCGCCCAGGCGGTATTGGAACCCGCCAGGATCACCAGATCGGTATGGTTCAGGTCGTCATAGCAACAGGGGACGGCATCTGCACCCAGTGCCCGTTTGTAGCCGACCACTGCCGAGGCCATGCAGAGCCGGGAATTAGTATCAATATTGGCCACGCCGAGAAAGCCTTTCATCAGCTTGTTAGCCACATAGTAATCTTCGGTCAGAAGCTGCCCTGAGGCGTAAAAGGCCACGGCTTGCGGGCCGTATTCGCCGATCACCGTCTGTAGGCGGTCTGCCACCGTGTCCAGTGCGCTTTCCCAGCTTACGCGCTCACCGTTGACCTGCGGATGCAGCAGGCGGCCCTGATGGCCGAGTGTTTCGCCCAGTGCCGCCCCTTTGACGCAGAGGCGGCCCAGATTGGCCGGGTGCTGTTTATCACCGCTGACCTGCACCCTGTCACTGTCATCGCGGGTGATGGTCACTCCGCAGCCGACACCACAGTAGGGACAGGTGGTGTTCATGAGGCTACCACCTGAACCTGCGCCATCTCCTCACTGGCTACCCAGACCCGGTCCTGTTCGATTTTCACCGGCCAGCAACGTACGGCGAGCCCGCTACCGTCAAGCGCCTGACCATCACTCAGGCGGAAACGCTGCTTATACAGCGGTGAAATGACCATCGGTTCGCCGCCTGCATCGCCCAGTATGCCGCGTGACAAGACGCTGGCCCGCGTGCCAGGTTCGTTATCATCCAGCACGAAAACCCGATCGTTCAGGCGGAACAGTGCAATGCGCTGGGTTCCGATGCGCGCGCCAATCCCGGCCTGCGCCGGAATTTCATCCAGTCGGCAGATATCGGTCCAGGGAAGAGGGGTGGCATCCTGCACAATCGCCAGAGGCGCATCGGACGGACGTATCTGCCCGCGTTCCTGCTGCCACTGCACGGTTTCATCAGGCAGGCTGCTGTTGAGTGTTGAACGGAACAGAGCCAGACGGTCCGGGCTTTCCAGCGTGGTACGCCATTCACACTGGTAGCTGTCTACCACCCGGGCCATCTCCTGTTCCAGCTCATGAGCAATGCCGAGCGAGTCGTCAATGACGACCTGGCGCAGGTAATCCAGCCCTCCTTCCAGATTGTCCATCCAGACGCTGGTTCTCTGTAGCCGGTCACCGGTGCGGATGTAAAACATCAGCAGGCGGTCGACGTAGCGGATCAGCGTGGCGTCATCAAGATCGCTGGCAAACAGGTCGGCGTGGCGAGGTTTCATACCGCCGTTACCGCAGACGTAAAGATTCCAGCCCTTCTCGGTAGCGATCACGCCGATATCTTTGCTCTGTGCCTCCGCACACTCACGGGTACAGCCAGAGACCGCCATTTTGATTTTGTGCGGCGCGCGCAGCCCCTTATAGCGATTTTCCAGCGCAATCGCGAAACCCGTGGAGTCCTGAACACCGTAGCGGCACCAGGTGGAGCCCACACAGGATTTCACCGTGCGCAGTGATTTTCCGTAGGCGTGCCCGGTCTCAAATCCTGCGGCCAGCAGCGTCTCCCAGATATCCGGCAGTTGTTCGAGGCGGGCACCGAACAGGTCGATGCGCTGCCCGCCGGTAATTTTGCTGTAGAGATTATAGCGCTCTGCGACCTCGCCAATGGCAATCAGGCCACGTGCGGTGATTTCACCCGCCGGGACCCGTGGTACCACTGAGTAGGTGCCATCCTTCTGAATATTGGCAAAGTAGCGATCGTTAGTGTCCTGTAACGGCAGATGCTGAGGTTTAAGCAGGTACTCATTCCATACCGATGCCAGCAGTGATCCCACCAGAGGTTTGCAGATCTCACAGCCCAGCCCGCGGCCATGCTTCGCCAGCAACGCATCGAAACTCTTGATCTCTCCGACGCGGATCAGGTGATGCAACTCCTGGCGTGAGTGGGCAAAGTGTTCGCAGATATCCTTTTTCACCTCCACGCCCTGACTGGCCAGCTGATACTCCATCACCTGTTTTACCAGCGCTGTGCAACCGCCGCAGCCGGTAGCGGCTTTGGTACAGCTTTTTAACGAAGCCATATCGCCACAGCCGCCGGATACCGCTGCACAGATATCGCCTTTGCTGACGTTATGACAGGAGCAGACCTGGGCACTGTCCGGCAGCGCTGCCACGCCAAGCGCTTTTACCGCCCCGCCTTCCCGCTGCGGCAGGATCAGATGTTCCGGAGCGGCAGGCAGCGGCATACCGTTCAGCATCATTTGCAGCAGCGTGCTGTACTCGCTGCTGTCGCCCACCAGGATCCCACCCAGCAGCTGTTTGCCATCGGCAGAGACGACAATTTTTTTAAAGATTTCCTGCGGTTCATTGTTCCAGTAGTAGCTCTTGCTGCCAGGCGTGCGGCCGTGGGCATCGCCAAACGATGCCACCTCCACGCCCAGCAGTTTCAGCTTTGTGCTCATATCGGCACCGGTAAATGCGGCTTCTTCCCCGGCCAGTACCGCCGCAGCCACGCGTGCCATCTGATAGCCTGGTGCCACCAGCCCAAAAATTTGCCCGTTCCACAGTGCACATTCGCCAATGGCCAGAATATCGTCATCGGAAGTGATACAGCTGCTATTGATATCGATACCGCCACGGGGTCCGAGGGTCAGCCCGGCAGCGGCAGCCAGCTGGTCACGCGGGCGTATACCCGCTGAGAACAGCACCAGGTCCGTGTCGATCTGGCTGCCATCCGCGAAGCGGAGCTGTAAGCGGCCATCCTGCTGACGGACGATCTCCTGGGTGGATTTACCGGTGAGCACCTGTACCCCCAGCGCATCGATTTTGTGCCGCAGCATGGCCGCCCCGCCCTCATCCAGTTGTACGGCCATCAGGCGCGGGGCAAACTCCACCACTGCCGTTTCCAGACCGAGCTGCTTCAACGCATTGGCCGCTTCCAGGCCTAGCAGACCACCACCAATCACCACGCCGTGCCGCGCGCTCTGTGCTTTAGCGGCGATGCCATCAAGGTCATCCAGCGTGCGATAGACAAAGCAGCTGTCGCTGTCCCCACCGGGGATGGGCGGCACAAAAGGCCAGGACCCGGTGGCCAGTACCAGTTTGTCCCATGCCATCTCGTGACCGCGGGTATCACGAACACAGCGGCGCTGGCGGTCAATTTCCGTTACCGCACAGTGGGTGCGCAGTTCGATGCCATAGTCGTCGAAAAAATGGTCACTCACCATCGACAGCTCGGCGTGACCCTTACCGGCAAAATATTCCGAAAGATGTACCCGGTCGTAGGCCATATGGCGCTCTTCACCGTACACCACAATATGGAACTGCTGATGCAGCTGTCGGTTAACCAGTTGCTCAAGGAAATGGTGGCCCACCATGCCGTGGCCAATAACAACAAGAGTCGGTTTGCTCATCTGATGATGTCCTGCAGCCTGTGGCTGCGTTGTGTGTTCCGGGTTAAGCAGCAGGTGCGGACTCTGTGGGGTCGCGTTCTGCAGGTGGGCAAGCAGGGTGGCGCTGTCGCCGGTATCCCCGTAAAGCAGGATCCCCACAAGCTGTTGCTGTCGAAAAAAAAGGCGCCGGTAGTGACCCGCAATGGGATCAAAGGCGCTGGCGCTGTGCCGGTTTTGTCGTGAGGAGATATCCCCGGCGCTGAACATCTCAATGCCGCTGACTTTCAGGCGAGTGCCATTGTCTTCACTGACATAGTCCGCAACGGGCATGCCCGCCAGCCGCTGTGCCAGCACCTTTGCCTGGGCGAAACAGGGGGCGACCAGACCAAAGGTTTCACCCTCGATTTCACAGCACTCACCGAGCGCGCTGATACCTGCCAGGGCGGTACGACACTGACGGTCTACCACCACGCCGCGCTGGCAGGGGATCCCGGCTTCACGTGCCAGCGCGGTGTCGGGTATCACGCCGATAGCGATAAGCACGCAGGTGGCGGGAAGCCGGGTGCCGTCACGCAGCGTTACCCTGGTCGGATCGACACGGCTCAGCGCGGTGTCGAGGCGGCAGTCGATACCCCGCTGCGCCAGTGTGGCGGCCAGCAGACCACCGGTTTCTGGATCAAGCTGCCGATCCATCAGCCAGCTGTTTCGATGGATCAGCGTGACCGCGCGTCCGCGCAGGCGCAGGGCCGCGGCAGCTTCGATACCCAGCAGTCCGCCGCCCAGTACGACCACAGGGCCCGTGCTGTTGAGCATCTGTTCGACATCTGCCAGGGTGCGAAATCCCTGAACATGCGGCAGCCGGATACCGGGGATCTCAGGAAAAACCGGCAGTGAGCCGGTGGCCAGCACCAGCTGATCCCACTTCAGGGTCCGCTGTCCGGTGGTCAGCGTTTGTCGGTGCGAGTCCAGTGATGTCACGGTTTCTCCGCTGTACAGCGTGATGCCGTGCTGGTGGTACCAGTCGGGCGTATGCAGCAGTGTCTCCTCGAAGGCTTTTTCACCGCCCAGTACCGGAGAAAGCATGATGCGGTTGTAGTTGCCCAGCGGTTCACGGCCAATCACTGTGATGCGGTAACGGCCAGGCACCAGTTGGCACAGGCTTTCCACCATACGCATGCCTGCCATCCCATTGCCGATCACCACCAGATGTTCCGCCATGATGTGCCCCTTATGCCGCTGACTGTTTTTCGTAGAGGAAATGCAGCACGCGCTGACGCAACTGGTGATACTGTGGGTCATCCGCCAGCGCCACCCGGGAACGGGGACGGGGCAGTGTTACATTCATGATCTCGCCAATTTTTGCCGCCGGGCCGTTAGTCATCATCATCACGCGGTCGGAGAGCAGCACCGCTTCGTCGACGTCATGGGTGATCAGCACGATGGTGGTATTCAGTTTTTGCTGAATACTCATCACGGCGTCCTGCAGACGGGCGCGGGTCAGCGCATCCAGAGCCCCAAAAGGCTCATCCATCAGCAGCACTTTGGGTTTCATGGCCAGCGCGCGGGCAATACCGACGCGCTGTTTCATGCCGCCGGAGAGCTCGCCCGGCCGTTTATCACGGGCATGCCCCATCTGCACCTGTTCAAGATTTTCCAGGATCCATTCGTGTCGTTCTGCCTTGCTCATACTGCCTTTAAAGACCTGGTTTACCGCCAGCGCCACGTTGTCGTAGGTGGTCAGCCATGGCAGCAGCGAGTGGTTCTGAAACACCACCGCTCTCTCTGGTCCCGGCCCGGCGATCTCCCGGTTATCACACAGCAGACCGCCTTCGCTGGGCAGCGTCAGTCCGGCGATCAGATTCAGCAGCGTCGATTTCCCGCAGCCGGAATGCCCGATCAGGCTCAGGGTTTCGCCTTTGCGGATGCTGAAGCTGACGTTATCCAGCGCGAGGAAATCGCCCTGGGCGGTGTTAAAGCGCTGGCTGACTTGCTGTACATCAATAATGTTCGGCATTATTTGTTCTCCTGCTGGCTGTCATGCCAGGAAAAGCGGCGTGCGAGCAGCATCAGCACCTGTTCCAGCAGCAGACCGACCACACCGATAATCGCAATGGCGATAAGAATGTTTTCCACGTTGAGGTTGTTCCACTCGTTCCAGATCCAGAATCCGATGCCCAGGCCTCCGGTGAGCATCTCGGCGGCGACGATGACCAGCCAGGCAATGCCAATGGAGAGGCGTACGCCGGTCAGTACCGCGGGCAGCACCGCCGGGAACAGGATTTTGCGCATAATGGTGAATTCGGAGAGGTTGAGCACCCGCGCAACGTTGAGGTAGTCCCGGGGAATTCTCTGCACGCCTTCTGCCGTATTGATCACCATTGGCCAGATGGAACAGATGAAAATAGTCCAGCTGGAAGCCGGTTCTGCGCGCTGGAACAGCAGCAAACCAATGGGCAGCCAGGCCAGCGGGCTGACGGGGCGCAGCAGGGCAATAATCGGGCTGAACATGCGCCCTAAAAACAGAAATCTTCCCAGCAGAAAGCCCGCCGGGATCCCGACCAGTGCCGCCAGGCCAAACCCGATAGCGACACGCTGCAGCGAAGCCAGGACGTTCCAGCCAATACCCTGGTCGTTGGGCCCGGCGTTGTAGAAGGGATCGGCGAACAGCGTGACTGCCGCCTGCCAGGTGGAGAGCGGTCCGGGAAAACCGGTGCTGTAGAGTGCGGCAATCTGCCACACGCCCAGCAGCAGGATCATCCCACATACGCCAGGAATGATGCGCTGGAACAGCGGGCGCAGCGTATAGCGTCGCCGCGTTTTAGGTGCAGGGTGGTTATTCAGCGGGATGATTTGTGCATGCTGCGTGGTGGTTTCGTTCACCAGCGGTATGACGGTTGCCTGATTTTTCATGACTGACCTCCTGCTTTGAGGGCGAAACTGGCGGCATACTCTGCCGGATTGCTGCCATCCCAGACTTTGCCGTCGATCAGGGTGCTGCTGCGCATCCCGCTCTGCGGGAGTGAGATGCTGCCTGCCGCGCTGGCTGCCTGTGTGTAGATATCAATGCGGTTAACCTGCTTTGCCACGGCCAGATAATCCGGCTCCTGTTTCAGCAGACCCCAGCGTTTTTGCTGCGTGAGGAACCACATTCCGTCAGACAGCCAGGGGTAGTTGACCTGCCCGTCGTTGAAGAAACGCATCGGGTGTGCATCCTGCCAGCGTTTTCCCAGACCGTTGTCGTAGTGGCCCAGCATGCGGCCCTCAATGGTTTCAGGTTTGGTGTTGAGGTAGGCGCGGCTGGCGATCACCTGCGCGGTTTCACGGCGGTTGTCGTCAGAGGCATCGATCCAGCGTGCGGCCTCCAGCACCGCGGCGGTGAGTGCCCGCGCGCTGTTAGGGTTCTCGTTCACCCATGCTGCACGGGTGCCCAGGATTTTTTCCGGATGATCGGGCCAGATATTCTGGGTGGTTTCGGCGGTAAAACCGATGTTGTCGCTGATGGCACGCTGGTTCCATGGCTCGCCTACGCAGTAGCCGCTCATATTGCCGATTTTCATGTTCATCACCATCTGTGGCGGCGGTACCACGACGGTACGGACATCGGCAAAAGGGTCGATACCGGCATTGGCCAGCCAGTAATAAAGCCACATGGCATGGGTGCTGGTGGGAAAGGTGTGAGCAAAGGTGTAGCTGCCTGCGGGTTGAGCTGCAATGGTCTTTTTCAGCCCCTCCGCCGTAGTGACGCCTGCTTCTTTCAACTGATTTGATAGCGTGATTGCCTGGCCGTTTTGATTCAGTGTCATCAGGTTCGCCATATCATGCTGTGGCCCGGCGACACCCAGCTGCAAGCCATAGATCATGCCGTACAGCACATGTGCAGCATCCAGCTCTCCCGAGGTGAGTTTGTCGCGCACGGCAGCCCAGCTCGCTTCTTTGGTCGGAGTCAGGGTGATGCCATATTTTTTGTCGAAGCCTTTTACCGCCGCCATAACGACGGGGGCACAGTCCGTTAAGGGAATGAAGCCTACCCGAATATTGGTTTTCTCCGGGGCATCGGAGCCGGCAGCCCAGACGCTGTTCATCAGCCCGGGAACAAGGTAGCTGCCGCCCAGAAGGGCGCTACCCGTAAGAAATTGACGTCTGGATAGCGGAAAAATCGGTTTGCTCATCGTCTGGCTTCCTGAAAAAAAGCATAAAAAAAGGCGTCCTACCGGCATGCCTGAGCATGCGGTTGGACGCCTTTATCCAAAGCACTCTTACACCGCCATTGGTGCAAAAATGCGTGATTATGTTTTTTTAGTCATGCAAGCGATGTGCCAGGTCAGGAGAGGAAGGAATAACCGCATGGTGTCAGGCGTTTGCCGTGCGGGTTATCCTGTTGAGAAGTTCACAGCGAACGACCCGTGCCCCATTGCGAAGCACAGAGTGCCCACTGTTTGTGCAAGTATTACTCTGCGCGTGACGTAAAAGCGGCGGCCACGGAGAGCAGTGCGATGGCAACATCGGCAATACGTCTGTTCTGGTCCATCGCCATCTTACGCAGGGTCTGCCAGGCCTGCTCTTCGTTATAGTTGTGGTGACGCATCAGCAACACCTTGGCCTGGTCAATCTGTTTACGTTCATTCAGCGTGGCACGCATCGCAGCCAGCTCGTTGTCCTGGGCCTGTAACCTCTCGGACTGGGCCTGAACCAGCTCCAGTACTGAACGTCCCAACTGCGGTGTCAGTCCCCCGCTATCCAGTTGCTGTACCTCTTGCTGAAACCCGTCGCGCCCTGCCACATAAACGCTGTACGCTGAGCGATTTTCAAGCCCGCTGACCGCCTGATGGATATCCTCGTCCTGCTCCTCGCGCCGGGTTTCAGCACGGCGTATGCTGTCGTGACAGCAGCGGGTCAGGTGGTGCGCAAGGCCATCTTCGATCACCTTCAGGCCGTCGATACGACGGGTCATCAGCTGATACCAGCGCAGGGCCATCTCTGTCCCTCCGGCTTCCGGCGTTGTGCGTGTGCAGGCAATGCGCCGCAGCCGTTCGACATCACTGTCGCAGGTGGCAATGCTGCGCCAGCGTTGCAGGTTTTCCTCATCGGCAAACTGGCTGAAGCTGGAAAAACAGCGCTCCTGTGCACCGATCAGCGCCACCATCCTCTCGCTCTGCTCCTGGCTGAATTCACCCGCGGCGTAACCGGCAGATCCGGTGGCTCTTTCTTGCCCTGCCAGCTCTTTCCCCTGAATAAAGCTGAACATAGCAATCAGGGCGCGGGATACTTCAGGGTCAGAAGCGGTATCGATCATTTCAAAAGCGAGGTTCAGCAACTGCCGGATAATGTGATTGAACTGTGCCATGGCCTGGGCGTGGCTAAGCGTGAACTGGCGGATGGCATCCCGCAGCGCGGGCAGCTCGCTCAGCGCGTAGATCGCAGAGGCAATCCTGCTGAATACCCGGCTGCTGCCCTGTGATGCGTTCTCCGGAGAGGGAATGGCGGGCAGTTTTGCCATCATACTGGCGATGATCTGGCTGACCTGGCGTGCACGCTGGGGGAGTTCGTCGCCAAACATCCGTCCCTTAGAACAGAGCCAGATATTGCTGGCACCGCGTTCGCGCTGCAGTTCATGGATAAGCTGGCTGATGATGGCTGTCAGATGGCCGGTATGGAGCAAATTACGCAGATTAGCAATTTCACACTGTCGCGATGCTGTCAGGTACATAAGCGGTGAAGGTGTGGTGGCACGCATTAGACGCTCTCCAGCGATGAAATTGGATAAGCGTATTAAGCATAATGTGTGCCACTTATAAAATGTGTTGCACCATCAGCGCGCGATCAGGCGACTATTTCTTCCCCTGCCAGTTGCCCCAGGGGCCGTCTGCCGGGGCTTCTTCCACCTCATCCAGTGAAGCAATGTACAACTCTTCGACTTCTTTACGCGCCCATGGAGTGCGGCGCAGGAATTTCAGGCTGGATTTAATGCTCGGATCGCTTTTGAAACAGTTGATATTGACGCGCTTCGCCAGCGCCTCCCAGCCATAACGCGCTTGCAGCGCAGTTAACAGGGCTTCCAGCGTCAGGCCATGCAAAGGATCTTTTGGGGTATGAGAGGTCATTGTGGTGTCCGGCGAGTCTGAAGAAATTGCGCACACGATACTGAGCGCCAACGCCAGATGCAATAATTAACCGGGTACCTGCCGTCCCTGGCAGGGGTGATCAGTTAAACCAGGCGGGAACCGGGTCGTGCAATCTGGCCCAGCTCTGCGGGCCAGCCGCCATCTCACTCTCCGTCAGCAGTGCGTTATCCAACTGCTGACGCAGCCTGGCTTCATCCATCTCTATGCCGATAAATACCAGTTCCTGTCGGGCATCCCCGATGCCTTCCTGCCAGTGGTGCATAATGTCCAGCAGGGACTCCTCATCCTGTGGCCAGCGTTCGCGTGGCACGCTGACCCACCAGCTACCCGCCATCCCCTGACGTGCCACGCCCCCAGCCTGCGACCAGTTGCCGGCATAACCAGGCCGTGATGCCAGCCAGAAATAGCCTTTCGAACGCACGACGCCTGGCAGTGTTGCGGAAAATAATGCCCAGAAACGCTCGGGGTGAAACGGGCGACGGGCGCGCCAGACAAAGTTGCTGATACCGTACTCTTCGGTTTCCGGGGCATGGGTGCCGCGTAACTCCTGCATCCAGCCCGGAGCCTGTGCCGCCTCGTCAAAGTCAAACAGACCGGTACTCAGTACCCGGTCCAGCGGAACTTCACCAAAACGGGCACATTCAATGCGTGCGCGGGGGTTGAGGCTGCGCAGGATGGCAAATAACCGTGTGCGCTGATTGGGGTTGATGAGATCGATTTTGTTCAGTATCAGTACGTCGCAGAATTCAATCTGCTCAATCAGCAGATCGACGACCGAGCGTTCATCGCCCTCACCCAGCGACTCACCGCGTGAACGGATGCTGTCACGGGATTCATAGTCGTGCAGGAAATTGTAGCCATCGACAACGGTCACCATGGTATCCAGGCGTGCCACGGCGGACAGGCTCTCCCCGGTTTCATCTTCGAACGTAAAGGTTTCCGCGACTGGCAGGGGTTCTGAAATGCCGGTCGATTCGATCACCAGCTGATCGAAGCGCCCTTCGCGTGCCAGGCGGTTTACTTCAAGCAGCAGATCTTCGCGCAATGTGCAGCAGATGCAACCGTTGCTCATCTCCACCAGCTTCTCGTCGGTGCGCGACAGCTCTGCACCCCCGTCGCGCACCAGTGACGCATCAATATTCACTTCCGACATATCGTTGACGATCACCGCCACGCGGCGCCCTTCACGGTTGTTCAGGATATGGTTAAGCAGTGTCGTTTTCCCGGCCCCGAGAAAACCCGACAAAACGGTTACGGGCAGGCGGGTATCGTTACCGGGTAAAGCGTATTTTTCTTGCATCATGACATCCTCTCAGGCGTTGACAGCGTGTTTGCGCCGGGCAGTACCGGGCCATCCGCATAAACATTATTGTTATGTTATAACATAACAATTGAAGCTGTCATCCCTTACCTTCCACAGGGTGTCTTTTATTTTTCTATCGGTCTGCCGCCATAATCGCCAGCTGAGTGATGCCCCGGAGTTGCAGGTCCTTCGCCGCTTTTGCCGCGCGGATCCCGCTGGCGCACACCAGAACGATGCGGCAATCCGCAGGGGGCTGCCAGTGATTGAGTTCCTCAGGCAGCACCCGGTGAACGTGACTCGCCACGCTGTCGGGGGCTTCCTCGCGGCTGCGCAGTTCAACAATACAGTCTTCACTGTTCAGCAGGTGGCGATCGATAAACGGCACGACAGGTTGGTCAGGCTCACCGGCACCGTCAAAACGGAACGGGCGGAAATGCCAGGTGGTGAAATCGCAATTGATCAGACAGCCCAGCGGTGAAGGCGTCAGCCCGAGCAGAATACTGAGGGTCATCTGCGCCTGCATGGCACCCAGCGTGGCCACCGCCGGGCCCATGACACCTGCCGTGTTACAGTTCGCCGCGTTGCCCGGCAGTTGCGGGAACAGGGCACGATAACTCGGGGCAGTGCCACAGAAGCCCCCAACATAGCCCTGACGACCGAGTACCGAGGCGCTGACCAGCGGAATATGACGCGGTTGACAGGCATCGGAAAGCAGATAGGTGACGGCAAAATTATCGGCGGCATCGATCGCCAGATCGATACCGTCCAGCGCGTCGGCCATCATGCTGGCACTCAGTGCCTGCGGCCGTGCATCGACTACGCAGTCCGGGTTACGTGCATTGAGTGCACGCTGCGCGCAGTCGACTTTACGCTTCCCGCAGTCCTGCATACTGTACAGCGTCTGGCGGTGCAGGTTGTGCTCCTCTACCCGGTCCCCGTCATACACCCTGATGTAGCCCACCCCGGCCCCGGCCAGCAGTGGCAGCAGTGTGGCACCCAGCCCGCCAGCACCGATCACCAGCACGCGGGCTTGCAGCAGGGCCTGTTGCCCTGCCTCGCCGATCTCAGGCAGCATGGTTTGTCGTTGATATCGGTCCATCCGTTATGGCTCCCGTGAGAGAAATTGCGCCATACCAAAAATCGGCGTGGAGGCGCTGGCCATATCACGGCGCTCTACCAGGCCGGCATGACAGGCATCGTGACCGGCGTGGATAGCGGCAGAAAACGCCCCGGCCATGCGTACCGGATCCTGTGCTTTGGCCACGGCCGTATTCAGCAGGATACCGTCAAAGCCCATTTCCATTGCCTGTGCAGCCTGGCTGGGTGCGCCGATCCCGGCATCGATAATCAGTGGAATGCCTTTAAACCAGGCACGCATTGAACGCAGCCCCTCAATGTTGCGTAACCCCTGGCCGGAGCCAATCGGCGCGCCCCACGGCATCAGCAGCTCACAGCCCGCTTCAATCAGCTTTTCGCCGAGGATCAGATCTTCCGTGGTATAGGGAAACACCTGGAATCCCTCAGCGCACAGGATGCGGGCGGCTTCCACCAGGGCAAAGGGGTCGGGTTGCAGCGTATCAGCGTGACCAATCACCTCCAGTTTTATCCAGCGGGTATTAAAGACTTCGCGCGCCATATGCGCCGTGGTCACCGCCTCTTTTACACTATGACATCCTGCGGTATTGGGCAGCACCCGCTTGTTCAGCCCGGTTAGCAGGTCGCGAAATGCCGCACCCTGCCGCCCTTCACGGCGCAGACTGACGGTAATGATTTCGCTGCCGGAGGCCTCAATCGCCTGTTGCAGGATCGCCGGAGAGGGATACCCGGCAGTGCCGAGCAAAAAACGTGACTGCGGAATAAAATCGTAAAACATGTTTTACCCTCCCTGCATCGGTGATAACACTTCAAGCTCACAGCCTGCGGTCAGTGGCTGTGTTTCATAGCGCGAGCGTGGGACGAACTCGCCGTTAAGGGCGCTGGCCACGCAGCCCGCATCCATCTGCTGTTCACGCAAAAGTTCCGCCAGCGTGCGGGCGGTGGTGTCGATCGGGAGGCCGTTAAGCTGGATTTTCATATCAGGTTTTCCTGCTGCAGTTGCAGCATCAGTTTTTCCGCCATGACTGGCGCGAGAAGAAAGCCGTGGCGATACATGCCGTTCAGGGACCAGACGCCGTTCTGGTAGCGAATGGCGGGGATATTATTGTGATAAGCGGGGCGCAACCCGGTGCCGCTTTCCAGTATCCGCGCTTCAGCCAGCGCAGGGTGGATAGCCCAGGCGGCGCTGAGCAGTTCCATCATGGCGCGTGCGCTGATCGGGCTGTTATCGTCGCTTTCCACCATCGTTGCACCCAGCATAAAGCGCCCTCCGGCACGCGGCACCAGATAGCAGGGAAAACGGGGATGCAGCAGGCGGATGGGGCGTGAGAACTGCACCTCTTCACTGTGCAGGATCAGCATCTCCCCGCGTACGGCGCGTAGCTCAGGCAGATCAGGGGCTGCATGAATCCCCCGGCAGTCAATGACTGTCCCGCCGGGATTGCCCGTATGAAAAGGAATACCCCTGCGTTGCAGGGTCGCCCGTAGCTGGTGCAGCGCACTGCGTGGATCAAGGTGTGCTTCCCCGGCAAAGAACAGCCCACGGGCAAAACGCCCTTCCAGCGCGGGTTCCAGCGATGCCGGCTCTACCCACTGATGCGCCCGCGTCATGCGGGCAAAACGGCTGAGTTCGGGGGTATCACGTGCGGGTGCCACCACCAGAGTGCCTTGATGTTCCACTCCCTGAATGCGGGCCGACCACCAGGGCGCGGAACGCTGACCCAGTGCGATCACCTCTTCGGGGGCACTTTCACCTTCGCACCAGGGGGCGAGCATACCGCCCGCCCAGTGCGATGCGGCACAGTGCTGCTCTGCGGTGATCACTTCAACGGATTCACCCCGTTCAGCAAGTAACGTGGCAACACAAAGCCCGGCGACGCCATCACCGATCACCGACCAGCGGCTCATGATGTGCGGTTTCCGGTACAAATAAAGGGGGGAATAAATGGTTTCACGTTAGCCTCTCAATCGATGCGGAGACCCGTGATACAGAGTAAGGAAAAGACGGGGACGATCAGAAGCCAGCCCACGTGGCAGGTACCCTGGCTGATACGCCATCGGGTACGCGTCTTCCTACGCCAGTATCAACTGGGTCAGGTTCTAAGGGTCGCTAAGCCGCGAAAAATCGCTCATTAGCCTCTCAGTCTCTCTGGCGAGACTCCCCTGACAGGGACTAGTTGTATTTTACCGGGTGACAATCGTCAAGTGACATGAGGTTTTCGTACGGAAAAAATGGGACAGAATGAGACGATGAAGTTTTTTTTAATTGAATGCTCAATCAATAAAACCTATCATTCCTGTTCTTGTTTACACAAAATTTACTTTCAGGGGGCGACGTAGATCAAAAACACTAACGATTAATCAATATATTACACCTGATAATCACCCTGATGGTTCTCCCAGTGTAATTAGCGGATATACGGCGGATGTTACCCAGTATGCGCTAATGCGCGCTTCGCAGAGCGGACTTCAGGTTATTTTCTTGAGCATTTTTTGCGGAGACATTATGCCGACGACTGAAATACCAGGAAAACCTCAAAAAGATCGTATTAATCCCGTGGTTTTCTATACCTCAGCAGCGCTTATCCTGCTGTTCTCCTTTACCACTATCCTGTTCACTGATTTTTCCGACCGCTGGATTAATCGCACCCTCGACTGGGTATCCAACACCTTCGGCTGGTACTACCTGCTGGCGGCCACGCTGTACATCGTGTTCGTGATTTTCATGGCCTGCTCACGCTTTGGCTCCATCAAGCTCGGTCCTGAACAGTCGAAACCTGAATTCAGCCTGATGAGCTGGGCGGCCATGCTGTTCGCTGCGGGTATCGGTATCGACCTGATGTTCTTCTCGGTGGCGGAACCGGTCACCCAGTATATGATGCCACCGGAAGGCCAGGGCCAGACGATGGAAGCGGCGCGTCAGGCGATGGTCTGGACGTTGTTCCACTACGGTCTGACTGGCTGGTCCATGTATGCCCTGATGGGCATCGCCCTCGGCTACTTCAGCTACCGTTATGGCCTGCCGCTCACTATCCGTTCGGCGCTCTACCCTATTTTTGGTAAGCGCATTAACGGGCCCATTGGTCATACCGTGGATATCGCTGCCGTGCTGGGGACCATCTTTGGTATTGCCACCACGCTCGGTATTGGCGTGGTACAGCTTAACTACGGGCTGAAGGTGCTGTTTGACGTACCGGAAGGGCTGACAGCGCAGGCCGGGCTGATTGTCCTGTCGGTGATCATGGCCACCATCTCTGTGACCTCCGGGGTGAATAAAGGCATTCGCTTCCTGTCAGAACTCAACGTGTTGCTGGCCTTTGGTCTGATCCTGTTCGTGCTGTTTGTTGGCGATACCAGCTTCCTGCTGAACGCGCTGGTGCTCAACGTCGGGGATTATATCAACCGCTTTATGGGCATGACGCTGAACAGTTTCGCCTTTGACCGTCCGACCGAGTGGATGAACAACTGGACGCTGTTCTTCTGGGCCTGGTGGGTTGCCTGGTCGCCGTTTGTCGGTCTGTTCCTCGCACGTATCTCCCGTGGACGTACCATTCGTCAGTTTGTGGTGGGAACGCTGACCATTCCGTTTATCTTCACCCTGCTGTGGTTGTCGATCTTCGGTAACAGCGCACTGTATGAGATCATTCACGGCAATATGGCTTTCGCTGAGGAGACCATGGCGCATCCGGAGCGGGGTTTCTACAGTCTGCTGGCGCAGTATCCTGGCTTTACCTTCAGTGCCTCGGTGGCCACCATTACCGGACTGCTGTTCTATGTTACCTCCGCTGACTCCGGCTCCCTGGTGCTGGGTAACTTTACCTCGCGTCTGGCCGACATCAATAATGATGCGCCCAACTGGCTGCGTATCTTCTGGTCGGTTGCCATTGGTGTGCTGACGCTGGGGATGCTGATGGTGAACGGCGTCACAGCATTACAGAAAACCACGGTGATCATGGGGCTGCCGTTCAGCTTTGTGATCTTCTTTGTGATGGCCGGTCTGTATAAATCATTGCGCGTGGAAGATCATCGCCGTGCCAGTGCAACAGTGAACACGCCACCGGTACCGGTATCGCGCGACGATCGCCTTAACTGGAAACAGCGTATCTCGCGTGTGATGAACTATCCGGGTACCACTCATACGCGTAAAATGCTGGATGAAGTTTGCCGCCCTGCCATGGAAGAGGTGGGACGTGAGCTGGAGCGCCGAGGGGCGAAAGTGCAGGTGAATGAGCTGCCCGCCGTGGATGACGAGCGTCTGAACCATCTGGAACTGCTGGTGGATATGGCTGATGAGCAGAGCTTCCTCTACCAGATTTGGCCGCAGCGTTATTCGGTTCCGGCGTTTACTTATCGTGCACGCAGTGGGAAATCGGACTACTTCCGTCTGGAGACCTTCCTGCTGGAGGGGACACAGGGCAACGATTTGATGGACTACACCCGTGAGCAGATCATCAATGACATTCTCGACCAGTATGAACGGCACCTGACCTTCCTGCATATTCACCGGGAAGCGCCGGGTAACGCCATGCCTTTCCCCGAAGCGTAACGGGTATAAAAACCAGACTCCGGTCTGGTTTTTTTTGCATCAAACGGGGATAATCATCTTTTAATGGTCTATATTCAGACCGGTTGCGCAACACGTTCAACGGGAGAATCCAGTGAGAGTAGAAACGATCAGCCACATTAAAAAAAATGCCGCCACGCTCGACGTCTCCGAGCCTATCATCGTGACGCAGAATGGTATCCCGGCCTACGTTATCGAATCCTATGCTGACAGGCAGGCTCGCGACAGTGCCGTTGCGTTGCTGAAACTGATGACGTTATCGGAAAAAGATGCGGCTGAGGGTAAGGTTTACTCACGCGATCAACTGTTAGCCAGCCTGGATAACTAACCGGAATGGCAGATGTCACGATTGAATACACCGGGACGGCAAGAAGCACATTATTGCAGTTGAGAAATCATCTTATCGCCTGCGGCGTTGCGCCTTTTCCCGTCATTGAGTGCATTATTGATGAGTTCGAAAGCAAAGTGTCCGCTTTTCCTGTGGGCTGCCAGCTGTGCCCTGAATTGCTAAAAATTGGTTCTGACCGCTATCGCGAATGCAAAACGCAGAAGGGTTACCGGGTACTTTACTCCGTCGACGGGTTTCGGATTCGGGCACACGCGGTACTGTCTCAACGACAGGATATTGTGCAGCTTTTGTATCAGCGACTGATTGAGTTTTGATACCCGGTTTCTTCCGGGTACCGCCTTTCAGGCGAAGCGTTTCGCCCCCGCCACGCAGAGAATAATCGCGCCCGCACAGGCCACCATTCCGAGGGCTACGGGTTCATGAAGGAACAGGGCGCTGAGCAGCAGCCCGAAAAAAGGTTGCAGAAGCTGGAGCTGCCCTACCCCGGCAATGCCCCCCAGTGCCAGCCCGCGATACCAGAATATAAACCCAATCAGCATGCTGAACAGAGAGACGTAACCGAGGCTGAACCACGCGGGAACGCTGATGCCATGCCAGCTATGCGGCAAATTGATCAGCCCTGTCACCACCATCACCGGCAGCGCCAGCAGCAGTGCCCAGCTGATCACCTGCCAGCCACCGAGCCGCCGCGATAACCCGGCCCCTTCTGCGTAGCCCAGACCGCACAGCAGAATAGCGGCCACCATCAGCAGATCCCCGGTTAACGATCCCGCCTGGTCGCTTGCGATGGCAAATCCCGCAACGATGCCTGCACCCAGCAGGGAGAACAGCCAGAATGCCGGGCGGGGGCGTTCACCGCCTCTGAGTACGCCAAAAATGGCGGTGGAAAGCGGTAACAGACCGATAAACACCAGCGAATGCGCCGCAGTCATCTCTCGCAGGGCAAGCGCGGTCAGCAGCGGAAAACCCACGACGACGCCAGTGGCGACAATTAACAGCGACAGGGCATCACTGCGCGCAGGACGTTTCTGACGTAATAGCAGTAATAATCCCCCGGCCAGTAACGCGGCAATGACCGCGCGGGCAGAGGTCAGAAACAGGGGCGAGAATCCCCCGATCGCTACCCTTGTCGCAGGCAGTGACCCGCTGAAAATGATCACGCCGGAAAGCCCACTCCACCACCCTGCTGTTGCTCGCGCCATATGTCCTCTGCTATGAATATAAACGGTAAACTCCCGCAGATAGTAGAGCGCATCGCGTGCAGTTCGAAGATACACTGCCATACAATTTTGTTGTTCTGTATGGCTTACACCACCCATACAGTTGATGGCTGAAAACGCATGACCCGCACAGAAACACTGATTGATGATATTCGCCGCAGGATAGCGACAGGCGCACTGGTACCGGGCGATCGGCTGGCGTCGGTGCGGCGCTATGCCGCCATGATGACGGTTTCCCCTTCTACGGTGGTGGAGGCTTATGATCGGCTGGCAGCCGAAGGGCTGATCCGTGCGCGTCGCGGGGCGGGTTTCTACGTTTCTGGAACCCCGCTGGTCACCCGAAGTCTGGCGGATAACAGCAACTCGCGGCGACGCGAAGTTGACCCGTTCTGGGTCTCGCGCCAGTCGCTGGATGCCAGTGCCGGGGAGCTGACGCCCGGCTGCGGCTGGCTGCCTGCCGACTGGATGCCCCATGAGGCGCTGCGCAAAGGTTTACGCCAGCTGACGCGTTCTTCCGATACGCTACTGACGGATTATGGCAGTTCGCGAGGGTCAGCGACTCTGCGGCATCTGCTGCTGGCTCGTTTCGCCCGCGAAGGGCTTTCGGCCTCGATGGAACAACTGATGCTGACCGGGTCGGGCAGCCAGGCGCTGGATTTACTCTGCCGCTTTCTGCTGCGTCCAGGTGACAGCGTGGTGGTGGACGACCCCTGCTACTTCAATTTCCAGGCACTGCTGCGTGCTCATCAGGTGAATATAGTCGGTGTGCCCTATACCCCAACCGGGCCGGATATTGCGGTGTTTGAGCAGGTTGTCGCGACGGTGCGTCCGCGCCTGTATATCACCAACTCCGCGCTGCATAATCCCACCGGCGCCTGTCTTTCCGCGCAAACGGCCTATCGGGTGCTGAGTGCCGCCGCGGCAAACGACACCCTGATCATTGAGGATGATATCTTTGCCGACTTCGAACCTGACCCTTCCCCACGGCTGGCGATCCCCGACGGGCTTGATCGCGTCATCCGTACGGGCAGCTTCTCGAAAACGCTTTCGGCTTCCGTGCGCTGTGGCTATATCGCCTGTCGCGCAGAGTGGATTGAAGGACTGATTGACCTGCAAATTGCCACCAACTTCGGTGGCCCCAGCCCATTATCCAGCGAGCTGATCGCCAGCGTACTGGCCGGGGGAAGCTATCGTAAACATCTGGCTGACGTCATCACGCGATTGGATCGCGCCAGAAAAGAGGCCACCGAACGCCTGAGCGCGCTGGGGATTACTCCGTGGATGGTGCCACGCGGCGGTTTCTACCTCTGGTGTCGCCTGCCGGAGGGCGTTGACTCTGCACTGATCGCCCAGCGTTGCCGGGAAGAGGGTGTCGTACTTGCCCCGGGGAATGTGTTCAGCGTTTCCCAGTCAGCGACAGCATATTTGCGTTTCAACGTGGCGCATCTGAATGCCCGTGTTTACCGCGTATTGCAACAGGCGATAGCGGAACAGCAGTCTTAAGGTGAAGTAGATCAGGTCATTTTTTGTCCATTATGAGGATAGTGTGATCTGACAGGCACAAACAGATCGTTATTTTATTTAGGCTGCCCGTCATGCGGTACGGGTTATGCATGGATTTCAACCCGTTACCTGAGGTGTAGATTTTTTACTGGTATTCAACAGGGATGAAATTATGGCGCAGGACGTTTTTATAAAGATCGAGGGTATTACAGGGGAATCTCTGGACGCTACGCACAAAGGAGATATTGAGGTTCTTAGCTGGGACTGGTCTGTGGGCCAAACAGCGAATATGCACTCTGGCAGTGGTGGCGGTGCGGGGAAATGCATTGTCGGGGATCTTCGTTTTGAACATTATTTCGATAAAGCCAGCCCAAACCTTCTGCAGTATTGCCTGACCGGAAAACATATCCCGGAGGCGGTACTGATCATGCGCAAAGCAGGCGGTTCTCCACTGGAATATCTGCGTATCACGCTTCAGGAAATTATTATTACCGGGGTTGAGTCTGTCGGTTATAACACCATGCCTGCCGCCAGAGAGGAGGTCGCACTCTCTTTCTCACGCGTAAAGGTTGATTATGTTCTACAGAATGCGGAAGGGACATCTGCGGGTACGATTTCTACAGGGTTCGACATTAAAGCGAATGCCATCATTTAAGTAAGCTGAACACAAGGAAGGGTAAATATGTTATTTGTGGATAAAAATGGTTTAGTAGATGCAACACGTATTAGTGTAAAACGATTCCGTACGATAGAACGTGGGGATATGGATCAAGTGAATGGGATTGTGGTGCATCAGACCGGTGGTTCAACTGCTGAGAGTGCTTTCAATAGCTACCAAAGTGCAGGTGCAAACGGCGCTCATTTCTTGATAGATAAAGAAGGTAAGATCTATCAAACCGCGTCATTGTTTAAAGTGACAAATCATGTTGGAAATATAAGATCCAGGTGTTACATGGAGAAAAAATGCACTCCATCTGAGATTTCCACAATAAGACCATTTTTAAATAAATATAAAAAACTTTCTCATTTAGAACAGAAGAAATCATATCCTGAAAGGTATCCAGCGAATTTCGACTCATTAGGCATTGAAGTTGTGGGTAAACCTGTTTCCGGTGAGGGAGAAAATGCCATTTATGAAACAGTCAATGATGCACAAAACAGTGCATTAAAATGGCTTGTTTATGAATTGTCGGATACGTTGAAAATATCAATGTCTGAGGTGTTTAGACATCCGGAAGTGTCATACAAAGTTAAGACTGAGGCAGGCACTGCAAAATGGTAAGGTACGGCTATTTTATATTATTATTGGTATTCGCCATCCCTGTAGCTTTTGCAACACATGTACCGTCCAGGAAAATTGTTGAGATAAAAATCAATGAAGTGGGTAAAAGCGAAGATGCATCGGAAAATGTTAAAAGTGGCTGTCGGACATTCGTCATTACAGAGGTGGATGTAAGATCCTTTTTTTCAAAATCTTATCCAGTTCCATTAAAATTCAATGTTCACGATCGCTATTCTCCCTGCTTTTCCAGAGGTGAAGTTAAGTTTAGCGATAACACACGAGGCGAGTGGAAAATATCCTCCAGTGGCGGGGGAACCTTGCTCTGGGATACTGGAGATGTGGCAACATTATTTTATGATGACTATCAATGGACAGATCCGTTTGAAGACACGTACAGCAGCGAGAACTGAAAAATGGTCAATATAAAGTTAATGGCATTTTTTATCATTTATTTATTTTCAGGTTTTTCATATTCAAAGGAGGTCAAAAATATTGAGAACCTCAAATATGACATCGTCGATGAAGGGCGCAGTAAGGTTGAGCAGGAAGGGTGTGCATTGTTCAGTCCAACTAAAGAACAACTTATTGACTACTTTAATAAGGCTACCAGAATGGACGAGGGTGGTTCAATAGGGAATCAGTATTATTCACCGTGCATAACAGTAGGAAAAGTTACCTTCGAAGACGGAAATTCAGTGAGCTTTACACTACAGTCAAGTGGATTCACTTCGGGTAACTTCGGGAACAAAGAGGCCATCTATTTTTTTCACAAAGACAACAAATGGTATGACCCTTTCGAGTGTACTTATGCCATGGGCGATGAATCCGAACCGGGATGCGATTAAACAGCCTGATAAAACGGATAAAGCCTTACCGCCTGGAGTACGTCTTCACTGGCGTACTCCGTTTCTGCCTTCACATTAAAAATCCTCTCGTTCCTGGCATGTCGGTTGGTCTCGCTCAGACATCCAATCCGCGCTGGCTGTCGTTTCATCCTCACCCGTTTTACCCATCTCCCCCCGCAGTTTTTCCAGTAGCCACAGCAATGCCGGGTCGTGACTGCGGCGGGTGTTCCACATCAGGGAGAGCGTAAAGTCCGGGGCGCTGACCGGAACGGCGCTACGGCATAAACCATAATGGTCAACCCAGCCGCTGGCCAGCCCGGTGGGAACGGTGGTCAGCGCGGGGATCTGCTTCAGCATTAACGGCAGTGACGAGAAATGCGGCGTCACATAGCGTACCCGGCGAGTGAGATTCTGGCGGCCCAGCTGTTCGTCTATCTGGCTGTGGCTGGCTCCCCGATAAGAAACCAGAAGGTGATCGTGAGAGAGATATTCTTCAATGGTTAGCGGCGAAGTAAGTGCTAACTGGTGGGGGTGCCAGAGCGTACAAAACCCCATGCGAACGACAGGCTCACGGATGACATCCGCAGGCGCCCCCTGCCCGACAGAGATCGCCACATCAACCTTATCGCGCTGCACCAGCTCTTCGTCGAGAAACGGATCGCTGGCCGTCGTCTGCAGTTGGATTCCGGGTGCCTCGCTGGCGAGTGTCGCCAGCAGCCCCGGCATCAGCCAGCGTTCCACCCAGTCACTCATCCCCAGGCGGAAAGTGTGCTCGTCCGTTGTCGGGTTAAATGTGGGCGGCTGAAACAGCACCTGCTGCATCCGTTCCATCATCGGCAGCAGTGAGACGACCAGCGCCTCCGCACGCGGCGTCGGCGCCATGCCTTTTGCCGTGCGCACAAACAGCGGATCGTTAAACATGGTGCGCAGCCGCGCCAGCGCGCCGCTGACGGCAGGTTGCCCCAGATGCAGCCGCTCAGCCGTACGGGATACGCTCCCCTCCCGGTGCAGCACCAGCAGCACCGTCAACAGATTCAGGTCAATGCGACTAAAATCATTTTCTCTGATGTTGCTCATTACTTTAATCGATTTGAATGATGATGAGGCGGTCAGGATACTGTCATTCACGCCAAAACAACACGACTAAGTGAGACTATCATGACGCTTCTGAAAATGCTGATCGCCAGCCTGGCCCTTTCCGGCACCGCCCTGGCGGCGACAGCGCCAGCTCCGCTGGAAACTCAGGCTCCGGGCTATTACCGTATGACGCTGGGCAAGCTGCGCATCACCGCCGTGTCTGACGGCACGGTCACGATTCCGCTGGACAAATTACTGACTCATATCTCCCCGCAGCAGTTGCGTGAACGGTTGGCCGCCGATGCCATGACTCCGCAGGTGGAGACCTCGATCAATGCCTTTGTGATTGATAATGGCCAGCAGCGGGTACTGGTGGATGCGGGAGCCGGGGATCTGTTCGGCCACAACGGCGGGCATTTACTGGAAAATCTGGCGGCAGCAGGCTATCCGGCAGAGACCATCAATGCGGTGCTGTTAACGCATATCCATGCCGATCACTCTGGGGGTGTTTCACGCAGCGGCAGGCCGGCGTTCCCCAATGCGCAGGTGTATGTGGAAAAGAAAGATGCGGATTTCTGGCTCAATCCTGCTAACACCAGCAAGGTGGAAACCAGCCAGGCGCATACCTTTGCCGAGTCTGAACGTACGCTGCGCCCGGTAATTGATGCCGGTCGCCTGACGACCTTCTCTGCGCCGGCTACGGTATTCGCTGGCATCCGGGCGGTTCCGGCAGCAGGACACACACCGGGCAGTGTGCTCTATCGCGTGGAAAGTGAAGGGCAGACGCTGGTACTGTGGGGCGATATCATTCATGCGAAAACGGTGCAGATGCCGGATCCGCATGTGGCGATTCACTTTGATGTGGATCAGCAGCAGGCCGTACGGACGCGTGAAGCGGTACTGGCGCAGATGGCGCAGGAAGGTGACTGGGTAGCGGCCGCACATATTGCTTTCCCGGGATTCGGTCATGTCAAACGTGACGGCAGCGGCTACCGTTGGGTGGCGGCAAATTATACCACTCAGTTAAGCCATTAATTATTCCGGGGCACGTCAGTGCCCCGAACTGTGTTTTTATCCTATCAGTACCTATTTTTCTTTCCTGCCTGAGAGTAAGCTTTTAACTACGCATCGTTATCATATTTTTATCTTTCACAGTTATTCATCATGCTGTTAATAATTGTCTCACCTTAACGCCACAAAGGTGGAGCGATCATGACTGAACGTATTCGTTTAGCTAAACCGGAAGACGCTGAATTACTGCATGATCTGTTACAACGTGCCTATGCACCGTTATTAACGCAGGGTATTCATTTCACCATTACCCAGGCCTCGGTGGGGGATGTTGCCGCCGTCATTGCCAGTGAATCCACCTTCGTCCTGGAACAGAACGGACAACCGGTGGCCACGCTGACGGCACGCTTCCCGTGGACTGAGACCAGGCGGCAGCTGGCGCCGTGGCCGTTCCTGCACTGGTTTGCCGTTGATCCGGCTCACAAAGGCCAGGGGCAAGGCAGCCGGATTATCCGCTATGTCGAAGAAAGTTTTCTGCGCGACACCTTAAAATCGCCTGCCGTTTATTTAGCCACCGCCATTAAACATCCCTGGCTGACCGATCTCTATTTACGCCGCGGCTATCAACCTTTTCACCGGGCAATTAATCCACTGGGCGTGGAACTGGTGTATTTAACCAAGGTGCTCGATCAGCAGCGATATCAAAACGCCAAAATAAAAGAATACGTGCACGACTTTATTGAAACCTCACTCACCGCCTGAACGCGTTGATGACTTATCTGGGAAAACTATGCGCTTAAATAATAAAGTGGCCATGATGGCCACGTTGTCATTGCTGTCGATCTCTATTGCCTCTTCTTTTGCTGCTGATAAACCGCGTTCCGGAGGCACTTTAACCTGGGGTGTGGAAACCGAGCCTAATACGCTCAACCCTCAGCTCAATGGCCAGTCAAAGGCCGAACTGATCCTGCGCGTGGCCTATGAATCCCTGCTGGCACGTAAGGCCGATGGCAGCTTTGTTCCGTGGCTGGCCGAGCGCTACCGCGTTGAAGACGGCGGGAAACGCCTGTACTTCACCCTGCGTAAGGATGTGCACTTTTCCGATGGTGAGAAGTTCAACGCCCATGCGGTGGCGGAAAACTTCCGCCATATTCAGGATCCGGCCTACTGCGCAGGCTCAAGCCTGTGTGCACTGGGCGGCCATATCGCCACGGTGGAAACCCCGGATGACAGTACGCTGGTGATTACACTGAAAGACGCGTATTCGCCCTTCCTCTCCTTTGCTGCCGGGCTGAAGTTGATTTCGCCAAAATCCTGGCAGTCGCCGCAGTTGAAATCAGGCGGAACCGATCTCGCCGGAACGGGGCCGTTTATTCTCCAGCGCTACGAAAAAGGCCAGCAGATTGTCTATGTGAAAAACAAAGATTATCGCTGGGCATCGGCCAACGCGGCGCATCAGGGGCCGGCCTGGCTTGATGGTGTGACCTACCGTTTCCTGCCTGAATCTTCAGTGCGTACCGGGGCGTTGTTATCAGGTCAGGTGGATCTGATTGAAGGGGTTTCCGGGAACGATGCGGCTGAATTTAAAGATAACCCTGACTTCAGCTATCAGCATGCGCTGAATGCCGGCACGCCTTACTCGCTCTTCCTGAATGTGGAATATGGCCCGACCCGTGAGCAGAAAGTGCGTCAGGCGCTGCTACAGGGCCTGGATATTGATCCGATCCTGAAGTCGATCTATCGCGGCGAACGCACCCGCGTCTGGGGCATCACCTCACCGGTTGATCCGCTGTATGACGCAGGTCTGGAAGGCAAATACGGCAATAACCCGACGCTGGGTAACCAGTTGCTGGACGAAGCGGGCTGGACATCGCGGGATGCGGAAGGGTTCCGTACGAAGAACGGTCAGCGACTGAGCATTGAAATTATTCAGGCGCAG
Organism: Erwinia sp. 1181_3; assembly: GCF_052824965.1. Taxonomy (NCBI): domain Bacteria; kingdom Pseudomonadati; phylum Pseudomonadota; class Gammaproteobacteria; order Enterobacterales; family Erwiniaceae; genus Erwinia; species Erwinia sp. 1181_3. Next base: position 65,548 of record NZ_VTDE01000015.1, read on the forward strand.
GCCACGGTGCGCGATCAGCGTGACGTGCTGTTGCAGGCCATTCAGGCCCAGGCGCGCCAGCGACTGGGCGTTGAGCTGAAGCTGCGTTATGTCGACTCCGGCACCTACAGCGAGCTGCGTAACAGCGGGCAGTTTGGGTCGATTGCCAACTCCAATACCGAAACTGACGGTATCGATATTGAAAACCACTACCTGCCGGTGAAGGCGGGAGGGGCAATTAACTACAGCCGCACATCGGCACCTGAACTGCTGCCGTGGCTGAAAGCCGCCTCCTCCACGCTCGATACCTCTGCGCGTCGCGGCTTCTATGGCCAGCTGCAACAGTTTGCGATTGTGCAGCAGGCGGTGGCCATCCCGTTATACGAGCCGGAAGATCAGATTGCCGCCGCCAGCTACGTGCAGGGTGCCGGCTTCCGTCCCTTCAAACAGATGCCGGAAAATGCGTACGACATCTGGTTAAGCGATCACTAAAGGCAAACATCATGAGCAGCGAAACCACGTCCCTCCTTAAACATGTCGTGCGGTCACGTCCGGCCCCTGCCACCACATTGTGGTGGCGTATTAGCGGCCGCATTGGCGGTGGTGTTCTGGTGCTGTGGGCGGCGGTCAGTCTGTCGTTTGTTGGCGTCTGGCTGGCACCGGGTGACATTGTCAGCCTGCTGGTGGGTGAGCAGGTACGTACACCGGCCATCGAAGCGGCTATCCGCGCCGAGTGGGGGCTGGATCAACCGCTGTGGCAGCAGTATCTGAGCTATCTGTGGCGAATTGCTCATGGTGATTTTGGTCGTTCCTATCTGCTGAACGTCGATGTGGGACCGCTGGTGGGATCACAGTTATTGCCCACGCTGAAACTGACCGGTGCAGCGCTGGTGGTCAGCGTGATCTTTGCACTGGTCGTCGCCGTGACCACGGCGCATCGTCGCTGGGGACGCCGGCTGGCGAGCGGGCTGGAGCTGGTACTGGCTTCCACCCCGTCGTTCTGGCTGGGCATTGTTCTGCTGTTTGTTTTCAGCTTTACGTTGCGCTGGTTTCCGGTGGCCGGGGATCGCAATTTCTCCGCGCTGGTTTTGCCGGCGCTGTCGCTCGGGCTGGCCCAGGGGGCCGTCGTGTCTCAGGTGTTGCGTCGCGGTCTGGAAGATGCGCTCGATCAGCCGTTTTCGCTGACGCTGCGTGCCTGGGGCATCGGTAATCTGCAGATACTTCTGCGCCATGCCCTGCGTCATGCTGCCCTGCCTGCGGTCACCCTCACAGGCTGGCTGGTTGGCGGTCTGCTCAGTGGCGCGGTGATCACCGAACAGGTGTTCAGCCGTCCCGGTCTGGGCAAAGTGACGGTGGACGCGGTACTGGGGAAAGACCTGCCGGTAGTGCTGGCCGTGGCGATCCTGTCCGCATTGATTTATGTGGTGATGAGCACGCTGGTGGACATTCTCTATCTGTTACTGGATCCCCGCTTACGCCATCAGGCACAGGAGTAAAAAATGTCGGATATCGCCAGTTTACGCGTACCGCTGCGCCTGCCCGTTGGGCTGCTGCTGTCACTGCTGTTTCTTACCGTTCTGACGCTGGCAGCCTGCTTCCCCGGCTGGCTGGCACCGGACGACCCGCTGCTGGCTGACCCGGTTAACGCCATGCAGGCCCCCTCCTGGCAGCACTGGTTAGGGACCGATCAACTGGGGCGCGATCTACTAAGCCGTGTGATTTACGGCAGTCGTTATTCACTGCTGATTTCCGTTGCCGCGATGATGCTGGCGGTACTGGGTGGCTGTCTGCTGGGATTGCTGGCGGGGCTGGCGCGGGGTGTTCTCGATGAAGCCATTGGCCGCACGCTGGATGTGATTTCAGCCTTCCCGGATCTGCTGCTGGCGCTGATGCTGATTGCCTTTACCGGACCCGGGACAACCAACCTGATCATTGCGCTGGGTGTGGCATCGGTGCCGCGCTTTGCGCGCGTGGTCAGGGCGCAGACGTTCCTGGTGGCGCGTTCGGGCTACGTGGAACAGGCCCGTACCTTTGGCCTGCCCTGGCGGGTGCTGGTATGGCGCCATGTGCTGCCCCATGCGATAGCCCAGGTGCCTGCGCTGGCAACGCTGGGGCTGGGAACGGCCATTATCGGTACAGCCGGGTTGAGCTTCCTCGGCATGGGGCCACAGCCGCCGACAGCGGAGTGGGGGTTGATGCTGGCGGAAGGGCGTAACTATCTGCGCAACGCCTGGTGGACCGGCGTCTGGCCGGGTGTCGCCATCACGCTGACCGTGGTGGCGGTCAATACTCTCGGCCGCCACTGGCAGGCGCATTTTGAAGGGAAACGACTGTGACGGCACTGATTGATATTCACAACCTTAATATCCATTTTGGCCACCATCACGCGGTGCGCGATTTCAGCCTGACCCTGCAACCCGGTGAGTCGGTTGCGCTGGTGGGGGAGTCCGGTTCGGGTAAAACGGTGACGGCGCGGGCGCTGCTGGGGTTACAGGCCGCGGAGGCCAGGCTCAGCGCTGAGACGTTTAGCCTTATGGGGCAACCGGCTCTGAACCATTCTGAGCGTCAGTGGCGCACGGTGCGCGGGCGTCAAATCGGCTATGTGCTTCAGGATGCGCTGGTGTCACTCGATCCCCTGCGTACCGTCGGGCAACAGCTTGCCGATGCATTATGGGCTGCCCGGCAAACCCCGCCTGAAGCGATTAAGGCGCGCAGCCTGCAACTGCTACACGAAGCAGGTATGGCTGATGCGCAACAGCGGCTGTCGGTTTATCCGCATCAGCTTTCCGGTGGCCTGCGTCAGCGGGTGCTGATTGCCTGTGCGCTGGCCGGGCAACCGGCCCTGCTGGTGGCGGACGAACCGACTACAGCGCTGGACATGACGGTGCAACAGCAGATCCTCACTTTACTGCGCAGGCGGCGTGAACAGGGCCAGGCATTGCTGCTCATTAGTCACGATCTGGCGGTGGTGGCCGAGCTCGCTGATCGTGTGCTGGTAATGCGTGAAGGCGAAGTAGTGGAGAGTGGTCCGACCCACGCGCTGCTGACTGCACCGCAGCATCCCTGGACCCGCCGTCTGTTGCAGGCGATTCCACGGCCACAGAACCGTGGCCTGCGGCTGGCCTCGCCTGAACCACAGCGATTGCCGGAGAAAGCGCCTCCCGGTGACGTACTGATTAACGTCAATGGCGTGCACAAATATTATGACGACCGGCATGTGGTGAACAATGTGTCGTTTGAACTGCGTGCCGGGGAAACCCTGGGTGTGGTGGGTGAGTCGGGTTCCGGCAAAAGCTCTCTGGCCCGGCTGGTGCTGGGGCTGACGGAGCCGCAGCGCGGTGAGATCACCCTTGGCGGGCAGCGCTGGAGTCACCAGCCGGAAAAACTGCGCCGTGCACGCCGTCAGCAGTTGCAGTTGATTGCGCAAGATCCGCTCAGCTCGTTTGACCCGCACTACAACGTGGAACGGCTGATCGGTGAGAGCCTGGATGCCGCAGGAGTGTATGGCGAAGCCCGCCGGCAGCGGGTGATACACCTGCTGGATGAAGTCAGTCTGAGCCGCAGCCTTCTGACGCGCTACCCGCGCGAGCTTTCCGGCGGTCAGCGTCAGCGCGTGGCCATCGCCCGTGCCTTTGCGCCTAATCCGGCACTGCTGGTGGCCGACGAGCCCGTCAGCGCACTCGATGTCTCTGTGCAGGCGCAGATCCTCGATCTTCTGGCCGATATGCAGGCCGAACACCGGACGGCACTGCTGTTTATTTCACATGATCTCGGCGTGATCCACCACCTTGCCGATCGGGTACTGGTGATGAAAGAAGGCCGTGTGGTGGAGAGCGGTGAGGTCGGAGAGGTGTTTAACCGCCCTGTTCATCCCTGGACCCGACAATTACTGGAAGCGCTACCGGCACTGCCCGGCCGCGCTGCCTGAGCTATCCCTGAAAGGAGTTCTATCATGAGTCAGACTCAAACCCGCATCCGTCTGGGCGCCATTATCCAGGGGCCATCCGGCAATATGTCGGCCTGGCGTCATCCTGATGCGATCAGCGATGCCAGTATCAACGTTGCATATGTCACCGCGCTGGCGCAGCAGGCAGAACGGGCAAAATTTGATTTCCTGTTCGTGGCGGATGGCTTGTACATCAATGCCAAATCGATCCCACACTTCCTCAACCGTTTTGAACCTGTCACGCTGTTGTCAGCGCTGGCGCTGGTCACGCAGAAAATTGGCCTGGTGGCGACGCTGTCCACCTCTTACAGCGAGCCGTTTACCGTCGCCCGCCAGTTTGCCAGCCTTGATCAGCTGAGTGGCGGACGTGCCGGATGGAATGTGGTGACTTCGCCACTGGAAGGGTCGGCGAAGAACTTTTCCCGTGACCAGCATCCTGAGCACAGCGAACGCTATCGTATCGCCAGCGAATATTTACAGGTCACCAAAGGTCTTTGGGATTCATGGGAGGAAGATGCCTTTGTGCGTAATAAACAGAGCGGCGAGTTCTTTGCGCCGGAGAAGCTGCATACGCTGAACCATAAAGGTCATTACTTCTCTGTGCAGGGGCCGCTGAACGTTGGCCGTTCGCCGCAGGGGCGTCCGGTGATCTTCCAGGCGGGGGCATCTGAGGCCGGTAAAGCGTTTGCCGCCGAAACCGCCGATGCCATTTATACCCGCCAGGAAACCCCGGAGCTTGCCCGGGCATTTCGTGAAGATGTGCGCCGCCAGCTGGTGGCGCGCGGGCGCAATGCCGATGACATTCGCGTTTTCCAGGGCATCAGTGTCATTATCGGTGACGACAGTGCCGATGCCGAGCGTCGTTATCAGCAAACGGCACAGCTGGTCACGCCGGAAAAAGCGCTGGAGTACCTTGGCCGTTACTTCGAGCATTACGATTTCAGCCAGCATGAGCTGGATGCACCGTTCCCGGATATTGGTGATCTGGGGCAGAACAGCTTCCGCAGTACCACCGATACCATCAAGAAAGAGGCGCTCGACCGTGGTTTAACCCTGCGTCAGGCTGCGCTGGAAGCGGCCACTCCGCGCCCGACTTTTTCCGGCACGGCAGCACAGATCGCGGATGGTCTGGAACAGTGGTTTACCCGTGGCGCGGCCGATGGGTTTATCGTACGCGGCGGAACGCCAACGGCGTTTGATGATTTTGTCGATCAGGTGATCCCGATCCTGCAACAGCGCGGCCTGTACCGTCACGACTATGAAGGCAATACTCTGCGTGAACAACTGGGGTTGAGTGAGCCTGAGAACCAGTTTGCGATAAAGACGGAAGAGAGGCGGGTTGGTTGAGCAAGTAACGCATTATAGTTACAACATACATATCACTGAGTCAGTTATCGATACATTAAGCATCGGTAACCGATTCAGCAACATTCACTTTATACGTTCGTCGTAAAAAGACCTTCTCCAGACAAGCAGCGCTCAATAACCTGAAGCACCCCCTCTTCATCATTCGACGGTGCCAGATAGCCAGCGGCCGCTTTTGCTGCTTCTGATCCGTTACTCATGGCAAAACCAAAGCCCGCATGGCGCAGCATTTCCAGGTCGTTTCCACCGTCACCAAATGCCAGTACCTCATTATCTTCGATACCGTAACGCTGCTGGATGCGTTTCACCCCATTGGCTTTATGATTTCCGGGGATAATCAAATCGACAGAGCCATGACCACTGGAAACGGGTACAACAATATCGCCCAGTTCTCGCTCAATATTCACCATCAGCTCACTGACATCGGGCTGATGAAAACCCAGGGCAAACTTAAAAACGGTATCGTCAATCTCTGCATAATCATCAACCCTGTCGAGGTGATGATAAAAAACACGCATATCGGCAAAGAAATCTTCACCCGCGCTGGACAGCATATACGCGCCCTTTTTACCGCAGACCAGAAAACGGACGCCGGTCATCGCCCCGATCGTCGCGATCACTCTGTTGACGTCATCGGGTGCCAGCCGGCCACAATAGACCTCCTGCTGTCTGTCAACAATGTAACCCCCATTCTCCGCCACATAGGCAATGTCAGCATCAATCTCCGGGAAGAAGCTTTTCAGCTGGTAATACTGGTTACCGCTGGCGACCACAAATTTAATCCCCTGTTGCTTCATCTGCTGGTACTGGTCAGCAAAACGGGCGCGTGCATAGTCACCCTGGCTATTCAGAAACGTGCCATCCATATCTACCGCAATCAGTTTGATGCTCATTACCACTCCTCGTTAATTTAGGCGTATTTCAGCTTAGAGGCACCGAGAACGATCACCACAAATGCCATCGCGACCAGAGAGAAGGCCACATAGAGATTGGCCAGATGGGCAATCCAGCCAATCACGGCCGGGCCGCCCAGCACCCCGAAATAGCCCAGCGTAGCGACCATCGCCACGGATCGATGCACCGGCATCGCTTTCTCCTGCCCTGCCAGGGTGATCAGGACAGGGACAATGTTGGCAGCACCGATACCGACCAGGGCAAAGCCGAACAAGGAAGATCCCCATCCCGGTAGCAGCACAACAATCAGGTAACCCGCAATACCCAGTATTCCACCCGACATCAGCACGCGCTTACGCCCCAGTACCTTCACCACGCGGTCACCAATAAAACGCATCAGCGACATCGCAATCGCAAAGGTGGCAAACCCCCATCCGGCATGTTCAACCGCCATCTGGCGATCCTGCGTGATGAAAATACCGCTCCAGTCGAGAATCGCGCCTTCGGCCATAAAACAGATCATCGCCATAATCGCCATCAACACCAGACGGAAATTGGGGCGGCTGGCGTTCCCCTTCTCCTGTTGCGAGGTTTCGCCACTGGCAGCAAGTAAGGCAGGAAAAGAGCAGGCGGTCACCAGCACAACCAGCGCAATCGCCCAGAATGACGTGGCCTGCGGCGTCAGACCGGCACTCAGCAGCATGGCTCCACCACCGGCTCCGGCAATCCCTCCCACGCTCCACAGACAGTGAAACCCGGACATCAGGGGTTTATCGGCGGCCTGCTCGACCAGGGTCCCCTGCACATTCATCGCCACATCTGCCAGCCCGATGCCCATGCCAAAAACAAACAGACTGATGGCCAGTAAACGGATATCGCTGAGCGTGGCCAGCAGCGGCAGCATCAGGCAATACACTATCACCGCCGCAATAATCACCCGGCGGCACCCTGCCAGGCCAATAATGCGTCCGGATCCCAGCATCGCTATCAGCGATCCACCGCCCAGGCACAGTAACAACAGTCCCAGCTGACCCGCTTCGGCATGGGTTCGCATCTGAGCATAAGGCACCAGTGCGGCCCATAACCCCATTGCCATACCCGTGACAAAAAAAATGGCCCGGGTAGCCCTACACCGGGCGGGGCTTCCTGTCTCTTGCGGGTCGTTTTTGACTGTCATCGGCAATTTATCCTTTTCTTTAATTACTTATTAAAAGACATTTAATAAGTAAAAGTATAAAGCGTGAGCGAAAAGGATGTCAATCGGCGACGGAAAGGTTTAACACAGAACCCGAGGGATGAAGAGCAGGATCTACACGATAAACAAGCGATGGAAGTTGTAGTTTTCCAGCGTCAGCTCCGCAATACCTTGCAGATAGTCCTGACGAATCGAGGGGCGATAGATCAGCGCAGGAAGATGTTTCTGCGGAATAGATTGCTGGCAGATTTGCATGATGTCGGGCAAATCTGCTTCGCACAGACGAGGCCCTGACAGCGCGACCGTCACAGGATTGATCAGCGCCGCCAGCGAGACAACAATATTAGCCAGTTCCTGCGTCAGCGTTAACGCGGTGGCAGAAAAGGGCAGCCGGGACACTTCCCCCGCAAAATTATTCGCGCCGGCCAGCACCTGCCCGTTGATCACAATCCCACATCCCGTGCAGGGGACTTCCGGTTTGTAGATATAGGCAACCGGTGCGCTGACTCCCGCGCAGCTGCTGCGGTAAAAGCCCCAGGCAGTGAAGTTGATATCGTTGCCGACTTCAGTGAAACAACCTGACTTTAAACGGATTTCCTCAACAATATGCCTGTCGGTAAACAGTGAAATATCGCAGGACGTGACCACACCATCGACGATCACCCCGGGCAGACCTAGGCCAATGGTCTGTACGCCAGGGAACTCAGACAGCAGTGTATCGATGAGTTGATAAAACGTCTCTGCGGTTAGCGGCAAAAAGGGACGGTCGCCGCTTGCCAGCAGGCCGCCGGTGGCAGAGGTTAACGACCAGACCAGTTCAGCGTCATCATCACTGCCTGCCGCGTAGAGGCTGAGGACAGAGAAAAAATCAGGATTACAGGCATAACGCTGTGCAGGCCTGCCGCCACGGGAAGCCTCATGTTCCAGCGCCAGCACTTCTCCGCTGAGCGTCAATTCGTTAAGCACGGCTCCGCAGGTGGCCGCACTCAGCCCTGTCTGGGCTGCCACGTCACCTTTGGTCGCCGGGCCCAGTGATTTCAGCGTACGAACGACCCGCGCAACATTATTTTTGCGCATTTCACGGGTGGTGCGGTTTAACGGAGTATTCATTTTCCCTCTTCGGCTCACAAAAAACGGGTTAATTTACCATAAAGCCGGGTACCCGGCGCACTAACCTGCCCCGCTCTCATGACGGAAACACTCTGGCAGCAAGAAAATCAACCAGCGCACGGATTTTCGGTGAAGCATGGCGGCTGGCGGGCCACAGGATATGAAACGTCCCCTGCCATTCGACAAAGTCTCCGAGGATCGGCACCAGACTGCCGTCAGCCACCAGATGACGACAGGCAAAATCCGGCAGACAGGCAATCCCCAGTCCACGCAGTGCAAAGCAGACGCGCGTTTCGATATTATTGCAAACCATTGAGGTGGGGATCGCCAGGTCGGCCGCCCCGCGCAGCGGCCATTTTTCCAGCTTACCGGTATGCGGAAAACGATAATGCAGGCAGTGATGTCGGAGCAGATCGCCAGGAGCCTGAGGCGTTCCCTTCTCTGCCAGATACGCAGGAGAGGCAACCAGCAAAGCGCTGAAGTAGCCCAGATGCCTGGCCGATAAGCGCGAATCAGCCGGTTCACCGGTTCTGATCACGGCATCGAATCCCTCTTCAATGACCTCCACTAACTGGTCGGTAAAATCCAGGTCCAGCGCAATATCCGGATACTGGCGCATAAAATCACCGAGCACCGGCAGCATCAGCGTACTCACCATCGGCAGGCTGATACGCAGGCGACCAGTGGGTTTTCCGCTCGCCTGAGACAGCTCCAGCTGCGCGGCCTCAACCTCCGCCAGAATACGACGGCAGCGCTCCAGAAACAGTGCCCCTTCCGCCGTGAGGGTGATGCTGCGGGTACTGCGGTGGAAGAGACGTACACCGAGTTTTTCTTCCAGCCGCGCCACATTTTTCCCCACCGCTGAAGGCGACAGACCCAGCTGACGACCGGCGCTCACAAAGCTACGGGTATCAGCCACCTGCACAAAGACGCTAAATCCACTGAGACTGTCCATCATTACTCCATTCAAGAATTTTATTCCGTAGTTAACTGAACTATACCCTGGTTTTTCTTTAATGAGGTGTCGATTAAGGTGTGATGACGATCCCCTTACTGATGATGAGACTCTGTTGATGCACACCCTTTTATCTTCACTGGCCCGCCCTGATGACCTCCCGGCGGCCTTCCAAACCGTGGTACAGCAAGCCATCGACGAGCAACGTGATACGGTGTACGGCGTATGAAAATGATGGATGTATCCTCAAAACTGCCTGTCTCCGCCCTGCTCGCGCTGGCCACGGCGGGATTTATTACCATTCTCACCGAAGCCCTTCCGGCGGGTCTGTTATCACAGATCGGTGGCAGCCTGCTGATTACACCAGCGCTGGCCGGGCAACTGGTCACGGTGTACGCCATCGGTTCTCTTCTGGCCGCCATTCCATTAACGCTCGCTACGCAAACGCTGAGACGCCGGCCTCTGCTGTTAAGCGCCATTGCCGGGTTTGCTGTCGCTAATACCCTCACGGCACTTTCCCACCACTATGCGCTGACGCTGGTCGCACGCTTCATTGCCGGTGTTTCGGCGGGATTATTGTGGGCACTGATTGCTGGTTATGCCGCCAGAATGGTGCACGAGTCCATCAAAGGACGCGCCATTGCCCTGGCGATGGTCGGCACGCCGCTGGCGTTATCAATAGGCATTCCACTGGGCACCTGGGTGAGTGAGATCATCGGCTGGCGGAGCTGTTTCCTGGCGATCAGCGTGCTGACTCTGGTCCTGGCGGGATGGATAATGATTAGCGTGCCTGATTTCCCCGGTCAGGCAGCGGCAAAACGTCAGCGCTTGCTGAATGTTCTTCGACTTCCGGGGGTGCGCCCCATCCTGCTGGTTACCCTGATATTCGTGCTGGCGCATAACATCCTTTACACCTATATCTCACCGTTTCTCCAGCATGCAGGGATGGGCAACAGCATCAGCCTGATCCTGCTGGTGTTTGGCCTGACGTCACTGTTGGGGATAGGGGTTGTCGGGACGCGAGTGGATGGCGGGCTGAGAGGGCTGTCTTTGCTGGCTACCGCGCTTTTCGCACTGTCAGCACTGGCATTGACGTCGGGAAATCCACTGGTGATTTATCTTGCAACAGGCGTCTGGGGGCTGGCCTTCGGAGGTGCCCCGGCCCTGTTTCAGACCGCGCTGGCAAACAGCGCCGGGGATGCCGCTGACGTTGCGCAGTCGATGCTGGTCACCGCATGGAATATGGCGATTGCCGGCGGTGGGTTGGCGGGTGCCGCGATACTGAACGGCTTTGGTCCCACCCTTTTCTCACCGGTTTTACTGGTGTTACTTATCCTGACGTGGCTGATCATATTGTCGGCGCGACAGCACGGGTTTCCTGCCGCTGAAGACGGTTAATCCACGACCATAATCCCAAGCCTTTCAACCAGAATGCTGACCTGAGCGCTGTCCAGCTTTACCCCCTCCAGGTCAGTGCTGCGAAGGTCGAGTTCACTGGTGATGGAACGTGTCAAATCACAGTGGGTGAAGTCAGCGGAACGCCAGTCAAACGTGCTGAATTCACCACCCGAGAGGTCGGAACCGCTGAAGGTCGCCCCCAGCACATGGGTACCCACCCAGCGGTTCTCCCACAGTTCACATTTCTCCAGCACCACTTTGGAAAAGTTGGCATAGCTCAGATTGGTTTTGGTGATAAACGCGCTGCAGAACCAGCTCTTTGTCGTGATCATGTTCATAAAGCTGGCACCGCGGAAGTCAGCCCCTTGCGCTCGGCATTCACTGATCTCAATGCCCAACGCGTTGACAGAACGAAAATTATTCATCGAGATATCACAGTGCTTAAAGCTGGCATCCTTCAATGTTGCCCGGCTGAAGTTACAACCCTGCTCACTTTCCCGATCGTAAAACTGGCAGTGAAGAAAACGCGTGTCGGTCAGGTCGCAGCCCGAGAAATCGCAGTTGATGAACTGCGTGTTTTCTACAATGCTGCCCGTGAAATGGCGTGGGATGAACTTTTCATTACGATAAACCGGTGATGTGGTCATGTTAAGGTTCCATGTATAGCAGTGCGCGTTCGTCGAGCTGAAGTTTTTCCCCGGGATAGCGATGTTCCAGCAGGTGGTAAGACTCAGCGGCGATAATATGTTCAATACTGTCAGACAGCGCATTCAGCGCGTGTTGCATCTGCGGCAAATAATTGTGGGTGTCATAAACACGGTCAATCCCTTCCAGCGCATGATTCATGATCTTACGGGCGACATCATTCGGCGTGTTCAGTGCGGCCAGCCTTGAACGCGCGCTGCGCCGCAAATCACGGGTGGTAAAGGGGGCAATTCCGAGACCACGGTCAGCCCGTATCATACGACGCAGTGCCTGTGTAATGGCACCGCGTGATAAAGGCTGTGACAACGTCACGGGGGACGGCACCAGCCAGGGTGATTCTTCCGGACTGGACTGCATCAACGCGTGAATACAGACGCGCATCAGAGGAGTCAGCGGAAGAATATGTTCGCGCTGCGATTTGTTACGCGTGCCCTGCCGCCAGATCCCGGAAGTCAGATTGAACTCGTCTTTACGCGCCTGCACCACTTCATCCGGCCTGCGGGCCGTCAGTAAACAAAAGCGCAGCGCCCAGCGGCACTGTTCTGAGAGGTCCCAGGCATCCAGGCCGTGCCAGAAGACCCAGACTTCAGCATCGCTGAGCGTACGGTTACCCGGAGGCGCACTTCTGCCCGCGACATCACGTTTTTTCATCGCACTGAGGGGGGAGTGTTCAAGATAGCCCTGCATTTCGGCCCAGGCAAAGAACTGCTTGCACAACGCAAACACCCGCCGCGCCTCTTCTTTTTTGCCGTCGGCGATCAGAATATTAAACAACCGGTTAAGCTGAAGTCGTGTAATGGATGACAGGGGTCGTTCACCTATTGCCGGTAGCACATGTTTCAATAAGGATGAGATAGCAATCTCCGGGCGGCGGCGCGTTTGCAGCAGCGACAACCTGACCCAGAGTTTCATCACCTGCGCCACAGACCCTTCATCGCCGCTGGCTTCCAGCTCGGTCAGGGATGACGTACTTACCGCGTTCAGCCACAACACCACATGACGCCCGACATGCGGAGAAGTAAGAACCTCAGGATTCTGGGATTCAGACATCCTGTAATCCTGAGATTCTCTTATCATATGATTTTATCATCTTCACCTTTCGGAGACATTACCAACGGGGCTTACCGCTACAGAGAGGTTGATTTTACCGTGTAAAAGCATATGACTCCAGACTTAATAGGTCTGGAGTCACACAGATTACGCAGCGCATTCACTTCCGTTTCTTGTAAAGGAGATAGCCATGAAAAGAAATAAGGCCCGACCACCTTGTTCTCACTCTTCCCAGGAAAGATCGGATACCTCATCTGAGCAGTATTCCGGAGGGAATGGCGCCTCTTTAATTATCCATTGACGGCAATCCATAATAAGACAGAGGAATGGCATGTTGTGTACCCCGCACAGATAACAGGAAATATCCGGCTGCAGGATAACCGGAGCAGGAAATGACCAACCAAAAGTAGACAACAGAAAGGAAATATCGACATTTACTGGGCTATTTCATTCAGAGTGACCGCACTCTGTTATGTTAATTCAGCCACCACACAGCAGAACGCACGACCAGGATATAGGGGTAAGAGGGGAGATACATTAACCCCTGAAACAAGGTTTCGTCAGGAAACTCACCGTTTTTATCCTGAAAAACCCAGGCGAATATGCTGAAGATAATCGCATGTCAGGTTATATTTCACACTTAGAATGTTGTAACTAAAAAATTATAAGTCACTCCCAATCACGAAAAAAAACACGTCCCCTTTGTCTTTTGCCCCGTCACGATCGCCCTCAAACAACAGTGATAATACCTGACGCAACATTCATGTTCATCCCGAACCAGGGTGAAAATAGGAGCACAGGATAAATTGCCTCATCACACGGATAAAAATCAGTCGAACTGACATCGATTTTTTACTTCCCGAATGAACGCGCTCAATTTCCCAATCTGCAATACACAATGACTTTACGACGGTCTGACGGTACTCAGTCATATTGCGTGATGCCGTAACTAACACGATGTGAAAAAACGCCTCAAAGAAATTATATTGGAAAACATAAAATCCATTTATTACAACACGTTGCAAAGAGCATGGCTGTGGAAAATATAGTATGATTTACCAGTGGCGAATAGGGGTAAACTTTCAGAAGTAAACACCTCAATCAAAAGAATTGTTAAGATTTATCCCATAAGTTGTAAATATAAGAACACCCGGACTTACCCAATAGCAGAGTAAAATGGTATCCAGGTAACATTTGAACTAACATTTTTCTAGTTTAGTGTTTTTTCACTCTTCATTTGTCTGTACACTGAGTCTTGTCACAATAGTTACTAATTTAAACCAACTTACAGGTTACGGATTCCGTTATGAGCGAAACGCTGAAAGTATTAAATAATATTCGCACCCTTCGTGCCCAGTCTCGTGAAGTGTCTTTAGTTGAACTGGAAGAGATGCTGGAAAAACTTGAAGCGGTAGTGAACGAAAGACGTGACTCAGAAGCCGCTATTGCTTCTGAGATTAAAGAAAAAGAAGAGAAACTGGCTAAATACCGCCAGATGCTGCTGGAAGACGGTATCGACTTAAGCGAACTGACTGCAGCCGATAATACGACGGGTAAGACTCGCGCTAAACGTGCTCCACGCCCAGCCAAGTATTCATATACTGATGAAAATGGCGAGAAGAAATCATGGACCGGCCAGGGGCGTACCCCGGCTGTGATTAAGCAGGCACTGGATGCCGGCAAAAAACTTGAAGATTTCCTGATCAAGTAAATGCCAACCGGCCGCCTGACAGGCGGCCGGATGCATTTTCAGCTGACAGACTGCGTCTGCTCAAACAACTGCCTCAATAATACCACCAGCTTCTTCGCATGTTCCTCCTGCGTTCGCCATGAACACACACTGATGCGTAATGCCGCTTTTCCCTGCCACAACGTCCCTGAAAACCAGGCGTCTCCGGATCCCTGAAGTGCTTCACGTACGCGCTGAGTATGTTCATCGTCCTGTGCACGAAATAAAACCTGATTGAGTATCACCCGATTCAATATCTCGAACCCGGCGTCCTGCAGACCTGACGCAATCTGACACGCCAGCGCACAATGCTGCTCAACCAGGGTGGCCACGCCCTCACGACCCAGCGTACGCAATGCCGCCCAGACCGGAATACCCCGCGGGCGACGGGAAAACTCCAGCGTCAGATTTTTTTGCGCATCCGGTGCCGCCACTGCATAGGCCGCATCAGCATTCATCGCCGAGGCAAGCGCACCCGGATGACGGCAGATCGCCATGGCGCAATCATAAGGGGTATTCAGCCACTTATGTCCGTCAGTCGTCCAGCTGTCCGCCTTCTCAACACCCTCCGTGAGCGCTTTCAGCGCTGAGGCGCGCGCCCAGAGACCAAAGGCACCATCGACGTGTACCCAGGCACCGACAGCATTCGCCGCCGGGATCAGCGCCGAGAAATCATCGAATTCGCCGGTATTTACCTCGCCAGCCTGTAAACAAAGAATCGTGCGGTGATCAAGGGCGGGCAGGCGCGTCAGATCAATCTGTCCCCGACCGTTCACCGGCGCAACGTTCAGGTGACGCAGTCCGAAGCCCAGAACCCGCAGGGCTTTTTTCACCGTGATATGCGTCAGTTCGGACACAACCACCCTGATTTCCGGCGCGCCTGCCAGCCCGTCATGGTCAATATCCCAGCCCTGACGCAGTAACAACTCACGCCGGGCCGTCACCAGGCAACTCAGCGTACAGGCCGTGGCGCTGGTGCCAAACCCTACCGTACTGTCACGTGGCAGGTCGAGGACCTCCAGCAGCCAGCGCCCGGCCTGCCGCTCCAGCGTGGCGGAAACGGGTGAGTTATCCCAGCCAGAAGCACACTGATCCCAGGCAATCATCAGCCGCTCGGCTGCCGCGGCCACGGGCAGTGAGGCACCGATAACAAAACCATAATAGTTCGGGCCGTTGGATGCCGTGGTGGCGGGCGATCCGGCATCATCCAACAACGCCAGCGTCTGCTCTGCGGGTAACCCGTTCACCGGCAGCGCTTCATCAAAACGCGCCAGCCCGGCAAGCGCCGCAGCATCGGGAAACACCCGGCGGGTAGCCAGCGAGGCGCTGTAGCTCAGGGCACGCGCATCTGCGGCAGAGAGTAATTCCCGTTCGTTCATAACTGACCTCGTATTAATCGCATCATCACCCAAAACAGTAACGCCAGCAGACTGACGGCAGCGCCGCACAGGCACACCGCGTCCCACCCTCCCCAGGCAAACGCCTGGGTTGAAATCAGCGCTCCAGCGCCGCTGCCAGCGGAATAAAACAGCATATAACCCGCAATCAACCGCCCTCCGGTTTCCTGCTGACTGGCAAAAATCAGGCTCTGACTGCTGACATGTAATGCCTGCCCGGCTGCATCCAGCAGCAGGATCCCGGCCATCAGCAGTAGCAATGACCCTGCCCCCAGCCACAGTGGCAACCAGCTCATCAGCAGTACCACCAGCGCCAGCGAAGAGGTGCGTTCTGCCAGCCCTTTGTCAGCCCAGCGTCCGGCACGACCCGCGATAAGCGCACTGATCGCGCCCACCAGCCCCAGTGCACCAATCTGTCCATGGGTCAATTGCCAGGGCGGGGCACGCAACAGTAATACCAACGCACTCCAGAAAATATTGAAACTGGCAAACATCAGTAACGCCAGCACACCACGCACCTGCAATACCCGGTGAGTAAGCAGCAGACGCCACAGAGAAAACATTACCTGTGACCAGCGTACAGGCGCAGCCTGAGGTAAATCAGGCAGCCTGCGCCACAGGATCGCCGCCAATAGCAGCATCACCAACGCAGAACAGACGTAAACGCCACGCCAGCCGGTAATATCTGACACCAGACCCGCGGCCGCACGCGCCAGCAGTAATCCAATCACCACGCCACCGGAAACGGCACCCACCACACGCCCACGCGTTTCCGGGCTGGCCGCCGCGGCCGCATAGGCAATCATGCCCTGCGTCATTGCCGTTCCCAGCAGGCCGATTAGCAACATCGCTGCCAGTAACATCAGCACATGCGTGGCCACAGAGACCAGTAACAGCGCCAGAATTAATCCCGCAAGCTGATAGCGCATCAGTCGACGCCGGTTAAACACATCCCCCAGCGGAACCAGCAGCAGCAACGCCAGTGCGCAACCCACCTGGGTGGCAAAAATCACCCCACCGACAGCCGCAGAGGAGATGGAAAAAGAGTGCGCCAGCGCATCCAGCAGCGGCTGCGCATAATAGACGTTCGCCACGCTCAGGCCGCTACTGCAGGCAAACAGACTTACCTGCAATGACGATAAGCCTGTACTGTCCGCGCTCTTCGCTACCCATGTATTCATGCCATGCCCCAATTGGTTTCAAATTAAAACCATTTGCAGCCTGCCGCAAGTGGTTTTAAAATGCAACTAAATTGACGAGGAAAAAATCATGACTGACCGTTTACCTCTCAGCCAGTCGTCCTGCCCGGTCGCACGCAGTGTTGATCTGATTGGCGATCGCTGGCTGCTGATGATCCTGCGCGATGCGTTTGACGGCGTGCGCCGCTACAGCGAGTTTCAGCGTAACCTGGGGGTGGCACGCAATATTCTCGCCGATCGGCTGAAAAAGCTGGTCGAAGCCGGACTGCTGCGGGTGCAACCGGCCTCTGATGGCTCGGCCTGGCAGGAGTATGTGCTGACCGACCGCGCCGGGGACCTGTTTCCGTTGATTGTTTCTTTGCAACAGTTTGGGGAACAGCATCTGTTTGCTGCCGGTGAAACCCATTCCGATTTACTGGAAACCACCAGCGGTAAACCGCTGGCACCGCTGCGGGTGTGCAACCAGCAGGGAGATGCGATCACCCCTGAAATGACCTGTGTGCAAAAATACGCCTGATCGTTATGCAAAAAACGCAAATAGCCAGATGAATTTCTTGGTTCTCCTGACCCCTTGTCAGGCCTGATATTTATTGTCAGCCACTTAGCACACTGACAATAAAGGAATTCACCATGCGCGTTGCTCTTCGCCTGACGGCACTTGCCGGGGCCATTGCCTTACTGAACGCCACCGCCGCATCGGCCGCAGACAAACCTGTACAGGGCGGCACCCTGGTGTATCTGGAGCAGCAGGCTCACACCAATCTTTATCCTCCGGCCGGGGGCTTCTATCCGAACGGCGGGATTCTGAACCAGATCACCGATAAGCTGACCTGGCAGAACCCGGAAACCCTGCAGGTGGAGCCGTGGATAGCAGAGAGCTGGACGCACAACGCTGATAATACCGAGTACACCTTCAAAATCCGCCCGGGCGTCACCTTCTCCGATGGCACACCGCTGGACGCCGCAGCAGTAGCGAAAAACTTTGATACTTACGGCCTGGGGAATAAAGCCCAGCGTCTGCCCGTTTCAGAGGTGATCAATAACTACGATCACAGCGAAGTGGTTGACCCGCTGACGGTCAAATTCTTCTTTAAAAAGCCGTCTCCTGGCTTCCTGCAGGGTACCGCCACCATCGGTTCCGGTCTGGTATCACTCAGCACGCTGGCACGTAACTTTGATGCCCTGGGCGATGCCCGCCACATCATCGGTTCCGGGCCGTTTGTTGTCAGTGGCGAGAAGCTGGGGCGTGAAGTCGATCTGGCGGTGCGCAAAGACTATCAGTGGGGGCCAAAAAACCTCGCGCAGCAGGGGCGGGCGAACCTCGATGGCATCAAAATTATCGTGACGCCGGAAGACAGTGTGCGCATCGGCGCGCTGCTGGCAGGCCAGGCGGATGCCATCCGCCAGGTGCAGGCTTATGATGAGAAACAGGCACAGCAGCAGAACTTCCCGATTTATGCGGCTCCGACACGCGGTGTTAATGACAGCCTGAGCTTCCGCCCGGATAACCCGCTGGTCGCCGATGTGAAGGTGCGTAAAGCGCTGTTACATGCCACCAACAGCAAACAGATCGTTGATACGCTGTTCTCTCCAAATTACCCACAGGCGAAGTCGGTACTGGCCACTTCAGCCGCAGGCTTCGTCGACCTCAGCGATCGACTGACGTTTGATCCGGTACTGGCGAAAAAACTGCTGGATGAAGCAGGATGGAAACCGGGCAGCGACGGCATCCGTGAGAAAGACGGTAAAAAGCTGGCACTGGCGGTGTATGAGTCCCTGCCACAGCCGCAGAATAAAGAAGTGTTACAGCTGGTGGCTCAGCAGTGGAAGCAGGTGGGGGTCACCCTGACTGTGCGTGCAGGCGATGCGGGCAGCAAAACCGTCGACAGCCTTGATCCGCTGAAAACCCCGCTCAATGTGACCGAAGTGGGCCGCGCCGACCCGGATGTGGTGAAAAGCTCGTTCTATCCGACCGTGCGTGATGCGCTGCTTCAGAAAGGCGGCTCCAGCAGCCTGGTGAAAAACTTCCGCGACGACAAACTGAACGCCATTCTGGACGGCATCGCCAGCGAAACCGATGCGAAAAAACGTCTGGAACTCACGGGCGACGCTCAGCGCTATCTGATCGATAACGCCTATAACATTCCTATCTTCGAAGAACCGCAGGTGTTTGCGGGCGCGCCGTGGCTGAAAGGTCTGACGTTTGAAGCCGTCGGCCGACCAAGCTTCTATGCTGTCTGGCTGGAAAAACGGGGGTAAGCCACCATGACCGGTTATCTTACCCGGCGGCTGGGGCAGGCACTGCTGGTACTGTGGGCGGCGTTTACCGTCTCTTTTATTCTGCTCCAGGTACTGCCCGGCGATGCGATCCTGATTAAGTTTCAGAATCCTGACCTTGGCCTCAGCCCGGCACAGATCGAAGAGATGCGTCAGGCCTACGGTGCCAGTACGCCACTCTGGCAGCAGTATCTGCATACCCTCGCAAGCATGCTGCACGGTGACTTTGGTTTCTCCGTGCAGGCCGGGGTGCCGGTCAGTGAGCTTCTGGCGGAGAATTTCCCCGCCACCCTGCGCCTGGCCGTGCCGGGGTTTCTGCTGGCTACCCTGCTGGCGGTGCTGATTGCCTTCTCATCCAGCCTGGTGGGCCTGCGCTGGCTGCGTAATGCCCTGCAGGCGCTACCGTCGCTGTTTATCTCACTGCCGACCTTCTGGCTGGGGATTGCCCTGATCCAGGTATTTTCCTTCCAGCTACGTTGGATCCCGATTATTAACCCCGGCGAATGGGTCGGACTGATCCTGCCGGTCATCACGCTGGCGGTACCGATTTCCGCCCCGCTGGCGCAGATCCTGATCCGCAGTATTGACCAGGTCCGGACCCAGCCGTTCGTGGCGGTCGCGCGTGCCAAAGGTGCCAGCCAGCGGCGCGTACTCTGGCATCACGTGGCGCGCAACGCCCTGCTACCGGTACTGACCATCGCCGGGCTGCTGCTGGGTGAACTGATTGCCGGCGCACTGATCACCGAAACGGTCTTTGGTCTCAGCGGCCTCGGCCAGCTGACTCAGCAGGCGGTCAACAATCAGGATGTGGCGGTATTGCAGGCGGTAGTGATGATTTCAGCGACCGGGTTTGTGCTGATTAATCTGCTGGTCGATCTGTTCTCACCGCTGCTCGATCCGCGACTGAAACATTTTACGAGGGCGACATCATGAGCCTGGTGGATTTGAACAGCATCACAGGAACCCGCCATCGCCGTGCAGGCAGCGGGTGGTATCAGCGCCTGAACCCGGGCCTGACGCTGGCATGGGCAGTGATGATTCTGGTGATCCTCTGGGCACTGGTGCCCGGCTGGTTCACCGACTGGAGCAGCACGGAAGGCGTTGCCGGCGCGCAGCGTCTGGCACCGCAGGCCGGTCACTGGCTGGGTACGGACCAGCTGGGCCGCGATGTGTATGCCCGCATCGTATGGGGCGCCTCCCATTCACTGAGCGGGGCACTGGTGGCCGTGGCCCTGGGCCTGACGGTCGGCACCTTACTGGGCGTAACCGCCGGATCGCTGGGCGGGCGTAGCGAGGGCGTGATGATGCGCCTGGTCGACGTTCTGCTGGCGATCCCCGGCCTGCTGCTGTCATTAAGTATTATTATTTTGCTCGGCTTTGGCACGGTCAACGCCGCCATTGCCGTGGGTATCACCTCAGTGGCGAATTTCGCACGTCTGGCCCGTTCGGAAGTGGTGCGCGTACGTCACTCAGAATACGTTGAAGCTGCCCGCGGCAGCGGGGGCACTTTTATCGCCGTGCTGTGGCGTCATATCCTGCCGAACTCACTGACTCCGGTGCTGGCGTTCTCTGCGCTGCAGTTCGGCAGCGCGATTCTGGCAATTTCAACGCTGAGCTTCCTTGGCTACGGTACACCGCCGCCGACCCCGGAATGGGGCCTGCTGATTGCCGAAGGCCGTAATTACATCTCCACCGCCTGGTGGCTGACCACCTTCCCCGGCGTGATCGTCGTGGCGGTGGTACTGGCCGCTAACCGTATCAGCCATCACTATTCAGGAGGCCGCCGGTGAGCGAATCCATCACTCCGGTACTGAAAATCGAGAACCTCAACATCGCCTACCGCAGTGGCCAGCAGCATAAACGCGTGGTTCACAATGTTTCCTTCCAGGTGAACCGTGGAGAAGTGGTGGCGCTGGTGGGGGAATCCGGCTCCGGTAAAACCACCACCGCGCAGGCGATTATCGGCCTGCTGACGCAAAACGGTGAACGCGAGAGCGGGAAAATCTGGCTCAACGGTACCGAGATCACCCACTGGTCGCAAAAACGTCTGGATGCCCTGCGCGGTGCCAGCATCAGCCTGATCCCACAGGACCCTGGCAGTTCACTGAACCCGGTGAAAACCATTGGCGACCAGGTGGGTGAGATCCTGCTGCTGCATGAACGACTGTCACGCCGGGAACGCGAAGCACGGGTGATCGCCCTGCTCGCCCGCGTCGGCCTGTCACACCCTGAACAGCGCACACGGCAATATCCGCACCAGCTTTCCGGCGGGATGAAACAGCGGGTACTGATTGCCATCGCCATTGCGCTGAAACCGGCCCTGATCATTGCTGACGAACCGACCAGTGCGCTGGACGTTACGGTACAAAAACGCATTCTTGATCTGATTGACGAGCTACGGCGCGAGTCCGGCACGGCGGTGCTGTTTGTTACCCATGACCTGGCGGTGGCGGCGGCACGAGCCGACCGCATTCTGGTGTTTCGCCAGGGGGAGATTCAGGAGCAGGGCAGCACCGATGCGATTATCCACCGCCCGCAGCATGCGTATACCCGCCAGCTGTTTGCCGATGCACCTGCGCTTTCCGGTACGCTCGCCACGCCGCCTGAAGCCAGTTTTTCCCAGCCCGCCATCGAGATCAGCGGCCTGAACAAATACTTTTCCCTGGGCAAAGAGGAAGGTTTTCAGGCGCTGAACAACGTGTCCTTCAGCGTGGCACGTGGCACCACTCATGCGCTGGTAGGCGAGTCCGGCTCGGGTAAAACCACTCTTGCCCGCATTCTGCTGGGCTTCCAGCAGGCTGACAGCGGGCGCATCGTGCTGGACGGCATTGATATCAGCGGACTGCACGGTGAAGCCCTGCGCCAGCTGCGGCAGAAGATCCAGCTGGTGTACCAGAACCCGTTTGCCTCACTCGATCCCTCCCAGACGCTGTTTCGGGTGATTGAAGAGCCGCTGCTGAACTTTGCTCCGGTCAGCCGGGAAGAACGCCGCCAGCGAGTGGAAGAGGTGGCCAGCCGCGTGGCGCTGCCTCTCGCCCTGCTGGATCGTAAGCCTCATGAACTGTCCGGCGGCCAGCGCCAGCGCGTGGCCATTGCCCGGGCGCTGGTGCTGCGGCCGCAGATCCTGGTGCTGGATGAAGCCACCTCCGCGCTGGATGTCACCATTCAGGCGCAGATCCTCACGTTGCTGCAACAGTTGCAGCAGGAGCTGGGGCTGACCTATCTGTTTATTTCTCACGATCTCGCCACGGTTCGCCAGCTGGCGCACAGCGTTTCGGTACTGCGTGCCGGGCAACAGGTTGACTGCGGCAATACTGCCGACATTTTCTCGCTTCCGGCCAGCGATTATACCCGTGAACTGATCGCCGCCATCCCTGCGCTGACACGCGCTAAGGACACCGCATGACCACCAAACGCCTTGGTTTTTTCACCCGCCTGCTGGATAAAACCAGTGCCGGAGAACGCTATCGTCTCGCCACCCTGCAGATCCAGCACGCGGAGCGCTGGGGCTATGATACCGCCTGGATCGCCCAGCACCACTTTCATGAGAACGAAGGCGGCCTGCCCTCTCCGCTGCTGTTTCTTGCCAGTGTGGCGGCGCAGACCTCGCGTATCCGCCTGGGCACGGCCATTATCACCCTGCCAATGGAAAATGCCCTGCGCGTGGCCGAAGACGCCGCCGTGCTCGACCTGCTGAGCCAGCAGCGTCTGGAGCTGGGGCTGGGTTCCGGCGGAACGCACACGTCATTTCTGCCGTTCGGGCTGACCTTTGATGAGCGCGCCGCCGCCTTTAATACCGGGCTGAACACCCTGCTGCAGGCCTGGGGCGGTGATGCCCTGGGCCATGACGACAACCGCCTCTACCCGGCCGCACCACAGCTGGCAGAACGCATCTGGCAGGCGACCTTCTCCGTGGCGGGTGCCACCCGCGCCGGCGCAGCCGGGCATGGCCTGATGCTGTCACGCACGCAGCCGCGGCCCGTCGGAAACCCTCTTCTGCCGCTGGATGAGATACAGAACCCGATGATCGATGCCTATCTCGCGGCGCTCCCCGCAGGGACGATTCCCCGCATTCTTGCCTCGCGTACGGCTTTCGTCAGTCGCGACGGGGCAGAAGCACGCCGCCTGGCACTGCCAGGCCTGACGGCACAGGCTATGCAACATCGTGCAGCGGGCCATGTGGTGCCGGGGAATACGCTGGACGATTATATTGCCGCCTTCGATGTGCATCTCGGTACGCCGCAACAGGTGGTCACATCCCTGCAGCGCGACACCGCCCTGGCCCGTGTCACTGACGTGTCGTTCCAGGTGCATTCGATCGATCCACCGCACGAGCAGATCCTGACCTCCATTGAGCTGCTGGCCACTGACGTCGCCCCGGCGCTTGGCTGGCGCGCCCCTGTTAACGCCTTCTCCCACAAGGAAACCGTATGACACAGTCCATTGATTTACTGCAACAGCTGGCCGGGATCGCCCCGGAGAGTGCACTGGCCGCCGCACGCCAGACGCGTGATGCCGCCACTGAACATACTCAGGGCAGCTACGATGTGTTGTTCTCTGCACACAACGGCGATGACTTCCCCCTGATCGCACGGCTGGCGATTGCCCAGCAGGTTGCCCACTGGCACGGCGAATCGCGCCTGGCAGAGCATTACGCCGCACGCCAGGCAGGGGCGCAGCCGGAAGCAAAGTGGCAAAGCGCACTGGCACACGCGGAGCGGCTGACGTTTAAACCCGCAGCCGCAGAGCCTGAGCATCTGCGCGAGCTGGAGCAGGCAGGATGGTCAGCCGCCGCTATCGTGACGCTGTCACAGCTGGTGGCGTTTGTGAGTTTCCAGAGCCGTCTGTTACGCGGCCTGCGCCTGCTGGGTGGCGAAGATGTGGCCGCAGGCACTGTCGAGCGGACTCCGGCCGCCGTCTGGCGCACCGAATCGCATACACTGAGTGGCCAGCAGGCGCCGGTGCGCTTTACCCGTGATGAGCTAGGCTGGGAACCGTGGCTGGCCGCCAAACCTCTGGCGGAATTTAATGCGGTCGAGCAGGCCACGCTGGCAAAATTCGGTCACACAGAGTCTGATTACTTCCGCCTGCTGGCACGTAACCTGCCGCTGCTGGAACAGCGCACGCTGACGGATAAAGGGATTTTTTATACAGCAGGCGGACTGCCGCGCAAAGAGCGTGAGCTGGCTGCAACGGTGGCCAGTAAAGTCAACGGCTGCATCTTCTGCGCCTCTGTTCATGCGCGTAAGGCGGGACAACTCTCGAAACAGCCGGAAGACGTGCAGCGTTTTATTGATATCGCGCCTGGCCAGCCGCTGGCGGCCGATCAGGATGACCGCTGGCTGGCGATCATTGACCTTGCCGCCTCCCTCTCAGCCACGCCGCCGACACCCCGTCTGGCACAGCTGGAGACCTTGCGCGCCCAGGGGCTGAGCGAACTGGAGTTACTCGATCTGGTGCAGTCCACCGCGTTCTTCGCCTGGGCCAACCGCCTGATGCTGACGCTGGGCGAACCTTTCGTGCCCGCCGCGTAAGCTGCGTATAGCAAAACAGGGTGAAGAAGTTTCACCCTTATATCACTTATTGTTTTTTCGAAATATTATCGAATGTAGAAATATTGTTGCAGCTAAAGATATCAATATAAGCGCGACGACAATGACACTAAGATTACTAAAGATGTAAAAAGGATTTGAATAAGATGCAAACTTATCAGCGATATCTATTGGAATAAATCTAAAAAATAGTTCAAAAAAAGCAATAGTAAATAACATGAAAATAAAGACAAAAATCAGCTTCTTTGTTATCCATTTAGACAAAATAAATCCTCCATAATTCTTACGCGTAGTATTTTCCTATCTAACTCTTGAATAAGATTGTTTTTCCTATCAACTTTGTCCAATTCATAGTTCAAATATATTTTTACCATATCTAATATCACATCATTTCTTTTATAAACTTCAGAAATAGATAAGAAAAACCTTTTATTCTCATTGTTGAGTTCAGAACATACATCATTATATCTGTCAAACGGGCATGAACCGTACCAGGTTACCCTCTCAAATCCATCTCTAACATCATTAAGAACTTGAGTACTACCCGTTCTGAAAGCTTCTGCAGCCTTATCCAGAGCCAGCGCTTCGCTTCCATTTTAACTTTAAGATGTGATGCTAATCACATAATAGATTTCCTTTTCTATCAGATGTAGTATTATATGCGGAAATTACAATACAGGAGTTTGTACTTTGAAGAAATGGATTTTTTTCACACTAACCTTGCTAATCACATTCATAGTGGTCATCACCACTGCCCTCATTCTTATTTTTAAATTCTTTCCATCTTATATAATTTACCGCATTGCCAAAACAACAAACATTTTTAGCTCTGAAAGCGACTTTGATTCGTTTTTTATTCTACTGTTGGTAATATCAAGTGTAATATCATACTTAATTTCGCGTTTTATCTTCCAAAAAGCAGAAAACAAAAATGCTCAAAAATAATTTTTTCATAAAATCACTCATTGATTGTTTTTTATTGAGTTATATGTCATTTTTGTTTGTTTACTTTCCTTTATATTCTCCCCCGACAGATGGTTTTTAACAAGCATTTCCATACTACTAATCAGCTGTATTGTAACTTTTTTATGTCCAAAAAAAAAACCAATAAAAATAGATAGTTTAAAAGGCACTTATCCGTGTCTGTTGTAAAACAGGGTGAAGAAGCTTCACCCTGTTGTTCACACCGCCGGGTACTGCCCCGTGCCATCCGGCCACGGCGTCAGTAAATCAAACCCCGTTTCTGTCACCGCAATCGTGTGTTCCCACTGTGCGGACAACGAACCATCCAGCGTCACCACCGTCCAGTCATCGGACAGTACATCGGTCTCTTCCTTTCCGGCATTAATCATCGGTTCAATGGTAAAAATCATTCCCGGCTTCAGTCGCATTCCACGCCCTGCCGTGCCGTAGTGCAGCACATCTGGCGTATCGTGATAAACCTGACCAATACCGTGCCCGCAGTAGTCCCTCACCACCGAGAAACCGGCTTTTTCCGCCACCTGCTGGATGGCAGCACCGACATCCCCAAGCCGGGCACCCGGACGTACCGCCCGGATCCCCGCCAGCAGTGACTGGTAAGTCACTTCAACCAGCAGCCGCGCCTGTTCAGAAGGTTTTCCGACAAACACCATACGGCTGGTATCACCGAACCAGCCATCTTTGATCACCGCGACGTCAATATTCACGATGTCCCCTTCCTGCAACGCCTTGTTATCCGGGATGCCGTGGCACACCACGTGATTCACGGAGGTACACAGGGTGCGGGTGTAGCCGTGATAGCCAATATTCGCCGGGATGATGCCCAGTTCATTGACAATATAGTCATGACAGCGCCGATCCAGTTCATCGGTCGTCACACCGGCCTGCACAAAGGGAACGATCATTGCCAGGACCTGTGCCGCGGCATGGCCCGCTGCGCGTGCACGTTCGATTTCATCAGCAGAGTGGAGAGTTACCATCGTTTTCAGACCGCCTTTTCTGTTTTCATGTCGCCATTGAGAATACGGGCCAGCTCCATTCCCCCATCCAGCTCTGCCTGCACCAGCGCTCTGGCCAGTTCATGATGCGTGAGCGTGGGATAGAGCTCGGCCAGCATGCCGATTTTTAACCAGTGCTCCGCCTGTGAATTGATTGAACGACTCATCGCCTGGCTGGCAATGCGCAGGTTCTCATGCATCAGGTCGGAAATTTTGACGATTCCCATATGGCACCTATACGAAACATATACGGAACGTATATTGGCAGATTTTTGGGGTGATGGCTATTTGTGTGTGATGAATGATTTTATCAGCGAGATTTATATCGTTTGAACATCGTGAATGATACCCATGCTGCTACTGAAAGTATCACAGCTTTAGTTCCGGGCACTTTTTGAGATTTCCTGTTTCTCAGCCATCAGACGGTATTCTTGCGGCGTCAGGTTATTCAGGGACTCATGAGGTAGCTCACTGTTGTACTCAGTCTGCCAGCGTTCCGTTATTTTCCGTGCTTCATTCAGTGTTCTGAACAGATAAAAATCCAGTATTCCGGTCCGGTACGTTCGAGCAAACCGTTCTATAAACGCGTTCTGTGTTGGCTTACCCGGCTTGATAAATCCCAGCATCACGCCACGCTCTTCAGCCCATTGTGCCAGTGATATCAGTTCCGGCCCGTTATCCATCCGCATCTTCAGTGGATATCCACGGTTTGCTACTATTCTGTCCAGCACCCGCACGACCCGCTGCGCCGGGATATTCAGGTCAATGTCGATAGCCAGAGCTTCACGGTTAAAATCATCGACGACGTTGAAAGTCCGAAAACGTCGGCCACACTGCAATAACTCAACGATTTTCATCTACTTCATTCCTTTGTTTTACATGATCAGAAAAAGTATCGACTTGGGTTCTCACCCAACACACTTTTGAAGACCGTCGAGAAAGCGCCAGGGCTGCTATATCCAAGCTCCAGGGCAACGCGCGTGATGGACTCCCCGTTCCCTAAACGAACCACAGCAGCCAGAAGACAAGCCTGCTGTCGCCACTCGATGAAACTTATTCCCGTATGCAGGCGGAACTGCCGCGTGAATGTACGCCGACTCATACCAGAGCATTCTGCCATATCGTCAATCCCCATTTCCAAAGAAGGTGCATTCAAAAACACATTGCACGCACGGGCAAGACGCGGTTCATCAGGCATAGGAGCGTTAAGCGATAACGGGGGTAGTCTGGCGATCTCATGGAGCAGCAGCCCCAACAGGTAACCATCACGCCCGCTGGCAGGAAAGAGAGCCGGTACGTCAACAGCGTTTTCAAGAAGTTGCCTGACCAGTGGAGATACACCAAAAACCTGGCAATGAAGGGGAAAGCCCAGGCGTTGCGCAGCGTCCGGACGAATATAGGTATTCAACATAGTCACAGACCCGCGCATGTGCATGGCATGGGGCATACCCGCAGGCACCCAGATGGCTCTGAGTGGTGGGACGGCCCAGTTACCCCGTTCAGTTTCGACGGTGATGACACCGCAGGCAGCATAAGCGAACTGTCCCCTCAGATGGCTATGCCTGGGGAACAGTTCGCCATCAGCGTAGTCCTTCTTCGTCACCACCAGATCGAGAGGCGTGTCTTCGTATACATCACAGGGATCGGTTTGCATGGCCCAATTTTAATCATAATTGACCTAAAAAAGAAAGCAGGCCACACCGGTCGATGGCATCTTTGTCGGATATTAAAGGAAGTCTTTCATAATTCGAGAATAAGGGTCGCCAGTCATGCACAGAAAACACATTATCCTTGCCATATTGGTCACGGCAATATGGGGGATCAACTTCCCAATAACCAAACTTGGGCTGGCCAGAATTGATCCGTTGCTTTTGACCGCTATACGATTTTCATTTACCGCATTTCCGCTGGTGTTTTTTATTAAACGCCCCCAGGTCGCACTGCGCTGGCTGGTTGCATATGGATTGATCTTCGGCGCAGCCATGTGGGCATTGATCAATCTGGGTATTTCAATGGGGGTGCCGCCCGGTAGTGCAGCTCTGCTAATACAATTTAGCGCGTTTTTTACACTTGGCTGGGGTGTGTTGTTGTTTCGTGAAAGTCTGACATGGCCACAACTGATCGGCCTTTTTTTGGCTGCAATCGGGTTGGTCTGCATACTGATGGAAAGCCCGGGAAAATCCACGACAATCGGTTTTATTCTGGTGATGATCAGTGCGGTAGCCTGGAGTGTTGGCAATATCATCATCAAGCTATCCAAAGTCAAAGAGATATTCGCTTTCGTTGTATGGGCAAGCATTTTTTCCCCCATCCCTCTCCTGGTGATGACATGGTGGTGGCACGGGACCGCCCCGTTCTACGCTCTCTTGCCTGGTATGCGTAGCGTGGAAGTCTTTTCTCTGACATTCCAGGTGTATGCAGCCACCCATTTCTGCTATTGGGGATGGAATCTGCTGCTGCGTGAATATCCGGCATCCCGAGTGGCGCCGTTGTCACTGCTGATCCCTGTATTTGGAACAATTAGCTCTGTTTTCATCATCCATCAAAAACCGGGTGCCTGGGGCTGGGCTTCCATAGCAATAATTTTGCTTGCGCTCATTGTTGGGATGAGGCGAGGCAAAGCAGTGGTTGTGAAAAAAGGCATGGCGCATAGGACAAAGAAACACGCCTCCCTTTAAGTTTTAAATTATTAGATCAGATGGCAGTTCACACCCGCTGGTACGGGTAACTCGGCCTCCTGATATGAAGATACACTCACAGTAACTATATTTATAGCGCGCTATATACTTGCGAGCTATATAAATGCAACCTGATTAATTACTCCCTGTGCGCAACTAAACGGTGCGCACATGAATTGCCACCCTTTGAAGCCGGTACGCTGCTATGAACCTTTTTAAATTCTTTAACAGGCTGTTCTCGCGGCCGTCATGGGAACGAAGCACACTTTCATCGCTTGCCAACGCCATCGCCATGATTGAGTTCACCCCTGAAGGTAAGGTGATAACAGCAAATACCCTGTTTCTCGAAAAGATGGGTTACTCACTGAACGATGTGGCTGGCATGCATCATCGTATTTTTTGTGCCCAATCAACATTGCTTTCTCCTGACTATGACCGGTTCTGGAAACGCCTTGCTGCAGGTGAGAGCTTCAGCGATAAGTTCCTCAGACTGACGAAGAGCGGTCAGCCGGTCTGGCTTGAAGCTCATTATGTTCCTGTCCTCAACGACCGGGGGAAAACGATAAAAATAGTCAAGCTTGCATCTGATATTACCCAACGGATTGCCGATGCCCAGGAGCAACGTGCAATGACAAACGCCATACAACGTTCTATGGCGGTCATTGCTTTTGACCTGGAGGGCAACGTTAAAAGAGTCAACGGCAATTTCCTCAAAACCATGGGCTACAGCGCTGGCGAGGTTATTGGTCAGCATCACAGTATCTTCTGCTTACCAGAGGTTAAGCACAGCCGTGAGTATGAGGATTTCTGGAAGCAGCTGCGCGCAGGAAATTTTGTCTCAGGACAGTTCCAGCGTACGGACAAGCAAGGGCGTGCCGTATGGCTGCGGGCAACCTATAATCCAGTATTTGATGAAGAAAAAAATCTGAATGAAATTGTCAAATTTGCGACCGACGTCACCCCTCAGGTCCTTAAACAGTTACAGGAGAGAAAGGCCGCAAATCATGCCTATAACGCCGCACAGGAAAGCAGTAAAAACACACTGGCAGGCGTCGATATTATAGAAAAAACATCGGGCAAGGTGAATACCGTAGTGGCAGGACTCAACAGCGTTTCTGAGAACATTTCCTGTCTAAATAGCGAATCATTCCGCATCGGGAATTTGATTAAGACGATCAGCCGGATATCTGAACAGACGAATCTTCTGGCACTAAATGCTGCTGTAGAGGCCGCCAGAGCCGGAGAGCATGGGCGCAGTTTTGCTGTGGTGGCGAATGAAGTCCGCTTGCTGGCCGCTAACATTAATAAAGCCAGCCTGGAGATAGCCAGCGTGCTTGAGACAAATCAGGCAATAGCCGTGCAGGCACAGAGTAATATTATCAAAAACCTTGTCAGTGCCAACGAGGGACTTTCGCTGGTGCAGGAGGCCGGGGGGATTATCGTTCAGATTCAGGAGAATTCTGCCAGGGTAGTCAGTGCAATTGATGACGTTTCACAGCACCTTTCAGGCAAGTAGGGGCGCTGTGGAATAAATCTAACGCTGATCTTTAGCTCTTCAACCGCCCTACCCGCTGTGGCCAGGGATCGATAAATTCTCCCCCGGACTGCCACCAGTCAATTTCCTCTTCCGTCAGAAAACAACGTCGCAGCGCCTGGCAAAAATCATCCAGCTGATTACGCTGCCCGATCACCGTCAGGCTGCAACGACGGTCGCCAAAACGCCCGGGCATCGCTTCCAACTGCTGTTGTAAAATATGGCGCTCCTCGTCATTCAAACGATTGTCTTCATGTGCCAGCACGCCGGCTTTCCAGTAGCTGATAAACTCCAGGCTGATACTGCCGGAAGCCTGATTCCACAGCAGCGCGAGATCGTCACGGCCGGGCAGCCAGAAAAAGCCTTTACTACGATGAATGCCCTCACCCAGATGCTGCTGCCAGGTATCCCACAGGCGCTGCGGGTGGAAAGGACGTTCGTCGTGGATCACCCGCGATTCAATATCGTACGGCTGGTGGTCTGCCGGATGCTCAATCGCCACTTCCAGCTCCTCAATCAGTGTGGCGACCCGCTGAAAATCGTAGTCGGGCATCGCCAGCACATCGTCCAGCTCAATGTTGCCCCAGGGAAGGGCCACAATGGCCACACCGGGATTGATTGTATGGAGCGTGCGGGCAATTTTCATCACGCTGTCGGTGGGCAGACGGTCGACTTTGGTCAGCAATAACTGGCTGCAAAACAGCAGCTGTTCGGCCAACAGATCCTCAACCCCCCGCCGCTGCTGACGGACATTCTTCTGCCAGCGGGGAAGCAGCGTACTCCCCCCGGCATAATCATTTTCCAGCATCACGGCATCCATCAGGGAGAGCAGCCCCTGCAACCTGACATGAGGATGGTGGCGCAACAGCTTAATCAGCGGCAGCGGGTGGCTGCTGCCTGAGGTCTCCAGAAAGAGATGGTCCGGCCGGTTCTGTGCAATCAGCTCATCCAGCGCGGTGGCCAGTTTTGCTATGCCGCCGGGGCTGCTGATGCTGTCGGCCGACACGGTGATGAAATTGTGTTTTTCACGTCCGACAATTTCCGTATTGGCAATCAGCACACCGTCGATATTCAGCTCGCTCATATCATTGACGATCACACTGACCGACAGATGCTGCCGGTGCGCCTGCAACAGCAGGCTTTTCAGCAGGGTTGTTTTCCCTGCGCCGAGGAATCCATTGAGGATGGTTAAGGGTATGCGCTGCATCGGCCGTGTGATCCTGAATATGACGAGTGAGATAGTGTGTATGTTATATCATAACAATTTAAATAGCAGCATCATAAGCAGAGTATCCCGATGGCGTGACAATAAAAAAGGCGCCGGGATCGGCGCCTTCAGCGAGGGTTCAGTCATTACCCAAGATATTCAATAATCGACAGCCCGCCGTTATAATCGGTACTGTAAATAACCCCCTGAGCATCAACAAAAACGTCGCAGGACTGAATCACCTGCGGACGGCCGGGACGGGTATCCATCATCCGATCCGGTGCAGCAGGCACCAGCGCACCGGTTTCCACCGGGCGGTAAGGGTTGCTGATATCGAAGGCCCGGACACCAGCATTCTGCCAGGTGGCAAAAATCAGAGTCGAACTGATAAAGCTACCGGGACGGTTCTCATGCAGATTATGCGGGCCAAAATGCGCCCCTTTTGCCACATAGTCCCGTTCGTCAGGCTGCGGGAAGGTAGAGATGCTGACCGGATTGGCTTTATCGCGAATATCAAACAGCCAGATGTGCTTTTCACCATCCTCCTGATTGTCCAGTACCGCCTCATCCAGCACCACCAGCAGATCCCGGTCCGGCAGCGGCAGCGCGGTATGCGTCCCGCCCCCAAACGGCGGGCTCCAGTTACGGTGACTGATCAGCTTAGGTTCTGACCGGTCACTGATATCCAGCAGCGTCAGCCCGCCGTCACGCCAGCTGCCGTAGGCCACATCCCCGCTGATGATGGCATGGTGCAGGGCGTAGCGCCTGCCCTCTTCCCAGTCCGGCGTTTCTCCGGCAGCCGTGTTCATGCCCGGCAACCACCAGCGCCCGGCCACTTCCGGTTTACGCGGATCGGCCAGATCAATAGTCAGGAAAATATAGTCACTGAAGCCGTCAATCAGTGCCGAGACATAGGCCCAGCGGCCACCCACGTACCAGATACGGTGAATACCGATGCCGTTAAGGGAGAGGAAACTGATCTCACGGGGTTTGTCAGGGGTGGAGATATCGAAAATGCGCAGCCCGGCACTCCAGCCTTTGTCCTTCACATCGCTGACCGTTTCACCAACCGAACGGGTGTAGTACACCTTTTCATCGGCAAAACGGACGTCAGCAAACAGATCGCGGGCGTTAATCACCAATAACAGGTCGTCATGAGCCTGAAGATGCACATTCCAGGTGCCTGGCGGCGCGGGAATATACGCCACCGTACGGGGATTTTTGGCATCACGGACATCAACCACCGAGAAACCCTGTGACACCATATGGCCGATATAGGCATAGCCACGATGGACCATCAGCTGGACACCATCAGGACGTCCACCCTGATCGCTGTGGCCGATCAGTCGCATATTGCGGCTGTATTCCGGCACGGGAAGCGCGTTACTCATCTGCCACTCCTTATTTTTTGTACTTCGCTTCCAGCGTGGCGAACCACGGCGCGATAAAATCTTCCGTCTGGCCCCAGCCCGGGATCACCTTGCTCAGACCCGCCACATTTACCGGACCTGGCTGGCTGACCAGCAGCGCCTGTGGGATCACAGTGGCTTTGAAGTCATAGGTCGCAGGTGTCACTTCACCCGCCAGTTTGAGTGCGATCAGACGCACGTTTGTGGCGCCGATCAACTTGGGATCCACCGCCGCAGTGACTTTCCACGGGCTGCCGGCTTCACGCATCAGTTGCAAATCCTGATTAGAGACATCGATACTGTAAACTTTGATCTCGGTACGTCCGTTCTCTTTTAACGCTTTGACTGCACCCTGTGTGAAAGCATCCCAGGTTCCCCAGATCGCATCCACTTTCCCTTTGGGATATTTGGCCAGTAAGGCGCCCACTTTGTTAGCGGTATCGCCCTGTACATCGGACGAGACGGCACCCACTGACTCGAGCTCATGAATACCCGGGTTCGCCTGCAGCAACGCTTTATAGGCTGCCTGGCGACGTTCCATCGGCGGGAAGCCAGCCACCCACAGCTTGATAATGTTGGCTTTGCCGTTATGGTCCTTGATCAACTGGCCAAAGGAGAGCGTGGTCAGCGAGGCATCGTCCTGCTGGGTTACGGTGGCACCCGGGATCTCGCCATCAACCGCCGTATCAAATACCGACACGGCAATACCGCTGTCGGCAATGCGTTTAATCAGGGCACTGGAATAAGGTGCGCGCCCCTGAGACAAAATAATACCGTCATATTTCTGGCTGATGGCCTGATTCACGAAGTCCTGAAAACGGGCATCGTCACCGTTACTTAAAAAGGTACTGACTTTAAACCCCAGCGCTTTCGCCTGCTGGGTTGCGCCCTGGACGAACTGAGTCGTGTTATCGTCCGACCCCAGATTGCGGATCACCGCAATACGTACCGGGCCATTATGGCTGGCAATTTTTTCAGGTACCGGAACCAGCGTGGCGGCGTGAACCGGTAAAACGCTGGCAACCCAGAGTGCCAGTAAAGGAATAAGTGGTTTCATGTAAAAATCCCTGTAGCGGAATAAGAAAAGTGACGTATCGTTTTTAGTGGCCGCAGTCGCTGACGGCCCGGCCTGTCACTTTTTCACAGCAGCCAACCCACTGACAAAGAAGTAAAAAGAATATAAAGCTATAAAAAAAGTATTAGCCTCACACCGGCCACAGCCCCAGGATAGTAAGAAACAAAGGACTTTTTATGAACAATACCGATATTCAGGTCGTGGTCGGCCCGGCCAATTACTATTCTCATCCTGGTGCCCTGCTGCGTCTGGACGATTTTTATCATCAGGAACAGCTTTCCCGCGCCGTCTGGATCTATGGTGAACGTGCCATTGCCGCGACACACCCCTTTTTACCCGAAAGTTTCTCTCTGCCGGGTGCACGTCACCTGCCGTTTGGCGGGCACTGTACCGATCCGGATCTCACCGCGCTGGCACAAGCTTCCGGCGACGATCGTCAGGTGGTGATCGGCATCGGTGGAGGTGCCCTGCTGGATACCGCCAAAGCACTGGCCCGGCGACTGGATGTGCCCTGTGTGGCCATTCCCACCATTGCCGCAACCTGCGCGGCCTGGACACCGCTCTCAGTCTGGTATAACAGCGCCGGTCAGGCATCCCATTATGAGGTGTTTAACGATGCTAACCATCTGGTGCTGGTGGAGCCTGAAATTTTACTGCGCGCTCCGGTGGAATATCTGCTGGCCGGGATTGGCGACACGCTGGCGAAATGGTATGAAGCGGTGGTACTGGCCCCGCAGCCAGATACCCTGCCGTTGACGGTACGGCTGGGGATCGACACGGCGGCCACGCTGCGTGATGTTCTGCTAAACCAGAGCGCAGCTGCGCTGGAGGATCAGCGCAATGGCGTATTAAGCCAGAATTTCCGTGATGTTATTGATGCCATTATCGCGGGCGGTGGGATGGTCGGTGGGCTGGGGGAGCGCTACACGCGCATTGCTGCGGCGCACGCAGTCCACAATGGTCTGACGATCCTGCCTCAGACTGTACGTTATCTGCACGGCACAAAAGTGGCCTACGGCATCCTGGTGCAGTGTGTACTGTTATCGCAGATCGATACCGCCCGACAGCTGATTGCCGCCTACCAGCAGTTTAATCTGCCCACCACACTGGCAGCGCTGGGTGTTGACATCAATAACCACACGGAGATTGACCAGGTGATTGCACACACACTGCGCCCGGCAGAGTCGATTCATGCCCTGCCCGTTCCGGTAACGGCTGAAAGCCTGCGCGCCGCATTTATCACGGTAGAAGCTCTCGGCCAGTAAACAAGTGTGAGTCACACGGCTGAAAAGCCTTATTATTCAATAAGTTTTTTTCTTTCCACATCAGGAAGGTTCCCGTCAACGGCGAAAATACGCTTAATGTGGAGAAATTTTCTGTCACGTCCGGCAATGATGCCTGCCGTAATAGGGCCGGTTCACCAGATAACTGTTGGAGAGGGCAAATTCAACCCGGTAAAATTCATCCTTAGAATAGGATGAGGCACAACCTATGCCTCCCTGAGGATCTTCAATAGCCTCAAAGCGAACAATTTTTTCCTGCGGAATACCGACTCGCTGCAGACCAGAAGAGGAACGTTGAATGGAGTAAATATGAGGCAGTGAGGTTTCTTACGTGAGGAAATGCATCTACCGAATCTGTTTTCAAACGAAGCCCCACCGCTGGCTACGAAATTTTATCCACAGAAACGGGGGATAATACGGTGAGTAACTTCGTTTAACCCCTGCAAAACTTCCATCCTTAAAAAGGAAACAAACTGATTTTACTGAGGTTTTTTGGCACGTTCAGTCACTTCGCTCATCACTCGCTTATGGCTGATTTTATCACCGATAATCTTGTACCACCCCGCCAGTTTCCTGACGTCCGTCAGTGGAACTTTCTCGCTCTGATCGTACGTTGTCAGACGATTGCGGTATTGTTCCATGATAGTGATGCAACGCCGTGCCCAGTCACCTTCAAGCTCCGATCCCACCACTGCACGCGGGCGACGGGGAAATTTCGGCCGCAGCGGCTTACTGGCTTCCGGAGTGGATTCATCCACATAGGAAAATTTAATCGATACGACTGTACGACCTTTTTTGATCGGCTCCCAGATCACGGAAATATCCGTATTGGCATTGATTCGCGCCAGCGTCGGCTCAAGCAATTTCTGGCGGAAGTCGCGATAGTCCTCGTATTTCCCCTGTAATCCGGCCTTTTCCCGCATCCAGTCCAGTGCCAGCGTCACCTCAATCGCCTTACTGCTTTTTCGTCCATAGAGGTTTTTCGCTTTGATCAGCCAGCCGTAAAGCCGCACGGAAAATGACGTGTCGAGCTTGGCAATATTGGCAAAATTCAGCTTGGTAAAGGACTCTTTCAACTCATAGAGATAGGGAGCGACATCCTGCCCAAAGCGGAGAACGACAGCACTCTGCTCATCGCTGCTCACGTATTCAAGACGAGAAAACCACGATAGCTGAACGGTACGCATCTTGCCCGTTTTACGATCGGGCAGGTAGATGGTGACCGGTTTTTTCATCAGGCTCTCGGCCGCTTCCCGCAACTGGCGATGGCTGCTGGTTGGGTTAAGGCCGTAGATACGTTGATAATCATGAGGAAAAAGGCGGTACAGCGCATCGGGCTGGGGCTTCCTGCTGTCGATCTGTGCCAGTGCAAGGTTCAGCAAACGCATTTCATCAAGCGTGACGCTGTAAGCCCCTTCAAGGAGATCATTACCTTGCACAACGGTCAGTTTGTTCAGCTCCATGTAGCAGGATCCCTTTGTGGAATGTTCAGCAAAGTATTCCACACAAAAATTATTGAGGTAAAGTGAAAAATAATAGTTATTACCTATTTTAAATCAGTAAGTTAAACGGCGCACCGTCATATTCAAACATAAAATACTTCCACATATGCACTCGCATGGATCATTTACCCCCCCCAAAGGATCGTTCCTCATTCAGTTTCCAACAGAAAAAGACTCCACATTAGCCCCCCAACAGGAACAGAAAATCTTTCCACACAGGTAACTTCTCTTGTAGACAGACTCCGGATTCAGACGTTTTTTGCAGCATAGATGTTCCAAAGTATTTTTTATTATTAATTTTCATATGGTTATAGATAAAGCCATCATAAAATCTTTCCACATAAGACATTATCGCCCTTCCCTGCCGTTGATGTTAGTGATCTACTCAGCCGTGTAAACGGCCTTTTGCAGAAAATCACTCCACGTATCACAGGAAATCTTTCCACGTTTCATTCACCGATGTGCCGCTTGCGGCGAGCTGCATAAAATCTTTCCACATATATGAATAAAGTGACATGGTCACCTATCCGCTGAGCAACAGAAAATCATTCCACTTTTAGTTTTCAGAGGGCTGAACACCCGCAAACATAAAATTCTTCCACATAAGGGATGCTCAATCTAATGATCAGAAAATCCTTCCACGTATCCGGTAACGATGACGGTTAACTTATTGGCTGCACTGAATAATTATCTCATGCTGTCGCATTGTTGTCTGGCATCAGCGTCTGCGTTAATGTGACACAGTCA
Source organism: Erwinia sp. 1181_3 (assembly GCF_052824965.1). Lineage (NCBI taxonomy): Bacteria > Pseudomonadati > Pseudomonadota > Gammaproteobacteria > Enterobacterales > Erwiniaceae > Erwinia > Erwinia sp. 1181_3. Next base: position 103,713 of record NZ_VTDE01000015.1, read on the forward strand.
CTTTTTATGGCACGGGAATAGAAAATTTATCCACATATTAGCGGAAAGAAGGAGGATGAAAGCATGAGAGCCGAGGGATCGTCAGACAGGATCGGGGAAAGAGTTATCAACAGGAAATTTTTCCACATAATAATATTCTGATAAATCAGAAAGTTATCAACAGGAAAAAACTCTACATATAACAGGAAATCACTCCACATAGAGCATAAAATCACTCCACCTGGCGCAGGAAATCACTCCACATATTGCTCTGTAATCTGTTGATTATCAAAATGAAATCGGGCCCTAAAAGAGAAAGATCTAAACTATAAAAAGAAAAACAAACACTATCGGATCTTTTTTTGAAGCAGGATCCTTTCAGGCGATCCGTTTTACTATCGGTAATCTTAGCCAGAAAGGATCGTTTGCATGATCAGGGGATGAGGATGTCTGCTATCTGGCTTCGTTCTCAGGCAGCCAGCCCTCAATAAGCTCAGTCAGGACATCTTTCATTTCACGCCCCTGCAGGAAACAGGCTGTTTTGAAGCGACGGTGCAACTCTTCATCGATGTTCGTCTGCAGTTTTTTCACTGTTCCGCCGACAGGTTTGCTGACAGCATCCAGTGCAGGCGCCAGCTGACGGTGCTGTCCGAGTTTCATTTTCATGCCAGTAACTCCAGGATCTCATTCGTCATCACTTCAATCTCCCCTTTCGCATTGCCGTCGGTGGTATCAAATACGGTCCCGCCATCCAGCATCGTGCGGATATAAACCTGGCGCTGCGTTGTGGCTGTTCTGAGAGCTGGAACCCCCGTATCCTCGATCGACTCTTTCAGCACTTCCAGCATGCGTGTAGAGGCCACTTTTTTGGTGATCAGGAAGCGTGCTATCACCGGTTGCAGATTCTCCCTTGCCTCGACCACGGCCAGGATAGCGCCACAGGCGGCAAAATCGAGGGGGGAAGGTGTTACCGGGATCAGTACCAGGTCACTGACCATAACAGCTGCGGAGGAAATTGCAGTGATGGCGGCTGCACCATCGATAACGACGTAGTCGTAATCCTTCAGCTGCTTACGGACGGTATAGACTTCTTTTTCTGAGGCGGCTTCTGCAAGATCAAATTTGCATTTTGTTTCGTCGTACCAGTTGCTGATGCTGCCCTGAGGATCGGTATCGACCATGACAACACGGTGCCCTTTGCGCGCAAGACACGTGGCAATATTGATGGACGTTGTGGTCTTCCCTACCCCGCCCTTCCCGTTCAGGAAAGAGATGATTTTTGTCGCCATGACGCACTCCTGCAGGTTTCAGGCTGGAATCTCAGGATTATGTAATCCCAGGATTCTATGATATTAAAATCTTAGGATTCTGAGATGCCAGAATATCGTAATAACCAGTTGTAAACAATATCCTGACATTCGATAATCATGTAATCATGTAATCATGTAATCATGTAATCATGTAATCATGTAATCATAGGGTTATATGCTGGCATTATCCATCGGGCTTGTAGGCTATGACGTCAGCCTGAACGGCTAATCATCTGTAATGATGACTGCGTGCATCATTATCTCAGCGATAAATTTCTCCCCTGAGTGCTTTTTCTTTATTATCGCTCTTAATGTGAAGCCTTATGGGAATCGCGCTTCTCGGTTTCACCGTGAGGAGTTTGACAGTACTGCGAACGAACCACTTAACGGAATTAAAGGCTGTAACACGCAGTGTGTGAATCATAGGATTTCAGGATTATGGAATCCCAGGATGATGTGATTAGCTCACCTTGAGATGGATAATTTTATGTTTCCCCTGCCCTGATATCCGTTCAAAATAATCCTGCAATCCTGCAATCCTGCAATCCTGCAATCCTGCAATCCTGCAATCCTGCAATCCTGCAATCCTGCAATCCTGCAATCCTGCAATCCTGCAATCCTGCAATCATTTCGTTGACATCATTACTCTGCCCTGGTTGAGTATGCTGAGATGCTGAGATGCTGAGATGCTGAGATGCTGAGATGCTGAGATGCTGAGATGCTGAG
>NZ_VTDE01000016.1:0-88873 GCF_052824965.1 Erwinia sp. 1181_3
GCGAAGCGCGTTTTTTTACTGCGATTTGTTCGGTAATTCAGCAAATTCATGGGCAAAACGGGCCACTTGTTGCCAGTCGGTATACTCCACTTCTTTACTGGCATCGGTTTCTCCCTTTGTCATACGCATAATCAACTGGATCATGATGCGATCGAAGAAACTGTAGCGCGGATACCGCAGCGCGCCCGCAAAGACAGCACAGCAGTCAGGCTCCCACGGCGACTGAATCAAAAACTTTCGAGTATAAGCATTGGTCTGCGGTGTACGCTTCTCAGGCTTACGTGCCGTCAGGTTTACCGAGAAAAAACCACTTGAACGCTGCTGCAGTGCATTAAGGTGTGTTTTCACAAATTTGGCCACCGCTGGATGGAAGTGACCATAACGAATAGAAGCACCAATCAACACCCGATCGTACTGCGCCCAGTCAATCTCGTTAATAAGCTGGATGTTGAACACATCACACTCCCGAACCTCCTTTAGCTGGTTAGCTATATAGAAGGCAATCTCGCGGGTCTGCCCATCACGGCTGGAAAACAGGATTAACGCTTTCATTATTCCACTCTCACTTATTCACGCCAGAATGTCGGCGTAAACAGAACTAATAAGGTGAAGACTTCAAGACGCCCGAACAGCATCGTCAAAATCAGTATCCATTTGGCGGTATCATTCATTGAGGTAAAGTTGTCCGCCACCACACCAAGGCCCGGGCCAAGATTATTCAGCGTTGCTGCCACCGCCGCAAATGCAGAGAAGTCATCAACACCAGTAGCGATGATCGCCAGCATGCTGAGGATGAATACTAATGCATAGGCAGAGAAGAACCCCCACACCGCTTCAAGAATGCGTTCAGGCAGCGCACGGCTACCCAATTTAATGGTGTATACCGCATTAGGGTGTACCAGCCTTTTCAGTTCTCGCGACCCTTGCTTAAACAACAGCAGAATACGGATCACCTTCAGGCCACCGCCCGTCGAACCCGCACAGCCACCAATAAAAGCAGAACAGAGTAACAATACGGGTAAAAAGAGAGGCCAGCGCGCAATGCTGTCCGTCGTGAAACCTGCGGTGGTTGCCATCGATACCACCTGGAAGAAAGCCTGATTAATGGTCTGCATTCCTGTCTGATAGACATTATGAAACCACAGCACCAGAGTACAGATAATCACCAGTGTAATCTGTACGCCGATAAACATACGAAATTCAGGGTCACGCCAGTACACGCGTAAGTTGCGCCCGCTCAGTAACGAGAAGTGCAGGCCGTAGTTACAGCCAGAAATCAGCAGGAAGACGGCGATGATGGTATTAATAGTCGGACTATTAAAGTAGCCAATGCTGGCATCATGGGTAGAGAACCCCCCAATGGCGATAGTTGAGAAACTGTGCCCAATGGCATCAAACAACGACATACCCGCCATCCACAGCGACACTGCACAGGCAATCGTCAGCAGCACATAAATCAGCCAGAGCGTTTTCGCTGTTTCAGCAATACGCGGCCGCATTTTATTGTCTTTCAACGGGCCAGGCATTTCGGCACGGTAGAGCTGCATTCCCCCCACCCCAAGAATAGGCAGGATCGCTACGGCGAGTACGATGATCCCCATCCCCCCCAGCCACTGCAGCATCTGGCGATAAAACAAAATCGCCTTCGGCAATGCATCCAGCCCCACCAACGTGGTGGCTCCGGTGGTCGTCAGAGCGGAGAACGATTCGAAAAAGGCATCGGTCAGCGACAGATTAGGCTGCTCTGCGAAGATAAAGGGCATAGCACCCACACTACCCAGCACCGTCCAGAACAATACGACGATCAGAAACCCTTCCCGTGGCTTCAGCTCGCTCTTCTTTTTACGGTTGGGCCACCACAGTAACGTCCCAATCATCAGCGCCATGAAAAACGTCTGAGTGAATGCTCGCCCTGCCCCATCGCGGTAAATTAACGCCACCAGCCCGGGCACAATCATGGTGCCTGAGAACAAAATGACCAGTAAACCCACTATGCGGGTAATGGCGCGAAAATGCATTCTGCCGTTCCTTTCCTGACATGAAGTGTTATGTGAGCGAGGCTAAGTGCAAAGCGCCCCGGCTAAAGTCTGACAGATTTTGCCTGAAGCCCGCCACCTGCGCATGAGGCAGAGCCAGGTGAAGAGTAATGTTATGTTGGAACTCAGTATGAATCAGCTGGCCATCAAAGCGTGCGACCATCCGTTCAATATCACCCAGTTGGGCATAATCGCAAATCAGGCTGAACTGCATCATGGGAACCTTGACCTTGCGGGGCAGTAATCGCAACGCCTGCTGCACGCCACCGCCATAGGCCTTGACCAGCCCCCCCGTTCCCAGCTGGATGCCGCCATAATAACGCACAACCACCGCCGTAATTTCGCCAATATTGTTACCCATTAACTGGGCCAGCATCGGTTTTCCGGCGGTACCGGACGGCTCCCCGTCGTCGGAGAATCCCAACTGTTGCGAATCATCGGGTGCCCCGGCAACGAACGCCCAGCAGTGATGCCGGGCCGTTGGGTGCTGCTGCTTGATCTGCTGTACGAATCCCCGCGCCGCCTCCACACCTTCGGTATGTGCCAGTAGCGTGATAAAGCGGCTTTTCTTGATCTCTTCGCTAAAGCTGAATAGTTCAGCCGGGATATCGTAAGCGTCCATCAGGCCAGATGCAGATCGCGAGTCATATTTTCTACGCCGTTGGTATGAATCACGACATTATCTTCAATACGAATACCGCCGTAAGGCTTCAGCGCATCAATTTTCGCCCAGTCAAAATGCTGGCTGAACTTACCGGCACGCCACGGCGCCAGCAGCGAGTCGATAAAGTAGATGCCCGGTTCAATCGTCAGCACCATTCCAGGCTCCAGCATGCGGGTACAACGCAGGTAAGGATACTGCGCAGGGGCGGCCAGATGTGTCCCCTGGTCATCCTGCATAAAACCTGCAACGTCATGCACCTGTAAGCCCAGCGGATGGCCGATGCCATGAGGCATAAAGGGCCCCGTAAGATCCTCTTTCACCATGGCTTCCGCGCTGATGCCATTCACCAGTTGGTGTTTCAACAACAGACTGGCGATACGGTAATGCATCTGCTGATGGTATTCGGTATAGCGCACGCCCGCTTTCATCGTGGCAATCAACGCCAGCTCTTCAGCGTTCATATCCCGGATCAACTGCGCATAGTCGCTCTTCTCATTAGCCGCATAGCTGCGGGTCAGGTCTGCCGCGTAGCCGTTATACTCGGCACCTGCATCGATCAGGAAACTGCGGCGCTGTTCAGGGAGCTGATGTTCGAGTTTAGTGTAGTGCAGCACCGCTGCATGTTCGTTAAGGGCAATGATATTGCCATAAGGAACATCGGTATCGCGGTGGCCGGTCGCGCTGAGATAGGCGACATTAATGTCGAACTCGCTCATACCCGACAGAAACGCTTCTTTCGCCGCACGATGACCGGTCACGGCTGTTTTCTGCGCCTGACGCAGGCAGTGCAGCTCATAACCCGTTTTATAAGCACGGTGATAATGCAGGAAGTCGATCACGCCCTGAGGATTAATCGCTTCGGCACTGAATCCAAGCTGAGTCGCTCGTGCAGGCACCGGGCCAATGTAGGCCACATTCTGGCGCTGCACAGGCAACTGCTGACCAATGTCATCCGCGCTTTTCAGGCCGACGATGTCAATTTCGCTCGTCCAAAAACTGTGCGGTAAAGGCTCAACGTTGTGCCAGTAATCAACAGGGGAATAGAACCACAGTTTCGGTTTGTTCACACCGTCGATCCACAGCCAGCAGTTTGGCACCTGAGTGACCGGCACCCAGGCTTTGAACTGAGGATTAACCTTAAAGGGATACGTGTGATCGTCGAGAAATACCGTCAGTAATTCCCCGGAATGAATCAGCATGGCATCAAGATTGTGCCGCGCCAGTACCTGCTGTGCGCGCTGCTGTAACGTTTTAACATGCTGCTGATAAAGCGTAACCAGTGACTCCATCTTCCTGTCTCCGTTATTACGAAATTGTCGGCATCTTACCACAGCCAGCAGGGGTATGGCGTTTTGCCGCAGTTGTGATCTTGTTTGCAAATCGACAACGTATCGTTTGCAAATAAGCAACACCAATCCCACACTCACGATCATCTGGTATGACCAGATCCCCTTATCGCGGCACAGGAGACACACATGCTCTACCAAGGCGAAACCCTATCCCTCGACTGGCTGGAAGACGGCATAGCCGAACTGGTTTTTGATGCGCCCGGCTCGGTGAACAAGCTGGATACACAGACGGTTGCCAGCCTCGGTGAAGCTATCTCGGTGCTGGAACAGCAACCCACCCTGCGCGGCGTTCTACTAACCTCGCGCAAAACGGCCTTTATCGTCGGTGCCGATATCACGGAATTCCTCTCACTGTTTATCGCCCCGGAAGAAAAACTGACAGCATGGCTGGGCTTTGCTAATAGCATCTTTAATCGGCTGGAAGATTTGCCTGTCCCCACCGTTTCGGCCATCCGTGGTTATGCATTGGGTGGCGGATGCGAATGCGTGCTGGCAACGGATTTCCGTATCGCGACTGCCGATACCCGCATTGGCCTGCCGGAAACGAAGCTTGGCATCATGCCAGGTTTCGGCGGTTCCGTGCGCCTGCCACGTCTGCTGGGAGCTGACAGTGCGCTGGAGATTATTGCCGCAGGTAAAGATATTGATGGCGCTCAGGCGCTGAAAGTGGGTCTGGTAGATGCTGTCGTGGCTGCGGATAAACTGGATGCCGCCGCATTATCCGTGTTGAAAGAAGCTATCTCCGGCCGACAGCCGTGGCGGGAACGCCGCCAGTGCAAGCTGGAAGCGCTAAAACTGAATAAAATCGAAGCCGCAATGAGTTTCACCACGGCCAAAGCTATGGTGATGCAAACCGCCGGGAAACACTATCCGGCCCCACTGACCGCCGTGAAAACCATTGAAGCCGCCGCACGTCTGGGACGTGATGAAGCACTGAAACTGGAAACGGCTGCGTTTGTTCCCCTGGCACGATCGAATGAAGCCCGTGCCCTGGTCGGGATTTTCCTTAACGATCAGGCGGTGAAAGCCAAAGCGAAGAAACTGACCCGCGACGTCGAAACGCCAAAACAGGCCGCCGTGCTGGGTGCCGGCATCATGGGCGGCGGCATCGCTTATCAGTCCGCCTGGAAAGGCGTGCCGGTTATCATGAAAGATATCAGCGACACATCGCTGACGCTGGGGATGAATGAAGCCGCAAAACTGCTGAATAAGCAGCTGGTACGCGGCAAGATTGATGGTCTGACGCTCGCAGGAGTCATCAGCACCATTCAACCCACGCTTCACTATACGGGGTTCGATCGGGTTGATGTGGTAGTAGAAGCGGTAGTAGAAAATCCGCAGGTGAAAGCGGCCGTACTGGCCGAAACAGAAAGTCACATTCGCCCGGATACGATTCTGGCATCGAACACCTCGACCATTCCCATCAGCCAGCTTGCTAAAGCACTCACCCGCCCGGAAAATTTCTGCGGTATGCACTTCTTCAACCCGGTGCCCCGTATGCCACTCGTTGAGGTTATCCGGGGAGAAAAAACCGCTGAAAGCACCATCGCCAAAGTGGTGGCCTGGGCCAGCAAAATGGGCAAGACACCGATTGTCGTCAATGACTGTCCAGGATTCTTTGTGAACCGCGTGCTGTTCCCCTACTTCGCTGGCTTCAGTCTGCTGCTGCGCGACGGCGCCGACTTCCGTCAGGTTGATAAGGTGATGGAAAAACAGTTCGGCTGGCCAATGGGCCCCTCGTGGCTGCTGGATGTGGTAGGCATCGATACAGCGCATCATGCGCAACGCGTTATGGCAGAGGGCTTCCCGCAACGTATGAAGAAAGAGTACCGGGATGCCATCGATATCCTGTTTGAAGCAAAACGCTACGGCCAGAAAAACCAGCAAGGATTCTGGCGCTGGGAAACCGACAATAAAGGTAAAGCGAAAAAGGTGACGGATGCCGAAACCGATCGTTTGTTGCAGACCGTGTGCCAGCCTAAACGCGTGTTCAGCGATGAGGAAATTATCGCGCGCATGATGATCCCCATGATTAACGAAGTGGTTCGCTGTCTGGAAGAAGGCATTATTGCCAGTCCGGCGGAAGCCGATATGGCGCTGGTGTACGGCCTTGGCTTCCCACCGTTCCACGGCGGCGCGTTCCGCTATCTGGACACCCTTGGCAGCGATCAGTTTGTTGCTCAGGCTGAACCGCTCACTGTACTCGGTCCGCTTTATCATCTGCCGGACGGGTTACGGGATAAGGCAGCGCAGGGCGGAAGCTGGTATCCGCTGGCGGTTCCCCTGAATGATCTCTCTTTGAAAACGGCGTGAGGAAATCAAAATGGAAAAAGTTGTGATCGTTGATGCCATTCGCACGCCAATGGGACGTTCGAAAGGTGGCGCATTTCGCCATGTACGTGCCGAAGACCTTTCAGCTCATCTGATGCGTAGCCTGCTCAGCCGCAATTCTGCGCTGGACGCCGCGTTGCTGGATGACATCTATTGGGGTTGCGTTCAGCAGACGCTGGAACAGGGATTTAATATTGCGCGTAATGCGGCTCTGCTGGCGGAAATCCCTCATAGCGTGCCCGCGACCACCGTCAACCGCCTGTGTGGCTCGTCGATGCAGGCACTGCACGATGCCGCACGCGCCATTATGGTGGGCGATGCCCGCGCCTGCCTGATTGGCGGCGTAGAACACATGGGTCACGTACCGATGAATCACGGCGTCGACTTCCATCCCGGGCTGAGCCGCAATGTCGCGAAAGCGGCGGGAATGATGGGCCTGACGGCTGAAATGCTGGCAAAAATTCACGGTATCAGTCGTGAGATGCAGGATCAGTTTGCAGCGCGATCCCATCAGCGCGCCTGGGCAGCAACGGAAGCCGGGCATTTCGCCAGTGAAATTGTGTCTGTATCCGGGCATGACGCCGATGGTGTATTAAAACGCTATGACACCGATGAAGTTATTCGCCCGGATACCACCGTGGAAAATCTGGCAGCATTGCGCCCGGCATTTGATCCAGTGAACGGTACCGTGACGGCGGGCAGCAGTTCAGCACTCTCCGACGGCGCAGCCGCCATGCTGGTGATGAGCGAGTCACTCGCACGGGAGTCTGGCCTCACACCGCGAGCCCGGATCCGCGCAATGGCCGTTGTCGGCTGTGACCCGTCAATTATGGGGTACGGTCCTGTTCCGGCATCACAGCTGGCGCTGAAACGTGCCGGGCTGAACGCCAGCGATATCGGTGTGTTTGAATTGAATGAAGCCTTTGCGGCACAAACCCTGCCCTGTATTAAGGATCTGGGGTTAATGGATCAGCTCGACGAGAAGGTGAATCTGAATGGCGGCGCGATTGCATTAGGCCACCCACTGGGATGCTCAGGAGCGCGTATCAGCACCACACTGCTTAATCTGATGGAACGACGGGATGCGCAATTTGGCCTTGCCACCATGTGCATCGGGTTGGGACAGGGGATCGCAACGGTGTTCGAACGCGTTTAGCTTTCAACACGGGTAAAAACAAGGGGCAGCCAGGCTGCCCCTTACTATCAGATAAAGGCAAAAGCATCGCCAAACATGCGCGATTCCTGTGCACCACGTTCAGCACAGAAGCGTTCACGGGCGATTTTAGCCATCTCAAAACGACCAGCTATGTAGATATCGTGATCGGCAAGAGAGCCATAATCCTGCATGACAGCGGTCAGAACGGTGCCATTACGGCCGGTAAAGCCCTCTTCAGGTTGCTCGACCACCGGAATAACGCTCAGGTTCGGGTGCTTAATCGCCAGGGCGTTCAGTTCATCCAGATCGTACAGGTGTTTCAGCTCGCGCCCACCCCAGTAGATCGCAATATGGCGATCCGGCTGCTGCGACAATGCTGTCAGCAAAATGGAACGCGCATAGGAGAAACCTGTGCCGCCAGCAATCAATACCAGCGGACGTTCGCCCTCTTGTAGCCATGCATCACCATGAGGAATATCAACGGTGATCTGACGCTGCTGTTGGATACGTTCCATTACGGCCATCGCATAGAGGTTCAGCTCAGAGGCACCAATATGCAGCTCAATAATGTCTTTTTCCATCGGCGTTGATGCCAGTGAGAACGGACGTTTGTCGTTTTCATCCATCACCACCATCAAATACTGACCCGCCTGGAAGCTAAAATCAGCTTCAGGGATCATTCGTACGCGGTACACGGTATCGGTAATAGCCTCTACTGAGGTCACTTTACAGCTTAAGGTTGTCATGCGTTCCCTCTGTCGGGTCGTCATTATCATTTGACCGCCAGCGCTTCATCGCGCTGGTGTATCACTCAAGATGCCTAACTCATCCCAGATCGCATCAATACGTGCAGTAACGGCAGGGTCCTTACGGATTGGCGTACCCCACTCGCGCTGGGTTTCACCCGGCCATTTATTGGTCGCATCAAGCCCCATTTTTGACCCCAGACCCGAAACAGGCGAGGCAAAATCGAGGTAGTCGATCGGTGTATTTTCAATCAGCACGGTATCACGGGCCGGATCCATACGCGTGGTGATCGCCCATATGACATCATTCCAGTCTCGGGCATTAATGTCATCATCGCAGACGATAACAAATTTGGTATACATAAACTGACGCAAGAAAGACCAGACACCCATCATGACGCGTTTGGCGTGTCCGGCATACTGTTTCTTAATCGTCACCACGGCAAGACGGTATGAACACCCTTCCGGTGGTAAATAGAAATCCACAATCTCCGGAAACTGTTTTTGCAGGATCGGCACAAACACTTCATTCAGCGCGACACCCAGTACCGCAGGTTCATCCGGCGGACGCCCGGTAAAGGTAGAATGATAAATCGCATCACGGCGCTGCGTAATATGCGTGATGGTGAACACCGGGAAGTTATCCACTTCATTATAGTAACCAGTGTGGTCACCGTATGGACCTTCCGGTGCCATTTCACCCGGTTCAATGTACCCCTCCAACACAATTTCTGCACTGGCAGGGACTTCCAGATCGTTGGAAACGCACTTAACCACTTCGGTTTTCGTGCCGCGTAACAGCCCGGCAAAAGCATATTCCGACAGAGTATCCGGCACTGGCGTGACGGCCGCGAGAATGGTGGCCGGATCGGCACCCAGCGCAACAGAGACGGGAAAACGTTCGCCCGGATGCTGCTGGCACCAATCCTGGAAATCCAGTGCGCCGCCACGGTGTGAGAGCCAACGCATGATCAGTTTGTTTTTACCAATCACCTGCTGACGATAGATGCCTAAATTCTGGCGTTCTTTCAGCGGGCCGCGCGTCACGGTCAGACCCCAGGTCACCAGCGGTGCTGCGTCGTCTGGCCAGCATTTCATCACCGGAATACGGCTGAGATCGACATCATCGCCCTGCCAGATTTGTTCCTGGCAAGGTGCACTGCGCAGCCGTTTGGTCGGCATGTTCAGGACCTGCTTCCACTGCGGCATTTTATCGAAGAAGTCGCGGAAACCACGCGGCGGCTCAGGCTCCTTAAGGAAGGCCAGCAGGCGGCCAACGTCACGCAGTGCTTTAACATCCTCCTGGCCCATGCCCAGCGCCACGCGGTCCGGGGTACCAAAGAGATTGCAAAGGACTGGCATGCTGTAACCTTTCGGGTTTTCAAACAGCAGAGCAGGACCACCGGCACGCAGTGTGCGATCGGCAATTTCAGTCATTTCCAGATCGGGATCGATCTCATGTTTGATGCGTTTTAATTCCCCACGCTGTTCAAGCAGAGAAAGGAAGTCGCGTAAGTCGTGGTATTTCATGACTTTCCATCAGTACGGTCAGTGAGTCGGCCATTATAGTGCCGATCCATCGCTCAGGGTAAATTTTGTTGCAACGTTTAGCCTCTTGCGCACGGCAAAACACAGCGGACTCGCTTATTAGAATAAGGCTGATCTACCGTGCATAATAAGGATACGACACAGGTGTAAGGCGACAAGTTGATTCGATAATAACGGCGAATTCAGCGTTATCGTATGACGGAGTACCCTGTGAGCCAGGGGGATGAAACAGACTGATGCCGCCAATCTCGCTATATCTCTCAGAGCGATTTTGCTATTCTTATCGGACAGATAATTGGAAAGTGATGTTATGGAATCCTGGTATTTACTTTACTGCAAACGAGGTCAGTTACTGCGCGCAAAAGAACACCTTGAGCGCCAGGCCGTGCATTGCCTCAGCCCGATGATTGCTTTAGAGAAAACAGTGCGCGGTAAACGTACCCAGGTGAATGAACCGTTATTCCCTAATTATCTGTTTATTGAGTTCGATCCTGAATCCATTCACACCACAACCATCAGCGCAACGCGTGGGGTCAGCCATTTTGTCCGTTTTGGTACCCAGCCCGCCACCGTCCCGCTGGATGTGATTGTCGCGTTGCAAAGCCCTATCGAAACCGTCGTAGAAAGTGAGCTGCCGCAGCCAGGCGATACGGTAATTATTACCGAGGGTGCATTTGAAGGGTTGCAGGCGATATTCACTGAACCTGACGGTGAAGCCCGATCTATGCTGCTACTGAACCTGTTAAATAAACAGGTGGTACGCAGTGTGGGCAACCGCCAGTTTCAGAAGCTGTAATACGCATCATTCAGAGGCAAAAATAGCCCCAGGGCGTCTCACAGACCAAACAGTTTTCGTGCGTTTAACGCCGTTTGCTCTGCCAGTTCACCCGCATCTTCCCCACGCAGTAGTGCCACCTGTTGAACAATATGCGGTAAAAAACAGGGTTCATTGCGGCGCGATGCCGGACGTGGGTGCATATCACGCGGGAGCAACCAGGGCGCATCCGTTTCCAGCAACAGACGTTCTGCCGGGATCAACGGCATCAACTCGCGCAGCGCCTGTCCTCTTCGCTCATCGCACACCCATCCGGTAATTCCGATAGATAATCCCACTGCCAGACAGGCTTCCAGCTCTTCACGTGTCCCGGTAAAGCAGTGCAATACAGCCGCTGGTAGCTTAGGTAACCACGGCGTCAGGATCGCAATAAACCGCTCATGGGCTTCCCGGCAGTGCAGAAACACAGGCAGTGATAATTCGGCGGCCAAAGCGAGCTGGGCTTCAAAGGCGTAAGCCTGCTGTTCCGGCTCAGAAAAGTTACGGTTAAAATCGAGGCCACACTCCCCAATAGCGACAACCCGCTCGTTTTCTGCCAGTCGACGCAGCGTAGCCGCCGTTTCTCCCGACCACTCGCTGGCATGATGGGGATGAACGCCAGCGGTTGACCAGCAATACTTCGGATGCTGCTGTGCAAGGCTGCAAGCCTGCTGACTTTCCAGCGCATTGGTGCCCGTAATCAACATGCCGGTGACACCCGCTTCACGCGCACGTTTAACGACTTTTTCGCGATCTTTCGCGAACTGCGTGCTGGTCAGGTTTACACCAATATCAAACATAGTCTCTTCCATACAGTAACCGCCCTGACGGGCGGTTAATTTATTCAGATTGTTCTGCCGGTGGCAGCCGTTCGCGCATCGTTACTCCGATTCCGCGTCCTGTACTTCGTCTTCATCATCTCGACGGTTTTTACCCACGTAGAAGCGGGAAACAAAAACACCGACTTCAAACAGGCAGTACATCGGAATGGCCAGCAACGTCTGGGAGAAGATATCCGGCGGCGTCAGTAACATGCCCACGACAAATGCACCTACCAGCACATACGGGCGCTTCGCACGCAAATCTTCTGGCGTTGTTACCCCGGTCCAGCACAGCAGAACGATAGCAATCGGTACTTCGAACGACACACCAAATGCCATAAATAACGTCATCACAAAATCGAGATAGTTATTAATGTCGGTGGCAATCGTCACTCCCTGGGGCGCGGTCTTGGCAAAGAAACTAAACGCCAGCGGGAAGACAATAAAGTAGGCGAAAGCCATCCCCAGGTAGAATAGGAATGAACTGGAAAACAGCAGGGGCATAACCAGCCTGCGTTCATGGCGATACAACGCGGGCGCCACAAAAGCCCACACCTGGTAGAGGATAACCGGCACTGACAGGAACAAAGAGACAATGATTGTCAGCTTAATCGGTGCCAGAAAAGGAGAGGCGACATCCGTAGCGATCATACTGGCCCCGGCGGGCAATTGCTTGATCAATGGCGCCGAGACAAGTTGATAAATATCGTTGGAAAAATACACCAGGCACAGAAAAATGGCCAGAACAGCAATAATGCTGTTCAACAGGCGCTTACGTAGCTCAATCAGATGACTGATAAGCGGTTGGGTATCATCAACAGCCATATTTAACGTTCATCGCCTGGTTGTAGGGGTGGCACGGGTGCACGCGGAGCGGAAGACGCTGGCGGCTGTTTCGATTCAGATGGCATTGACGAGGCAGATTGCGTCACCGTGACAGGTGCCTGTGCAGGCGCACTTGCCTGGTGATCCGCTGCCGCTGGCGTGGCACCATCATGCGATTCTTGCGGATCTTTCACCAACGGATTATGGATAGTATGAGCTTCGTCATCCGCTTTTTCATTTTCGCCCAAGTAGGAGCGCTTCATTGAATCAGCCGTCTGTTTCAGCTCATCGACCGTCGCTTTCAGTTCAGGGGAGAGACTGTCTTTGCTGGCCTGTTCAATTTTTTTCAGGCCGTCCTGCAGTTCCTGAATTTTCAGTTCCTGGGCCAGCTCATTCTGAACGCTGGTTGCCAGAGAACGCATTGCGCGAATCCAGCCCATCACCGTTCTGACTGCAACAGGTAAACGCTGCGGACCCAATACCACCAGGCCAATAACGAATACCAGTACCAGTTCACCAAAGCCTATGTCGAACACGGATTACACCTTGTCGTTCTTGACGTCTTCTTTCTTCGCTTCAGTCTGCTGCGGTTCAGCCAGTTTGGCATTGAAGTCAGCATCATCATGAGCATGGTTTTTTTCTTTGTCGTCTTCATCGCTCATGGCTTTTTTAAAGCCTTTGATCGACGAACCGAGGTCAGAACCCAGTGAGCGCAGTTTTTTGGTGCCAAACAACAGAATCACCAGTACCGCGATGATCAACAAGTGTGGAAGTGTAATACCCATGATTACCTCTGATAACAATAAGTGATGCGGATTTCGAGTATATAACAGCTTATGTCTTACTTACGATGCGCAAACCTTGCCCCTTGCGCAATAAACTGCCTATTTACCTTTCATGACAATCAGTTTGTTCTGCGCCAGCCCACCAGCCAGGCAACAACGCCTGCGGCCATCAGCCCGGCAGAGAACATATCCCATTCAGGACGTGACAGCAGGATTGCCGTCCCACTGAGCAGCAATGTAGCACCGACACCAAACAGATAGCGCGACTGATGCTGCTTTGCACGCTCTCCTTTCAGATCGTTAGCCAGGCGATCAACACTGTGGCGCAAATGCTTATGCTGACGCAGGCTGTCATAAAATAGCTCTGGCAGCTCAGGCAATTTTTCTGCCCAGAACGGCGCTTTTTCTTTCAACGCACGCACAATGGCAGGAATCCCTACCTGGTCTTTAATCCAGTCTTCCAGGAAAGGCTTGGCCGTTTTCCACAAATCCAGCTGTGGATAGAGCTGGCGACCCACCCCTTCAACGTACAGCAAGGTTTTTTGCAGCAGAACCAGCTGAGGCTGCACTTCCATATTAAAGCGACGTGCCGTGTTGAACAGGTTAAGTAGCACATGTCCGAACGAAATTTCGGCCAGCGGTTTCTCAAAAATCGGTTCGCACACTGTGCGAATGGCGAATTCGAAATCTTCCACATTGGTATCGGGCGGCACCCAGCCGGAATCCACGTGCAGCTCGGCCACCTTACGGTAGTCGCGATTAAAGAAGGCAATGAAATTCTCTGCCAGATAGCGTTTATCTTCTTTGTTCAGAGAGCCAACAATACCGCAGTCAATGCCAATATATTGCGGATCTTCCGGATGTTCATAGCTGACGAAGATGTTACCGGGGTGCATATCCGCATGGAAAAAGCTGTCACGGAACACCTGGGTAAAGAAGACCTGTACGCCACGCTCGGCCAGCAGCTTCATGTTGACGCCATGCTGCTCCAGCGTCACCACATCGGAGATGGGAATACCGTAAATACGCTCCATCACCATCATATTTTCACTGCAGTAATCTGAAAAGACTTCCGGTATGTACAGCATCTTGCTGCTATCAAAGTTACGTCGCAGCTGGATAGCATTGGCGGCTTCGCGCAGCAGGTTCAGCTCGTCGAGCAGTGTTTTTTCATAGTCCGCCACCACTTCGCGTGGACGCAGACGGCGACCATCAGGTAACAAACGCGGCACCCAGCGCGCCAGGCGGTAAATCAATCGCATATCCGCTTTAATCACCGGCAAAATGTCCGGGCGGATCACCTTGATCACCACTTCACGGCCGTTCTCTTTCAGGGTTGCAGTATGTACCTGGGCGATAGAGGCAGAAGCCAGCGGGACAATATTGAAATCATCGAACTGGGTGTCGATAGGCGCACCCAGCGACTGTTCGATCAGTTTAAGCGCTTTAGCCCCATCAAATGGCGCGACGCGATCCTGCAACATCGCTAGCTGATCAGCGATCAACGGCGGAAACAGGTCCCGACGGGTCGACATCATTTGCCCAAACTTAATCCACACCGGCCCTAACTGCTCCAGAGACAAGCGTAAACGCTCGCCCAATGGCTTGTCTTTATGGCGGTTAGGCATCCAGAACAGGCATTTACGCCCCAGCCGTAACGGCAGAGTCAGGCGCATTTTCGGGATCAGTTCATCAAGACCGTAGCTGAGGAACACACGAATAATCAGATAGAGACGACGCAGTTCACCGAAGGTCATTTGACCTCCAGCTGGCTAAGGCGAGCATCTAACGCATCCAGCGAACGGGACAGCGCATCCACTTCTTCAGCAAACCACACCAGCTCAAGCGAACCCGGTGCCAGACGCCACTCTTCCGTCACCGTTTGTGACAGATAACTCTGTTTACGCTGCACATCACGGCGGACCGCGTTGAAACCACGTCGGGCGAACTGCGTGATGCCCTGGGCGGCGATATCACCGATCCAGGGCGCAAGATACTCTGCCGGGTCCAGTTCTGCCAGGTCCAGCAGGGCCGAAAACTGCTGCACAACTTGAAGGTCACCTTCAACTTCCAGCTCACCGCTGCGAATAAGTGTCGTCAGTTGCTGCCGATCACGCAGTTTTGACAGCGTGGCAAAGCGCGTCTTCACCGTACAATCCGGTGTATCACTCCATTCGCCAATCACGTCCACCTGCTGTTCACTGAAAATGAAGATAATCGGCTGCTTGAGCTCGGCCAGCACGATCGCCAGGCTGCGACCATTGAGACGTTGACGCGCCGCCTTAAGGCCACGATCGCGGTACAGCAAATGGTTAAGTGCGGTCTCCAGACTGGCGGTTAATAGCGGCGTTAATGTCATTCGTTTCCCTGCTTAAAACTTAAATCCGCGGTGCAAGGCAACAATGCCGCCCGTCAGATTGTGATACGTGGTGTTTTCAAAGCCAACGTCATTCATCATCTGTTTCAGAGTGTCCTGATCGGGATGCATACGGATGGACTCTGCCAGATAGCGATAGCTGCCTGCGTCTTTCGCGACCATTTCACCAATGCGCGGCAAAATATGGAATGAATAGGCATCGTACGCTTTGCTCAACGGTGCGAACTGCGGCTTGGAAAACTCCAGTACCAGCAAACGCCCACCCGGCTTCAGCACACGGAACATGGACGCCAGCGCTTTTTCTTTTTCAGTCACATTACGCAGACCGAAAGCGATAGTGATGCAGTCAAAATAGTTATCAGGAAACGGCAGTGCTTCGGCGTTGGCCTGCACATAATTCACGTTGCCGATAATGCCTTTATTGCGCAGCTTTTCACGGCCCACTTTCAGCATTGAGCTGTTGATATCGGCCAGCACGACTTCACCGGTTTCACCCACCAGGCGCGAGAATTTCGCCGTGAGGTCACCCGTGCCACCCGCCAGATCGAGAACGCGTTGCCCACGGCGCACGCCGCTGGAATCAATGGTAAAACGCTTCCAGATGCGGTGAATGCCGAATGACATCAGGTCATTCATCAGATCATATTTGGCCGCAACGGAATGGAAAACATCAGCAACCATATCGGCCTTTTCGTCTTTCGCAACGGTGCGGTAGCCGAAGTGGGTTGTGTCCTTTGATTCATCTGCCATTTGTTTTGCCTGCTCTACAATCAAATATTTGCCAAGTGTACCAGAGTCACGCAGGCCAGGCACTGGCCGCACGCTTATTCATTGATACGGCGTGATACTGCATCCGGCGAATATTCCGCCTTTTCTACAGGCGGCATATCATCATCGTCATCCACATCGTCATCAGCTTCTGGTAATGCCTGTTCCACCAGCCTTGGGTTAATCGGACGCTTCACTTCAACCCCCATCTGGCGGAACCCTTCTGTCTGAGCAATCAGATTGCCCCGACCTTCGGACAATTTTTTCATTGCCTGTCGATAGCTATCCTGAGCCTTATCAAGGTTCTGGCCGATGGCACTCATATCATCGACAAAAAGACGCATTTTGTCATAGAGCCGGGCGGCACGATCGGCAATACGCTGGGCGTGACGACTCTGGTGCTCATAGCGCCACAGATTATTGATGGTGCGCAGCGCCACCAGCAAGGTGGTCGGGCTGACCAGCATGATGTTCTGGTTCAACGCCTCGTTGATCAGCTCTGGCTGTCTGTCGATGGCCAGCAGGAAAGCGGGTTCCACCGGGATAAACATCAACACATAATCCAGCGAGCGTAAACCCGGTAATTGTTGGTAATCTTTTCGGCTTAGCAGGCGTAAGTGCCCACGGATCGCAGCGATATGCTCAGTGATTGCCAGTTCACGCGCTGCGTCATCATCACCGTTAAAATAGCGCTCATAGGCCACCAGCGTCATTTTGGCGTCAATCACCACATCCTTGCCCTGCGGCAGGCGTACGATCACGTCAGGCTGCATTCGCCCATTTTGCTCAAGCTGGATGTTAACCTGCGTTTCGTATTCATGGCCTTCACGCAAACCGGAAGCTTCCAGCACCCGGCTGAGGATCACTTCTCCCCAGTTACCCTGCGTTTTGTTATCTCCCTTGAGCGCCTTGGTCAGGTTGATCGCTTCCTGGGCCATCTGCGCATTCAGCTGTTGCAGGTTCCGTATTTCATGCGCGAGGGTGTGCCGTTCACGCGCCTCCTGGCCAAATCCTTCCTGAACCTGGCGGCGAAAGCCCTCAAGCTGTTCCCGCAGCGGCGTAATCAGGCCATGCAGGCTCTGACGATTTTGTTCATCCACCCGGCGGCCACTGTTTTCAAAGATGCGGTTCGCCAGATTTTCAAACTGCGCGTTAAGGCGCTGCTCACTGTTCACCAGCAGCCGCTGCTTCTCTTCCGCCGCCATGCGCGTCTCTTCCAGGCGGATGGTAACTTCGCGCAGTTCAGCCTCCTGCGAGGCATTGATCTCCAGCTGATTGCGCAGCTCACGATTGAGCTGCTCAGTTTCACCACGCCAGTGATCAAGCTGGTGCAGCTTCTCTCCGGCCGCTGCCAGTGAACCGTGCAGCTGACGCAATTCCTGCTCATTCTGTTTTTGCGTCAGGAGCTGGGCATCCAGCTGCTGCTGCTGACGCTGGCGTCCAGATTCCGCCAGTTCCACCGACTGCTGAAGCAAACGCCGCTCAGTTTCGCCGTTGGCCAGCTGCTGCTGGCTGCGGATCCCGGCGATTAACCAGCCCGCCAGCAACCCAACCAGACCAATACCGGCACCATATACGATTGTTGCATCCACCCTGCTTCTCCTGCTGAAACCCTGACAGGGGAAAAATAGAGGTGCACTGTATGAATGTCCAGATAAAAAGCAGTGAACGGGCAGCTTAGGGAGGGAATATCGAGGAGGATCTGAATTTTTTCACGGCGGAAAAGGCATTGCAGGCCGTGCGTGAGCACGGCCGAAGAAAAACGATTAGATCAGACGGCGGGCAGCCTCAACCACAATCTTCACCGCATCGCTCTCGGTGCGTTTCATGGTTTCTGCATCCGGGATTTCCTGCTGGGTGCGGTTGACGATGACCCCTGCCACCATCCCGGCACGCAGCCCCTGGCTGGCACACATGGTGAGCAGCGTGGCAGATTCCATTTCGTAGTTCAGTACGCCCATCTGCTGCCACTCTTTCATCGAGTTCTGGAAGCGGCTGACCACCCGTCCGGAGAAGGTGTCATAACGCTCCTGGCCCGGATAGAAGGTGTCTGACGAGGCGGTAATGCCAATATGGGTGGTCGCACCAGCCGCTTTAGCCGCGTCGACCAGCGCCGTGGTGCAGGTAAAGTCCGCCACAGCCGGGAACTCCAGCGGAGCAAAGTGCAGGCTGGCGCCATCAAGACGCACAGACCCCGTGGTCACCAGCACGTCACCGACGTTGATATCAGGCTGGATCGCGCCGGTGGTTCCCACGCGCAGGAAAGTACGTACTCCAAGCTGAGCCAGTTCTTCCACGGCAATCGAGGTGGACGGGCCACCAATACCTGTTGAGCAGACAATCACGGGTTTACCGGATAACTCGGCACGCCAGGTGGTGAATTCACGATGCGATGCCAGATGAACCGGATTGTCCATCAGGGCGGCAATTTTCTTCACGCGCTCCGGGTCGCCCGGCACGATGGCCAGTGTGGCGCCCTGAAGATCGGCTTTCGTTAAGCCAAGATGGAAAACGTCAGACTGTGCCATTTCAAACTCCTTTCACGGGAAGAGGGATAGTTAACGGGATGCTACTGTAAGGAAATCCGGCGAACATTTATGTGATTAACATCGATAATACAAATGAAAATTGCATTGATTACATTGTAAAAAGTGATGGATATCACATTATTAAATCCGATCATGGCACTTTCACACATCCGGGCCTGTGGTTCAGGGCTATCTGGTGATAGAGATAGCCCGTAGTGAAACCTGATCCCATCGCATTACGGGCTATAGTTAAACCCTGAATGCCGATCGTACTTGTGCATGCACGGAGAGGATAATGAAAACCGACGATAACACGACGCAAGAATCGAGCAATAAAGGGTTTGCACCCGCAACAGGTCCTGCCGCAGCCACCACGATTATCACTGACAGTACCGATATTATTTCAGGTGAGACGTCCATTCCTACTCAGGGTGAGAACATGCCGGCTTTCCATGCGAAACCGCGCCATGCCGAAGGGCTGTTGCCGGTAGTGCTGGTGGTCCAGGAGATCTTTGGCGTACATGAACATATCCGGGATATTTGTCGTCGTCTGGCCAGTGAAGGCTATCTGGCGGTGGCGCCAGAACTCTATTTCCGCCAGGGTGATCCTGCGGATTACACCGACATCTCCACCCTGTTCAATGACCTCGTCAGCAAGGTCCCGGACAGCCAGGTACTGGCCGATCTCGACCACGTGGCAAACTGGGCGTCCCGTCATGGCGGGGATATGCGCAACATGGCTGCCACCGGTTTTTGCTGGGGCGGACGTATCACCTGGCTGTATGCCGCGCACAATCCGCAGCTAAAAGCCGCGGTCGCCTGGTATGGCAAGCTGGTGGGTGAAAAAACCATGAAGCAGCAGAAGCATCCGGTGGATATTGCCGTGGATCTGAATTCGCCGGTCCTGGGCCTTTACGGCGGCAAAGATGACGGTATCCCGCTGGAGAGCGTGGAGACCATGCGCCAGGCGCTGCGTGCGGCGAATGCTGACGCTGAGATTATCGTTTACCCCGATGCCGGGCACGCCTTTAATGCGGATTATCGTCCCAGCTATCACGCGGAGTCTGCTCAGGATGGCTGGCAACGGATGCTGGCATGGTTTAAACAGCATGGCGTGGCGCCAAAAGCATAAAAAAGGGGCGCCTCTTGGCGCCCCTTTATGATCAGCAACAACATCGTCATCAGGCTTTTTGCGTGCTGCGCAGGTTCTGGGCCGCTTTCACCATGTTTGCCAGCGCCTGACGTGTTTCTGTCCAGCCACGCGTTTTCAGACCACAATCCGGGTTAACCCACAGACGTTCAGTCGGGATCCGTTGTGCCGCTTTCAGCAGCAGTGCTTCCATCCACTCCACGCTCGGAACGTTTGGCGAGTGAATATCGTAAACGCCGGGACCGATTTCATTCGGGTAGTCGAACTCTTCAAACGACTCCAGCAGTTCCATATCCGAGCGTGAGGTTTCGATGGTGATCACATCGGCATCCAGTGCAGCGATCGAATCCATGATGTCGTTGAACTCGCAGTAACACATGTGGGTGTGAATCTGAGTGTCATCCTGCGCCACGGCGGCGTTTAAACGGAAGGCATCCACAGCCCACTTCAGATAGGCAGCCCAGTCGGAGCGATGCAGCGGTAAACCTTCGCGCAGTGCAGGTTCGTCAATCTGGATGATACCGATACCGGCTTTTTCCAGATCTTCCACTTCGTCACGCAGTGCCAGGGCAATCTGTTTTGCGATGGTTTCGCGAGACACATCTTCACGTGGGAATGACCAGCACAGGATCGTCACTGGCCCGGTCAGCATGCCTTTGACCGGCTTGTCGGTCAGAGACTGCGCATACTTCGCCCACTCAACGGTAATGGCTTGCGGGCGGCTGACGTCACCGATAATCACCGGCGGTTTCACACAGCGCGAACCGTAGCTCTGTACCCAGCCATTCTGCGTAAAGATAAAGCCATCCAGGTTTTCACCGAAATATTCCACCATGTCATTACGTTCCGCTTCGCCGTGCACCAGCACGTCCAGACCTAAACGCTCTTGCTCAGCAATGGCCTGCTTAATATGTTCAGCGATGCCGGTACGGTAGTGATTGCCGTCCAGACGCCCTTGTTTGAAATCAAGGCGCAGGCCACGAATTTCGGTGGTTTGCGGGAAAGAGCCGATAGTGGTGGTGGGCCAGGCGGGCAACTGGAAACGCTGACGTTGTGCTTCAGCACGCACCAGGTAGCTGCTGTTACGCTGGCTGTCTTTGGCAGTAATCCCGGCCAGACGCTCGCCAACGGCCGCATTGTGAACACGGGTGGAGTGTTTACGGGCGCGAATGGGCGCACTCCAGGCCTCCAGTGACGCCGGATCGTTGTTGTTCAGCGCATTGCTCAGCAGTGACAGTTCAGCACACTTTTGCAGGGCAAAGGCGAACCAACTTTTTACTTCATCATCCAGACGGGTTTCCACGCTCAGGTCGATCGGGCTGTGCAGCAGTGAGCAGGAAGAACCGATCCACAGCTGTTTACGGGCAGCGCTCAGCGGCTGCAGACGCTCAAACCAGCGGCTCAGATCCGCACGCCAGACGTTACGACCGTTAATCACCCCGACTGACAGCAACCAGCTTGCCGGTACTTTGCTGTTGAGCACAGAGATATCATCGTTACCGTGGACCAGGTCCACATGCAGCCCCTGAACCGGTAGTGCCGTAATGATGTCAATGTTCTGGCCGATACTGTCGAAATAGGTGGTCAGCAACAGCTTGCTGTGCCCCTGCAATGCAGCATAGGCGGATTTGAAAGCAGCTAACCACTCGGCAGGCAGTTCCAGCGCCAGCGCGGGCTCGTCAATCTGCACCCATTCGATATCGCGTTTAGCCAGTTCGGCCAGCACCTGCTGGTAAACTGGCAGGATGTCTTTCAACAGGCTCAGGCGATCAAACTGATCCCCTTTCACTTTGCCCAGCCAAAGATAAGTTACCGGGCCCAGTAAGACAGGTTTAATTTTGTGGCCCAGCGCCAGCGCTTCGTCGACTTCGTCCAGCAGTTGGGTCCAGGTCAGTTTGAACTGCTGACCCTGAACAAATTCAGGCACCATGTAGTGATAGTTGGTGTTAAACCATTTGGTCATTTCTGCGGCGGCGGCGGGTTCACCGGTCGGAGCGCGGCCACGACCAAGACGGAACAACGTATCGAGGTCAACTGAGCCCTCTTTATTCTGGTGGCGCGCGGGTACGTTACCCAGCATCAGGCTGGTGGTCAGCACGTGATCGTACCAGGCGAAGTCACCGACCGGCAGCAGATTCACACCTGCGTCTTTCTGCTGTTGCCAGTGGCGTGCACGAAGTTCACGGCCAGTCGTCAGCAGATCGTCCTGGCTGGTGGTGCCCGCCCAGTAGCTTTCCTGCGCTTTTTTCAGTTCGCGACGCAGACCAACGCGGGGAAATCCGAGAATGTGGTTCAGAATAGTCATCAGTTGTGCCTCGTTAAATTGTTCTTTACCGGGACCATCAAAATTGGCTGATGTCAGTGTGCACACAGCCAGCGCGCAAGAACCGGAGCGTACTGAAGTACGTGAGGATTCTGAGCACTGCCCGGGATGTAAAATGACAAGTAAACTCATCAGCGAATCATTTAGACGTCCAGATGTTTACACCGCTATATTGTGCAGGTACTGTATCAACCACAAGCGCAAAATATTCACTGTCGATGTGAAGGACTCTCATGATCGAACTTAAACACCTGCGGACGCTGCAAGCGTTGCGAACGACAGGTTCACTGGCGGCGGCGGCGGCCCAGCTTCATCAAACGCAGTCAGCGTTATCTCATCAGTTCAGCGACCTGGAGCAACGTCTGGGGTTCCGGCTGTTTGTACGTAAAAGCCAGCCGCTGCGTTTCACGCCACAGGGAGAACTTTTGCTGCAACTGGCGGAACAGGTGCTGCCGCAAATCCAGCAGGCATTGCAGGCCTGCCATGAACCGCACCAGACCACATTGCGCATCGCTATTGAATGCCACAGTTGTATTCAGTGGCTGACCCCGGCGCTGAACAATTTCCGCAAGAGCTGGCCGCAGGTGGTGATGGATTTCAAATCGGGGATGACATTTGACCCGCAGCCCGCCCTGCAACAGGGAGAGCTGGATGTGGTACTGACCTCCGATATTCTGCCGCGCAGTGGGCTGTTTTATTCACCTATGTTTGATTTCGAAGTCCGCCTGGTGCTGGCACCGGATCATCCCCTGGCGCAAAAGGCGCATATTTCACCGGAAGACCTGGCCAGTGAGGTGCTGATGATTTATCCGGTTCAGCGCCAACGCCTGGATATCTGGCGTCATTTCTTACAGCCGGCCGATGTCAGCCCAACGTTGAAAAGCGTAGACAACACGCTACTGCTGATTCAGATGGTGTCTGCACAGATGGGGATTGCTGCGCTGCCACACTGGGTAGTGGAGAGTTTTGAGCATCAGGGACTGGTGGTAACGAAAACGCTGGGAGAGGGCCTTTGGAGCCGCCTGTATGCGGCAGTGCGCGACGGTGAACAGCGTCAGCCTGTAGTCGAAGCCTTTATTCGTTCCGCCCGCCAGCACGCCTGCGATCATCTGCCTCGGGTTCGTGATGCATCCCGTCCTGGCGTGCCACATCCTTCCATCAGCCATCCTTAGCATGCACGGCAGCCAGTCGACTACTGGCGTTACACGCTGACCCGCGCTCGTGACTCAGGGCAGCGCACGCCGCTAACGCAGATGCACCCTGAGGGACGACGAGTTATACTGCACTCACTGCAATTGTTTCACTACAGAGAGTCCCTATGACCAATAACGATGTCCTGCGCAGCGTGCGTTACATGCTGAATTTAAGCGATGCTAAAGTTGTGAGCATTCTGGCGCTGGCAGAGAGCGAAGTAACAGAAGCCGAAGTGCACAGCTTCCTGAAAAAAGAGGATGAAGCCGGCTATCGCCCCTGCCCTGATGTCATCATGGGTTACTTTCTGAATGGTTTGATTTTTGAACGCCGTGGCAAAAGTGAAGACGCACCTGCGCCTTCTATCGAACGCAAGATGACCAATAACATCCTGATGAAGAAGCTGCGTGTGGCCTTCGACCTGAAAACCACCGACATTCTGGAACTACTGAAAAGTGCCGATTTTGCGGTAGGACAGTCAGAAATTGGGGCGATCTTCCGTAAACCTGGGCATAAAAATTACCGCGAATGCGGCGATCAAATTCTGCGTAACTTCCTCAAAGGTCTGACGATGAAAATCCGTCCGGTGAAGAAAGCCTAAGCGATTGACTGACTGATTAACGCCACCTGCTGGCGTTAATCTTTGTTCTTCTGCCAGATCAAAACCTTCCTTTTAGAACAAAATCACTCACCAAACGAAACCCACAGCCTTTATCTGGGTTTGTATATGTGACTATCCTCACACTTTATAGTTTCATTATGAAAATAAAACACCGATTTGTGATGTAGATATAGCCATCTCGTCATAAAACTGTAACATTTGCGCCATTCTTCACAGTCAGTTGTTCTGATTACGACTACGCTATGCGCGAAATGGAACATTTATTCCTGTTTTAACAGGATCCTGTTCCTCTACTCTGCGCATTCGAAGCCGGATGTCAGTCTTTCGAGCCATGGGAGGCCAAAATGTTACGTTTTTTCAAACCTGCTGCACATCAGCCCCGCGTTGATGACAGCCGCGTTGACCCGTTATACCGCAAGCTACGCTGGCAGATCTTTCTGGGGATATTCTTCGGTTATGCTGCCTACTACCTGGTGCGTAAGAACTTTGCCCTCGCGATGCCCTACCTGGTTGAACAGGGTTTCTCACGTGGTGACCTCGGCTTTGCGCTCTCCGGCATCTCTATCGCCTACG
Organism: Erwinia sp. 1181_3; assembly: GCF_052824965.1. Lineage (NCBI taxonomy): Bacteria > Pseudomonadati > Pseudomonadota > Gammaproteobacteria > Enterobacterales > Erwiniaceae > Erwinia > Erwinia sp. 1181_3. Next base: position 24,608 of record NZ_VTDE01000016.1, read on the forward strand.
GTTTCTCAAAATTCATTATGGGGTCGGTCTCTGACCGCTCCAACCCGCGCGTCTTCTTACCTGCTGGCCTGATACTTGCCGCGGCAGTCATGTTGTTTATGGGCTTTGTCCCCTGGGCAACGTCCAGCATCATGGTGATGTTTGTACTGCTGTTCCTGTGTGGATGGTTCCAGGGGATGGGCTGGCCGCCGTGCGGTCGTACAATGGTGCACTGGTGGTCACAGAAAGAGCGCGGCGGCATTGTTTCCGTCTGGAACTGTGCGCATAACGTCGGTGGTGGTATCCCTCCACTGCTGTTCCTGCTCGGTATGGCCTGGTTTAACGACTGGAAAGCGGCGCTGTATATGCCTGCTTTTGGTGCCATTGTTATCGCCATCATTGCTTTTGCGCTGATGCGTGATACCCCGCAGTCTTGCGGCCTGCCGCCGATTGAGGAGTACAAAAACGACTATCCACCGAACTATGATGAGAAACATGAAGATGAGCTAACGGCTAAGCAGATCTTTATGCAGTACATCCTGCCGAACAAACTGCTGTGGTATATCGCGCTGGCTAACGTGTTTGTTTACCTGCTGCGTTACGGCATCCTCGACTGGTCACCGACCTACCTGAAAGAAGTGAAACACTTCACGCTGGATAAATCATCGTGGGCTTACTTCTTCTACGAGTACGCCGGTATCCCGGGTACGCTGCTGTGCGGCTGGATGTCGGATAAAGTCTTTAAAGGTAACCGTGGTGCAACAGGCGTGTTCTTTATGGTGTTGGTGACCATTGCCACCGTTGTGTACTGGATGAACCCGGCCGGTAATCCTGGTGTGGATATGGCCTGTATGATGATTATTGGCTTCCTGATTTATGGCCCGGTGATGCTGATTGGTCTGCATGCCCTGGAGCTGGCACCGAAGAAAGCGGCGGGTACCGCAGCAGGCTTTACCGGTCTGTTTGGCTACCTCGGTGGGTCCGTTGCCGCCAGTGCTATCGTCGGCTATACCGTTGATTACTTCGGCTGGGATGGCGGCTTTATCATTATGATCGGCGGCTGTGTGCTGGCGGTGATCCTGCTGACGATGACGATGTTCAGCGAGAAGAAACACAAACAGGGCCTGAACTCACTCTGATTGAAGGGAACATTATGTTGAAAAACGTTATCGCTACCTTAGTTCTCACCACCTCTCTCGCGGCGACAGCCGCGAGTTCTTCGCCTGTCGTGATTGCGCATCGTGGGGCCAGCGGTTATCTGCCGGAACACAGCCTGCCGGCAAAAGCGATGGCCTATGCTCAGGGAGCGGATTACCTTGAGCAGGATCTGGTGATGACCAAAGACGATCATCTGGTGGTGCTGCATGACCACTATCTGGATCGGGTGACGGATGTTGCCACGCGTTTCCCCCATCGCGCACGGGCTGACGGACGTTATTACGCTATCGACTTTACCCTTGCCGAGATCAAGAGCCTGGCGTTTACCGAAGGCTTTACGCTTGAAAACGGCAAAAAGGTGCAGACCTTTCCAGGCCGCTTCCCGATGGGGAAATCTGATTTCCGTGTTCATACCTTTGAGGAAGAACTGGAGTTTATTCAGGGCCTGAACCACTCCACCGGCAAAGACATCGGGATTTATACCGAAATTAAAGCCCCGTGGTTCCACCGCAAAGAAGGCAAGGATATCTCTGCCAAAGTTCTGGACGTCCTGAAGCAGTATGGTTACAGCAGTAAGACCGATAAGGTTTATGTGCAGTGCTTTGACTATAACGAAGTGAAGCGCATCAAGACCGAACTGGAACCTCAGCGGGGAATGAATCTGAAGCTGGTGCAGCTGATCGCCTATACCAAATGGGATGAAACTCAGGAGCAGCGCGACGGTAAGTGGGTGAACTACGATTACGATTGGATGTTCGCGCCGGGTGCGATGAAAACCATCGCCCAATACGCCGACGGTATTGGCCCGGATTACCATATGCTGGTGGCGCCAGGCGCAAAAACCGGCAATGTGGCGCTGAACGATATGGTCAAAGAGGCACACCAGAATCATCTGGTGGTGCATCCGTACACGGTACGCGCCGATCAGCTACCGCCTTATGTCAGCAACGTCGATCAGCTGTACGACCTGCTGTACAACAAAGCGGAGGTTGATGGTCTGTTTACTGATTTCCCGGATAAAGCCGTTCGTTTCTTAGGTCGATAACTATCGGATGACTAAAGGGCCGATCGAACAGTTGATCGGCCCTGCAGACTTACACGTGATACAGCTGACGCAGGAAGTTCGGCACGGCCTGATCGGCATTCGACCCGATCACTTCCAGCTCCGGTAAGATATCTTTCAGGCGCTGATGAGAGTTGCTCATGATGCAGCCTTTGCCCGCCATACTCAGCATCTCTTTATCATTCATACCGTCACCAAAGGCAATGCACTCCTGTAACGAGAAGCCCAGTGATTTTGATACCGCATCCAGCGCGTGCCCTTTCGACACACCGCCCGCCATCACTTCCAGGCAGGTTGGCAGCGAGAAGCTGACGTTAACCCGATCACCCCAGCGCGCAATCAGCGCCAACTCCAGTGGGACCAGCAGTTCCGGGATCGCGCAGGTGAAGAACACCTTGCTGATGCCGTCGGTCGACAGCTGGCCCGGCTCATAGATCTGATAGTTGAAGTCAGACTCGCGGAAGAAATCCATCTCTTCAGGACGGTGGCGGTTCAGGAACCACTCTTCATCCCGATACACGTTGGTGTAGATATCAGGGTTGGCGTGCTGCATGGCGAACAGTTCAAGCGCGATATCTTCATCCAGGTTGTGACTGAAAACCAGCTCACCGGCGGTGTTATGCACCCGCGCCCCATTTGAGGTGATCATGTAAGCATCGATGCCCAGGCTGTCACGCATCTGCGCCACGTCGATGTAATGGCGGCCCGTTGCAAAGACAAAATGGATGCCTTTACGTGTCAGCAACTGTAACGTTTCGCGGGCATAAGGGGAAAGCGTGTGGTCCGGTGACAGCAGCGTGCCATCCAGATCTGAAGCAACAATACGGTACATAACACCTCTGATTAATATTTCTGGCGGGCTGTCAGTACCCACCGGCAAAGTCATTCTGTCCACTCAGCAGTGGCGGAAAAAAAAGGCCAGGATGGCCTCCAGCGCTTCGCTGCGCATGCTGTCTTTCTCAAACAGGATCTCGTGGCGGGCACCGTCGATAATCATCGGCTTACCCCCTTCGCAGGGCTGGCCGGCGGCCACCATCGTCTGGCAAAACAGATCCTGAGCGCGGTTATCCACCACTTTATCGTCAGCGGCCTGGAGCAGCAGCAGCGGCGTCGATATCTTCGCCGCCTGGCTTAAAATACTGTGCCCGGCGCGTACCCCTTCTCTCACCCAGTGATAAGTGGGGCCACCCACACGCAAGCCCGGGTCGTCGGCATAAAAGCGCAGGTTACGGCGATAGCGTTCACGGCTGTGTGTCAGTTCGTTAATGGCGAACGGGCGCGCATGCCATTTTCCGGTCCCCAGTGCATAACCCTCGCGTACCGTCGGATATTTTTCCGCCCAATTAAGGATAGAGTTGGCCATCCATAACGGCATCGGCAGGAAGATGCCAAACATCGGCGATGCCAGCGCCACTGCATCAAACGCCGCAGGCTGGCGAGCCAGCATCAGCGCCAGTATCGCCCCGCCCATCGAATGGGCCAGTGCATAACGGCGGCGATAGTGACGTGTGACAATCTCTTTCAAATACAGGGTTTCGAGGTCGTCGACATAATCTTCGAATTCAACCACATGGCCACGGTGAGAATCCTGCAATAACCGCCCGGATCGTCCCTGCCCGCGATGATCGATAATGATGACATCATAACCGCTATGGAACAGGTCATAGGCCAGCTCCGGGTATTTCACATAGCTTTCAATGCGCCCCGGGCACAGCAGTATCACCTTATCGTGTTGCGGTGAGATGAAACGGACGTAGCGGATCGGGATGTTTTCAACACCGAAAAACTCATCCTCTTCACGCAATTTCCAGAAATCCAGCAACGGGCCTGTAGCAAATGCCGCAAAGGCTTTTTCCCGCGTCGTCCAGTTGTGTTTACGATGTTCCATCAGGCTCATTTCCAGAAAGGACTCTTCCTTAAAAAAGGGGCAGGGTTCCCCGTAGCGCCGCATTCAACAATAACGTATTGTGTCACAAATGAGCGTTTTTCGGGAGTTTTACGCATGACCATCGAGTGGTGGCTGACCTATCTGTTAACAACCAGCATCTTAAGTCTGTCGCCAGGTTCTGGCGCAATCAATACCATGAGCACCGGTATCAGCCACGGTTATCGGGGTGCGGTCGCCTCAATCTCCGGCCTTCAGGTTGGGCTGTCACTGCATATTGTGCTGGTTGGCATCGGGCTGGGTGCACTGTTTTCCCAGTCGTTACTGGCCTTTGAAATTCTTAAATGGGCCGGGGCGGGCTACCTGGTCTGGCTGGGTATTCAACAGTGGCGATCGGCCGGGGCGATCGATCTGAATGCGGTTGCCAAAGCGATGCCGCGTCGTAGGCTGTTTAAACGCGCCGTGCTGGTGAATCTGACCAATCCAAAAAGTATTGTGTTCCTGGCTGCCCTCTTCCCGCAGTTCATTCTGCCACATCAGCCGCAGGCGATGCAGTATCTGGTCTTGGGCGTCACGACCGTAGTGGTGGATATTATCGTGATGATTGGCTATGCCACGCTGGCCACACGCATCTCCGCGTGGATCAAAGGACCGCATCAGATGAAATTGCTAAACCGGATTTTTGGGGGCTTGTTTATTGCGGTAGGTGCACTGCTGGCCTCGGCACGAAGAATCGCCTAACAGAACCCGGGTCGGGCATGCCTGCCCCCTACAAAACCTGTCGCGGCCGATAATTTATCGATCGGCCCACATCAAACATTACTCGTCGTCTTCACCGTCGACATGTTCTTTGATCATCACCATAAACGGCCTGCCAAAACGCTCCAGCTTCTTATGCCCGACGCCATTCACACTCAACATCTCGGATGCTGTCAGCGGCATTTGCTCCGCCATTTCAATCAGCGTTGCATCGTTAAACACCACATATGGCGGAACATTGGCTTCATCGGCGATGGATTTACGCAGCTTGCGCAGTTTGGCAAACAGCTTGCGGTCATAACTTCCGCCATAGGATTTCTGGCTGCTGTTACGCGGTTTAATACTCACCAGGCGAGGAACCGCCAGCATCAGCGGCACTTCACCACGTAAGGTGGGGCGTGCGGCTTCCGTCAGCTGTAATGCTGAGTGCATGGCGATGTTTTGCGTCACCAGCCCAAGGTGAATCAACTGGCGTAACACGCTGGTCCAGTGCTCATGGCTCTGCTCACGGCCGATGCCATACACCGGTAATTTGTCGTGCTGCATATCGCGGATGCGCTGGTTATTGGCGCCGCGCAGGATCTCGACGATATACCCCATCCCGAAACGCTGCCCAACGCGATAAATACAGGAGAGTGCTTTTTGCGCCTCGACCAGGCCATCATAGCGGCGCGGTGGATCAAGGCAGATATCGCAGTTGTCGCAAGGCTGCTGACGCCCCTCACCAAAATAGTTCAGCAAGACCAGACGACGGCAGGTCTGCGCTTCGGCAAACGCACCCATCGCATTCAGCTTATGGCGTTCAATATCCTGTAGCGGCCCCGGTGTTTTCTCTTCCAGACACTTACGCAACCAGGCCATATCGGCCGGATCGTACAGCAGCAGCGCCTCGGCTGGCAGGCCATCACGCCCCGCACGCCCGGTTTCCTGATAGTAGGATTCGATATTGCGCGGGATATCAAAGTGCACCACAAAACGCACGTTGGGTTTGTTAATGCCCATACCAAAAGCCACGGTCGCCACCACAATTTGCAGGTCATCACGCTGGAAGGCTTCCTGCACATGAGCACGGTGTGCGTTATCCATCCCCGCATGATAGGCACCAACACTCAGGCCACGGCTTTGCAGACGGGCTGCGGTGTCTTCCACTTTGGCCCGGCTGTTACAGTAAATGATGCCGCACTTGCCGCGCTGATCCTGCACATAGCGCAGCAGCTGTTCGGTAGGTTTGAATTTTTCCACCAGCGTATAGCGGATATTGGGGCGGTCAAAGCTACTGACCTGGATGAGCGGGTCATCAAGCTGCAGCAGACGGGCAATGTCGTTACGCGTGGTTTCATCGGCGGTGGCGGTCAGCGCCATCACCGGGACATCCGGCAGGCGATGACGTAGCTGGCCCAGCGCACCGTATTCCGGGCGGAAGTCGTGGCCCCACTGGGAAATACAGTGGGCTTCATCCACCGCCAGCATCGCCGGATTCCAGTGCGTCAGCTGCTCGAGGAAGTTGTCCATCATCAGACGTTCAGGGGCAATGTACAGTAGACGGATGCGACCGGTACGGCAGCCTGCCATCACTTCCTGCTGCTCTTCACGGTTCTGCGTCGAATTGAGGCAGGCCGCCGCAACGCCGTTTGCAAGCAGTTGGTCGACCTGGTCTTTCATCAACGAGATCAACGGCGACACCACCAGCGTCAGCCCCTCACGCACCAGTGCAGGGATCTGATAACAGAGTGATTTTCCGCCGCCGGTTGGCATAACGACCAGACAGTCACGCCCGTTGAGCGACTCCTGAATGATGGTTTGTTGCCCCGGACGAAACTGCTGATAGCCGAAGGTATCGCGTAATACCTGCTCTGCCAGCGTTTCTTTATTGATGACTGCTGCCGTAGACACGTTGTCCCCACATCTGAAATAACAAGAATTCTGGCCGGGTTGATTGCTCAACCCGGTCACGACGACCTTAGAACAGGTCGTTGAGCGTCACGCCCACACCGACGCGCGTTTGACGGTGGTTATAGTCGATTAACGATTCGCCATAACCACTAAACACCTGCGTATAGAAACGCACATGATCGGTCATCGGGTAGCTCCAGCCCAGTTCAGCGCCGCCGTAGCCGCTGTTCCAGTTGTAGTTGCTCCTCACGCTGAAGATGCTCTCGCCCCACTGGTAGCCCACCGTCAGGCGATAATAACCCATGTACTTAGTGATATCCGGGTTATCGTCATTATTTTCACTTTCTGGAAGACGGTACCAGGGTTTGACCTCAACCATCCAATTGCCGTTTTCTGCCATCAGTCGGGCATAGACACGGTTCCAGCTGCGCGATGTCGGATCGGATCGGCCGTTAGACTCATGATTCAGGCCCGTTTCCACATCGCGTAACGTCCAGCCAGCGAAAGAGTAATCCGTGGCCCAGCCAAGAAAGATCTGCGGCTGGTAGTTGGTTTCACGAAACGGTGAAGAGGCACCACGATTAGATAACTGCCACCAGGACCGTTGAGTATAGGACGCCGCCAGCACCGAGTTATCGCCGAGAATGCCACGCCATAACGGGAAGGCCAGGCTTAACTGGAACTTCACTTCATCATGTTTGGCTTTATTTCCCCAGTCGTAAGACTCGATCGCTTCCTTGTTGATATTGCTGGTATCCGTGTAAAGCAGATAGTTGTTTTCGTAAGGGAACAAGATAAACGGGTTATCGTGCTTCTCCAGCAAATTGGCAATAATGCTGCCGCGAACCGCAGGCTGATCGTGGACATCTTTTACGGTAGCGGTCTGTGCCAGCACCAACGTCGGAAACAGAATTGCTGACGCCAGCAATCCTTTCAGCAGAGCCATAGGATTCTCCCAGAGAGGCGGATAAGTGAATAAAAAGCACGCCATTCTACACAGAAACATCCTGGGGGATTAGTGCTCATTTCCGAAAGTGGAAAGCACCGTCAACGAAGCATATTATACACACTCCGTTAACCTGATTTTTCATTCAGACCGCATTACAGGAAGACCCGCTAATGTCAGCAGTACCTATGGATCAGGCTGCCGCTCGCCGCCTGATTGGCGAGATTTTTGTCTACCACATGCCGTTCAATCGCGCACTGGGGCTGGAGCTGGACCGACTGGAGTCGGATTACGCAGAGATAAGCCTGGCGAACCAGACCATGCTGGTCGGTAACTCTGCTCAGAAAATATTGCACGGTGGCGTGATCGCTTCCGTACTGGATGTCGCTGCCGGTCTGGTGTGTGTCACCAGCGCGCTGACACGCCAGGAAAGCATCACTGAAGAGGAGCTACGCCAGCGCCTGTCGCGCATGGGAACCATCGACCTGCGGGTGGATTATCTGCGTCCCGGCCGTGGTGAACGCTTTACGGCCAGCAGCAGTCTGTTACGTGGTGGTAATAAAGTGTCGGTTGCCAGGGTCGAGTTACATAACGATGTCGGTGTTCATATTGCCAGCGCCACTGCTACCTATCTGATCGGTTAACTTCATGAATCCACAGCACACTCGCCAGGGCATTTTCTTTGCTCTGGGCGCTTATTTTATCTGGGGCATTGCTCCGGTTTACTTCAAGCTCATCCAGCAAGTTGCCCCCGGGGAAATTATGACCCACCGGGTGATCTGGTCATTTTTCTTTATGCTGGTGCTGCTCACCGCCAGCCGACACTGGCGCAATGTCCGTACGGTTATCCAGCACCCCAAAAAGGTGCTGCTGCTGGCGCTCTCCGCCGTTGTGATTTGCGGTAACTGGCTGCTGTATATCTGGGCGGTGAATAATCACCATTTGCTGGAGGCCAGTCTGGGTTACTTTATTAACCCGTTGCTGAACGTTCTGGTGGGGATGGTGTTTCTCGGGGAACGCTTCCGGCGCCTGCAATGGCTGGCAGTGGCACTCGCGGCCTGCGGCGTACTGATACAGGTGTGGCAGTTTGGTTCCGTGCCGGTGATCGCTCTCAGTCTCGCCATCAGCTTTTCATTCTATGGCTTGCTGCGTAAAAAAATAGCCGTTGATGCCCAAAGCGGAATGCTGATTGAAACCAGCTGGCTGTTAATCCCTGCGGCTATCTATCTGTTCGCGATAGCCGACAGCCCCACCAGCCATCTGGGAAGCAACCCACTGAGCCTCAACTTGATGCTGGCCGCTGCCGGGGTGATCACCACGGTTCCGCTGATGCTGTTTACTGCCGCTTGTACACGTTTGAAACTGTCCACCGTCGGCTTTTTCCAGTATATGGCACCCACGCTGATGTTCCTGCTAGCCGTATTATTTTACGGAGAGCAAATGACACCCGATAAAGTCGTGACCTTTGGCTTTATCTGGACAGCGCTGGCGCTCTTTATTGCCGATGCTCTGTTGGCATTACGCCGATCGTCGGCCGTATAGCGCGATAAGCAGAAATAAAAAAATCGCCTCTCAGGCGATTTTTTTTATCGAGCGGCTTACAGCCAGTTCTTACGCTTAAAGTAGGCGTAAGGTGCCAGACCGGCGAGGATCATCAGGCTAATCGCCCCTGGATAGCCAAAGCTCCATTTCAGCTCAGGCATAAACTCGAAGTTCATCCCGTAGCTGGAGGCCACCAGGGTAGGCGGCAGGAAGACCACCGATACCACCGAGAAGATCTTGATGATGCGGTTCTGTTCGATGTTGATAAAGCCCATCGCCGCCTGCATCAGGAAGTTAACTTTCTGGAACAGGGATTCATTGTGCGGCAGCAGGGATTCGATATCGCGCAGGATCTCGCGAGCCTGCTCCAGCTGATTGCCTGGCAGACGCGCCTTACGTACCAGGAAGTTAAGTGCACGCTGGGTATCCATCAGACACAGGCGCACCTTCCAGCCGATATCTTCCAGCTCTGCCAGCGTCGACAGTGCTTCATCAAACGCATCGCCCTGCTGTCCTTCCATAATCACGCGGCTCAGTTTTTCCAGATCGCTGTAGATATTCTCGATCTCATCCGCCAGCTGTTCGATTTTTGTCTCAAACAGATCGAGCAGCAGCTCGTAAGCATTTCCGTCGCTCAGAACCTGATTACGGGCACGCATACGGTAAAGACGAAACGCCGGGAGTTCACGTTCGCGCAGGGTATACAGGCGCCCTTCACGAATGGTGAAGGCCACCGTCGAGTTACCCGCGTGATCGTCAGCATCTTCATAGAAGAAAAATGAGTGAATATGCAGACCATCTTCATCTTCGAAGAAACGTGCGGAGGCTTCGATATCTTCCAGTTCAGGGCGGGTCGCAAGGCTCTGGCCCAGTTCGGTTTGTACCCGATCTCGTTCAGCTTCTTCCGGTTCGATCAAATCGACCCAGACGGAACCGATCAGCTCGTCCCTGGCATCAGCATCATCCAGTTCAAGGCGGGTCAGACGGTTTTGGTCGAGTTTAAATGCGCTCAACATTAGCTGTACTCCCAATTCACAGTAACAAAATGGGACAGAGCGCTTGAACACGGGAAACAGATGTTTCAGTCAGCGAGCAAAACTGACTCAGAGCGACGGGACATGCGGTCGCCAACAACCACGAAGGCTATCGGCAAAAGAGGATAGCCTTAGGAGTTGTACCTGAAATGCAGGTCAGTGAGCCAGTATGTACTGGGTGTGTCCAAGGCGAATGTCCTCTTAGGGTAATGGTGGGCGCATGTTACGCTGAGACTAAAAAGGCGTCAAGCGGGGCCATGCGCCCTTCTGGGCGTCACATCGCTTCCAGTTTGGCATAAGCAGCCACCAGCCACTTAATGCCCTGTCCCTGGAACGCCACCTGGAGTCGGCTATGCTCGCCACTGCCTTCCAGATTAACGATAGTCCCTTCGCCAAACTTGGCATGATGCACCCGCTGGCCGAGGGCGAAACCACTGTCATTTTTCGCGATCGGCGTCCCCATGCGCTGATGGTTGGCAGGGCGGCTGACGCTGGCACGCAGACGAACCTCCTCCACGCACTCTTCAGGCAACTCTCCGATAAAGCGCGATGGGCGGTGATACACTTCCTTACCATAAAGCCGTCGGGTTTCGGCATAGGTCAGGGTCAGTTTCTGCATCGCACGCGTCACACCAACGTAGGCCAGGCGACGTTCTTCTTCCAGGCGGCCACCTTCATCCAGCGACATCTGGCTGGGGAACATGCCCTCTTCCATGCCGACAATAAACACCTGCATAAACTCCAGCCCTTTGGCGGAGTGCAGGGTCATTAACTGCACGGCATCCTGCCACTTGTCGGCCTGCCCTTCACCGGCCTCAAGAGCGGCATGGGAGAGAAACGCCTGCAGCGGCATCAGGTCCTGGTCTTCATCCTGATAGCTGTACTGCCGTGTGGCATTAACCAGCTCCTCAAGGTTTTCGATACGTGCCTGGCCCTTCTCGCCTTTTTCCTGCTCATACATCAGCCACAAACCGGAATCTTTGATCACCCGGTCCGTCTGCACATGCAGCGGCATCTCAGCGGTTTCCTGCGCCAGTGAATCGACCAGCTCGGTAAAGCGCTGTAAGGCTGATGCGGCACGCCCGGCCAGCGCTTTTTCCTGCAACAGCACGCGCGTGGTTTGCCACAGCGTGAGCTGACGTTCACGTGACGTCTGGCGGATGACATCCAGCGTCCGGTCGCCTATGCCTCGGGTCGGCGTGTTGATCACGCGCTCAAAGGCGGCATCGTCATTACGGTTGGAGATCAAACGCAGATAGGCCAGCGCATCCTTGATTTCCTGGCGCTCGAAGAAGCGCATACCGCCATAGATCCGGTACGGCATACTGGTTTGCAACAGGGCTTCTTCCAGCACGCGCGACTGGGCGTTACTGCGATAGAGGATCGCGCAGTCATTCAGCGCGCCGCCATTCTCCATCCACACCTTAATGCGGTTGACCACAAAGCGCGCTTCATCGAGTTCATTGAAGGCACAGTAAACCGCAATTTGCTCGCCATCGCTGTCTTCGGTCCACAGCTCTTTACCCAGGCGGCCACTGTTATTAGCAATCAGGGTGTTCGCTGCTTTCAGAATATTGTTGGTCGAGCGGTAGTTTTGCTCAAGACGGATGGTTTCCGCACCGGGGAAATCTTTGAGGAAGCGCTGGATGTTTTCCACCTGCGCACCACGCCAGCCATAGATAGACTGATCGTCATCCCCCACGATGATCACTTTACCGGTGTCACCCGCCAGCATACGGATCCACGCATACTGGATGTTGTTGGTATCCTGGAATTCGTCCACCAGGATATTGGTAAACCGTTCGCGGTAGTGATTGAGGATATGCGGTTTGTTCAGCCACAGCTCATGAGCACGCAGCAGCAGCTCGGCAAAGTCCACCAGACCGGCGCGATCGCAGGCTTCCTGATAGGCCTGGTAAATACGCAGCCAGGTCTGTTCAATCGGGTTACCGTAACTTTCGATATGTTTCGGACGCAGCCCTTCGTCTTTTTTGCCATTGATGTACCACATCCCCTGACGGGCAGGCCACTGCTTCTCATCCAGATTCATCGCTTTGATCAGGCGCTTCAGCAGACGCAGCTGATCTTCACTGTCGAGGATTTGGAAGTCCTGCGGCAGGTTGGCATCGAGATGGTGCGCGCGCAGCAGACGGTGCGCCAGCCCGTGGAACGTCCCGATCCACATACCGCCCTGGCTGGTACCGATGAGCTGTTCGATACGGTGGCGCATCTCGGCCGCCGCTTTGTTGGTGAAGGTCACCGCCATAATCGAATAGGGGGAGCAGTTTTCCACTGCCATCAGCCAGGCAATGCGATGCACCAGCACGCGGGTTTTACCACTGCCCGCACCCGCCAGCACCAGCAGGTTGCTGCGCGGCGCGGCAACGGCTTCGCGTTGTTTGTCATTCAAGCTGTCGAGCAGTTCAGAAACGTCCATAGGCACCGTCGGGGATCGGGGGCAGCATCAGGCCGCCCACTGGATATTTAACCAGCTTATTATATCAGCGCGGTCAGCGATGCCAACCGGGAAATTTCCAGCGTGGGAAGCAGGCGGGTGTCGTTAATATGCATCAGGTTGCCTTCACGCAGGTTAATCCAGCATGACTGCATGCCGTAACGGATAGCCCCGGCGACATCCGTGGTGAGATCGTCACCCACATGCAGGATATTTTCAGCAGACAGATTTAACCGCTCTGCCGCCAGCTGATACATATCATGGAAAGGTTTAGCGCGGCCATCCGGCCCGGCACGCAGGGTAAACTGGAAGTACTTATCCAGGCCACAAAGGTGGGGTTCCGCATTACCATTGGTGATCGCCACCAGCGGTATGCGCTGAGCCAGAGCCGCCAGCGTGGCGTGCGTCTCTTCAGGCATCTCAATCTCGCTGCGCCAGCGGGCAAAGACAGCCATGACGTCATGCGAACCTCTCAGCGCCTGCGTTGACGGCAGCCCCACATCCAGCATCACTTGCTCGACTGCGCGGCGACGCCACTCGCTGACATCATGATAAATTTCAGGCTCGGCAGCCAGCAGGCGGTCACGCACCTGTTGATACTGCGCCACGCTGTAGTCCTTCAACGCGGGATGATACGCCTGTAGCGCGCTGTGAGATTCCCGCGTGGTACGCAGGATCACCGGGTGGTTGTCATACAGCGTGTCATCAAGATCGAAGGTCATTGCCGCAACAGGGCGTAGAGGCCGGTAAAAGTGCATCAGGATTTTCCTCGTTTCGCACGGGGATGGGCAGCATCGTAAACCGACGCCAGGTGTTGAAAGTCGAGATGGGTATAGATTTGCGTAGTGGTCAGATTGGCATGCCCGAGCAGCTCCTGCACGGCACGCAAATCACCACTGGATTCCAGCATATGCGTTGCAAATGAATGACGCAGTTTATGCGGATGAACATGGCTGGACAGCCCCTGTTTAACGCCCCACTCAGCAAAACGCTTTTGTACGTTACGCGCTGAAATGCGCTTGCCCTGCTTCGACAGGAATAACGCAGTGTCCTCTGGTGCAAACAGCTCACGCATCACCATCCAGTGCTCAACCCAATGGACGGCGGTCCGGCCAATCGGCAGACGGCGCTCTTTGCTGCCTTTACCGATCACCCACACTTCACCGGAAGCGAGGTCAAGATGACTCAGGTCAATACCCACCAGTTCGGACAAACGCAAGCCGGCACCGTACATCACCTCCAGCATCGCGCGATCGCGAACGGCCAGCGGGTCATTGAGGTCAATGTCCAGCAGCTTGTCGACTTCATCGACATCAATATTTTTGGGAAGATGCCGTGCAGCGCGCGGCGTGGCAACGCCTTTCGCCGGGTTAGCGTTGATGACGCCCTGGCTGATCAGCCAGTCGAGGAAGCTACGTAATGCGGAAAGCCTCAGCGCCAGGCTCGCGGGCTTCAGCCCGCTGCGACTGCTGCGGGCCGCCAGTGAGCGCACCAGGGCAGCATCCAGCCGTGGCCAGTCACTCACGTTCAGTTCATCCAGCAGGGCTATGACAGCACTGAGCTGGCGCTGATAGCTCTCCTGAGTGAGAGGACTGAGCTGACGCTCCACTTTCAGATAACGCAGGAAGCCCTCTACGGCTGGCAGCAGGGGCGACTCGCTATTCACGCGCGTTCTATCCAGCGTGACAGCAGCTGGGGCAACATCAGCGACAGATGCTGTAACAACACCGTACCCATGCCCGACTGGTAATGCTGATTGTCGCGGCTGCTGAAGATCAGTACGCCGAGGTCACCCTCTTCACCCAGCAGCGACATCGCGACCGAACCAATGGCTTTTGCCTGTGGCAACAGTAACAGTAACTCCGGGCCATTAAGACTGCCAAGATAGTGATTCTGTTTACCCAAACGCTGAATGCGCACAGATTCAAATGCCTGACGCGGCAGCGCCAGCTGCGTAAAGTCGGAAGGGGCACCGATGCGCCATTTCTCAGCGAACAGCCGAATATTTGCCCCCGCAAGGCCAAATTCACGCGCCCAGCGATGGAGGCGGTTAAGCATGTCATGCAGACTGGTGGCCGAGGCGAGACGCCCCTGCAGGGCGAACAGCCGATCAAACAGCTGCTGATTTGCGCTGGCCTGCTCCATCAACAGCGTAATGTCTTCTTCCAGCTGGTGAATATGATTGCGCTGACGCGCCAGCTGCCACTCCACCAGCGAGACGGTGCCGCGGATCGGATGCGGCACGATCATCTGTTCAACCTGGCGGGCATTGCGGATAAAGAAGTCTGGATTTTGCATCAGGAACTCACTGACCGTACGATCGTCTAGTAAGATTTCGCCAGCGTCCTGTTGTTCCCCGACATTTTTCATAAATGAATAAACCCGTCATATACGTGAGTGGCAGGACCGGTCATATACAGGGGATGCCCCGGACCTTTCCATGCGATATTGAGCGTGCCGCCAGGCAGGTCAACCCGCACTTTTTCCGCCAGCAACGTCTGCTGTATCCCGATCGCGACGGCGGCGCATGCACCGCTGCCACAGGCCTGGGTTTCACCCGCACCGCGTTCATACACGCGCAGACGGATATGTTCGCGGCTGACCACTTCCATAAAACCAACGTTGACCCGCTCAGGAAAACGTTCGTGGCTTTCCAGCACCGGCCCCAGTATTTCCACCGTGGCGGTTTTTACACTCTCAACCTGTAAGACGCAGTGTGGATTACCCATCGACACCACACCACACATCACAGTTTGCTCAGCAGCGCGCATCAGGTAGATATTTTCCGCTTTGTTGGCACGGAAAGGCACCTGCTGCGGTTCGAAATTGGGTTCGCCCATGTTCACGCACACCAGTTCATCCTGGTTGACGCTTAACACCATGCGGCCGGTTTGGGTGCTGACGCGGATATCATTTTTATTGGTCAGCCCTTTCAGGCGGACAAAGCGGGCAAAACAGCGTGCGCCGTTGCCGCACTGTGCCACTTCGCTACCGTCGGCGTTAAAGATACGGTAATGAAAGTCCAGATCAGGATCGTAAGGCGGCTCAACGATCAGTAGCTGATCGAAGCCGATCCCCAGATGACGATCGGCCAGACGGCGGATCAACTCAGGTGAGAAATAGACATTCTGCGTGACGGCATCAACCACCATAAAGTCGTTGCCTAGGCCGTGCATTTTTGAAAACTGCATTTTCTGCTCCGCCGGGTGCGTCATAGTTTACTGAGCCGGTTGCACACTCTGTCCGCGGGTCGTGGCAGGCGTCTGCTCTGACGTGGCGGATGGCGTCGTTGGGGTAGCCTGCTGGACCTGCGGTTTAGCAGTCTCATCTTTGGGGAAATAGAGCGGGCCTTTCAGGCCACATCCCGTGAGGCTGACCGCAGCCAGTACCAGAGCCAGCGGGAATCGTATTTTCTTCATTCTTGTTCTGCTCGTTAAAGATACCTTTTGCCGTCTATCATCGCAGGTGAAGTTCGAAAAGCAACAGGAAAAGCGCAATCCCTGTTGCCGCATTCGACATCAGAAGCCCCGGTGACGCAGAGGTATAAGAGGGAACGGAGTGGGAGAGAAAAGATGTTAGCCAAACACCGCCCACGGCCGCAGGCGGTTTCTCTTTACCCGTTACGCTTTAGTGGCAATAGTAAAGGTCAGCACATCGCTGTAGTCACCCTTTTTAATCCCCTTCGGCGCGAAGGTACGGAACGTGGGTAGAAAACAGGTTTTCCCACCGGGCAGCAGTGGCAGTGTGGATAATGGCCCGTTAGGGAGGTCAACCTTGTTGCTACCACTGTCAAGCGTCAACTGGTAGGGAATAATCTGCGTATTATCTTGCAGGCCTATCAGCTGATACTGATTATTCACTGCGCCGTTCTGACTGCTGGCATTAATGACAAATTTCTTACCGGTCGCATAGGCTTGATCATACTCCAGACAAAACTGGCTTTGACTGCTGCTAAAGGGAATGATCTGCTCGCCGCTTTTTATTTCACCCAGGTCCCAATCGGGTGCCGTTGCCGTCATTGATACATCGGGTTCGGGTGGGTTTTCAGGGTCGGCAATGATGCGGCAACTTCCTTCGCTGCCAAAGGTAATATAGGCACTCTTATTATCGTTATAATGAGTACCGAGAGTATCAACACCCGAACTGATGGCGACCGCCGCCCAGTTTTCTATATCATCATTATAAAAATAGACTGATGTTTCTCCGATAAACGCCCCCGCCTCACCCCATGGATAAGTAATCGGAACCCCCCAGACATTCTGCGCAAATATTCGCACATAACCATTTTCTCTCATCGAACCAATAAGAGTCGTATCTGAAGAATTTATTTGCACTCTCAAAGGGTACGACCTGACTGGAAGACCTTCCTTAGAATACGTGTAGAATAAAATCGCACGTGACCTCAACTTATCACTTCCAATTATTCCTTCCACGGCGTTAAATGAAATGGTGAGCCTCGCATAAGTACCATATTGTGTTTTTTGCAATGAGCAGCCACTGTATCTTTTAGCAACATCTGCTTTAACAATATTTGCGGAATAAGCCGAACTCACAGCAAGACAATGAATTAAAATCACCAACACACCTGAAATAATAACTCGCATTCCTTTTATCCTTATTGACGATTGCACCAATATTTTCCATCCATGTCTATCTTTTCACCGGGTATCATCTGTGGTGTGCCGGGATAGACATTAAAATCATCCACTATTCTGCTATCAATTTTAATGTTTTTTGCCTGATAACGCGTGGTGCCCGTCGCCGTCAGCGTAATGGTATTCGCGCGGCATACGGCGCTCAGGGTGCTGATCTTTTTTTCTGGCAGCTGGCGTACCAACGCACTAAAACTCAGGTTAACCGCCACGCCAGCAGCAAGATTTGCTATCCCGTTGCCGGATATTTCAGTGGACGGCTTTACATCCAGTCGGTAAACGGTTTCCTGCGTAACAGCGGCCAGCGGCTTGAGATTAATTGTTTTTGACTGACCGCGTGCAAGGGACAGTTTGAACGGATAGGCATAGAGCTGCGGGTTGCGCGCCATCCCCACCGGCTCAAGTATTTCTTTGTCATACGGCACACCGGGGTTGATCAGTTTTGAAAGGGTGACGGTAACGTATTCTACATGGTCACTTTTGTTGACGAGGATCATTTTGGCAATATTGTCCCCGTCAACATCAATCATTTTTGGTACCAAATCAATCACTGCACAGACAGGAAAACCGAAGAGTAATATCAACGTTGCTAATAGCGATCTAAACATTATTCCACCACTGGCTCAAAGAGTAATGACAGCACGCCGCTGTAAGTTCCCCCCACGGACTTAAAGTCTCCGGCAGGCGGGTAACCTGAAATATTGATCAGATAGTGCCCAATGGTATCTTCATCGTTTACCGGTGGGGGATTGGAAAAGGTCACTTTAGTCGTTGCCGTCAGCTCCTGTACCGGAGAATCCATCGCCCCCATAACGACTTTTATATTACGGAACAACAGTTCAGGCTTATTTTTGTTTTGTAACGTCAGCGGCAGCGCCAGACTGGCCTGAAAGGTTCCACTACTGGACGTAATTCGCAGCGGCGCTGCAACCGAATAAGGCGTGTCAAACGCCCCAAGCTGCTCAAGCTGTAGACCCTGATCGTACCAAGTCCCTTTTTCATCGGTAACAAACAGATTATTCTCTTTGATCACATGAGCGCTAATTTTACTGGTAAATTTTCCTTTGAGCTCTATGTCTGCCCCCTGGCTCAGGCCCGGCAACAAACAAAGCAGCAGTGGCGCTATCTTCATTTTTGATATCATTCCGTTTCCCCTGCGTTATTTGTTACCCACTGAAGCACCCAGTTGATAAATCACCACCCCATAACCGATACTGACCGCCAAAGGCACCAGGGTATTCTCCGTCGTCACCCCCTGTACGCTGATATTTTCACGCGGACGAAAAGTCACGCGCCAAATTTTTCGCTGTGCAGGCTTACGGAGTTCTTTCACATTGATTTCCCTCTCTTGCTGGGGCCCCAGCGCCAGACGCATCGGGCTAATCAACAGCGAGGGAGCGGCAACGTTGCCCACAGGTATACGTACTTCAGGGTCTGTCAGAGGCGTTTGCACCTGCTCCTGGGTGACATCAAGATACAGCGGAGAATCACCCGTATTTTTCACCATCAGTTTTCCCACACGGTCTGGCCCGCCCAGGGTCATCTCGCTGAGTGAAATGCGCAGCACACCCGCTGCCTGCGACGTATTGTTCAACAGGCATAAACCGAGTAGTACGCTCAACAGCAAACGCATCACGGGCAGCTCAGGGTTGTCGGTTCATCGTCAACATTCATGACAATCTGACTGGCGGTAAATGACTGCGGTACGCCTGGGAAAAGACCGACAGTGGCCGGATTTTTCTTATTTGCTGGGGTGAATTTCATATCCGACAAGCGGACCCGGATATTTCCACTGTTGGTCAGGATGATTTGTTTGCCTTCGCAGCGGTGTGTCCAGCTGCTTTTCTGATTTCGTGGCACAGGCATATGGCGCACCAGCACGCCATATCCAATAGCGACACTCATGGGTGCGGTGATTTTATCCTGTGGCGCATCTTTCACCTGGAGCGAATGTACCGGGGTGATATACAGGCGGTATACGCCTTCCTGCGTGGGCTCTTCAAGCGACGTCAGGCGAATATCGCGGCTCTGATTAGGTCCCAGGGTCAGCTTTTCTGGCGTTGCCAGCACGCCCGGATGAGGCAGGTCGCGCATCATGATTTTCTTTTCAGGATACATGCCAGGATTCATCACTTTCTCCAGTCTTACGGAGAGATAGAGCGGAGAATCGCCGACATTACGTACTTTGATCATCTGCGGATGGGCGTTAAACAGACGTGTACTGACCGGGAGAACCATCAGTTCTCCGTCGGCGAGTGCCGCTGGGGCTGAAAACAGTAACCCACCGACCATCGCGGGTATCGCCAGCATGGTCAGCAATAATTTTTTAGGCATAAATATTCTCACTCATTAAAATTTAAGGCCGCAACGGCACACAGGGGTAATCATTGCCTCTGGGTTTGGTTAAGTCGCAGCGGAAACTCCCCTGCTTGCCATCGACCGTCACTTGTTGCAGTACGCCTTTACTGGCAATAGAGAACAGACCGTTCTGATAAACGTTATCCCCGGTTTCAGAAATGACGCCGCTGACGGGAAGCCCCTGTACGGTTTTCATAAAGCCGTTGTACAACAGGTTGATATCGACCGTTGCTTTAGCGTTATAAACCTGTCCTGGGTGCGAACGCACAATGTTGGCCGGGATTTCAATGTTCATATCCATATCGTTGCTGCGGGTCATGACCTGTGCATACGGGATATCGGTATACTGTTTCAGCGGAATGGCATAGCGATGCCCGCCGGCAACAGGTGCACCTTCAACGCTAAAGCCATAATCCAGCGCGTCAATTTTTGGTGTCTCCAGCATCATGGCCGCGCCGCTATAGCTGTAGCGCCCCAGAGCAATGCCCTGAGCATTCGCCGCGATCATGCCGCTATAGTTGAAATCACCATTGGTACTGTTTTTGTCATGCCCGACGTTAAGTGAAGCATCACCACGGGTACCGGAACGACTGGCATAGAGATTAACGTTGGTTTCATTACCGATGCGGTTGACGGTGGTGCCCGCAGTGGTTTCGCCGAAATCATCGTCGAAGGTTTTACGGTAATCGCCACTCAACTGCGTTTGTCCGCCAGACCGAGCAGCGCTGAAGCTGGCCTGTGAGTTGTTCAGCGTCCAACTGGTATTCAGGTAAACACCATAATTCCCCGATGACTGCTGGTAACCGCCCTTCTGTATGCCCAAGGCAAAGTTGGCCCACAGTCCGTTCGGACGATAGTTCCAGCGCACTTCAGCCTGCTGCTGTTCGCTATTCGAATAGCGCCTATAGCTGTAACTTAACATCGCCCCTTTCAGCAGATAGCTGTAAGAAAGGCTGGTACTACTGGACCCGGCATAAAAATGGGATACCTGATTATTCTGGTAACGGCTTAGGGACAGCGTGCCAAGTTTCTCGCTGGTGGCACTCATGCTGACGTAACCCCCGGTTTTCTTTTCACCGCTCAACACCCCTAACGTTGGGATCACCTGGAACAGTCCCGTTACAATGGAGCGCGTAAGATTCAGCTCTGCCGCCCATTTGCCTTTATCACCATGTATCATGGAGGTATTCACAAAGAACCAGCGCATATCCTGGCTCCAGGATGCCTGCAACATCGACAGATTGGTCTGTGCTTCGCGGCCAGCGGTCAGGCTCCAGGCATTCCGCCCGCTGCCAAAGTTAACGTTATTAACTTCTCGCTCTTCTTTTTTTATCAGCCGGCCATTATGGTCAACCAATCTGATCTCCAGTGGGTAATAACCGCCAGGTAGATCGGAAAAATCGATCTCATTTCGCCCCAGGACTGCCGGGCGCTTAAGCAACATACGGCCGTTACGATAAAACTCGTAGTTACCTTCCGAGGTGGCATACAGCACCAGTGACCCCTTATTCGGGTTACTTAACAGGTGAGCTTGACTTCCCACAGTAAAAAACTGGTTAAAACCGCTGGTCAGCAGCGTACTGATCGAACCGGATGAGTAATCAACGCTGTTTTGTTTACCCGTTCGAACATAGATGTCAGCGAAATTTTTCTGCATATACCAGGATGAAACACCCTGCGTATCAGCGCTCTGATTCTCTCTTTCTGTACGGCTGGCATACCAACTAAGAAAACCAAAGGACTGAGAGGGCAGCCCAAGCCAGGCATTACCGTTAATGTTCATTGCGCGATAACTCTCAGAAGAGGCACGCAGGTCAACCGACTGATTATGGACCAGACCAAAATTTGTGGCCGGCACAATATAATCACTATTCGCATCACGAATGGTTATGGTGCGTTTAACTTTATCGACAGAGACACGATAGCCTTCCAGCGTTAAATCACAGCCGTTATGACATTTTTGGTAGTCAAAATTCTCAAATATTTTCCTCAGCGTAGCAATATCTTCAACCCCCACGCCATTACTGAGATATTTTCGTTGATTAAATGTTAATTTACCGTCCTGCCGGGAAATAATAATAAAGTCCGGCAATGTATTGCCGTTAAACGTTGCTAAATAACGCGCATCATCCTCTAAATCTGAAGCACTAAACCCAGCAGGTACATTATAAGAGATCTTCATCTGGGCGAACGAACCCGGGGAGTTCATTGCAAAAAAAACAAAGACCCACCCTTTATAAAGTAAGCTTTTTATTTTTCGGTGAGTCATATCCATATTCCTCTACCAGGTAGTCAATGCAAAAAAAACCCCGGTCTAACCGGGGTTAAACTAAGCTATCGCTGATTCTTACGAACCCGTTGATGGCTCAAAAAGCATAACCAGATCACCGCTGTAGCTACCATTCAGGCTTGGTTTGCCATCAGCAGGAGTAGCAGGTGCATCAACAGTGACGGTCAGGTTGTAAATAGCGTCAAAGCCATCAGCAGTCTGTACGGTTTGGGTCACTTTCTGTGCCGTGCCATATTTTACTGCAAGGTCACCCTGAGCAGAGCCAAGAGTTACCACTGGGTTCAACATTTCATAATTAGGGCCGGCCAATTTCAGGTCCTGAGCCAGGGAAATATTAAAGTCAGCATTCTTAGTCCACACACGAATAGGCAGCACTTTAGAGAATTTCTTCTGTTTGTAATCAGTCGGTTCCAGCTCTTCGGTGTTATACCAAGAAGAACCATCTGGCTTGGATACAAACATGCCATCGTTAATCTGTGCGGTCAGCGTAATTTTCTTAGAAACTGAATCAGTTTTAGTCGCAGCGTGTGCAGCACCGGCGAAAGAAAGAGTCATTGCCATTGCAAGTGCAATATTGCTGAGTTTCATGATATTCATCCATAATATATTTAACTAAGTCACCTTCATGATGACCATCCCCCCAAGGTGTAAAGCACCTTGCCTGTAATATAAATTACAGGCAAAACGCCTCTCGCTTGTTAGTAGTTGAAATATAGCCAACACATCCAAAATTGATGGACGTATTATGACAAACCCTACTACATAAAAACAAATAAATGAAAAAAATAATTACATATATAATTAAAAGTATCGCTAAATTTTAAAATAATAGAATTGCGACCATTAATATCGCACATTACAAATTTCTAAAAATAATATGTCGCACAATTAAATAAATCAATTAATAACAAGTTGATAGATGACAAACATAAGATGCTTAAATTAAACATCATGATAGGTGGAAATAAAATAAAGCACGACAAATCATAGCGTTACGAAATAATATGCAGGGGAGGTGACGGCATGGAGTGAAAAATGATCAACAATACTACGGGGACTCAATCATCGCAAAGGGGATCGGCAGCATAAAAATCTATCGCATCTTAGTGCATCTGATAGCGTCGTGCGTTCTCTTCGCTGGCGCTATCATTCGGTACGGCAGCACAGAGCTGCGTCAGAGTCTGACTGCGAAACGGGATCACCTGGAAGCGCTCTTCCACCTTCACAATCTGATAGAACTGCGGCAGGTTGAAGTTGATGAAACTGGAACCGTAGGTGAATCGATCGTGTGAGGACGAGTAGAAGCGGCTGACATCACGCACCAGCTCCTCTTTACTGCCTTCACAATGGTGATACACCTCAACGCGGTTTGTTTCGTCAAGGATATAGATATTGAAGCCGTGATCGTCCAGGGTATCTTCAAAGAAGAACTGAATGATGCCTTCACTGGCATAGCCATTCACCACGGCAGGCAGGCGTACCTCATCCGTTTCCACCTTAAGCGACAGGCCGTGCAGTTTATTATTGGAAATGGCACCGTAGAATTCGACCGCATTTTCCAGCTTTTGTACCGAAACACTGAGGCGCTCAAAGAACAGTCCCCATGTCTGTCCCGCTACACGTACGGCTTTGAATCGGCCTGGCTCCTGACGAGTGCTGGAAAGGCGCAGTTCAATGCATTCAGACACCAACTGCTGCACACGGGTACGAATCAATCCGCGCAAGTGCTGGCTATAGCAGAAGACTTCCACAGAATCTGGCGGTGAGGCGTCCTGGTGCATTTTGCCCAGAATGGTTTTCAACGCTTCAATCATTGCCTGCTCGCCGTTGAAATGCAGCGTACGCACTTCATTCCACGAGTTGCGGTACAGCAGATCGACACTGCCAACCAGGCACTGCTGCTGCTGACCAAAACTGAACACATCCAGCTTACGGAAGTCGAAATGCACCACCTGATTGCGGAATGCCGCCGTCGGGTCATATTCAAGATTGACGATAATCGCCAGATGACGGATCTCGCACGGGCTGTAAAGGGCTTTCGGCGTAGGCGAAGGCAGACGCAACGGGAAGTGATGCGAAACATCGGACACCAGTTCCTGCAAACGGGCCAGATCGCAGATCTCGTTGCCTTTAATATGCAGCCGCGTTTTGCTGGTCAGCAGGCCGTTAAACCATGCCCATGCCACCAGCTTGTTAAGGTAGCGATTATATTCCAGCGGCTGATGGCTGATAATCGAACTCATGTCTGGTGACTGGTTATACAGATACCAGCCTGCACGGTTAGCGCGGCCGTTTGGCACATGAATAAAGGTCAGGTGTGATTCTGACAGGTCAGGGGAAATCTGCGGATTAAGCAGAGTGACTTTCCCTGGCAGAGCTTCAAAGGCCGCGTACAGCTTACGCGTCAGCACGCCAATATCCTGCGGGCTGGCGCTGACGCTTAAGTTGTTACGGCGCGCAAAACGAATCAGGTTGCGATAGCTCTGCATCATCGCATCCAGTAATTCATTATGGGCTTCTCGAACCTGGCTTATTTTCCAGTCGGCACGGCTGTCGAGCATCGCCAGGCGGGCATTATCCCAGCCCCACTCTTTAACCAGCTGGCCAAGAATTTCGCGGCGCCAGCCCGTGTCTTCTGCTGAAATCGACAGTTTTTCACAGACTTTGAGATAGAAGCAACGTCGCACCAGGTCAAGGCGAGCATGATCGTCAATACTGGTGAGGTAGTGAGTCACCCGCTCCAGCATCATGCAGTAGGGGTCGAGCCCATAAGAGACAATTTCACCGTCGTGCAGGCGTTGTTTAATATCCATCGCCAGCAGACGCGTGGCAGGGTATTCCCAGGAATAGGCCTCCAGCAGCAGCGTTTTGAGCACCGCCTTGTAGGGCGAATCGATGCTTTTATACAACTGCCACAGGCTGGCACCGAAATACTCTTCGGCCGACAGCGTACCCAGACCACCGAGGTCCAGCCATTCGTTAGGGGTTAACACGCCCTGTTGATACAACGACATAACATAGTCGTCGTAATGTTCTTCTTCTTCGCGTGGCACCATATTCCACAGAATACGTTTACCCGCCATGCGCACCGCCGTGCGATAGAACTCATCCAGCAACAGGATATGCTGAGTAGAGCCGCAATCTTCACCACCGAGGCTGCCGCTTTCGTTGTGCCGGAAACGGTTTTCATCAATAAGGAAGAAACTCACCTCAACGCCCATGGCCGCACACCACTTTTGCAGCTGGGTGCATTTTTTCTGCAAGCTCAGGCGCTCGTCATTGTCCAGCCATGACTGATGGCAGACCCAGATATCGAGATCGGAGGTATCATTTTGACCGACGGATGAGGTACTGCCCATCGAGTAGACGCCGGTGATCGGCATTTCACCCTCGGGAGGGATCGCCGCGGCAGAACCGGATTTTCCTTCTAAATCATCCAGATAGAACTTTTGACTTTCATCAGGCGTGTAAAAGCTGATGCCATGTGGAACGTTACCTTCGAAGTAACCCGGCATCAGCGGATGATGATAATGTAATAAGGTCGGCAGCAGACTGTAAACCTGTTGGAACGCAGGCCCCATGGCCGCCAGCGCACGATCAACGCGCAGCTGGTTAATGGCATCCAGTCTCTGTTTCAGTGTCTCAATGTAGAGGTACAAGACGTCTCGCCTGATTATCCCAGTGCCTATACCCTTATTGGACTAACAAGGGTATATAAAAGTTCGGTTTCCGAAATCTGCCGCTTGCTTTAAAAATAGTCGTGCAGATTATTGCTGGAAACGTGATCAATCTAACACCTGGCAGATTGACCGTAAAGAAAGTTGCGCTACTTAACAGTTTAGCACATTTTGCGACCAACCTGATGCAATACCTCCGTGTACCGCCGTTTAACTGACAGCCTTCCCGGTTCAATGATAGGATAATCAGTGAACGATCAAAACGGTATCAAGCATGTTAGACAAAATTTTAAGAATTGCCACCCGACAAAGTCCACTCGCGCTATGGCAGGCAGAGTATGTTCAGCAACGTTTAATCGCCGCCCATCCAGGCCTGCGCGTTGAGCTGGTGCCTATGGTTACACGCGGGGATGTGATCCTCGATACTCCTCTGGCGAAAGTCGGCGGTAAAGGCCTGTTCGTTAAAGAACTGGAACAGGCCATGCTGTCCGATCGTGCCGACATCGCCGTGCATTCGATGAAAGACGTGCCGGTCGATTTTCCGCCGGGTCTGGGATTAACCACGATCTGCGAGCGTGAAGACCCGCATGATGCCTTTGTTTCTCATCATTATGCGTCTGTCGATGATTTACCGCAGGGCGCGATTGTCGGCACGTCCAGCCTGCGCCGCCAGTGTCAGATCAGTGCACGTCGCCCGGATCTGATTATCCGTTCGCTGCGCGGGAATGTTGGCACGCGCCTGGGCAAGCTGGATGCTGGTGAATATGATGCCATTATCCTTGCCGTGGCTGGGCTGAAACGTCTGGGCCTTGGCGATCGCATTCGTCAGATCATGCCGGCTGAAGAATCTCTTCCGGCGGTGGGTCAGGGCGCGGTGGGCATTGAATGCCGCCTCGATGATGTCTGGGTTATTGGGCTATTGTCTGCGCTGAATCACGACGACACCGCCTGCCGGGTTCGTGCAGAGCGTGCGATGAATACCCGACTGGAAGGGGGTTGCCAGGTGCCCATCGGCAGCTATGCGCTGCTGGAAGGCGATCAACTCTGGCTACGGGGGCTGGTCGGTGCGCCAGACGGAAGCCTGATGGTTCGCGGTGAACGTCGCGGCCCACGTACAGATGCAGAAAAAATGGGTATTTCGCTGGCGGAGGAACTGCTGGATAACGGCGCGCGCGACATCCTCGCTGAGGTCTACCAGGGAAATCCCCCGGCATGACGATTCTGGTCACCCGCCCATCACCGGCCGCCGACGAGCTGGTCAGCCGTCTGCGCACGCGTGGTCAGGTGGCCTGGGCATTCCCGTTGATTGAGTTTACGCCGGGAACCCAGCTGGATACCCTGCCCGGGCGACTTCGATCGCTGGCGGCAGGCGATCTGGTCTTTATCTTGTCACAACACGCAATCCATTATGCCCAGCCCGCACTCTCTGCTACTGGAACTACATGGCCTGCCAACCTGAACTATTATGCTATAGGCCGCACGACAGCGCTGGCACTGCATGCGGTCAGTGGCCATAACGTTGTCTGGCCTCACGAGCAGGAAATCAGCGAAGTACTGATCCAGCTTCCGGCCCTGCAAGCGGTTGTCGGCAAACGCGCCCTTATTCTGCGCGGCAACGGTGGTCGGGAATTACTGGCAGAAACTTTGCTTGCCCGTGGCGCTCAGGTAGAGTTCATTGAGTGCTACCAGCGTTGTGAAAAGCCTTATCACGGAGCGGAAGAAGGCCGACGCTGGCGTAATTGCGGCATTGATACCCTGGTCGTGACCAGTGGTGAAATGCTGCAACAGCTTTACCAGCTGTTCCCCGATGTTGATCGGGATGAATGGCTCCTGCACTGCCGGCTGGTTGTCGTCAGTGAACGTTTGGCTACTCTGGCCCGGGAACTGGGCTGGGCGAACATTTGTGTCGCCGGGGGTGCCGATAATGACGCGCTATTGCGCGCGCTATACCTTTAAAAGGTCGTACGGATATTGCGCGAGCAATGAAACGTCAATGCTAAGGTATAAAACACACTTAAATATGGGATGAGCCATTATGACGGAACACAAAGATTCCTCCGCCATGGTTGAAGAGACTACCCCAGCGGTTGATAACTCAACATCTGAATCACAATCACCACGTAAAGTGAAAAACAGCGGTGTGGTGCTGGGTGCTGTCGCCATCGCGATTGCACTGGCTGTGGGTGCGGGTCTCTCTCTGTATGGAAACCATCAAATACAGCAGCAGGCCGCCGCCAGTCAGGCGCTTGCCTTACAGCTATCCGACCTGCAACAGTCAGCGCTCAGTGACAAAAAGTCACTGGAACAGCAGTTGGCAACGCAAACCAGCGCACTGGATACCGCCCGTCAGCAGCAGGCAGCCACCAGCCAACAGTTGGATGAGCTGAAACAAAAAGTCGCCACCATCTCAGGCAGCGATGCCCAGACATGGATGCTGGCGCAGGCTGATTACCTGGTCAAAATGGCCGGACGTAAGCTGTGGAGCGATCAAGACGTCACCACCGCAGCAGCGCTGCTGAAAAGTGCGGATGCCAGCCTGGCCGACATGAACGATCCGAGCCTGATCGATGCCCGCCGCGCGCTCACGCATGACATCAGTACCCTGTCCGCTCTCAGCCAGGTCGACTACGATGGCGTGATCCTCAAATTAAACCAATTATCTAACGATGTTGATAATCTGCGCATCGCCGATAATGACAGTGATAATGAGCCAATGGATGCCGACAGCAATGAGCTTTCCTCTTCGCTGCGTGAATGGCGTCAGAATCTGGTCAAGAGCTGGCATAACTTTATGGACGATTTCATCACCATCCGTCGTCGTGACGCAACCGCAGAGCCACTGATGGCCCCGGATCAGGATATTTATTTACGTGAAAATATCCGTTCACGCCTGCTCATTGCGGCTCAGGCAGTACCGCGTCATCAAGATGAAATCTTCAAACAGTCTATCGACACGGTTTCCGCCTGGACACGTGCCTGGTTTGACAGCAACGATCCGAATACAAAAGCCTTCCTTAGCCAGTTGGATGAGCTGAGCCAGCAGAGCGTATCAATGGATGTTCCGGAAGCTCTGCAAAGTCAGCCACTGCTCGATAAATTGATGGAGACACGCGTGCGTAATCTGCTGGCACAGCCAGCCGCACCATCCGCTTCATCTCAGCAGCAGGGAGAATAATGATGTTGAAAGTACTTCTGCTGTTCCTGCTGCTAATCGCCGGTATTGTGCTGGGTCCCGTGATTGCGGGTCATCAGGGCTTTGTACTGATCCAGACCGACAACTGGGATATTAAAACCAGTGTGACTGCACTGGTGATCATGCTGATCCTGACGCTGATAGTGATTTTGGCTATCGAATGGCTGCTCCGCCGTCTCTTCCGTACGGGGGCACGCACCCGCGGCTGGTTTAGCGGCCGCAAACGCCGCAGTGCACATAAACATACCAATGCTGCGTTGATCAAACTGGCGGAGGGTGATTACCAGCAGGTTGAAAAACTGCTGTCACGTAATGCCGACCATGCTGAACAACCGATGGTTAACTATCTGCTGGCCGCCGAAGCCGCACAACAACGCGGTGACGAGATACGTGCCAATCAGCATCTGGAACGTGCTACCGAATTAAATAACAGTGACCCGCTGCCCGTAGAGATCACCCGTGTACGTATTCAACTGGCACGTAATGAAGATCACGCCGCACGCCACGGTATTGATCGTCTGCTGGAGATTGCGCCACGCCACCCTGAAGTCCTGCGTCTGGCTGAACAGGCTTATCTGCGTACCCATGCCTGGGGCGCATTGCTGGATATTCTGCCTGCAATGGAGAAGATTCAGTTGGGTGATGAAGCCCATCGCCTCGATCTGCAACAGCAGGCATGGCTGGGGCTGATGAGCCAGGCCATGGCCGATCAGGGCAGTGATGGTCTGAAGCGTTGGTGGCAGAACCAGAGCCGCAAAACGCGTCATGACCCCGCTTTACAGGTGGCAATGGCGGACCATCTTATCGTTTGTAATGACCACGACACCGCACAGCAAATCGTGTTGGATGGCCTGAAGCGTCAGTACGATGAGCGCCTGGTATTGTTGATGCCACGGCTGAAAACCGGTAACCCGGAGCAACTCGAGAAAGCGCTTCGTCAGCAGATCAAGCAGCATGGCGCAACACCGCTGTTGCACAGTACGCTGGGTCAACTCTTGATGCAGCACGGTGAATGGGAACAGGCTGCCGAGTCCTTCCGTGCGGCGCTGCAACAGCGCCCGGATGCTTTCGACTACGCCTGGCTGGCTGATACGCTGGATCGTCAGCACAAGCCGGAAGAAGCGGCCACCATGCGCCGTGATGGCTTGCTGCTGACGCTGAAAAATAATTCTTAATCTGCATCTGCATCTGCAAAAAGACACGAAAGCCGGGCAATGCCCGGCTTTTTTATGCCTGTAACTGCGCAGCCAACGCATCTGCGGCACGAAAGATGACGGGCATCAGGGCAAAAAAAAACACCTGTCCGGGGACAGGTGCAAATTTTCAGGTCGGTTAAGACAACCGATTGGTACCTGACTCAACGTATTGCCCGATAGATCCAATAAGGCGTTAGCGATATTGGCTGGCTGGACAACAGGTACCGTAAAATGGCTCTGCGTCATTCCCAGGTTTATGAAGCATCTGCAAACATAAGAGGTGGAATGAGCATCTACGAGGGTATTCTTGCACAGCGCGTGCCAGAATAGAAATTCATTCACCATGAATTTAATATCTCACTGATAGTTAACATATTAATTCATGCTTAGCCGACTTTACTGCCCTTCTCTGATGTCACCTCAAGCCGACACGATTGCCCGAGGTGCGTCTCCATTTAGAGACAGGCAGCGCATACTTAAGTAAACACCTTATTAAACATAGCGTTATATGTCTCAATGTAGCGACAAACGGATATTATGTTCTTACGCTGCGTTCGACCAGTGCCATAATCACCGCGTACAACTCATCCCGCGCCTGTTGTTCGGTGATTTCATGACGGGTGGATGCGTAAGCCACCGCTTCCGCAGCCCCCAACATGGCCCACAAACCGGCGTTCGATAATGCTTTACCCCCGGTAAAAGGCGTCAGCGTTTCGCGACACTTCTCGATAAAGGCCACTTCGTAGGCCCGCTTGATCTGCTCAAGCTCGGGTGAGCCGACCAGCGCAGCAATAATGCCCGGTATCTCCCGTCCCTGTTTCTGAACACAATTCACATAAGATTCTGCCATCACCTGCGCCCTGGCCGACAAAGTGGCTTCACTTTGCGCTAATGCCGCATCAAACAGCGCATTTTGGCGGGCATCGAACTCCTGATAGAGCACCGCAAACAGGCCTGAACGTGTGCCGAAATGATCATACACCACGGGCTTAGTGACGTCTGACTGCTCGGCCAGTCGGCCCAGCGTTAACGCCTCCGTTCCCTCGGTACGAATGAGCTGCCATGCAGCTTCAATGAGCTGCTGGTAACGCGCCTCACGCGATAAACGTCGCCGGGGCAGCGGTGAAGAGTTTTTGTCCGTTGACATGCTTATATACCAAAGGTAACTTACCAATAGTATATTAGCGTAACTTTTCTCAGTTCAACCTGCAAGCCGGAGGCTGCTCATGCATACCCTTATTGTCGTTTCTCATCCCGATCGCCAGTCATTGACACATCTCGTCGCCAGACAACTCGCAGAGGGCATCGAGTCAACAGGTGGCAGCATTGAGATCGCCGATCTTGCCGCCGAAGGATTTGACCCGCGTTTTACCGCCGATGATGTAGCCGCGTTCCGCCAGCAGGGATCGGTAACAGAGGAGATCGTTGCGCAACACGCCAGGATCGACCGCGCGGACACCCTTGTACTGGTTTATCCGATTTACTGGTGGTCGATGCCTGCACAGCTAAAAGGCTGGATTGACCGCGTATTTACTCAAGGCTGGGCTTATGACGCCGATGACGATGGCCGCCTGGTAAAAAAACTGCAACACCTTAAGGTGCATCTGGTCGCCATTGGCGCGGGCGATATGCGTACTTACGCCCGTCACGGTTACTTTGCCGCCATGAGAACGCAGATCGATCACGGGATTTTCGATTTCTGTGGTGCGGAGGTGCTGACCTCTGAACTGTTGTTACAAATGCCCGGAGATGCGCTAAGCGCTGAACTGCAAAATGTGAGCGAGCTGGGAAGGAAAATGGGGCTGGTGTAAACGAAATAAAAGACGAAAAAAAACCTGCTTTTTCAAGCAGGTTTCTTAAATTGGTAGCGAGTAGGATTACGGCTCTTCGAGCCGCCCTGCGGGCCGTTGCTGAAGCAACGTTGTCTCGCTTCGCTCGGCTCAAACCTCCTTCGGAGGTTCTCATCCTCATTATGTACAGACGAAAAAAACCTGCTTTTTCAAGCAGGTTTCTTAAATTGGTCGGCGAGAGAGGATTACGGCTCTTCGAGCCGCCCTGCGGGCCGTTGCTGAAGCAACGTTGTCTCGCTTCGCTCGGCTCAAACCTCCTTCGGAGGTTCTCATCCTCATTATGTACAGACGAAAAAAAACCTGCTTTTTCAAGCAGGTTTCTTAAATTGGTCGGCGAGAGAGGATTCGAACCTCCGACCCACTGGTCCCAAACCAGTTGCGCTACCAAGCTGCGCTACTCGCCGAATACTTCTGTAATGCCACTACTTTTCTTTTTTTTATCGCTCAAAACTCTCAGGTTTTAAGCAAAAACCCCGCCACAGCAGGGTTTTCTAAATTGGTCGGCGAGAGAGGATTCGAACCTCCGACCCACTGGTCCCAAACCAGTTGCGCTACCAAGCTGCGCTACTCGCCGAATACTACGGCACTGCTTTACTGCTTAGATTTTGTGGTGCGAAGAGAGGGACTTGAACCCTCACGTCCGTTAAGACACTAACACCTGAAGCTAGCGCGTCTACCAATTCCGCCACCTTCGCATACGACAAAATCTTGTACTTAAAGTCTGGGGTGGCTAATGGGACTCGAACCCACGACAACTGGAATCACAATCCAGGGCTCTACCAACTGAGCTATAGCCACCATACCTGACTTCTTTACTGCTTCTTTCTACTACTGACTAACGCGGTAAATGTTACCACCGCCGCTCATATGCGCACAAAATAAATGGTGCGCCCGACAGGATTCGAACCTGAGACCTCTGCCTCCGGAGGGCAGCGCTCTATCCAGCTGAGCTACGGGCGCGTAGCGCCGTTGCGGATGTGCATACTACGGAGGAGAGCCCTGACTGTCCAGTGCTTTTTTCACAAAAAAACGCGTTTGATTACGCTTTGTGCATTACGTCTAAAGTAGCAGCGTTTTTCGGCCTTTTCACCCGGTTAAATCGCACAAAAGGCCTTTCAGTGACAACAATGACTTATTGATTAAAGATCGCCGCGCCAGTGATATTTGAGGTATTTCAGCAATCTGAGCTGACGTTTCAGGCGTGAAGGCTGTGAAATCAGGCGATACAGCCACTCAAGGCCCATTCGCTGCCATATCTTAGGCGCACGCTTCACCTGGCCGGTAAACACGTCGTAGGTGCCGCCCACGCCCATATACAGCGCATCCGGGTAGCTGGCTTTGCAGTCACGCATCAGAATCTCCTGCCGTGGTGACCCCATCGCCACCGTCACCAGTTTCGCGTCGCTCTCCCGGATGCGCGTAAAGAGTGCATCGCGCTGGTCCGGCGTGAAGAACCCATCCTGCGATCCGACAATGTTCACATTCCACTGGCGACGCAACTTATCGATGGTCTGCGCAAGAACCGGCGGTTTGCCTCCAATGAGAAAAACCGGCGTTCCCTCACGCCCGGCACGCTCCATCATTGCTTCCCACAGATCGGCTCCGGCAATGCGCGATACCTGCGCCTGCGGATACTTCTTGCGGATAGAGCGCACGATGCTGATGCCATCGGCATATTTGTATTCTGCGGCATCAATCAACTGATACACCGCCGCATCGGCTTCTGCGGTCAGCACTTTCTCCGCGTTGATCGCTACCAGCGTGCCGGTTTTCAGCTCACCCTGTTGATTGAGGTAATCAACAAACTGCGCCATATCACTAAAGCCTGACAGCGTTATCCCGCGGATCCGATATTGCGGCACGGTTACAGAAACACTCATGGACATTCCTTCAAAACAAATCGCCTGGCAAGCGTTACGGTTGGGTCGACAGCGGACGAACCGGAACACGGGCACGGATTAAACCCGCGGTGTCCAGCAGCCAGTACAGCAGCTTCGCCACCACCACACAGAACGCGAAAATCACGCAGAAGAACACCACGCGCGAAACAAATGAATCCAGCCCTTCCCGTGCCAGCACGATCATGTTGAACACGGCACCAAAGCAGAAGCTTTGCAGAATCGCTGCTTTATAGCGATTCTGCTCTTGCTGGCCTTTTTCGTATAACCAGTCGAACCACTTAATAATCAGCCCAACGCCAACCGCCCCCAGCGGAATAAACAGCGCCCCGCCCATCACCACCAGCGAACCGATTAATGTGGGCGAGATGGCCAGCCCGGAGTGGTTATCCAGCACTTCCCACGTAAAGTAGTTCGCGCTGTTGAGCACAATGGAAGGACGGTCATGCCACAACCAACTGGGAATAAACACGTAGAAGTCACGCCAGATTGGTGCCAGCCCCTGGAAATCGATTTTGTCATAATTTTGCAGCAGCAGGCCGAGGTTCTCCCACGGCGAGAAGGTATCGCGGGTCAGATAGAGGAAGGTGTAAAACGCCTCCGCGCCGCTAACATCGAGGTTATAGCGCTTCAGCGCCAGCCAGAACATGCCGACAATCCCGCCAATCCCCGCCAGCACTAGCATCCACAGGGTAATCCAGCCACGAATAATGCCGATAAACAGGAACAGGGCAAAAGCAATAATGATGTTGGCGCGGGTGCCCCCAACAATCATGTACGTCAGCAGCCCAAACGCTACGGTACTGACCAGAAACAGCAGCCAGCTCCGCTTGTCCTGCTTGAGGAAGTAGATCACCAGCATCGCCGGGATAAAGAAGTAGAAGAAACGCTTCAACGCCACGCCGGAGACATCCGCCGAGAAAATCTGGCTGTAGCTGTGCAGCTTGAAGAGCAGGAAACCATTGTGCAGGAAGAACACACTGACGGTTCCCAGCGCTACCAGCGCCAGAATGCCCCAGGTCAGATGGGCTTCAATACGGTTAATCGTAAATACCTGACGAGGGGGTGCCCGATGCTTCGCCCGCAGCCGGGTTTTATAGCTGACGTAGTAAATAGCGTAGAAACAGCCCGCTGACAGTAACGCCTGGAGCAAATACTCCGGCGGCACCACGTCAACATCAAATCCAAACACCAACATGCAGGTCAGCGGGAAGCCGAAGAAGAACGTCAGCAGA
This sequence comes from Erwinia sp. 1181_3, assembly GCF_052824965.1. NCBI lineage: Bacteria > Pseudomonadati > Pseudomonadota > Gammaproteobacteria > Enterobacterales > Erwiniaceae > Erwinia > Erwinia sp. 1181_3. The sequence continues at coordinate 59,671 of NZ_VTDE01000016.1, forward strand.
AACAGCAGCGAGAAAAATACGTTGAAGTTGAAGCGCACACGACGAAACTCGCGCCAGGTCAGCGTGAGAATAAAACCACAGCAGCACAGATACACCACCAGCAGCCCGGCAAACTGTAATAACGTCATGCGGTGTCCCCTTCTACCCGACGCAGTGCCTGCTGCCAGCCGCTCAGGTAGCCCGGCTCGAAAAAGGCAATATGTGATTTATCCAGCAACATCATCTGACGCCGCGCCTCTTTCACTGTCGCTGCATCCAACGGATCGCCCTCAAACAACACCGGCACCTGTTGTTCTGCCAGATCCTGCCAGAACGGGTTCTTTCGGTTAAGTACAAAGGGCACATTGGCCTGCATCAACAGACACAGCGTACCGATACCCTGCTGGCGTTCAAAAATAAAATAGCCAAGGTGGCAACGGGCGATCAATTTCAGATAATCGCTGAACGCCAGCTTCTCGGTCAGGAGCTCAACGACACCCGGGGCAAACAACGCCGCGGCTGCGTCGCGCACACGCTGAATATACGCCTCGTTATTGGCGGGGTAGCCCAGCGGCACTTTCACTCGCACATTATCGCCAAACTGCTGATGGATGGACTGCAATGCCTGAATATGTCGGTTGCTGGCATCCCCGGAGTTACCGAGCAGAAGGGTCAGCTGCCCCTGCGGCTCATCACTGCTTTGCACATTCTGTGCCAGCCGTGTCGGGAAATAGAGTAAAGAAGCCGGAACCTTCGGATGCCGCTGATGGAAGTGATTAATATCACCTCGGGTGGCAAACACCTGTGCCACACGTTTTTGTGCCTGACGCCGCAGCAGATAGAACAGCCGGAATTTCAGGCGGGTCGAATCTTCATACAGATCGGCCCCCCAGATATGCCAATAGATCTGAGAGCGCTTAAGCTGGCCGGACAACAGCGCCAGCCACAAGCGAGGATTGAACTGACCGTGGCAGAAAAAGCGCGTGTCACGCTCACGGCGTCCGGTGGTAATCACAGCAGCAGCGAGCGCCGCTTTATTCGCAAAAACACGGATATTCAGCCGCGTAAAGGGCTGCGCCATCTCAGGCAGTGCGCTCACCAGCCAGAACTCGCGCGCGGCTGCCACGGGCACCACGTCATGCAGCTGTTGATCAAAGAAGCTCAACACCGTCTGGTTATGATGAGGGATGTCTGAGCCTAAAAGGTGGATTACTCTGGTCATACTCGTCTACGGTAAATAATAAAAATGCCTGCACAGAGTGCAAAATAAGCGATATAGGTCGCCATATACGCCTGAGCCGCACCGGCTGCACCATGCAGCGGGATCAGCCAGCGGGAAAAGCCGGTGAGCAAGATAAACTGGCTCACTTCCGTCAGCACATAAAAACGCAGCGATGCCTTCGCGATGACCAGATAGCCAAAAACGTAGCAACCCACTTTGAGTACATCGCCCGTCAACTGCCAGACAAACAGATCGCGCATGGCCGCAAACTCACGGGAGAACAGCAGCCAGATAGCCACATCACGCAGTAACCAGACGGTTAAACTCACGGCGGCGACCACCGGCAGTACGAAACGCAGCGCCTTCAGAATTTCACGTGAAATCTCAGCCTTATGCTGCAGGCGTGACAAGGTGGGCAGCAGATACACGCTGAAAGACGCCGTGATAAATTGCAGGTAGGCATCCGAGATACTGCTGACGCCCTGCCACAACCCAACCTGTTCCCACCCCGCATGTTGTGCCAGCAGGTTACGCATCATCATCCACGCCACGGGCAACGTCACAGCGGTGATCAGTGCCATCAGCGTAAACTTACCCAGCAGAGCCACGAACTCCGGCTGCCAGGCGGGCAGCAGATAGCGCATTGGCAGATGCTCGCGACGCACCAGCAAAACCACTGCCGGCACCACCACCAGCGCAGGCACCATCGCCAGCCCGATCAGTGCACCGCTGTAACCTCCCAGCTTGTAGCAGACAAACCATGCAGCAACGCCGGTCAGGCTGCCGATAATCAGCGACCATGCATTGCCTGCCGCATCACGAAAACCTTTCATGATCGCCAGCGCCAGATTAGCCCAGGCGATGCCCATCTGCAGGAAGGCGACGATACGGATCACCTGCTGATAGCGGTCATGGCCAAACAGTGCATGACTGATGGGCGCAGCGAACAACAGGAACACCAGCGCCAGCAGCAATGAGAATCCCAGCACCATTGACGATGCAGTGCCAGTAACGGCACGCAGCTGTTCAGGCTGCTGCTGATACTGCGCCACATACTTTGTGACGCCGTTAAAAATGCCGGCTCCGGCCAGTACGCCGAGCACGGTAATCAATTGACGAAAATTCCCCGCCTGTCCGACACCCGCGGGCCCGTAAGAGACCGCCAGCATTTTCACCACCAGCAAACCGGCGACAATTTTTACCAGCGTGGAGGCTGCCGTCCACACTGACGCTTTTGCCAGTGACATATCAGGAGAAATAGCTCAGTAAGGAGTTGATCACCGTTTTCTGATTATTATCAGAAAGGTTATAGAACAGCGGCAAACGAAGCAGGCGATCGCTCTCTGTCTGGGTGAAATGGTCTTCACCGTGGAAACGGCCAAAGCGCTGCCCCGCGGGTGAGCTGTGCAGCGGAATATAGTGGAACACCGCCAGGATTTCGGCCTCTTTCAGCCATGCAATCAGCGCGCTGCGGTCATCATGGTCACGCAGCTTCAGATAAAACATATGGGCATTGTGTTCACAGTCGGCGGGTATGCTAGCCAGCTCAATGCGCCCACGTGCGGCCAACGGCTGCAACGCATCGTGGTAGGTCTGCCACAGGCGCAAACGTTGCTGGTTAATGCGTTCCGCTGCCTCCAGCTGCGCCCAGAGATATGCTGCCTGCAAATCCGCCATCAGGTAGCTGGAGCCGATATCACGCCAGGTGTATTTATCCACCTGGCCGCGGAAAAACTGGCTGCGGTTGGTCCCTTTTTCACGAATGATTTCAGCACGCTCGACCAGGGACGCGTCGTTGACCAGCGTCGCACCGCCTTCACCACCCGCGGTATAGTTTTTAGTTTCGTGGAAGCTAAAGCAGCCGATATGACCGATGCTGCCCAGCGCCCGGCCTTTGTAAGTCGACATCACGCCCTGCGCAGCATCTTCCACCACCCACAGTTGGTGCTTTTTCGCCAGCGCCATAATGGTGTCCATCTCGCAAGCAACGCCCGCGTAATGTACCGGCACAATGGCTTTGGTTTTATCGGTGATCGCGGCTTCTATCAGGCACTCATCGATGTTCATGGTATCCGGACGCACATCGACAAACACAATCGTTGCACCGCGCAGCACGAAGGCGTTGGCCGTAGAGACAAACGTGTAGCTCGGCATGATCACTTCATCACCGGGCTGAATGTCGATCAGGATGGCCGCCATCTCCAGCGATGCGGTGCAGGAGGGGGTCAGCAGGACTTTGCGGCTGCCGAAGCGCTGCTCCATCCACTGTTGGCAGCGACGGGTAAAACCGCCGTCGCCGCAGAGTTTGCCGCTGCCCATTGCCGACTGCATATATTCAAGTTCAGTTCCCACCACCGGTGGCGCATTAAACGGAATCATGGCGTTTCCCTGTATAACCAGTAGGCGGTGCGTTCAATCACGCCACCGCAGCGAAGATAGAGTCGCAGCGCGGCAACATTGCCCAGTTGCGTTGCGACATGAAGCCGTGTCAGTCGGCGCGCGCGGCACCAGTCATTAGCTGCGTTCATCAGCCGCTGGCCAATGCCCAGCCCCTGCGCGGCTGGCACTACAGCCAGCAGGCCAATGCGTGCCGTGCCGTCTTCCAGCTCACGCAGCGACACAAAGCCCTGCATCGCGCCCTGCTCATCCACCGCCAGCAGGCACTGGTGATCAAAGGTGCCGCGTACGGCATTTTCCACCCACTGCGCATAAAAACGCCCGCTGTCGCCCGGCGCATACCAGGGCGCGCGAAAACGGCTGTAGATGAACGCTTCTTCAGCCACCTGCCGCAGCATGGGGATATGCTCAGAGCGGGCAATACGAATGCCCGTCGGGCGTTCAACAGGGGTGATACCCAGCACGCAGTCTGCTTCCCCTTCCACCAGGCGAAACCCCAACGCGCTCAGGGCATCCAGCTCTGAACTCTGTTGAGCCAGTACTTTGACCTGCACCAGCGTATAGCTGTCGAGTTGCGCGCTATCAAGCGGTGTATCACCGTGCAATTCAAGCAGAGCACTGTGACATCCAAAGAAGGCGTTTTCCCACGCCAGGGGTTTAAGCGTCGCTTTCACTAACGCCAGACACCTTTCGTATCAACAATCCATTGCTGGCTGACGGCTGTCGGATCAATGGCTTTAAAATCACGATGGTCCACCAGCATCACCAGCACATCGGCCTGTTGCAGCGCATCGTCCAACGTCATCAGCGTCACGCTGTCCTGCAATTTTGCCGGAAGTTGCTGCACGTTAGGCTCCACCACCAGCGTGGTGCCCTGATGCCAGTCGGCAATCATTTTGGTGACCTGTACCGCCGGGCTTTCCCGCAGATCATCAATATCGGGTTTAAACGCCAGACCAAAGCAGGCGATTTTCAGCTCGCTGGCGCGTTTGTTGTTGCTCATCAGGCAGTCGGCCACCTGGCGCTGAACCTGCTCCAGCACCCAGTGCGGCTTGCTGTCGTTGACTTCACGCGCGGTACGGATCAAACGTGCTTGTACCGGATTCTGTGCCACGATAAACCATGGATCGACCGCAATGCAGTGCCCGCCCACACCCGGTCCAGGTTGCAGAATATTGACACGCGGGTGGCGATTGGCCAGCCGGATCAACTCCCAGACGTTAATACCCTGATCGGCCGCGATCAGTGACAGCTCGTTCGCGAAGGCAATATTGACGTCGCGGAAGCTGTTTTCGGTTAATTTGCACATCTCAGCGGTGCGCGAGTTAGTCACCACGCACTCGCCTTCCAGGAAGATGTTGTACAGCTCGCAGGCGCGCTGTGAACAGCGTGGCGTCATACCACCAATCACACGGTCGTTTTTAAACAGTTCAACCATCACCTGGCCAGGTAACACGCGCTCCGGGCAGTAGGCCACCTGGATATCCGCGTTTTCACCGGCCTGCTGTGGGAACGTCAGATCCGAGCGAGCCGCCGCCAACCATGCCGCCATCTGTTCGGTAGCGCCAACAGGTGAGGTCGATTCCAGGATCACCAGATCACCCTTTTTTAACACCGTGGCAATCGACACGGCCGCCGCCTGCACGTAAGCCATATCCGGCTGGTGCTCGCCTTTAAAGGGTGTCGGCACAGCAATCAGATAAGCATCGGCAGCCTGTGGTTGCATAGCTGCGCGTAACCACCCGCCTTCAACGGCCGTTTTCACCACGCGATCGAGGTCCGGTTCGACAATGTGGATCTCGCCACGGTTGATGGTTTCGACCGCGTGCGCATTGATATCAATGCCGATCACCTGCTTCTGGCGCGAAGCAAAAGCGGCAGCGGTAGGCAGGCCGATGTAACCCAGACCGATCACTGAAATAGTATTGAAACTCATAATGTTATCCGATTATTTTTGAGAGCCTGCACAATGCGCTGGCAGGCCAGCCCGTCACCATACGGGTTATGGGCGAGGCTCATTGCATGCCACGCGTCCTCATCGGTGAGCAGACGGGTCACTTCGCTGACGATCTTCGCGCCGTCTGTGCCCACCAGTTTGACGGTGCCTGCTGCCAGCGCCTCAGGGCGCTCGGTGGCATCACGCATCACCAGCACCGGTTTACCGAGCGATGGCGCTTCTTCCTGAATACCACCGGAATCCGTCAGGATCAGCCAGGCGCGATCCATCAGCCAGACAAAAGGCAGGTACTCCTGCGGTTCAATTAAAATAATATTATCTATACCGCGCAGAATGCGGTTTACCGGCTCGCTGACATTCGGGTTGAGATGCACGGGATAGACAATCTGCGTGTCGGGGTGCAGACGTGCAATTTCAGCCAGCGCGTTACAGATACGCTCAAAGCCGCCACCGAAACTTTCACGACGGTGGCCGGTGACCAGAATCAACTTTTTATCCGCATCCAGGAACGGGTAGCGAGCTGCCAGGCTATTTCTCAGCGCATCGTCACTGAGTACGCGATCACGCACCCAGAACAGCGCATCAATCACGGTGTTGCCCGTCACGAAAATACGGGATGCGGGCAGATTTTCACGCAACAGATTCTGCTGCGAACTGGCGGTCGGGGTGAAGTGGTAGCTGGCAAGATGACCGGTCAGCGTACGGTTCGCTTCTTCTGGCCACGGCGACCAAAGATCACCCGTGCGCAGCCCCGCTTCCACGTGCCCCACCGGAATTCGGTGGTAAAACGCCGCGAGGCTGGCAGCCAGCGTAGTCGTGGTATCGCCGTGAACCAGCACCACATCTGGGGTGAAATCGGCAAATACCGTCTTCAAACCCTCCAGAATACGGCTGGTGATCTCGGTCAAACCCTGGCCTGGTTGCATGATATTAAGATCGTAATCCGGCACGATGGAAAACAGGTGCAATACCTGATCGAGCATTTCCCTATGCTGTGCGGTCACGCATAAGCGCGACTCAATGTCCTCATCCTGCGCCAGCGCATGCACCAGAGGTGCCATTTTTATCGCTTCGGGACGCGTGCCAAAAACCGTTAATACTTTCACCGTGACTCTCTTAATTCGAAATGGTTTAACAGCACTTATTCAGTGCCCTTAACGGCGAGAGCGGCGCACCAGCGCAGTCCCGGCACCCAGTAGCACGCCTACCGTGCCCCACATAATCATCAGTAATACACGGCGTGGGCTGTCACGTTTTACTGGCTCTTCCGGTGTGCGCAGATAACGCCAGGTCTGGAATGATTTTACCAACGTAGGACCGACATTCAGTGTCGCCTGCATAGCCCGGTTTTGATCGTACTCCAGATCGTAGGATGGGCCCGTTGCACGCAGATTTTCCAACCGCGCCTGCAACATTGGCCTGCCCAGCATGAACATTTCAGAGTCCGGTAATTGCTCGGAAGGGGTCTGTGTTTTTGCTTGTTCAAAGCCCTGCTGCTGCGCAATTTTCAGCGCCTGTCCGATGCTGTTGATCTGACGGTCGTAAATGGCTTTGGCAACCGCTTCCTGACGCTTAATCTGCGCCTTTAACTGAATACTGCGCGCAGCCCAGGCAGCGGCGAGTTCTTCATTGAGATGCGTGGTAGCACGGGCATTAGCAAAGGCAACATACTGGCGCAGCAGGGTATTCGCATCTGCTGCTGTTTCCGCGATCAACCTGACGGTATCGTTGATATTTTTCGCATTATCGGCGGGCTGGAACTGGATATTGGCAATCATTTCATCCAGTAAGGCGGCGTCTTCACCGGTCTTGCCGCTTTTACGCTGCTGGTAATAGCTGGACTGTAGCCAGAAGTCACGACGCGTATCCCAGGCAAAAAGCTGCATCATAAACTCCTGATACGCTTCATCCATCACCGTCGGCGGAGCCACGGTCAGGCTGCCAGCACGAATATCCAGATTATTGAGAAACTGCTGCTGGGAATAAAACCCGGACAACATATTCACCGTAGGACGATCCACAATCGCCGTGGTGCTCCACTTCGGCGTCACCAGCAACGAATAGATCCAGGCCAGCAGGGCAAAGAGCACACCACCCGCAATAATCCATAACTTACCGCGCCATAGCGTGCAGCAAAGGCCACGAATATCCAACTCGTTATCTGCAGCGTCAGGATAGGTCATACATCTGTTTCCTTGTCGTCAGGGCATAGGTCAGTCAGTAGGAGATTTGCTGTCATTATTGTTATTTCGCAGACGGCGTTTAAACCGTTTGATCATGCGCGCCACGCGCCACGCGCGTTTAATGCAGTAGCCGTAGAGCATAAAGGCCAGCAGAAACAGAACCAGCATCATCCACTCAGGGACAAATGAAAGGTACTCGCCCAGCACACCAACGATAGCCAGCAGGGCCGCAGCCGCGGTGATCAGGACAAACGCCTGACGCGAAGTAAAACCGGCGCGCATGATCAGATGGTGAATATGTTGGCGATCTGCGGAGAAGGGGCTCATCCCTTTGCTCAGACGGCGATACATAATGGCGACCATATCCATTAATGGAATCGCAATCAGCCAGAGCGCCGTCACTGGCGTGATGGGATGGTTCTGACCCTGGGTCGCTTCTAACAGGATCCAGATAATTGTGAAGCCAATAACCGTGCTGCCAGCATCGCCCATAAAGACTTTATAGCGGCGGCCAAACATTCCCAGATTCAACAGGATGTAGGGCACGATGGCTGCAATCATGATAAAGCACCACATGGCAAGGCTGCTCTGCCCGTCAAACTGGAGGATGACCCCCATCGCCAGGAACGTCACACAGGATAAACCGCCCAGCAGTCCGTCGATGCCGTCCACCATATTGAAGGCGTTGATCGCAGCCCAGACAGCAAACAGCGTCAGCACATAGCCGAACGGCCCTACCACCAGTTCCCATGGGCCAAAGATGTAGCCCAGGCTTAGCAGGTAAAGTTTAGCTTTCATCATCATGACAATGGCGACACCCGCCTGTACCACCGCGCGGAATTTCACACTAATGTCATAACGATCATCAAGCGCCCCCACCAGTACCAGGCACCCGGCACACGCCAGATATAGCACTGAGTGAGGAATGTAGAAATTCGTCAATGCAAAAGCAAAACAGCTGCCTGCAAACACAGAGATACCGCCTACCAGCGGAATAGCCCCCTGGTGACGTTTGCGATAATTGGGCTTGTCCACCAATCCAATTTTGTTAGCCGCTTTACGTGCAAAGAAAAGAAACACCAATGAAAATAAAAAAGTCAGGCCAAGTTCTGTACTCATATTGAGTAAATTCACATTATCCAGCTCTCTGCTAAGAATTGCACAATGTTATAAGCAATATTTGTGCCAATAACATCTCTTCAATTCTGAATTTTATTCACCGGGACAAGCATAATCAATATCCCCATTGATCAGTATCCCGTGCCGTTCTTTAGATTAATTCTCCCAGATCAGGATAGCCTATAGGCCAAAAACAAAAAACGCCACGACTATGCGTGGCGTTACCCGAGTTTTGTACTTAATTTGACGACTGCGGTATGGCCAGACGATCAGTTCGGCGTCTGCCCGCAGCCCAACGACCTGTTATGAACGTTTCATCATGTCGAAGAAATCATCATTGGTTTTCGTCATCGCCAGCTTGTTGATAAGGAATTCCATCGCGTCGATTTCGCCCATTGGGTGAATAATCTTGCGCAGGATCCACATCTTCTGCAGCTCTTCGGACGTGGTAAGCAACTCTTCTTTACGCGTACCGGAGCGATTGTAGTCAATAGCAGGGAACACACGTTTCTCGGCGATTTTACGCGCCAGATGCAGTTCCATGTTACCTGTACCTTTAAACTCTTCGTAGATCACTTCATCCATCTTCGAACCGGTATCAACCAGTGCGGTGGCGATGATGGTCAGGCTTCCGCCCTCTTCCACATTACGCGCAGCACCGAAGAAACGCTTCGGACGATGCAGGGCGTTGGCATCCACACCACCGGTCAGTACCTTGCCGGAAGCAGGAACCACGGTGTTGTAGGCACGCGCCAGACGGGTGATGGAGTCCAGCAAGATGATCACGTCTTTCTTGTGCTCAACCAGACGCTTGGCCTTTTCGATCACCATCTCAGCAACCTGAACGTGACGGGATGCAGGTTCATCGAAGGTTGAAGCGATAACTTCACCTTTAACCAGACGCTGCATCTCGGTCACTTCTTCCGGACGCTCGTCAATCAGCAACACCATCAGCACGCAGTCTGGGTGGTTGTAAGCAATGCTCTGCGCGATGTTCTGCAGCAGCATAGTTTTACCGGCTTTCGGAGGAGCCACGATCAGACCACGCTGACCACGACCGATCGGCGAAGCCAAATCCAGTACGCGAGCGGTCAAATCTTCGGTAGAACCGTTGCCACGTTCCATACGCAGACGAGAATTGGCATGCAGCGGCGTTAAGTTTTCAAACAGGATTTTATTACGGGCATTTTCCGGTTTGTCGTAGTTAACTTCATTAACTTTCAGCAGTGCAAAGTAACGTTCACCTTCTTTTGGCGGGCGAATCTTGCCAGAGATGGAGTCACCTGTGCGGAGGTTGAAGCGGCGGATTTGGCTGGGGGAAACGTAGATATCATCGGGACCGGCGAGGTAGGAGCTGTCTCCTGAGCGGAGGAAACCAAATCCATCCTGCAATATCTCGAGTACGCCGTCGCCGAAGATGTCTTCGCCACTTTTCGCGTGTTGCTTAAGGATGGCGAAGATAATGTCCTGTTTGCGCAAGCGCGCCAGGTTTTCCAGCCCCATATTTTCGCCGAGGGTAATCAGGTCAGAAACCGGCGTATTTTTTAATTCGGTAAGATTCATAATGGTGGGTTCTTAAACTCGGGGTAAAACATGAACTGTTTGTCGTGAATGGTATGGCGAAAGATCCATGCCTGTTTAATTGGTTCTTGGTTCCGAAGTCCACTCGATGATCACGTGCAGGAAAACGCAAATCTGAGACGAGGAGACGGTGAGGACAAGAAGCCGGAAATCAGTTGATACTAACCGTCAGATTGCTGAACGTCTGTAAGACTTTTGATGAATACTGTGTTCAACAAGGAGTAATTCTAAAGATTCAAACTACAAGGCAAGTGCGTAGTGCAGTAGATTTAACTTAGCATGCTTAATGCCGGGCGTCTAGCGGTCAGCGAAAAATTCAAACCGCAAGGCGCCGGCACGGCATGATTAGCCCAGGTTCGCGTTCAGGAACTCTTTGAGCTGGCCTTTAGACAGTGCGCCGACTTTCGTCGCGGCCACTTCGCCATTCTTAAACAACAGCAGGGTTGGGATGCCACGGATACCGTACTTAGGTGCGGTAGCAGGGTTTTCATCAATATTCAGTTTAGCAACGGTGAGCTTGCCATCAAACTCTTCGGCCACTTCGTCAAGAATAGGGGCAATCATTTTGCAAGGACCACACCATTCTGCCCAGAAGTCAACCAGCGTCAAACCTTCTGCTTTCAGAACGTCGGTTTCAAAGCTGTCATCGGTCAGGTGAACAATTTTATCGCTCATGTTTACTCCAGGAGATTATCTTTACCATGATGTTGCATTAAGCAGCATAAGGCTGAGTTTATTGTACTGCTTTTATTTCACCGGATAAGCTTTCGTAAAGCAATAGTAAGCTGATATTCTACCACACTATGAGCAAAACACACTTAACCGAACAGAAGTTTTCCGACTTCGCCCTGCACCCTCAGGTTATTGAAGCCCTTGAAACTAAAGGGTTTCATAATTGCACGCCTATCCAGGCGCTGGCATTACCGTTTACGCTCTCCGGGCGTGATGTAGCAGGTCAGGCGCAAACCGGTACCGGCAAAACGATGGCGTTTCTGACGTCAACGTTCCATCATCTTCTTTCTCACCCCGCACCGGAAGGTCGCCAGGTTAACCAACCGCGGGCGCTGATTCTGGCACCAACGCGCGAACTGGCGGTGCAGATTCATGCGGATGCAGAGCCTCTGGCGCAGGTAACCGGACTGAAGCTTGGTCTGGCTTACGGTGGCGATGGCTATGATAAGCAACTTAAAGTGCTCGAAAGCGGTGTCGATGTGTTAATCGCCACCACGGGTCGTTTAATCGATTACGCTAAACAGAATCACGTGAATTTAGGCGCCATCCAGGTGGTGGTACTCGACGAAGCTGACCGTATGTTCGACCTCGGCTTCATTAAAGATATCCGCTGGCTGTTCCGCCGCATGCCTGCCGCCAACCAGCGTCTGAATATGCTGTTCTCCGCAACATTGTCCTTCCGCGTGCGTGAGCTGGCGTTTGAGAACATGAACAACGCGGAATACGTTGAAGTCGAACCGGAGCAGAAAACCGGGCACCGTATTAAAGAAGAGCTGTTCTACCCTTCCAATGAAGAAAAAATGCGTCTGCTGCAAACGCTGCTGGAAGAAGAGTGGCCCGATCGCGCCATCATTTTCGCCAATACCAAGCACCGCTGTGAAGATGTCTGGGGCCACCTGGCTGCAGATGGTCACCGTGTTGGTTTGTTAACCGGCGATGTGGCACAGAAAAAACGCCTGCGTATCCTGGATGATTTCACCAAGGGTGATGTCGATATCCTCGTCGCGACGGATGTCGCTGCACGCGGCTTGCATATTCCTGCAGTGACCCACGTATTTAACTACGATTTGCCAGACGACTGCGAAGACTACGTTCACCGCATTGGTCGTACAGGTCGTGCAGGCGCCAATGGTCACTCTATCAGCCTCGCCTGTGAAGAGTACGCGCTGAACCTGCCAGGTATTGAAGAATACATCGGTCACAGCATTGCGGTCAGTCGCTATAACAGCGATGCGCTGATGAGCGAATTGCCACCACCAAAACGCTTAACACGTAACCGTTCTGGTAATGGCCCGCGCCGTGGTGGAAATAACAACCGCCGCAGTAGCGCACCGCGTAACCCTAACCGCAAACGTTCAGGTTAAGCCGCCATGCTGAGTGCATCATCACTCTATGCTGCGATCGATTTAGGATCGAACAGCTTTCATATGTTGGTGGTGCGCGAAGTGGCTGGCAGTATCCAGACCATTGCCCGCATCAAGCGCAAGGTGCGTCTTGCTGCTGGTCTCGATGCCGATAATCATCTTTCAGATGAGGCAATGGAACGAGGCTGGCAGTGTCTGCGGTTGTTTTCCGAGCAACTGCAGGACATCCCTCCCGAACAAATCCGCGTTGTGGCGACAGCCACGCTGCGTATTGCTGCCAATGCCGGTAGTTTCCTGGTCAAAGCCCAGGAAATCCTCGGTTGTCCGATCAATGTCATTAGCGGTGAAGATGAAGCACGCCTGATTTATCAAGGTGTTGCGCATACTACGGGTGGGTCGGACAAACGACTGGTCGTCGACATCGGTGGCGGCAGTACCGAGCTGGTCACCGGCAGAGGTTCACAGACGACGACGCTGTTTAGTCTGTCGATGGGCTGTGTCACCTGGCTTGAACGTTATTTTGCCGATCGTCATCTGGGTAAAGCGAATTTCGAACAGGCGGAACAAGCGGCGCGAGCCATGATCCGTCCGGTGGCTGATGCTTTACGCGAACAGGGCTGGCAGGTCTGCGTGGGCGCGTCCGGCACTGTACAAGCCCTGCAAGAAATTATGATGGCTCAGGGCATGGATGAGCGCATCACGCTCAGTAAACTTGAGCAACTGAAACAGCGCGCTATTCAGTGCGGCAAGCTGGAAGAGCTGGAGATTGAAGGGCTGACTCTTGAGCGCGCGTTAGTGTTCCCCAGCGGCCTGTCTATTCTGATTGCTATCTTTACCGAGCTGAATATCAACAGCATGACGCTGGCCGGTGGCGCGCTGCGCGAAGGTCTGGTGTATGGCATGCTGCATCTGCCAGTGGATCGTGATATCCGTAACCGCACGCTGCACAATATCCAGCGCCGTTTTGCGATTGACCCTGAGCAGGCAGAGCGTGTCCGCCAGCTGGCAGACAGTTTTGCCCGTCAGGTCAGCCAGGTGTGGAAGTTGGACGACCGCAGCCGGGAACTGCTGGAAAGTGCCTGTCTGATCCACGAGATTGGTCTGAGCGTCGATTTCCGTCAGGCACCACAGCATGCGGCTTATCTGGTGCGCCACCTTGATTTACCGGGCTTTACGCCAGCGCAGAAAAAACTACTGGCGACATTGCTGCAAAATCAGGTGAACGGTATCGATCTGGCGCTGTTAAGTCAGCAAAATGCCGTACCGCCACGTGTTGCCGAACGGATGTGCCGTCTGCTGCGATTAGCGATTATTTTCGCCAGCCGCAGGCGCGATGACATGCTGCCCGCCGTCCGTTTACTGGCGGATGATGATAATCTGACGTTGACGTTGCCGACAGGTTGGCTGGAAGCGCATCCTCTGCGTGCAGAGCTGCTGGAGCAGGAGGCACACTGGCAAAGCTATGTGCACTGGTCATTAGTCATCGTTTGAAATCTGCTGCGCCCGGTGTGATGCTGCGTTAATCCGGGTGCTATTTCTTTGCTTTTGCCAACTGCGCGCGGAGATTCGCCAGGTGGCTCTGGCCTTTCTGCATGCGCTCTTCCGCACTGACCACTTTACGCTCGCTTTCCCACTGTAAGTCATCCTGCGGCAACTCCAGCAGGAAACGACTGACTTCCGGGCGCACCAGCTCACCATACTGACGGCGTTCGCGGCACAGCGTAAAGGTCAGTTCTTTCTGCGCGCGCGTGATCCCTACATAAGCCAGACGGCGCTCCTCTTCGACGTTGTTCTCGTCAATACTGCTCTGATGCGGTAACAACCCTTCTTCCATACCCACCAGGAAAACGTAAGGGAACTCCAGGCCTTTAGAAGCGTGCAGCGTCATCAACTGGACCTGATCGGAATCTTCATCGCTTTCGCCACGTTCCATCATGTCACGCAGGGTGAAGCGCGTCACCACCTGGGTCAGCGTCATCGCTTCGTCAATATCACTGCCTTCCAGCATTTCCGTCATCCACTGGAACAAGGTATTGACGTTTTTCATGCGCATTTCAGCGGCTTTGGGGCTGGGCGACGTTTCAAACAGCCAGCTCTCGTAATCAATACCCCGGATCAAATCACGAACCGCCGCTACAGGTTCACGTTCGGCCAGCCGGGCAATCTCCTGCAACCAGTGAGTAAAGCGCTGTAACGATTCCAGCCCGCGGCCGCTCAGCGTCTGCTCCAGACCCATATCAAAACTGGCGCTGAACAAGCTCTTGTTACGCTGCATGGCCCAGTCGCCCAGCTTTTGCAGGGTGGCTGAACCAATTTCGCGCCGTGGCGTGTTCACAATACGCATAAACGCACTGTCATCGTCAGCATTGGTCAGCACGCGTAGGTAGGCGAGCAGATCTTTGATCTCCGGGCGTGAGAAGAATGAGGTACCACCAGAGATACGATACGGGATGCGGTTTTGCATCAGCATCTTTTCGAACACCCGCGACTGATGGTTACCACGATAGAGAATGGCGTAATCTTTGTAGCCGGTTTTGTTGATGAAGTGATGGGCAATCAACTCCCCGGTCACGCGTTCTGCTTCATGATCCTCATGGTTAGCCGTGATCACTTTTAGCTCGGCGCCATACCCCAGCTCAGAGAACAGGCGCTTTTCAAACACATGTGGGTTATTGGCGATCAGGATATTCGCGGCTTTCAGGATGCGTTCGGAAGAGCGGTAGTTCTGCTCCAGTTTAATCACCTGTAGCGCCGGGAAATCCTCCTGCAGCAGCACCAGGTTTTGTGGCCGTGCCCCGCGCCAGGAGTAGATTGACTGATCGTCGTCCCCTACCACGGTGAAGCGTGCCCGGTTACCCACTAACAGTTTAACCAGCTCATACTGACTGGTGTTGGTATCCTGATATTCATCCACCAGCAAATAGCGTATGCGTTGCTGCCAGCGCTCGCGAACCTCCAGATTACGCTGGAACAACAGCGTGGGCAGCAGGATCAGATCGTCGAAGTCCAGCACGTTGCACGATTTAAGGTGTCTGTCATACAGCGCATAGCAATGTGCAAAGAGCTTATCGCGTTCGGACAGCGCCCCCGCTGCCGCACGCGAGGGATCCATCAGATCGTTTTTCCAGTTCGAGATCGTTGAGACCAGCTGTTGCAGCAGGGTTTTATCATTTTCCAGCCACTCTTCCGTCAGATCTTTGAGTAATGCCAGCTGGTCCTGATCGTCAAACAGCGAAAATTTGGCTTTCATGCCCAGCGCAGCATATTCGCGCTTGATAATCTCCAGACCCAGGGTATGGAAGGTCGAAATCATCAGTCCGCGTGCTTCTTTACGGCCAAGGGTTTGTGCCACACGCTCTTTCATCTCACGCGACGCTTTATTGGTAAACGTCACTGCGGCGATATGGCGTGCCTGATAGCCACACTCGCGGATCAGATGGGCAATTTTGTTGGTGATCACGCGTGTTTTACCCGAACCGGCACCAGCCAGTACCAGACAAGGCCCGGTAACAAATTCGACGGCGTGTTGCTGACCAGGATTAAGACGCATAGATAAGTCACTCAATGAAATTGCAGAGGGAAGAAAATAACAGCGTGGTAGTATAGCCAGCCAAATCCCTATGACTCAAGGTAACATCATGGCAAAAATGGCAGCAGCACTGCACATTCTGGTAAAAGAAGAGAAACTGGCTCAGGATCTGTTAGCCCAGCTGGCAGAAGGTGCCGATTTTGAGAAGCTGGCAAAGAAACACTCGACCTGTCCGTCAGGTAAGAAAGGGGGCCATTTAGGCGAGTTCAAACAAGGTGCAATGGTGCCGGCGTTCGATAAAGTGGTGTTCTCCTGCCCACTGATCGAGCCACAGGGCCCGTTGCATACCCAGTTCGGTTACCACATCATTAAGGTGTTGTACCGTAACTAATGAAAAAAGCGCCGTCAGGCGCTTTTTTTTCGGGCAGATCGTCGATCCGCCCCTGGAGGTACTGCGCGTCATTAACCTGCGACAGCGATACGCTTCATATCGGTCATGTAGCCACGCAGTTTACGGCCTACCGTTTCGATGTCGTGGTTGCGGATGGCTTCGTTCACATCACGCAGCTGCGCATTATCAACGGTGGTCGCAGTGTTCACTGCTTTACCCAGATCGCCTGCCTGCAGAGTGGTCATGAACTCCTTCAGCAGCGGTACTGCTGCGTAAGAGAACAGGTAGTTACCGTATTCTGCGGTATCAGAGATAACCACGTTCATTTCATACAGACGCTTACGTGCGATGGTGTTCGCAATCAGCGGCAGCTCGTGCAGTGATTCGTAGTAAGCAGACTCTTCGATGATGCCAGCAGCCACCATGGTTTCGAATGCCAGCTCAACGCCCGCTTTCACCATGGCAATCATCACAACGCCCTGGTCGAAGTAATCCTGCTCGGCAATTTTACCTTCAAACTGTGCAGCGGTTTCGAAGGCGGTTTTACCGGTCTCTTCACGCCAGCCCAGCAGGTTTTTGTCGTCGTTCGCCCAGTCAGCCATCATGCCGGAAGAGAACTCACCGGAGATGATGTCATCCATGTGCTTCTGGAACAGCGGTGCCATGATGGTTTTCAGCTGTTCAGACAGTGCGAAAGCACGCAGTTTTGCCGGGTTAGACAGGCGATCCATCATCAGAGTGATACCACCCTGCTTCAGTGCTTCAGTGATGGTTTCCCAGCCGAACTGAATCAGTTTTTCTGCATAAGGTGCATCGGTGCCTTCAGCGACCAGTTTGTCGAAGCACAGCAGTGAACCAGCCTGCAACATACCACACAGGATAGTCTGCTCACCCATCAGGTCAGATTTCACTTCCGCAACAAAGGAAGACTCCAGCACACCCGCACGGTGGCCACCGGTCGCTGCTGCCCAGGCTTTAGCAATCGCCATGCCTTCGCCTTTCGGGTCATTTTCCGGGTGAACTGCGATCAGCGTCGGTACGCCGAAACCACGTTTGTACTCTTCACGGACTTCAGTACCCGGACATTTCGGCGCTACCATCACAACGGTGATGTCTTTACGTACCTGCTCACCCACTTCAACGATGTTGAAGCCATGAGAGTAGCCCAGTGCAGCACCGTCTTTCATCAGCGGCTGAACAGCCTGAACAACAGAAGTGTGCTGTTTGTCCGGCGTCAGGTTAACCACCAGGTCTGCCTGCGGGATCAGTTCTTCGTAAGTACCCACTTTGAAGCCGTTTTCGGTCGCTTTACGCCATGAAGCACGTTTCTCAGCAATCGCTTCAGCACGCAGAGCATAGGCAATATCCAGGCCAGAGTCGCGCATGTTCAAACCCTGGTTCAGGCCCTGAGCACCACAACCAACGATGACGACTTTTTTGCCTTTCAGGTAGCTGGCTTCATCAGCGAATTCTTCGCGAGCCATAAAGCGGCATTTACCTAATTGCGCCAGCTGGTTGCGCAGGTTCAAAGTGTTGAAATAGTTAGCCATGGGGTACTCCGTATGAGGTTGTGTTCGCATTATTGTTTGTTGTCGGGGTAGGTTATTTCCTTACCCTCAATAGACCTTATCATATGACAGGAAATGCGTTGCTGAAATTGATATATTAACAACGTGACATTGCATATTTTGCAACATAAGAATGAGGCCTGACTCTGATGGATTTGCGTGACCTGAAATTGTTTCTACATCTGGCTGAAAGCCGCCATTTCGGGCGCAGTGCGCGGGCGATGCATGTCAGTCCTTCCACGCTCTCACGCCAAATCCAGCGATTGGAAGAAGACCTTGGCCAGACGTTATTCTTGCGTGATAACCGCACTGTCACCCTGACCGATGCCGGAGAGCGCCTGCGTCAGTTTGCCCAGCAGACGCTGCTACAGTACCAGCAGATGCGGCACGCGATGGGCCAGAACGGCCCGTCACTCAGCGGTGAGATGAAAATGTTCTGCTCGGTGACGGCCGCTTACAGCCATCTGCCACCCATTCTCGATCGCTTTCGTGCCGAGCATCCGCTGGTCGAAATCAAACTCACCACGGGCGATGCTGCCGACGCGGTGGAAAAAGTGCAGTCTAACGAAGTGGATATTGCCATCGCCGGACGGCCGGAAACGCTGCCCACCAGCATCGGTTTTACCCCGCTGGGGTTAATCCCGCTGGTGTTAATCGCCCCGGCACTGCCCTGTCCGGTACGGGCTCAGGCGACGCAACCGCAACCCGACTGGGCGCAAATTCCGTTTATTCTCCCCGCTCAGGGCCCTTCGCGGCGGCGTATTGATCTCTGGTTCCGTCATCGTCATATCGCCAATCCTCAGATTTATGCGACGGTGTCCGGTCATGAAGCGATTGTGTCAATGGTCGCGCTGGGCTGTGGTATTGCCCTGCTGCCGGATGTGGTGCTGGAGAACAGCCCGGAACCGATACGCAATCGTATTCTGGAACTGGAAGATGTGGAGATGGTGGCGCCGTTTGAGTTAGGCGTTTGCGTACAAAAAAAGCGGCTCAGTGAGCCGCTTATTGATGCTTTCTGGAAATTGCTTTAACCGGCCAGGAAGAAACGGAAAGCCGGGTTATGCGTTTCGTCGTGGAAATCATAACCCAGTGCCGCCAGATGCTCTTCAAACTTCGGTTCACTGTCGCTCAGTTCAAACGCCGCCAGCACGCGGCCATAGTCCGTGCCGTGGCTGCGATAATGGAACAGCGAGATATTCCAGTGGGTACCCAGTGTTTGCAGGAAACGAAGCAGCGCACCGGGTGCCTCCGGGAATTCAAAGCTGAACAGCTTTTCACGTAATGGCTTTGACGGACGCCCGCCCACCATATAACGCACGTGCAGCTTCGCCATTTCGTCATCGGAGAGATCCACCACCTTGTAACCCCCTTCTGACAACAGCGTCAGAATCTCCTCACGCTCGGATAATCCGCGCGTCAGTCGTACACCGACGAAAATACAGGCATCGTCTGCGTTGGCGTAACGGTAGTTGAATTCGGTGACCGAGCGGCCACCCAGCAGCTGACAGAAACGCAGGAAACTGCCCTGTTGCTCTGGGATCGTCACCGCCAGCAGTGCTTCGCGTTGTTCCCCCAGTTCACAGCGCTCTGATACATAACGCAAACCGTGGAAATTAACGTTTGCACCGGACAGCACATGCGCCAGGCGTTCACCCTGGATCTGGTGCTGCTGGATGTACTTCTTCATGCCGGCCAGCGCCAGTGCGCCCGAAGGCTCCGCCACAGCACGCACATCGTCAAACAGGTCTTTCATCGCGGCACAGATCGCATCACTGTCGACGGTAATGATGTCGTCAAGATACTCCTGGCAAAGACGGAAGGTTTCGCTGCCGATCCGCTTCACCGCCACCCCTTCGGCAAACAGCCCGACGCGTGGCAGATCGACCGGATGCCCGGCATCCAGCGCGGCTTTCAGACAGGCTGAATCGGCCGCTTCCACCGCAATCACTTTGATCTGCGGCATCAGTTGTTTGATCAACACCGCAACACCTGCCGCCAGCCCGCCGCCGCCCACCGGCACGAACACACGATCCAGATGCGCATCTTGTTGCAGCAGTTCCATCGCCAGCGTGCCTTGCCCGGCGATCACCATCGGATGGTCGAACGGTGGCACGAAGGTGTAACCCTGCTGCTCAGACAGCTCAATGGCTTTGGCTTTGGCCTCGTCAAAGTTGGCCCCAAACAGATAAACCTCACCGCCAAACGCCCGCACAGCATCCACTTTGATATCGGCCGTTGCCACTGGCATCACAATCAGAGACTTAATCCCCAGCTTGCTGGATGACAGCGCCACACCCTGCGCGTGGTTGCCGGCAGATGCTGTAATCACACCACAGGCTTTCTGCTCTGCGTTCAGCCCGGCGATCATCGCATAGGCGCCGCGCAGCTTGAAACTGTGGACCGGCTGGCGATCTTCGCGTTTCACCAGAATCGTATTACCGAGACGCGCGGAGATCTTTTCCATCTTCTGCAACGGGGTCACCTGTGCAGCTTCGTACACCGGCGCACGCAGCACGGCCCGCAGATACTCTGCGCCCGTGGGCTGGTCGGATAGCGGTTGAGATTCAGCCATGTTGGTTAGCCTCCCAGCTTACTCTTGTCACGGACGGCACCTTTATCGGCGCTGGTTGCCAGAGTGGCATAAGCGCGCAGTGCGAAGGAAACCTGACGCTCACGGCCGTGTGGCGTATAGGCCTGATCGCCACGTGCATCCTCTTCCAGACGACGGGCAGCCAGTTCATTCTCTGGTACCGCCAGTTGGATGCCACGATTCGGGATATCAATGTCGATGATATCGCCATCTTTGACCAGCGCGATGGTCCCGCCGCTGGCCGCTTCCGGTGAGGCATGACCGATTGAGAGACCGGAGGTACCGCCAGAGAAACGCCCATCGGTGATCAACGCACAGGCTTTACCGAGACCCATGGATTTCAGATAGGTGGTTGGGTAGAGCATTTCCTGCATACCCGGCCCCCCTTTTGGTCCTTCGTAGCGGATCACCACAACGTCACCAGCAACCACTTTGCCGCCAAGAATGGCAGAAACAGCATCATCCTGGCTTTCATACACTTTTGCCGGACCACTGAACACCAGGCTGCCTTCATCCACACCGGCTGTTTTCACAATACAGCCGTTTTCAGCAATGTTGCCATACAGTACGGCCAGACCACCGTCCTGACTGAAGGCGAACTCGCGTGAACGAATACAGCCTTCCTGGCGATCGTCATCTAACGTGTCCCAGCGAGTGTCCTGCGAGAACGCCTGCGTGGTACGAATACCTGCCGGGCCAGCGCGGAACATCTTTTTCACGGCTTCATCTTTGGTCAGCATGATGTCGTACTGATCCAGTGTTTCACGCAGGCTCAGTCCGAGGATATTACGTACGCTGTTGTCCAGCAGTCCGGCACGGTCCAGTTCGCCAAGGATGCCCAGTACGCCACCGGCACGGTGTACGTCTTCCATATGGTATTTTTGGGTACTTGGTGCCACTTTGCACAGGTGTGGAACCAGGCGGGAAAGACGGTCAATGTCAGAGATATCGAAATCGATTTCGCCTTCCTGTGCGGCAGCCAGCAGATGCAGAACGGTGTTGGTTGAGCCGCCCATAGCAATATCCAGCGTGATGGCGTTTTCGAACGCCGCTTTGCTGGCAATACTGCGTGGCAGTGCGGTTTCATCATCCTGCTCGTAGTAACGCTTGGTCAGCGCAACAATACGACGGCCCGCATTCAGGAACAGCTCTTTACGGTCAGCGTGCGTTGCCAGCAGCGAGCCGTTGCCCGGTTGTGACAGACCCAGCGCTTCGGTCAGGCAGTTCATCGAGTTGGCGGTGAACATACCGGAACAGGAGCCGCAGGTCGGACAGGCAGAACGTTCAATCTGGTCGCTCTCCGCATCGCTGACGTTCGGGTTAGCGCCCTGAATCATCGCATCGACGAGATCGAGTTTAATAATTTTGTCGGACAGTTTGGTCTTACCGGCTTCCATCGGACCGCCGGAGACGAAGATCACCGGAATGTTCAGGCGCAGTGACGCCATCAACATTCCCGGGGTGATTTTGTCACAGTTGGAAATACAGACCATGGCGTCAGCGCAGTGCGCATTGACCATGTACTCCACGGAGTCCGCAATCAACTCACGTGACGGCAGAGAATAGAGCATCCCGCCGTGGCCCATGGCGATACCATCATCCACCGCAATGGTATTGAACTCTTTCGCCACGCCGCCAGAGGCTTCGATCTCTTCAGCAACCAGTTTCCCCAAATCGCGCAGATGAACGTGACCCGGCACGAACTGCGTGAAGGAGTTAACCACCGCAATGATCGGCTTACCGAAATCATCATCGGTCATTCCTGTGGCGCGCCACAGGGCACGGGCACCGGCCATATTACGGCCGTGGGTGGTGGTGGCGGAACGATACTTAGGCATGCTCTTTACTCCAGAAATCAGATAGTGCGCGGGCATCAAATGATGCCCGCGAAAAGTATTTTTTGTTATGGGTTAACCGGATCCAACCAGCCCCATTTGTCTTCCGTTTCGCCAGTGAACAGACCAAAGAATGCAGACTGAATACGCTCGGTCACCGGGCCACGCTTGCCTTCGCCAACCTGAATACCGTCGACGCTGCGTACAGGGGTGATTTCCGCTGCTGTGCCTGACATGAACACTTCGTCAGCCAGATACAGAGATTCACGAGACAGTACCTGCTCACGAACTTCAATACCCATATCCTGCGCCAGTTTGATGATGGCGTCACGAGTAATCCCTGGCAGAGCGGAAGAGGTGAACGGCGGCGTGAACAGGATGCCGTCTTTGACTTCAAACAGGTTCTCACCTGCACCTTCAGAGATGTAGCCCTGAGTATCCAGCGCGATGCCTTCCTGGTAACCGTGGCGGCGTGCTTCGCTACCGACCAGCAGAGAAGAAAGGTAGTTACCACCGGCTTTCGCTGCGGTTGGCAGCGTGTTTGGCGCTACACGGTTCCATGAAGACACCATGGCATCAATACCCTGCTCCAGCGCTTCAGCACCCAGGTAGGCGCCCCATGGGAAGGCTGCGATGATCACATCCGTTTCGTAGCCGTCCGGCGGGTTAACACCCAGACCGACGTCACCCACGAAGACTAATGGACGAATATAGGCGCTTTTCAGGTTGTTCTTGCGCAGTGTGGCGCGGCAGGCTTCCATCAACTCATCAACACTCAGGCTGACCGGGAAACGGTAGATTTTTGCAGAATCGCGCAGGCGCTGCATATGTTCACGATGGCGGAAGACTACTGGTCCTTTATGCGAGTCATAGCAACGTACGCCTTCAAACACTGAAGTGCCGTAGTGCAGTGCATGGGACATCACGCTGACCTTTGCGTCTTCCCATTTTACCATCTCGCCGTTGAACCAGATAAAGTCTGCTTTCTTCGTCATTCTTGTTTCCTTGCGCGCTTATGCGCGGATTTGTTGTGTTGTTTGTTGTTGGATCTGAACGCATGCAACGTCCATCAATTTACTTAACTGCGTTGACAGTAAATCGACAGAGCGCTGGCTGGCAACGGTCATCTCAATATTAATATTGTCAGTATTGACCAGCGACGCCATGTTCATTGAGCACACCTGGAAGCCACGGTGACGAACGACGCGCAAAATGCGTTCCAGTATTTCCGGGCGAAAGCGTGCTTCTATAGACAATTGATGCTGTTTCATGAAGTCTTCTCCATCATATTTTCGTTGCTGGCGCCCGGTGGTACCAGAGGCCAAACGTTCTCATGCTCATCAATCGCGACGTGGAGCATGTATGGCCCTTCACTGTGCAGCAAAGCGTCTAATGCGGCGTCGACCTGATCTTTACGGGTAATGCGCTGGCCAGGAATGCCAAATGCACTGGCCAGGATGAGAAAATCGGGGTTATCTGAAAGATTCGTTTCGCTGTAACGCTCTTCGAAGAACAACTGCTGCCACTGGCGTACCATCCCCAGGCGCTGGTTATCCATCAAAACGATTTTTACCGGCAGCTGTTTACGCTTAACGGTGCCCAGTTCCTGGACATTCATCATAAAGGAGCCATCGCCCGAGACGCAGATGACCGTGTCATCTGGACGGGCAACCTGCGCACCCACGGCTGCGGGCAGGCCGAAGCCCATCGTGCCCAGACCGCTGGAGGTGATGAAATTCTCCGGACGGTTAAAACTCATATGCTGTGCAGCCCACATCTGGTGCTGGCCCACATCGGTAGTCACTACCGCACTTTGCGGTTTACGATCTGATAACTGTTTTAAAAACAGCGGAGCAAAAATCGCCTCGCCGGGATGATCATAGCGCCAGCCATGATCGGCTTTCAGCGCTTTCACTTCATCACGCCATGCGCTGATGGATACTGGCTGATACAAATCAGGCAACAGCTTATTAAGATCGCCCTGTAAGCCAACATGTGCACGGCGCAGTTTATGCAGCTCGGCAGGGTCAATATCCAGATGGATCACACTGGCATGCGGCGCGAAGGTGTCGAGTTTTCCGGTGACGCGGTCATCAAAGCGCGCCCCGACAGCGATCAGCAGGTCACACTGCTGCACAGCCAGGTTGGCCGCTTTGGTACCGTGCATGCCCAGCATACCCAGGTAGCATTCGTCATCAGCATCCGGTGTGCCCAGACCTTTCAACGTTGCGACAGTGGGAATTCCCGTTTCTTTCGCAAAAGCACGCAACGCATGTACAGCATCAGCCATACCCACGCCACCGCCCACATACAGAATCGGCTTCTTCGCCAGCGCCAGCAGATTACGCGCCTGCTGTAATTCCGCGTGAGGATGTGCCATTTCCTGTTCAACTGGCAGCAGATGGGCGGCCAGATCGCCGCTCGCTAACTGGATATCCTTAGGAATATCAACCAGTACTGGGCCAGGCCGACCTGATTTCGCAATGGCAAAAGCTTCGGCCATCACCACCGGCAGTTCATCAAGGGATTCAACGAGGAAGCTGTGTTTGGTGCAGGCCAGCGACAGGCCGAGAACATCAATTTCCTGGAAAGCATCCGTCCCCATCACGGCAGAAGAGACCTGCCCGGTAATGGCGACGATAGGAACAGAGTCCAGCATGGCATCTGCCAGCCCGGTGATCAGATTGGTGGCACCCGGCCCGGAAGTGGCGATACAGACGCCGACTTTACCGGTTGCACGAGCAAAGCCGATAGCGGCCATCGCTGCACCCTGCTCGTGGCGGCACAGTAGGTGTTCGACACCGCCGTCATAGAGCGCGTCATAGACCGGCATGATTGCACCACCCGGGTAGCCGAAAACTGTTTCGACTCCCTGTGCACGCAAAGCTTGAACCACCCACTGAGCACCATTCATAGTTATTCCCCCGCCTCTCGCTGGGAACAACAGCATTTTATGCTACTGTTCATATTCTGTTCCTCTGTCGTTGATACCTTGCCAAAAAAAAACCCCCGGACCTTTCGGTGCGGGGGTTCTTTCGAAATCAGGCTTGATTTTTAAGCCTTTCTTTCTCCGAGCGTAGCCCCGCACGGCGTGATAATAATCACGACGACGCTAATGACGACTAGGCTAATGACTCGTAGAAGGGCTTTCATTTGAATTCTTTTAGTTCGCTTGTTCGAAGTAATGCCTACAGAGTTATCACAGTTATTAGCATTAATTCAACTTTTTTCATCACTTTATTTTATGACGGCCGACGCAAATCCAGAAAAAACTATTGTTATTCAGTTAATAAGGAAAAATTGAATTTTTTTCATCACTCACGGCGCGTGACTGCTTTATTTCCACATAGTGAGAATGTGCGTGGCAGATCGCACGAAGATGTCTTCCGCTGTCGACCTGATGAAATTCATTACGGCGCAGCATACAAATTCCTGATGTCATCCTCGTCAGAGGCAAATCGACAGTGCACAGTAGCGAATACAAGGAGTGTCTATGTCGCTATCTGTTGCCAATACCCGTGCCGCATTGGGCATTCAGGCGCCGCTGGTGTCTGTTGAAGTTCACCTGAGTAATGGCCTGCCCGCTTTGTCACTGGTTGGTCTGCCCGAAACGACAGTTAAAGAAGCCCGGGACCGGGTGCGCAGCGCCATCATTAACAGCGGTTTCACCTTTCCTGCAAAACGCATTACCGTCAATCTTGCCCCCGCCGATCTCCCGAAAGAAGGCGGCAGGTATGACTTGCCTATCGCTATAGCCATCCTGGCAGCTTCAGAGCAGATTCCTGCGGCGAAACTTGCCGGGTATGAGTTCCTCGGTGAGTTAGCCCTCAACGGCGCGCTACGTGGCGTACAGGGCTCAATTCCTGCAGCCGTTGCGGCACTCAATGCAGGAAGGCAACTCATCCTCTCAGCGGATAACCAAAATGATGTTGGCCTTATCCAGCACGGGAAAAGTTTAATCGCCAGCCATCTTCTTGAGGTCTGTGCTTTCCTGCATGGCAGAACGCAGCTTGAAGAAGCCCAGAGCAACGACCTGGTCTGTCTGTCGCACGTTACAGGGGATTTAAACGAGATTATCGGCCAGCAGCAGGCCAAGCGCGCACTGGAGGTAACAGCAGCCGGTGGGCACAACCTGCTCTTAATTGGCCCACCCGGCACGGGGAAGACGATGCTCGCCTCACGGTTGAACGGTCTGATGCCGCCTCTAAGCGATCGTGAGGCCCTGGAGAGTGCCAGCGTAGCCAGTCTGCTAGGCAGTGGCGATCTGCACCGTCAGTGGCGCCAGAGGCCATTCCGTTCCCCTCATCACAGTTCATCTCTGTATGCTCTTGTCGGCGGTGGTTCACTGCCTAAGCCAGGTGAGATTTCCCTTGCCCACAACGGCATACTGTTTCTTGATGAGCTTCCGGAGTTTGAACGCCGCGCATTGGATGCACTGCGTGAACCGCTTGAATCAGGGGAGATCAGTATTTCGCGGGCACGTGCCAAAATCACCTATCCGGCACGCTTTCAGCTGATCGCCGCAATGAACCCCAGCCCAACCGGGCATTATAGCGGCCCACATAATCGAAGTTCACCCCAGCAGACATTACGTTATCTCAGCCGTCTGTCTGGCCCTTTTCTCGATCGTTTTGATCTCTCTCTTGAAGTGCCGTTACTACCACCAGGGATGTTGAGTACACAACAGGGTAATGGAGAGTCCAGTCAGCAGGTGCGTGAACGTGTGCTGGCCGCACGGGAACGCCAGATCAATCGCTGCGGCAAAGTGAATGCGGTAATGAACAACAACGATATCAAGGCATGCTGTACACTTACGCCTGAGGATGCTCAATGGCTGGAGCAAGTGCTGAACCAACTGGGGCTGTCAGTGCGGGCATGGCAACGTTTGCTGAAGGTGGCACGTACGATTGCCGATCTGGCAGGGGAGAACGAGGTTAGCAGGGAGCATTTAACGGAAGCCGTTAGTTACCGAGGGATCGACCGCCTGCTGATTCATCTGCATAACAGCCTGCAGTAGGGAAATGAAAAAGGGGCCGAAGCCCCTTTTTCTTAATCGTCACTATCCGTGTAGTCTTCAACGCCTTCCATCTGCGGTTTACCGCCGGACAGGGTATGGAAACGTTTAGGACGTTTAATTCGGGTCATATATTTTGACCAGACTTTTTCTGCCTCGGTTTGCGGCTCACGCACGCCCCGGCACACCTCAATGAACAGACGCTCTTCTTCCGTACCTGGCTCACGTTTTGCCAGGTCCAGTTCGTTGAAAGCGTAACCATAACGCTCAAGAAGTTGGGCTTCTTTGATGGTGAAATCACCGTGACGGGAGAACCCGCGAGGGTAATGTTTGTTATCAAAAAAACGATTCGTTGTTGCGAAGCTTTCCGCCATTTTACACGCTCCTAACTCATTTATGGCCGTGCTATTTATGGCGCGGAGTATTAGATAGGCTTGACAGAGTGTAAAACAAAACATTTAAATCATAACGACAAATGTTTTTTAGGAGATGGATGTGGATACGGAATTACTGAAAACCTTTCTTGAAGTGAGCAGAACTCGCCACTTTGGACGTGCCGCAGAAGCACTCTATCTCACGCAATCTGCTGTAAGTTTTCGCATCAGACAGCTTGAAAATCAGCTGGGAGTGAACCTTTTTACCCGCCATCGTAATAACATCAGACTGACGTCTGCAGGGGAGCGTTTGCTGCCCTATGCAGAGAGCCTGATGAGCACATGGCTGATGGCTAAGAAAGAGGTAGCGCACACTCAGCAACATCACGAGCTGTCGATCGGGGCCAGTGCTTCTCTGTGGGAGGCTTATCTGACACCCTGGCTGCAAACGCTGTATGAGAACCGTGAGAGCTTACATCTGGAAGCGCGTGTTGCGCAGCGTCATTTGCTGGTTAAACAGCTACATGAGAGACAACTTGACCTGCTTATTACGACCGAAGCCCCCAAAATGGATGAGCTGACCAGTCAGCAAATTGGCCATATTTCACTGACTCTTTTCCGGTCAAAAAAATCCGAGAAAAAGGAGAAATATGATTACATTAAGTTGGAATGGGGTGCTGATTTTCATCAACATGAAAGTTATCTTGCCGGCGCTGATGATGTTCCGGTACTAACAACAACCTCAGCACATTTGGCCAGGCAACTGCTGCATACCACTGGGGCCTGTGCATTTTTACCGGATGTGTGGGGGAAAGAGTACAGCGATCTGCTAGTCATCCCTGATACCGCTGTCGCATCCAGACCGCTGTATGCGGTATGGCTACAAAACAGCGATCAGCAGGCATATATCCGACAACTCATTAAGTCTCCGGTCAATATAAGAGCATAAAGCGTATAAATAACCATCGAATCGGACCAGCTTGCTGGTCCTTTTTTATGCTTTTAAGATGATTACAGGGGTAACATGGCAGGAATTTTAGACAAAAAAAATCCTTTGCCGAAGCAAAGGATTGTTTTTATTTGGCAGGGGCGGAGAGATTCGAACTCGCGACACCCGGTTTTGGAGACCGGTGCTCTACCAACTGAGCTACGCCCCTAAATTATGCTTAACATTATGCCTGCTAAATTTAGCAGGCATAATTTTTAATAATTGGCGGAACGGACGGGGCTCGAACCCGCGACCCCCTGCGTGACAGGCAGGTATTCTAACCAACTGAACTACCGCTCCACCGGTCCTTACACTCACATCAGAAAACGTCTGATACAAGTTTGTTCCTGTTATTTTCCTTGTCAGGGGAAAAGGAACTA
>NZ_VTDE01000017.1:0-29477 GCF_052824965.1 Erwinia sp. 1181_3
AAGCAGACAAGCCTCATACGAAAGTATGAGGCTTTTTTGTGCTTTGAATCTGGCGATCATCGCCGATCTGACACGAAATAGTCTGAAGCTGTCACTACTGACCCAGGTTCCATAATGCATAACCGGTGGCAGCACCGGCGACATCCCAGCTAAAATCCTTCCAGCTCCAGCCGCTTCCACCCTCTCTGCTATCGTACAGCTCTTTTACCGCACCGAGGCTAATTGCAAACATCACCCCGAAGCTGCCGCTATGGCCTTCACGCCAGTTTTGATGTTCTCCATAGGCGTTTCCGGCGGCTGAAAGAAAAGCGGATGAGAGAAAATGCTGGGCTTTATCACGCCCGGTCCACTCATCCTGGGCCATATGAGTACAGCCACTGCAAAATAATACAGCAGCAAGCAGGCAGATACGCATACATCCTCCCATAAAAAAGCCCCGGCTGAGCGGGGCGCGAAAACAGAGGCAGATTACAGAATACGGCTGATTAACCGATCGATACGAATACGTCGTAAGCGGCGGATAAGCTTACGAACTTTCACCGGATAATCCGCAATGCTTTCCAGATCGTGGAAATGCTGCACGGTGGTGGTATGTTGACGGATCAGGTTTAGCTCGTGATCGCGCTGCGCGGTCAGTTGTTGGAGGGGATCGTGGATCAGTACAGCATTTTCCAGATCCAGGCGCCAGGCGCGCGGATTCAGGTTATTCCCCGTGACCATCATCCATTCGTCATCAACCCACAGCCCTTTGAGGTGGTAGCTATTCTCACCATCTTTCCACAAGCGTACGGTGAGTTGCCCACTGTTGACATAATACTGTAAGCGGCTAAGGAAACGACGCAGGTTAATTTCATACAGATAAGGCAGCGCGCCGATGATCTTGAATGGCTGATCTTCCGGGATATAGAAATCGTTCGCCGTTTTGTCGCCAACAATAATCTCGACATCTTTGCCCTGTCGTAACAGATAGATAATGTTACGCACCAGAATAGCGGGCAGATTGAAGTAAGGTGTACAGATCGTCAGCTTCTGCTCTGCGCAAGGCATCAGATGATAGATGGTTTTGTTCAGAAGACTACGTTTACCGAGGCCAACCAGAGGCGTAACCGCCAGCTCTTCGTTGTTGGCATCCCCGTTAAACTGGTAGTCGAAGCCACGCAAATCCTGACGGAATTGCCGGGTTTCATTTTTTATTTCCGGGCTTTTTGGCCGCTCATACTGGTCAAGACGATTGACCGCTTCCGCCTGGATCAGATTGTTTTCAATCCAGTCAAACATGGTATCTGCCAGCGTGCGATTACCGATCAACTGGTAGCGGTCATAGCGATATCTGTCTTGCTGATGCAGATACACATCGTTAAAACTGGCCCCGGTATACAGCACGGTATCATCAATGATGGAGCCCTTCAGGTGTAAAACACCGAGTGCTTCACGCGTATTGACCGGGATACCATAGACTGGAATCGCCAGACCGGGGTGTTGAGCCGCCATGTCACAATACCAGTCGGCATTGGTTGCTCCGGCCGCCGCGCCGATGCGCCCACGCTGTGCACGATGCCAGTCGACCAGAACGCGAATATCCAGTTCAGGGCGCTGCTGTTTTGCTGCATAAAGTGCAGACAGGATGGCGCGACCACCCTCATCATTTTCCAGATAGAGGGCCACTATGCAGATACGCCGTGTGGCAGACGCAATTTTTTCCAGCAGCGTTTCGCGAAATTCTGCGGGTGAATACAGCGTGGTGAAATCAGCAACTGACTGAGCTATTTTAGGCAGTTGCGCAAGGTGCTGTTGGTGTTTATTGCGTTTAAATTTTGACAACATCACAGTGCGTTTCTTCTCTGTTCATAGAATGGCCTTTTGCCATAAAATCATGACCCTAACCGCGAATAATACCACTAGTTGGTCATGATGCTATCAGATTTACTTTTCGTCGCCTGTGTGAGCGTTTTGCAACAGCAGTGACAGGCCGACAATGCCATCTTCAAGTTGGATATCGATGGCAAAACCCAGCTTACGTGCCAGAGTGACCATACCTCTGTTACCCGGCATGGTAATGCCGTTCAACTGCTGTAAACCATGCTGCCGGGTATAGATGATCATCTTTTCCAGCAGACGCCTGCCGAGGCCAAGTCCTTTCAAATCTGAGCGTACCAATACCGAAAATTCGGCATCAATGTTATCGGCATCAGAGATGGCACGGGTCACGCCGATGATCTCATCCTGCCCCTGATGCTGACGTACTGCGACAATCGCCATTTCACGATCGTAGTCGATCTGCGTCATGTTAGCCAAATCGTCATGGGTGAACTCGTTGATCTCACTAAAATAGCGGTAGTAGAGATCTTCTTTCGTTACCTGAGCAATAAACTGCTGCAGCAGCGGTTCATCCTCCGGGAGAATAGGCCGGAACAGACACTGCTGGCCATTTTTTAACTGCACGGCCTCTTCCAGTTCATGAGGATAAGGGCGGATCGCCAGCCTGCCTTCGGCATCTCCGCTGAACTCAGCCAGCTGGAGCGTCACATCCAGCAGGGTAAATTCATCATGACTGGCCAGTAACGGATGAATATCAAGCCGCACGATTTCCGGGCAGTCAACCACCATGTTGGATACCCTGACCAGCACCTGGCTCAGGCCCACAATATCCAGTGGATGAAGCGCGCTGCGGCCACGTATTTTTCCCTTCTTAATGGCCTGAATCACCAGATAGCGAGCCAGAGTCATATTCAGCGGCGGCAGGGCGATAACCGCTTGCTTGTCGGCATGCCAGGTCACTCCGCCTTCTCCCAGCATAATCACCGGCCCGAACAGCGGGTCCTGCTCTACCACGATGCGCAGTTCCTGCGCTCCGGCGCGGTTCGCCATGCTTTGTACCAGCAATCCCTGGATGCGTGCCTGCGGCCAGGCGAGCTTCACGCGATCGATAATGGCTTCGGCGGCCTGTTGTACCTCGTCCGGGGTACGCAGATATAACATTACCCCCTGCACCTCAGATTTATGCGGAATATCCGGCGAGCGCAGTTTCAGCGCTACCGGATAGCCAATCTGCCCGGCGATCTGCACGGCTTCTGCGCTGTCGCTGGCAATCCAGGTGGGAAGTGTGGTCAGGCCGAAGGCTTGCAGAATAGGCTGAACTTCATGCGTATCCAGCGAGGTGGCACCGTCTTTTAATGCCTGATGGATCAAACGATGTGCATCGGTGGTATTTGCGGTCAGGTTGGCGGGCAATGCAGGCGTTTCACGTAGCTGTTTCTGGTTACGGCGGTACTCTACCATATGCATAAAGGCCGTCACCGTCCCTTCGGGGGTGCGATACGTTGGAATACCGGCATCATTAAACAGACGACGTGCGTCCAGTGATGAATACTCACCACACCAGTTGGTCAGCAAGGTGAGCTGTTTACCGCGCGGATGCTGTTTCACCAGGGCGATAATCTTCTGGGCTGTCAGTGTGGGCGGTGCGACTGCGCTGGGCGCATGAATGATCAAAATGGCATCCAGGTCATGGCTGGAGAGCAGCAGGGACAATGCCTGTAAATAGTGCTCCGGGGTGGCATCATCTTTCAGATCGAGCGGGTTACCTGGCGTGACACCTTCCGGGAGCAGTGAGGCCATTTCAGTAAGTAAAGACTCACTCAGCGTAGCAAGCTTACCGTTACGGGCATAGAGTGCATCCAGTGCCAGTGCCGCCGGTGCCGCACCGTTACTGATGATCATCAACCGCTCACCACGTAGTGGGCGCATATGGCTGAGTGTCTCCACCGCGGAGAACAGTTCATGGGTATCCTGCACACGCAATAGACCCGCACGTTGAATGGCGGCATCCCAGGCGGCGTCCATCCCACCGTGGGTTTTTAGTAACTTTTGGGCATGAGGGCTGCGGCCACTTTTAATCACCAGAATCGGCTTATTACGCGAAGCGCTACGTGCCGCAGAAACAAAACGACGGGCATCGCTGAGATGCTCAAGGTACAACAAAATAGCGCTGGTTTTCCCGTCTCTCGCCAGGAAGTCCAGCAGATCATCGGCATCAATATCCAGGCTGTCACCTAATGCGATAAACCAGGAGAAACCCAGTTGTCGCTGTTGCGCCCAGTCAAGAATGGTATTGGACACCGCCGCAGACTGGGAAATAAAAGCCAGTTTGCCAGGGGTAATAGGCACCGGGGAGAAGCTGGCATTCAGCCCCTGCCACGGCGCAAGCAAACCCAGGCTGTTAGGCCCAAGAAGTCGAATTTGCCAGCGGCTGGCACAGGCTTTCAGTTCAGCAAGCTGCTCGGCAGGAGCAGAGAGAATGATACAGGCTTTACAGCCACGTTCGCCCAGCGCCGTGAGCAGCTCGAGATTGCGTTTTGCATGGGTGCAGATAATGGCGAGATCGGGAGAGAGTGGCAGGCTGGGAATATCAGGCCATGCCAGCACGCCACAAACCGCCTGATATTTGGGCGTCACCGGGAGTACCGGCCCACTGAATCCCCCGGCCAGCAGGTTACGCATCATCAGATAGCCGGCACGTTCAGGCCGGGTGGAGGCACCGATCACCGCAATAGATTTCGGTTTAAGCAGGGCTTCTAATCCTCGTTGACTCATCTCCGCTCCCTTCGAGAATGACCCGCTATGCTGCCGGGCAAAGTAGCTTGAGTTTACTCCGGGTCTGACGAAGATGCTGGATTGCGTATCAGTTAATTGATCGCAGCCAGAATTTATTCATCATTTTCAGCCATCTGCTGTGGGTGATGGGGTTTTCCAGCGAGGTAACGTTGGCGGAACAGATCAAAGTGGCGAAACAGGGCCTCACCCGCAGCGGTGTCGCCCGCCTGTAACAGCAACTCGGCGGCGACTTCTGCCGTGCAGTGCTGGCCTTCGGCGTGAGCGACGCGTAACTGATAGTTAGAAGGGCGGGTCAGAGTCAGCGACATCACCGGGAGAGTGTCCAGCCACGGGCTTTTGCGAAACATTTTACGCGCTTCGGTCCAGGTGCCGTCCAGCATGATAAACAGCGGTGGTTTTCCGCTGGTGGGTGGGCTGTTCAGTACTGCACGGCCAGCGTCGGCATAGGATTCCGGGAAAACGACAACGGGCTGATAACGCGGGTCGCGTACGGCTTCAAGCAGGGCGGCATCGGGTTCGGTCCGCGACCAGCCAAACGCCAGCGTATCCGGCAGAATATCTGCGATCAGCCGTCCGGTGTTACTGGGTTTCAGGGGTTCGCTGTCAAACATTACCAGACAAAAGCGGCTGCGTGCCTGCTGGCTATCAATGGTGTCGCACAGGCAATTTTTTTGCGGCAGCAGACAACGCTGGCAGCGCGTAATGCGATTACCTCGGGCAAGGAAAGGACGGGTGGCTCGGGCAAGGCGTGCAGCGCGCAGCAACAGAACAGCGTTATCGGTCATGATCGGTCATCAAGGAAAAACGCTATTCTAACGGATTCTGGCCGGGCGTGCCCGGCCAGATGGTTACAGATTTTCGTCCAGCCAGGCTTCGAAAGGCGCTTTTGGCATCGCACCGTTTAACATATCCGCCATCTGGCCCTGTTTAAACACCATAATGGTCGGAATGCTGCGGATGCGAAAGCGTGCACTCAGTTCTGGCTCAGCTTCGGTATTCACTTTCAGGAAACGAATCTTACCGTTACGTTCCTGCGCCACCGATTCATACACCGGGGCAAAATTAACGCACGGGCCGCACCAGGGCGCCCAGAAGTCGATCACTACCGGCAGGTCATCCTGCAGGTATTTGTCCAGCGTCGCGGCGGTGGCATTGACCACATGGCCGTCAAACAGCACATGACCACAGCGGCCGCACTTGGCGCCGTCAGTCAGCCGTTCAGCCGGTACGCGGTTGGTCGCCTGGCAGGATGCACAAACCGTATTCATTATTCACCTCAGTTCAGGAGTAAGTGATTACTTACTGCAATTCTTAGTAAATCAGCCAACATTATGCTGTCGGGTGAAGAGGCTAACAACGAGATTTGTTCAATGGGTATAATAGGTAATGTCTCATAACAATGATGCGGATTAGCGGCTACTGGCTTTTATTGGAAGTTGATAGCTAAGTGCTGCCACATCAGGTAATCTGCGCGCTTCGCGCTCAGGCCAGGTGGAGGAAAAATGAACGACGAATTTAAAGGTAAGAGCGGCAAGGTCAAAGTGATGTATGTCCGCGGTGATGACGAGAGCAGCAACAAGGGCGGGAATCCCCGTACCGGTAAAGGCGGCCCACGTCAGCAGGATGGCGCACGCCGTCCTTCACGTAATGCAGACAGCAAGCCACGTGGCGGGCGCGATCGCGACGAAGGGCACTCTGACTCTCCGTGGCGTACCGTTTCCCGTGCGCCAAATGCTGCACCCGCTGTTGATGATAAACCGGACCATGGTGGCATCAGCGGTAAAAGTTATATCGATCCCGAGCAGATACGCCGTCAGCGTATGGAAGAGACGCGTGTGTATGGCGAAAATGCCTGCCAGGCCCTGTTCCAGAGCCGTCCGGAAAGTATTGTGCGTGCCTGGTTTATCCAGAGCGTCACACCGCGTTTTCGTGAAGCGTTAAAATATATGGCGGCGAACCGCAAGGCTTACCACACTGTGGATGAAGCCGAGCTGCAGAAAGCTTCCGGCACTGAACACCACGGCGGTGTTTGCTTCCTGATCAAAAAACGCGTGGGCATGCCCGTTAGCGAATGGCTGGCAACAGCCGGTGAGAAAGATTGCGTGCTGGCATTGGAAGATATCGGCAACCCGCACAACCTCGGCGGCATTATGCGTAGCTGCGCACACTTTGGTGTGAAAGGTTTGCTGGTGGATGATGCTTCCCTGCTGGAGTCGGGCGCCGCTGTGCGTACCGCTGAAGGTGGTGCAGAGCATGTTCAGGCGATTAGCGGCGAGAACTTTGCTGCGGGCCTGAGCGCGTTCCGTAAAGCAGGCTATACCATTGTTACCACGTCCAGCCATAAAGGTGTGCCGCTCTCACGAGCTGAACTGCCGGCAAAAATGGTACTGGTACTGGGTCAGGAACGTGATGGTCTGTCTGACAGCACCTTCGACCAGGGTGACCTGAGTGTTTCTATCGGTGGTACCGGGAAAGTGGAAAGTCTGAACGTTTCCGTCGCAACCGGTGTACTGCTGGCCGAATGGTGGCGTCAGAACGTTTGATGTAGCCATGAACGAACGGCAATAAAAAAGGGGTGGCCCGTCAAACAGGCCACCCCCTGATTCCAGGGGCAGATCAATGATCTGCCCCTTTTTAATGGGCGCCGCCCCCGCCCCCACCCGCACCAAACGGCGGACGGGCAAACCACACCAGCACCAGCAGCAGGATAAACACCCCCGCAGAAGCCCAGAAGATCTCATTGGCTGAGATGATGAGCCCCTGATTGGTGATCTGCTGTGCAAGGTAGGCTGATGCCTGGTCATGGGTCATCCCCATTTGTTCCAGCTTCGCGTACATCTGTTGCGCGTTTGTATTGTATGGCGTTATCGATTCCGTCAGATGAGCATGATGCAGCGACTCACGATCGGTCCACATGGTGGTGGTAATCGAGGTGCCAATCGAACCCGCCAGCGTTCGGGTAAAATTCGACAGGCTGGATGCCGCCGCCAGTCTTTCCGGTGGCAGCCCCGAAAGGGTAATGGTTGTCAGTGGCATAAAGAAGCAGGCCACCGCAAACCCCTGGATAAACTGCGGCCAGGCGGAGGCAGCAAAGTCCATTCCCGGTTCAAAAGTATAGGCGCGCCAGTAGAAGCACACTGCATACATAATGAAGCTGAATGTCACCAGCCGTCGCATATCGAGCTTATGCGCAAAGCGGCCGATAATGGGTGACAGTATGACCGGAATAATCCCCACCGGTGCCGAGGCCAGCCCCGCCCAGGTTGCCGTATAACCGTAAACCTCCTGCAACAGTTGCGGCAGCAGAACGATTGAACCGAAATAGAGCATATAGGCAAGGCTGATCGACAGGCAGCCGATGGTGAAATTGCGCGATTTGAACAGTGACAAATCCACGATCGGGTGGTCGTCGGTCAACTCCCACACCAGTAGCACCGCCAGGGCTACGACGGCGATGACCGTTAATGTGATGATTTCAGGGGAACTGAACCAGTCCAGCTCTTTACCGCGATCCAGCATGACCTGCAGACAGCCGATACCGACCACCAGTAGCACCAGACCGACGGTATCTATCGGACGGATGACCGTTTCCGTTTCGCGATGACGTAATGTCTGTAAAGCCAGGATCACCACCACCACGCCGATAGGCACGTTGATAAAGAAGATCCATCCCCAGTGATAGTTATCACTGATCCAGCCACCCAGAATAGGGCCGCAGATCGGCGCAACGATCACGGTCATTGCCCACAGTGACAGTGCCACACTGCGTTTTGCGGGGGGGTAATTACTTAACAGCAGGCTTTGTGACAGCGGGATCAAAGGGCCCGCGACGATCCCCTGGATCACGCGGAAGAAGATCAGCATGCTCAGGCTTTCAGACATGCCACATAGCCAGGAGGCGATGACGAAGGCCACCGTCGACCACAGGAACAGTTTCACTTCCCCGAAACGCTTGGCCAGCCAGCCGGTGATCGGAATCGAAATTGCGTTAGCTACGCCAAACGAGGTGATCACCCAGGTCCCCTGGGAGTTCGAGGCCCCCAGGTTCCCGGCGATGGTGGGGATCGCCACGTTAGCAATCGTGGAATCCAGCACCTGCATAAAAGTAGCCAGCGACAGCGCAATGGTCATCAGAACCAGTTGCGCGCCTTCAAGCGGTTTACGCGCCATAACAGTCTCCCGCCGTTTTAGCCGGCATTGGCACGGATAATATCGCTAATCAGCTGATTCGCTGGCGTCAGGTCCAGTGCCAGAGCATCACTTTCGTAGGCAGGCTTGCTGCGTACGCTGGTGGCGAGTACGGCACCTTCACTGTTGCTGGTATCGATTTTGACCAGCGTCGACAGGCCAATGCGCAGTGGATGTTTCGCCACTTCCTGTGGGTCAAGTTCGATACGTACAGGCAGACGCTGAACGACTTTGATCCAGTTGCCGGTAGCATTTTGTGCCGGTAACAGGGAGAACACGCTGCCCGTTCCCATATCAAGGCCGACCACTTTGCCCTTATACACCACGTCATCACCGTAGATATCACTGACCACTGTGGCTGGCTGGCCGATACGAACGCCTGCCAGTTGCGTCTCTTTGAAGTTAGCATCCACCCACAGATTATTGGCCGGAACAATCGCCAGCAGCGGCGTGGTTGTACCGATTTGTGAACCTACCTGCACGCTGCGGCGCGACACATAGCCATCAATGGGGCTGATGATGTTGGTACGTTGCAATGCCAGCCAGGCATCACGCAGGGCGGCGGCGTTCTGTTTCACTGCGGGTTGGTTTTCCAGTGACGTATCCAGAATCATCGCCTGGTTTGCGTTGTACTGCTGCATCGCCACATCAAGCTGAGCTTTCGCTGTGGCAACCGCATCACGCGCATGTTGCAGATCTTCTTTGCCAATCAGGTTAGATGCACCCAGCGGCTCACGACGACGTAAATCTGCCTGAGCCTGTTCGAGGGCCGTTTTCTGCAAGCCGATAGTGGCCTGATACTGCCTGCCATTGATAATCAACTGGTGCGTCTGACGTACGCTGGTTGCCAGTGCCGTCTGCGCTTTCTCGAAAGCCTGCTCAGCATCGGTACGATCCAGCGTGACCAGCACATCGCCTTTTTTCACGAAGTCAGTATCGTCAAACCAGACTTTATTGACGCTACCGGAGACTTGCGCCATCACCTGCGCCTGGTTTCCGGCAATATAGGCATCGTCTGTTTCCTGAAAATGACGTAATACCAGGAACCAGTACGTCAGATAAGCCACCCCGATAATGACGAACAGTACAGCCAGAAAAATCAGTGCATTTTTGCGCGTCTTTTTCTTATTGCGTGGCTGCTGCGGGTCTTGTGTCACCGCGCTTGCACTCATGATGTTCTCCTGATTCTCTGCCATTCGGGGGCCGCTATCATCAATACGCGCGATCGCCCGAGTCTAAAATGCCAGCGGGGTAAGCGCTGGCATGAATGTGTTCTAAAGGGGCTTAAAGTAGCGATTTCCAATAAATGGTGTGTCGCACATTATGCTATTAGTGGATCAATTATCTGGAAAGGGAGGCGACAACTTCCTCTTCATCCATTTTATCGAGGCGGGTCAACAGTTTGCGGGTGATTCCCTCAAGCTGTGATTTTTCTGATGAGCTCAGTGCAGACCACAATAATTGCAGGCACTGATGCTGTGGTGGCAGCAACTGGCGCAGGAACTCGTGTCCTTTTGGCGTCAGATGCAGATGCAGACAACGGCGATCGTTATCACTTTCACGACGCTCAATCCAGCCGCGTTTTTCCAGCTCATCGGCAATACGCGTGGCGTTAGTGCGGGATGAGCCTAGCGCAGAACTCAGTTCTGATGGTTGAATGCTGTGATCTTCCTGCGCATCCAGCGTAATTAATGCCATAAACAGCGTTTCGTTGATCCCCTGTGCCTTCAGCATTTTGTTGCGGTTTTCCAGCAACTTACTCTGCATGTGCATACACAGACGGGTCAGCATAATTTCCTGTAACGGGAAATCTTTCTGACGATTAGCGCGAAAATTCAGCATCTGTTCAATGGGAGTAAACGAACTTTCCATTATGTAGGAACCTCACTAGTTGCAACTGGTATAATAACAATGATGATTAATAAAGTAATTCCACTTCTCTGCAGACGGTGATTCACTCACGTTTATGCTGCCATCATCAGTAGTTTCCAGGTCACTCCATAACCCAGGGCGCTCAACAGCATTGAAAAAACAATGCTGCGCGAAAAATTGAAGGTAATACTCAGCAAGCCGAAACCCACAAGGGTTGGCAAAATCGCGAAAATATCGGTCAGTGACGAAGATGAAACAGAGGCTTCAGTTGGAGTAAAACCAGGGCGGGAGGCATTCAGACCAAAGGCAAATGCCACAGGCAGGTAGCCAATAACAATTGGCAGACTGTCTGTGGCGCCTTCACGCCAGCTGGCGCGCGGACGATTTTCATTTTTAACCGGGTTCTGAAGCTCAGCCATGAGCAAATGTTACTCTACTGTTACTGAATAATTTCATCTGAAAACATCACCAGCCTGAATAAATTGCGCCTAACCTTACCAGAGTACGAAATGTCTTAACAGGCCGCTGGCATTGAAAAAAATTCATTTTCACTGCAAAAAATCAATGCAATTCAGCCTCATAATGATGACTTCGCCACCAGTTAAATAGATTAACTAAGGTTAACAGAGCACCCACGGTGCAGACACCATACCAGCCTGCCGTCTGAAAAGCGGATGCGGAAAGCAGTGAGCCGGCGGCACCGCCGATAAAATAGCTGGTCATATACCCGGACGTCAGTCGGTTCCGTGCTTCTGGCATATGACGATAAATCACGCTCTGATTGGTAATATGCACACCCTGTACGGCCAGGTCGAGTAGGATAATCCCGATAATCAGAGCGATTAATGAGTGCGCACCAAACGCGATAATGCCCCATGAAGCCAGCAGGATCAGCAGGCCAGCGCTGGTGGTCAGGCGGGCTTTGCCTTTATCGGCCAGTGACCCGGCTTGCCGTGCTGCCAGGGCACCCGCTGCGCCAACCAGGCCCAGCAGACCAATCTCGCCTTCAGAATAATTCCACTCTGGTGATGACAGCAGAAACGCCATTGAGGTCCACAGTACGCTGAAGTTAGCAAACGCCAGGCAGCCAGTAATGGCACGGGTACGCAATATCGGATGCTGTGCGAACAGGGTGAAAATAGATCCCAGCAGCTGGCCATAATTTAACGGAACCGATTGCTTATAGCGTGGCAACCCGCGCCACAAGGCCAGTGCCATCATCACCATCAATACACTCGCTACCCAGTAAACCAGTCTCCATCCGCCCAACTGCGCCAGCCCCCCGGCAACGGTGCGCGCCAGCAGGATACCCAGCAACAGGCCGCTCATGACAGTGCCGACGACTTTTCCCCGTTTTTCCGGTGCCGCGAGACTGGCAGCCAGTGGCACCAGAAGCTGCGCGACCACAGAAAACAGTCCGGTCAGAACGGTGCCCAGTAGCATCATCATCAGCGAACCTGACAGCGCAGTGATCACCATACCGCCGGCTGCCAGCAGGCTCATGATGACGATCAGCCCCCGGCGCTCAAGCATATCGCCAAGCGGCACCAGCAGAAGCAGCCCGGCGGCATAGCCTAACTGAGCGGTGGTGACGATAAATCCTGCCTGATGGAATGAGAGATCGAAGGTCTGAGCAATGGTTGCCAGCAAGGGCTGCACGTAATAGTTACAGGCAACGGATAAGCCTGTAGCGATGGACATCAGGGCGACAAGTGCAGAATTCAGGCCGGGACGAGGGGATGTCATAACAACCAGTATGAGTGTGAGAATTATCTGAGTGGCTAATAATAACCTAAAAAACTATTTCACTCACATGATAATTGACAGGACAAACCAGTTCGGCAGCAGGGTTGTCCTGTTTTATCTGATAAGAAAAGGGTCGACCGAAAAAGAGGTCGACCCTTACGTCAGTCTGAAGGTGATTCACGCTCATGGCACAACCGTTGTTCTGGTTGCCCCTGGCGAGTGATTATTTACCCGCAGCCAGCGCGTCTTTCACCCAGCCATCAAACTGTGCCTGGTGGGCTTTGATCCAGCCGTCAACGTGTGCGTTGATATCGGCTTCAGAAGACTGCCCCTGATGCATACGTGAGTTCTGCGCATTGATATCGGCAATCGGCAGCTTCATCTCAGCAAACAGTTTTGCCGCCGCCGGGTTTTTCTCAGCCCAGGCTTTATTGGCTACGATGTGCATAGTGTTCACCGGGAAGCCGTAGTTCGCACCGTTAGGCAGCTTGGTATCTACGTCTTTCTGTTCGCCAGGCATCGAAGAGAAAGGCACCTGCAACCAGACGACATCACGGCCTGGCACCAGCACATCACTCACCCAGTATGGCGTCCAGGTGTAATAGAAGATGGGTTTACCTTCTTTAAAGCGGGTGATGGTATCGGCGATCATCGCCGAGTAGTTACCCTGGTTATGCTCAACGGTCTTCGTCAAATCAAAGGCCTTGATCTGGTGATTAATCACCGCTTCACAGCCCCAGCCTGGCGTACAGCCGGTCATATCGGCTTTACCGTCATCATTGGTATCGAACAGTTTCGCCAGCTTCGGATCTTTCAACTGATCGATACGCGTGATGTGGTATTTTTCGGCAGTTTTTTTGTCAATCAGGTAGCCCTGGGCTGCCCCTTGCACATAGGTTCCCTGACGATAGAATTTAGCGTCACCGCCTGCCGCTTTATACATATCGTCATGCAGCGGTTTCCAGTTAGTGGCAATAAAGGTGGTGTCGCCGGACGCAATCGAGGTGTATGCCACGTTGTAGTCGACTTCACTCGGCGCTTCAACGGTGTAGCCCAGCTTCGTGAGTGCACGACTGACCAGCAGCGTCTGGAACGTCTCTTCGGTGATGGTGCTCTGTGCGGGCTTAACGGTAATACCCTTACCAGGCAGATCGGCGGCGGATACCTGGGCGGCGGCCAGCGTGGTGAACGCGGCGGCCAGCAGTGTTATTTTTCGCATAGTCATCAGTACCTTTTTGTTATTTGGTTTTGCAGAAAGGGCGAGTCAGCAGACCCAGAGGGCCACTGGCGTACCAGCGACGGTTGCCACGACTGCGGCTGTCGCGTCCCAGCGACTGCGTCAGGCGGTCGAGAATAATCGCCAGAATCACAATGCCGACGCCACCGACGGTGGCCAGCCCCATATCCAGGCGGCCGATACCGCGCAGCACCATCTGGCCGAGACCACCGACGGCGATCATCGAGGCAATCACTACCATCGACAGTGCCAGCATCAGCGTCTGATTGACCCCCGCCATAATGGTGGGCATCGCCAGTGGTAGCTGTACTTTGAACAACATCTGACGTGGGCTGGCGCCGAACGACTCTGCCGCTTCGATCAGATCGGCAGGCACCTGTTTAATACCCAGAATGGTCAGACGTACAATCGGTGGCAGGGCGAAGATAATCGTCACCACCACACCCGGCACATTACCGATACCGAACAGCATCACGATCGGCACCAGGTAGACAAACGCAGGCGTGGTCTGCATCGCATCCAGCAGTGGGCGAATGATCTTGCCCGCTCGCTCGCTGCGTGCC
This sequence comes from Erwinia sp. 1181_3, assembly GCF_052824965.1. Taxonomy (NCBI): domain Bacteria; kingdom Pseudomonadati; phylum Pseudomonadota; class Gammaproteobacteria; order Enterobacterales; family Erwiniaceae; genus Erwinia; species Erwinia sp. 1181_3. Next base: position 14,221 of record NZ_VTDE01000017.1, read on the forward strand.
AGCCAGATCCCCATCGGCAGACCGATAATGATGCAGAACAGCAGGGCGGTCAGTACCAGCGCCAGTGTTACCATCGCTTGTGACCAGGCACCTATCGCGCCAATCGCCACCAGAGAGACCAGCGTGGCCACGCCCATACTGAAGCTGGACAGTTGCCAGGCGATCAGCGCAAATACGATAATCGCCACCGGCGCGGGCATGCCCAGCAGCAGGTTCTGGAAGGCGCTGAGGATGTAATCCACCGGCAGGCGGATACCCTGAAACAGCGGACGGAAGTGGACAACAATCCAGTCAATAGCGGTGGTTACCCAGCTGTCGAGCGGGATCAGGGTTTTATGGAACGGATCGAGAATATTAAAATGTTCCACCTGCGGGGTCGGGGCACTGTTCAGCCAGTCGCCGCTGGCTGCGGCATCATGGCCACCGGCTGGGGCGGTTCCCCAGGCGTCACCACCGCTGGAGGCGGCATCCGGTGCGGGCTGAGTAGTCGCCGCGTCCGTGGGTGAACCCCAGGGATCGCTGCTGCTGGCGGCAGCCTGGCTACTGTCCGTTGGGGCGCTGGTGGCGGGTGCGGCATTCTGCGTGGCGCCGGACTCCCACGGGTTACTGGTTTGTTCACTCATGGCTGGCCTCCATCACGGTCTAATGCCTGCAACAACATTCCTTTGGAAATAATCCCCACATACTGACCTTCTTCGCCCACGATAGGCACCGCACAAGGGGCCTGCGCCACATGTGAGAGGAGATCGCTTAATGACGTCTCCGCAGGCATCGCCGCCGGGCTTTCCAGCAGTGCCTGATCGAGGCCTTCGCCGGCGGCCAGTGCCACCTTCAGAGAATCAATCGACACGGTGCCGACGAATCGTTGTTTCTCCAGGACATAACCGTATTCGCGGTCATTATCCTGGAGTAGTTTGATCGCTGAACGAGGGCCAAAACCGGGGGCTTTACGGATCAGTGCTGCGGCACTGCGGCGGGCAATATCTTTCGCACTGAACACGTGGCTGATATCGACGCCACGGAAGAAGGTACGCACGTAGTCATTAGCGGGATTATTGAGAATTTCATCCGGCGTACCGACCTGAATCACTTCCCCGCCTTGCATGATCGCAATGCGGTCACCGATGCGCATTGCTTCATCAAGATCGTGGGAAATAAAGACGATAGTACGCTGGTGGCGAGACTGTAATTTCACCAGCTCATCCTGCATCTCGGTACGAATTAATGGATCGAGTGCAGAGAAGGCTTCATCCATCAATAATATGTCGGGATTGATGGCCAGTGCACGGGCTAATCCAACACGCTGACGCATGCCTCCGGAGAGTTCATCCGGGTAGGCATGAGCATAATTATCCAGCCCAACCTGACGTAATGCATCCAGTGCTTTTTCCTGACGTTCTTGCAAAGGAATACCGGCTAATTCCATCCCGAAGGCGGCATTATTTAATACCGTCATATGAGGCATCAGTGCGAAGGATTGGAATACCATGCTGATTTTATTTCTACGAACCTGGCGTAATTCACTGTCAGATATTTTGGCAATATCTTCGCCATCAATGATGACCTGGCCGCGGGTGGGTTCTATCAGACGATTGAGAAGGCGAACCATGGTGGATTTCCCAGAACCGGACAACCCCATGATGACAAAAATCTCGCCTTCTTCAATGGCCAGACTGGCGTCTTTCACGCCGAGAGACAGTCCGGTTTTTTCCAGAAGTGCCTCTTTACTGATCCCTTTTTCAATGTGCTTAAATGCGCGCTCGGGGTTTTCCCCAAAAACTTTATATAAATTTTTAACTTCAAGTTTAATAGCCATGCATTAATTAATTTCCTGGTTATTGGTTGGTTTTATATATTTGCTCTTCTGTGTGGTTAAATATTAACGGCCTATACCGTAGCACACTGAGAATCTGAGACAACCCTAAATGGGCTGTTCATAAATGTTGATTGAGATGCCAGTCCCGGCGAATGCCAGAGCAGGTAAGGGATGAGAGCGAATTGAGTTGGTCTGAAAAAAATGAATATTTCGCTAAGAAACATCTCAGTGACTGCTGAATTAGCTCGCTATCTGACGTTATGACAACGGAAATAATTGTAAGAAAACTGCCATATTGATGATGCTGAAAGAGGAGGGAAGGTTTGAAAATTAATAACTAATTAAAACGGGAAGAGGAGAAAGATGGCTGTCAGTCACAGCCATCTCTGAAAGGGTTAAAAGTCCCAGTCGGCATCTTCGGTATCGACGGCTTTCCCCATCACATAAGAGGAGCCGGAACCAGAGAAGAAATCGTGATTTTCATCGGCATTCGGTGACAACGCAGAGAGGATCGCCGGGTTCACGTCGGTCATCTCTGACGGGAACAGTGCCTCATAGCCGAGGTTCATCAGGGCTTTGTTGGCATTGTAATGCAGGAACTTCTTCACATCTTCCTGCCAGCCTACGCCTTCGTACAGGGCATCGGTGTACTCCAGCTCGTTCTCATACAGTGCCAGCAGGAGGTCAACGGCGAACTGTTGCAGCTCCTCTTTACGCTGCGCACTCTGCGTCTCCAGCGCCTTCTGATACTTGTAGCCAATATAGTAGCCGTGAACCGCTTCATCTTTAATAATCAGGCGGATAAGGTCAGCGGTGTTCGTCAGCTTGCCGCGACTTGACCAGTACATCGGCAGATAGAAACCGGAATAAAACAGGAAGGATTCAAGGAACACGCTGGCGATTTTTTTCTTCAGCGGATCGTTCTCATAATAGTGCTGAAGAATGATCTCGGCTTTGCGCTGCAACGGACCGTTATCTTCGCTCCAGGCGTAAGCAGCATCGACATCGCTGGTGTGGCAAAGCGTGGAGAAGATCGAGCTGTAGGAACGCGCATGGACCGCTTCCATAAAGCTGATATTCGACATCACCGCTTCTTCATGCGGCGTCAGTGCGTCAGCCATCAGCGCGGGTGCGCCCAGGGTGTTCTGAATGGTATCCAGCAGCGTCAGGCCGGTGAACACGCGGATCGTCAGCTGTTGTTCATCGTGATTCAGGGAGTTCCACGCGGGGATATCGTTAGAAAGTGGCACTTTCTCGGGCAGCCAGAAATTGCTGGTGAGGCGATTCCACACTTCCAGATCTTTGTCGTCTTCGATTTTGTTCCAGTTAATGGCGTGAATTTTCTTTAATTTCATGTTGTTGTTCCTGGAGCGGATCTTAACGGGTCAGGCATGCCTGACCCCTACGCAATACGGTGCTGTACATGTGGTGTACGATTTGTCGGGTCAGGCATGCCTGACCCCTACGCAATACGGTGCTGTACATGTGGTGCACGATTTGTCGGGTCGGCATGCCTGACCCCTACGCAATACGGTTCGGGGCATGCTGTGCATGATGTGTAGGGGCGAGGCATGCCTCGCCCTCCCACAGCGATGTTTTACAGCGAGCAGGACACGCAGCCTTCAACTTCGGTGCCTTGCAGTGCCATCTGGCGCAGACGGATGTAATACAGCGTCTTGATGCCTTTTTTCCAGGCGTAAATCTGAGCTTTGTTGATATCGCGCGTGGTGGCGGTATCACGGAAGAACAGCGTCAGTGACAGTCCCTGATCCACGTGGCGCGTGGCTTCCGCGTAAGTATCAATAATCGCTTCCGGGCCAATGTCATAGGCATCACGATAGAACGCCTGGTTATCGTTGTTCATAAACGGCGCAGGGTAATAGACACGGCCCGTTTTTCCTTCCTTGCGGATTTCAATGCGCGACACAATCGGATGGATGCTCGATGTGGCGTGGTTGATATAAGAAATCGAACCGGTCGGTGGGATCGCCTGTAAATTCTGGTTATACAGCCCGTACTGCATCACCGATTCTTTCAGTGCCTGCCATTGTGCCTGCGTAGGGATGGCGATCCCCGTTTTGGCAAACAGCGCAGCGACCTGAGCCGTGCGCGGCTGCCAGCTCTGTTCTACATATTGATTGAAGTATTCACCGCTGGCATAACGTGAGTCGGCAAAGCCACTAAAGCTGGCACCACGTTCGCGCGCCAGCAGGTTTGAGGTGCGCAGCGCGTGATAGGTGACGGTATAGAAGTAGATATTGGTGAAATCCAGCCCTTCGTCGGAACCGTACTGAATGCTTTCACGCGCCAGATAGCCATGCAGGTTCATCTGTCCCAGGCCGATAGCGTGCGACTGCGCATTGCCCTGTTCAATGGAGGGCACGGAATGGATATGGCTTTGATCTGACACCGCTGTCAGGCCACGTACAGCAATCTCCACCGTGCGTGCGAAATCGACAGAATCCATGGCATGGGCGATATTCAGCGAGCCGAGGTTACAGGAAATATCCTTACCGATGCGCTTGTAGCTGAGGTCATCGTTATATTCCGTAGGGGTATTGACCTGCAAGATCTCCGAACACAGGTTGCTCATATTGATGCGGCCATGAATCGGATTGGCGCGGTTAACCGTATCTTCGAACATAATGTACGGGTAGCCGGACTCAAACTGGATTTCGGCCAGCGTCTGGAAGAATTCGCGCGGATTAATAAAGGTGCGACGGATGCGCTCATCGGCCAGCATTTCGTCATACTTCTCGCTGATGCTGATATCGGCAAAGGGCAGGCCGTAAATGCGTTCGACATCGTACGGCGAGAACAGCGCCATCGGCTGGTTGTCTTTCGCCAGCTGGAAGGTGACATCCGGGATCACCACGCCAAGCGACAGCGTTTTGATACGAATTTTTTCATCGGCGTTTTCACGCTTGGTATCAAGAAAACGCAGGATGTCGGGGTGGTGCGCATTGAGATAGACAGCCCCTGCGCCCTGGCGCGCACCCAGCTGATTGGCGTAGGAGAAGGCATCTTCCAGCATCTTCATCACCGGGATCACCCCGGAAGACTGATTTTCGATGCGCTTGATTGGCGCACCGGACTCACGCAGGTTTGACAGCAGGAAGGCAACACCACCGCCGCGTTTGGAGAGTTGCAGCGCGGAGTTCACCGCACGGCCAATCGACTCCATATTGTCTTCGATGCGCAGCAGGAAGCAGGAAACCAGCTCACCGCGTTGTTGCTTACCGCAGTTCAGGAAGGTTGGCGTGGCAGGCTGGAAGCGGCCAGCGAGAATTTCATCGGTCAGTGACAGGGCGAGCGCCTGATCGCCTTTTGCCAGCGTCAGGGCCACCATGCAGACGCGTTCAGTGAAGCCTTCCAGATAGCGTTTTCCGTCGAAGGTTTTCAGCGTATAGCTGGTGTAAAACTTCCATGCACCGAGAAACGTCTGGAAGCGGAAACGACGGTCGTAAGCCTGCTGAAACAGCGAACAGACGAACTCAAACGGATAGGCATTCAGAACGTCAGCTTCGTAATAGCCTTCGGAAACCAGATACTGTAAACGGTCAGCAATAGAGTCGAACTGAACGCTATTAGGGATCACGTGCTGGATAAAATACTGACGCGTGGCCTCACGATCTTTCTCGAACTGAATATGACCTTCAGCATCGTACAGATTAAGCATGGCATTAAGCGCATGGTAATCCGGCGTTGCTGCGGTGGCCTCTATGAGTGTGCTGTCTGTCGCTGCCAAAATTGGGTTACTCCCTTGTGTACGTTAGCGATATCGTCAGAGGTGCCCATTAGCTCAAAGCGATAGAGATAAGGCACCTGACATTTTCGCGCAATAATGTCGCCAGCCAGGCAGTAAGCCTCGCCAAAATTGCGGTTGCCAGCAGCGATAACGCCGCGGATCAGCTGACGATTATTGGTGTCATTCAAAAACTGAATCACCTGTTTAGGGACCGCACCCTGAGCCGTACCGCCGCCGTAGCTGGGCACCACCAGAATGTAGGGCTGATCAACCTGCAAGCACTGCGCGTAGTCCAGTGGAATACGCACAGCAGGCAGATTTAAACGGGTGATAAATCGATGGGTATTTTCAGACAGGCTGGAAAAGTAAACCAGCGTGGTCATGATCTCATCCCCGCGCCGCAGCCAGGTGGCTCAGCGCATGGATTTTGTCCGGACGAAAACCGCTCCAGTGATCCTGTTCAGCCATCACCACCGGCACCTGGCGGTAACCGAGAGACTTCAGTGTCTCCACATGTGCAGGTTCGCTGTCCAGATTGATCAACTGATAATCGATGCCTTTCTTGTCCATGGCATTTTTTGTGGCATTGCACTGGACACAGTTATCTTTAGTGTAAATAATAATGCGCATGATTCGTATTTACCTTGTGGGCTGGTTATCTTGAGTATCTGGCGCCAGTTTACTGCCCAGGAAGCGCCACCACTGCCACACCATGTTGTGTGGTCTTGATGGGGTAGATACTAGATATAGTGTCGCCGAAATGCAACCACACAACATATAGGATTTTAGTATTTGTTAAGTCAGCTCACACTGAAGCCTTGTGCCACAAGGATTGCGCCCGATTAAAAAGTTTTGCTGACAAAAAAAGCCCGCAGCTTTCGCCACGGGCCTCTTTTTCTAACGCAAATTTTTCGACTATCTGCTGGATGTGGTGGTGGCAATAAGCGCCCCAACGAGGATACCCAGTGCGGTACCGATACCTACACCATGCCAGGGCTTATCGTGGATGTAGTTGTCGACATGATTTCCGGCGTCTTTCGCGGCCTGGGTTACGCGGTTGCGGCCATGGAGTTTGGCCCGCGTCTCTTTCAACAGGGATTCGGCCCGAGAGCGTGCCTCATCCGCTTCTTCCTTTGATTTGCTTCCCCAGGATTTCAATAAATCATCCAGGCTATCAGCCAGCAGAGAAACATCCTGATTCAGGTCTATATCGTTATTTTTTGTGGTCCGGTTGAACATTTTTTGCTCCCTTACTCTGAAAACGTACTATTAAGTATAGAACACACGCAGAGAACGCCATGCACGACAGGGCGTTTATGGACTATTCCGAAAGCGCTGACTGTGCAGCCTGTTGTAAGGTTGCCGGGTTAGCAGACTTAGAGGAGCAAGTATGTATTTACGACCTGATGAGGTAGCTCGCGTACTGGAAAAAGCGGGATTTGAGATGGATGCGGTCACCGCAAAAACTTACGGTTACTGTCGCGGTGAAGACTATGTGTATGTTAACCGTGAGGCACGTCTGGGTCGAACCGCTCTGGTCATTCACCCAACGCTCAAGGAGCGAAGCCAGGCGATCGCCACGGCATCATCGGATGTTAAAACCTGCGACCATTACGTCCGTTTCCCGATGTATCTGGTCGGGGAATCAAACGATCACTACGGCATCCCTCATGGTTTCAGCTCACGCGTTGCGCTGGAACGCTATCTGGAAAGAATGTTTGGTTAACCCCAGCGTGCCAATGGCTGAATAAACCACCAATTCGTCGCGCTATTAACGCGCTAGCTTGCCTTATCTGACGCGTAGACTGTTAGCATGATGGATTCAGGCAGGATGAATGATGAAACGGCTGATAGCAGCGCTGGCAGCAGCGTGGATGTTAAGTGGTTGCGCCACGATTGTCGGTAGTGAAACCCAGGATGTGACGCTTCAGACTCAGCCCCCAGGGGTGAAGTTTGTGGTACAGGATGAAACGGGTAAAGCGGTGGCCGAAGGTTACACGCCAAAAACCGTTACGCTGCAGAAGTCTAACGGCAACTACTTCGGTAAGAAAAAGTATCTGGTGATGCTGGAGCGCGCAGGCTATGTTCCGCAAACGCTCCCACTGAAAGAGAGCCCGAACCTGTGGTATCTGCTGGGCAACATTCCGCTGCTTGGCATCCCTGGCTGGCTGGTGGTCGACCCGTTCTACGGGGGCATGTATAAGATTGAACCGGAACGCTTACAGACCATCATGAATCCGGTTGGCGCGCGAGGCGGCTAAACGAACAACGGCAGGTCGGGCTATCCCACCTGCCGTTGTTGTTTACTGCGCCGTGGTTTTGACCATACCCTGCGCGGGTTTAAATTTTTCCAGATACTGATGCTGGAAAATGCACATGCGGATGGTATTGCGATATTCACCGTTGATAAAGAACTCGTGGATCAGCTCGCCTTCAATTTCAAAGCCCAGCTTACGGTAAATATGGATGGCCTTTTCGTTCTCTTTATCGACGATCAGGTAAAGTTTGTAGAGATTAAGGACCGAAAATCCGTAATCCATCGCCAGTTTCGCGGCTTTACTGGCCAGCCCTTTTCCCTGATGGCTGGGGGCAATAATTATCTGAAACTCTGCACGACGGTGGATATGATTAATCTCCACCAGTTCAACCAGCCCGGCATTACTTCCATCGTGTTCAACCACAAACCGACGTTCGCTCTGATCGTGGATATGCTTGTCGTAGAGATCGGACAGCTCAACAAACGCCTCGTACGGCTCTTCAAACCAGTAACGCATCACGCTGGCGTTGTTATCCAGTTGATGAACAAAACGCAGATCCTCGCGTTCGAGCGGGCGCAGTTTCACACTGTGATCAACAGACTTGGCAGACATAAAAATTCCTTTTAGCGGACGCAATATTGCCGGAGGAGTATAGCGGTTTATTGCAGGCAAAAAAAACGCGCCCTCAGGCGCGTTATGTCAGCATTGGGGATATCCCCGGGTTATCAGAAGTTGTAACCGACAACCAGGTAGTAACCGAAACCGTTTGATTTCACGTTAAAATCACCTTTACCGAAGTTCAACTCGGTGCCGTCATTCCACTGGCCGCCGTTGTGGAAGTAACGCGCCACAACAGAGTAGTGCCAGTGATCGTAGCCCAGCGAGAGAATATGGCTGGACGCGATAGAGTTGCTGGTGCGTGACGGGCCGGCTTTATCGGCGAGGTCAGAACCCCAGTCAAAGTTGGTAAAGCCGATATAGGTCAGGTTGCCGCCCCACAGCTGAGTCAGTGGAACGAAGTATTTCACCTTGAAGCGGTAGCCGTCCCAGCTGTCTTCATTGGCTGCACCGTAGTTTTCCCACTGGTATTTGGCATACACGTTCAGTGACAGGCCCACATCAGAATGGGTGTCGATGTCGGTACCCAGACCCATATACCAGGTATTCTGGCGGCTCGCCTTGTTGTCGCCCATATCGTAGATATAGTTGTTGGCGAAATACCACTCTTTGAACGGACCAAAACCAAGGTTGGTGCCGGTCAGTTTATCAATAGAGAAGCGCGGTTCGATCTCCATGAAGAACGGAGAACCATCATCCCACGCGCCGACATCGTTACCGTTACCCACGCCGAAGAATTTAGGAACGTCGATGTAGCCGTAGAAATCGAACCAGTCCTTTTTCGCAAACGCTTCATATTCCAGATAGACGTCGTTGTTCAGCTGCGGCCCGAAGCGGGTGTGATAGCTTCCTACGACGTTCACGCTCTGATGCCACCAGTCAGAAACATATTCCGGACTGTTGGTTTCGGCGAGAGAAACATTGGTATAGGAAAGTGCTGCCAGTGCGCCAGCCATCATAATTTTATATTTCATTATTATTACCACATGCTCTGAGACCCTGCTCGGCAGCCAGCGCGCTGGTCGGGTCATGTTATCTACGGGCGACAAATGGGTGCTTGTGACTGTAACAAAAACACCCGCCATGAATACTGCGGCAGTGTGCCGCTATCAGGGCATTAGGAAATAGAGATTGCTCACACTTGTCAAATTCAGTTTCATTTTAATTCAGTTAAAGTGTGATGAATGTCACATTAAAGTGCCGTGTGAGGGGAACTTTTCCCGTAATGGGGTTTAGGGCCGTTTGTGGCAAAGCGAAAACGGTTGCCTGCCGGAAATGGCAGAAATACGGGGAGAGTGGACATACTGAAACACCAGGAGTGTGCTTCACGCTCTCTGGTTATTAATAATATTTTCTTATATTACGGAGGGTTGGCAGGGGGGCGTTAATCACACTGGTTACCGATTTTTGCCAGGGCGTGGCGGTCATTTTTTGCTGCCTGTTGCGCCAGAGTGACAAAATCATCATCGCTATACATCAATGACGGCGAAGGCAGGTTAGCCATACGATCACCGCGCCAGATTTCAAGTCGTGCAAATTGTGACAACGGACGATGGTCAAAATGATCGGGTAACGTCAGCCACAGTTCCGGCACAGTATCCGCAGGACGCGACGGCAGCCGCTGGTGACTGACGCTGTAGTTGCGCAGACGCACCAGAAATTTGTCGGGCAGGCGACAATGGTTGTTCCACCATATGCCATCCAGCATATCAAAGTGAAAGCGGGTGGCTTGCGGGCTGACGGCTTGTAGCTGTGCGAGCGCCAGCGGAAGCATCTGTGCCATCGAATATTGATACTGCGGCAGTGATGATGCTCCGCCCGAATTAAGTATATCTGTAGCCATGCGCGCCCCTAGCAGATTGGAATAGAGATCTTCTGGTGAAAATGCGGAAACGGTTTCAGGATAGCCGGGTACGGACTCGAAGCCATACCACTGAGCGACCTCATGCCAGGCGGCGAGCTGAAAGGCGAGGTAAGCCGCCAGACTGACACTCAGATTGTAACGCGCCAGCATGTCTTCAGGGGGCGAGAACTGCCGTAGTCGGATAATGCGTTGCCCGAGTTCATCGCTCATCTTTATCGTGGTAGCACGCCCCAGCGCTGGCCAAATTTTGCTGAACAGCCATAGCGTGTTATCCGCGGTATCACGCACATGAGCAAGGTCAATAAATCCGCCCCGTCGGGTATAGATAATACCGTTGAGCTCGCTGTTTATTCCCGTAAGTGTCGTAAAGATGCTTTTCCAGCTGTCGTTATAGTGATGCTTTCCCGTGTTATCAGGATCGACGACATTACGTAATTGAAAAAAGGGGACAGGAACCCCTAAAAGCTTAGCCCGAATGTTATAGCCAAAAGCACAACAAGGGCGCAGACCATCAGGAGGAGGGAGTGGCAGGATCGCTGGCCAGACGTGTTGCGCGGGTGTGGGCGGAAGCTGAAAATCACCCGGCGTTATCGGCTTATCAGTCAGGGGAATACTGGCATGGCAGGCGTTAAGGAACAGGCATAACAGGAGCAGTACTTTTTTCATCAGAAGGCTTCTCCAACCTGAAAATAGAAGCCTGAGCTTTTCTGTCCTACACCGTAATCCAGACGCAAATTCATTCTTTTCTTAATTTCAAAACGATAGCCGATACCGACAGAAGGGAGCCAATGCCCGTCCAGAACCTCACTGGGATGGGGAGACATACTGCCTGCGCCAGCCCAGGCAACCATTCCATGTCGCCAGCTGAGTTTTTTACGCAGTTCAATCTGCGTAGTGACCACATTGCGGTCGCGATATCGTCCCTGGTAGTAACCGCGCAGGTGATGGCTGTCGCCGAGTGTGCCGTCCATCGTCCAGGGCACATTGCCGCCGGCAAAACGGCCGTACAGATCCCATGCCAGCAGCGTGGTTGGGTTGACGGCGTGGTAAAGGTTGTATTGCATATCCCAGATGGCGAGTCGGTTATCTCCGCCTAATTCCGGGAGGTAATCGGTGTAGCGGAGATTCAACAACTGTCCCTTAGAGGGGTTAATGGTGACATCTCGTGTGTCGTAGCTGAATAGCAAACTGACACCGGTGTTAAGCTCGTTTAGCGGTACCGGATGCTGGAAGAAACTGCCTGCCGCCTTATTCTGTAGTCCGGTTGCCTTCTCATAGGCGAGGGCCCCCCCCATACCGACATAGGTATGCGCCTGTAATCGATACAGGATCTCTGGATTGAACGACAGGGTGCGCGAGTTATAGGACTGTTTCCCTCGCTGGTGATGGCCCTCCGCATATCCCTGGCCCCAATAATCCAGTGGGCGATAGCTGACATCGCCGCTCAGAATAAAACGCCATTGGTCATTACGCAGAAATGTGTTGTTTTCGTAACCAACGCCAAAGGCGCCTGTAGAGCTGACAAATCCGGTCAGTGAGAGCGACGAAATCGGGGCCCGCTGTTGTTCTTCATCGGGACGATAAAAGCCTACAGCCGCCACCCCGATGCCAATGCCCAGCTCGGGAGTATAAAAGGGGCCTGGCACAACGCCCCAGTCGATCCTTTTGTGCATATCAACAGGGTCTGAGCTGAATCTGGCAAGATAGCCGTCGACTGTCGCCCTGCTGGGTAATAATGTTGCCTCAGACAAAGTTGGAATTAACAATAACCCCACTAACAGGGCGCGGAAATAGCGCATATTTAGAAACGGAACTCGCCGCCAACCATAATACTATTACGTTTCTCAAAGCCCACTTCAGTCATGACATTAAAGTTACGTGTCAATTCGTACTGACCACCCACCAGTATATTCCAGGGCGACTGGAGGTGCTGTTTGACACGAAAGCGTCCTTCTTTGTCTTTATTAACGAAGTTAACCAGGTTAATCAAATTAGCCGGCATATGTAGATTGCTCAGATTGCCACCGAAATTCTGGGAAACATCCTGGTACATGCTGCCAACCCATAAACTGGCGTGAGAAACGGGAATAGAATATTTCGTTGATCCAGGAACGGTAAAACGATACCCAATGCGCGGCGTAAACGTATAGGCGGTAGTACTACCGTCAAGGATATCAAAGTTCGTACGGGTATAATTGAAATCCATAGTGCCAAACCAGTTATGGTAGCCATAGGCCAGTGTTGTGCCCGCACCATAGGTGGTCCCTTTGAATTTCAGGATAAAATCGATATCTGACATTTTTCCGATGATGGGTGCATTAACGGAAACAGTAGAGTTTGAACTTCCCTTGGTATGCCCGACAACCGCGTAAATATTTAAGAAAGGGAATAACCAGGTATCCAGTTTCGCGGTATCAGTCAGAGACCTTTCCCGCGTGTGGCCGACATCGATTTTAAAAATGCTCTGAGGGATAGGAAAGCCGAAAAGTTTAAGTCCGGAAAAGTCGATGCTATTAACTTTGATGTTCTGGCGCATATTCATATGGTTATAGCCAATCCCATAAGGATCGGGCAAGTCATAACCCCGCTTGCGTATTTCCTCACCAAAGAAAGGCAGCGGTCCTGTCGTTGGGCCAAATAAGTCTGGGGACTTTGTTGCTTCTGCTTCTTTTGCTTCTTTTTCTTTCTTCAAATCGACATTATCACCGTTATAGTCGAGTGAAAGCGGCGTACGTATTGCGTTTGGGACACCGGCAAGGGCGGCTGTGACCGGGGCTGTACAAAAAAAAATGCCGAAAAGCAGTCTCGCTGTCGCGTGAGGATAATTCTTCATCATAACAATCCATGTATTTTAAGAAGTGAGGGACTGCAGCATAACGACAGCGAGAGGGGGTTTCATTTCAGAAAATGCGATGTCTTAAGGAGGAGCACTTTGTAGCGGCTGTTAGGGAAGGGAGGTATTAGATTTTATAACATGGCAAGGTATCACATTTTTCTACGCTATCGGTTCAGTGTTAAATAAGCCCACCAGTATTAACCTTGTGGGCTGTCATCATCCTGCTGCTGTAACCTGGCGCACTCTCTTATTAATCTTCGCGTTCCTGGGCTGCTCGCTGACGGTCGTAAAACTCATCTTCTGCTGAGATGATTTCATCCATCAGGGAATCCATATCCACATCATGGACCTCTTCAACGAACAGACCGGTGAGCGGGGCTTCTGGTGTTAATTTGCCGTCTTCATACAGCAACCAGATTTCTTTCGCATAACGTGTTTGCAGAAGCTGTGGTGCGAACTGGCCGTAGTAAGTAGTGATGTTATTCACATCACGCTCAAACATGGATTCAGCATGATTATTAGCGGCGGCATCAACGGCCTGGGGTAAGTCGATAATGACCGGCCCTTGTGCATCCAGCAGCACGTTAAACTCCGATAAATCACCATGCACAATCCCTGCACACAACATGCGCACGATATTGCGGATCATCTCGTGGAAATCAGTAACGGCCATCTCTTCCGTTAAGGTCACATCACTGAGACGTGGGGCAACTCCACCGTCTGCATCAGTGACCAGTTCCATCAACAACACCCCGTCCATACAAAGATAGGGCTGTGGCACGCGAACTCCGGCATTCGCCAGGCGGAACAAGGCATCAACCTCTGCCGTTTGCCAGGTCTCTTCCTGTTGCTTACGGCCGAACTTTGAGCCTTTTTGCATGGCACGGGCATTACGGGTATTACGGACTTTACGCCCTTCCTGGTACTGCACGGCTTGCTTGAAGCTACGCTGGGTTGCTTCTTTATAAACTTTGGCGCAGCGGATATTGTCACCGCATAAAACGGTGTAAACGTCTGCTTCTTTACCGCTTTTTAGTCGCTGAAGCACATCGTCTATCAGGCCATCATCAACCAGAGGCTGGAGTCTGTTGGGAATTTTCATGCGGCTTTATACCTTATTTCAGCCGATTTTCGTATCAATAACAAAGACGGCGGTACTGGAAAAAATGGCAAATTTTGAATCTATATTATACCAGGCCGAACCGGTGCCAGGAGCGTAGCGATGATACCCGTAGACAGGCCCGGCAGAAAGCGAAACTGTGACGCCATAAGATGCCCGGAATGCGCCACGGCTGCCCCTGTGCGTAGCAGTGCAAATCAACGTGGGGGATGCTAAAAAACCGGGGGATGGTGCCATCCTGCTAACGGATTGTACATGATGACGTTACAGCCCGGCACCATACCATGAAACCGTAGAGGATGTCAGATGAACCCGGGTAAGAAAGGCCTCTGCGGCTTCGGGGGGATATGGGATGAAGACTGGGCGAGAATTGCCACAAGCAACAGCAGTCAAAGACGGCGCTGATTGCCATCGACTATCTGCGCCTGATTCAGCTGAAGGAAACAGCCGTCACGATCTGGCCGTTGGTGAGGTGCCCAAAGGACTTAAATCACTGGCTATAACCATCCGTACACCTGTGGTAGCACTCAGCCTGCTGTCCCGCAGCGTTGAGTAGCGGGCTTCATATTTATTCGTCACGCTTTTGTTTCAGGTAAGCTGAGAGCCAGGTCAGGAAGTCGATTAACGTTGGGGGAAACCCGGCGCAATCGCCAACTCTGTTTTCAGTAATTAGGTTCATGGCGGGTCCAGCCAGCTCATTTGTTGGATATTCAGCAAGAAATTTATCGATTTCATCAATAAGATCATTATCTATTGCACCAATAACGTCTATCGAAGAGTCCACAACTTCAGGGTAAGTTTCTCCATACGCATCGATATCATTACCGAGAAATACAGAGAAGTATGTTCTGATATTTTTGTAATCAATCATGATTTCACTTCCCATCCAGACTGTGCGCCCCCACAATAATGCATCCCGCTTTCGTCGCTCCGGTAGGTTCCGGGACCAGGCAAAGGGTAGTGGCACCGGCCAGCTCCAGCACACTCCCGAGAAACG
>NZ_VTDE01000018.1:0-28857 GCF_052824965.1 Erwinia sp. 1181_3
CCGTGAAGGTGGTCGTACTGTTGGCGCGGGTGTTGTTGCTAAAGTTATCGCTTAATCGCTGATAATATTTGACGCAACGCACAGGAAAAGGGCATCATTTGATGCCCTTTTTGCACGCTGTAACATAGAACCTGACTCATCAGTGATTTTTTCGACCATAATCATTGCTGAGGCAGGCTCTGTAGCACGGCGTTAAAGCCAATAGTTTTCAAGCTACGGCTTGGAATTAAAGGATATGCCGAGTTACGCCTAACAGCATCATTCGGTTCGGTTGCCTCGTCTGACGAGGCAAAAGTGTTTCTGATTTATTGTGGCAGGTTGGTTTATGAGTGCTAATACCGAAGCTCAAGGAAACGGGCGCGGCCTGGAAGTATTGAAGTGGTTAGGTGTCGTGGTGCTTTTGGTCGCCGCTGTCGCCGGTAACTCCTATTATCGCGATGTAACATTACCTCTGCGCGCCCTTGCTGTCGTGGTCCTGATGGTAGCAGCAGCTGGCATTGCTCTGTGGACCACCAAAGGTAAAGCAACGTTGGCTTTTGCCCGTGAAGCGCGCACTGAAGTTCGTAAGGTCATCTGGCCTACTCGTCAGGAAACGTTGCACACCACGTTAATCGTTGCCGCGGTAACTGCCGTGATGTCACTGATTTTGTGGGGACTGGATGGAATTCTGGTTCGTCTGGTATCGTTTATCACTGGCCTGAGGTTCTGAGATGTCTGAAGCTCCAAAAAAGCGCTGGTACGTCGTTCAGGCGTTTTCCGGTTTTGAAGGCCGTGTAGCACAATCGCTGCGCGAGCATATCAAGTTACACAACATGGAAGAGCTGTTTGGCGATGTCATGGTTCCAACCGAAGAAGTGGTTGAGATCCGTGGTGGCCAGCGTCGTAAAAGCGAGCGCAAGTTCTTCCCAGGTTACGTGCTGGTCCAAATGGTGATGAATGATGCCAGCTGGCACCTGGTGCGCAGCGTGCCGCGTGTTATGGGCTTCATTGGTGGTACCTCTGACCGCCCGGCGCCGATTAGCGACAAAGAAGTTGATGCTATCATGAACCGCTTGCAGCAAGCGGGTGATAAACCACGTCCGAAAACTATGTTTGAGCCAGGTGAAATGGTGCGCGTAAGCGATGGTCCATTTGCTGACTTTAATGGCGTGGTGGAAGAAGTCGACTATGAGAAAAGCCGCCTGAAAGTTTCTGTATCCATCTTTGGCCGTGCAACACCGGTTGAGCTGGACTTCGGTCAGGTTGAGAAGGGTTAATTACCTTTCTTAAAGACGCCCCTGCTTTTGTTGCGGGGCGCATGAAAAATACACAATCACTGTGATCTAGTGGTTGCGAGAGGCGCGAAATTGCACTACAATTTCGCGCCTTTTGTTTTTATGCGCTGTTCTCAGCGTGTGAATATTAATCACGGGGAGCTCCTTCAGGAGCGTTATCACCCAATAGAGGAATTATCATGGCTAAGAAAGTACAAGCCTACGTTAAGTTGCAGGTTGCAGCTGGTATGGCAAACCCAAGTCCACCGGTAGGTCCGGCACTGGGCCAGCAGGGCGTTAACATCATGGAGTTCTGTAAAGCGTTCAACGCCAAAACAGAATCCCTGGAGAAAGGTCTTCCAACGCCAGTTGTGATCACCGTTTACTCTGACCGTTCTTTCACCTTCGTTACCAAAACCCCTCCTGCAGCAGTACTGCTGAAGAAAGCGGCTGGTATTAAGTCTGGTTCTGGCAAGCCGAACAAAGACAAAGTAGGTAAAGTATCGCGTGCTCAGGTACGTGAAATCGCAGAAACCAAAGCTGCGGACATGACTGGTGCTGACCTGGAAGCGATGACTCGCTCCATCGAAGGTACTGCTCGTTCCATGGGCCTGGTAGTAGAGGACTAAGAAATGGCTAAGCTGACCAAGCGCATGCGCGTGATCCGTGACAAAGTTGATTCAACTAAACAGTATGACATCAACGAAGCTGTTGCTCTGCTGAAGGAGCTGGCTACTGCTAAGTTCGTAGAAAGCGTTGACGTAGCTGTAAACCTGGGCATTGATGCTCGTAAATCTGACCAGAACGTTCGCGGTGCAACTGTACTGCCACACGGTACTGGCCGTTCTGTTCGCGTTGCCGTATTTGCCCAGGGCGCAAACGCTGAAGCTGCTAAAGCAGCCGGCGCTGAGCTGGTAGGTATGGAAGATCTGGCTGACCAGATCAAAAAAGGCGAAATGAACTTCGACGTTGTTATCGCATCTCCTGATGCAATGCGCGTTGTTGGCCAGTTGGGTCAGGTTCTGGGCCCACGCGGTCTGATGCCAAACCCGAAAGTTGGTACTGTAACTCCTAACGTTGCTGAAGCAGTGAAAAATGCTAAAGCAGGTCAGGTTCGTTACCGTAACGACAAGAACGGTATCATCCATACCACTATCGGTAAGGTTGATTTCGATTCTGAAAAACTGAAAGAAAACCTGGAACACCTGCTGGTTGCGCTGAAAAAAGCAAAACCATCTCAGGCGAAAGGCGTTTTCATCAAGAAAGTTAGCCTGTCCACCACTATGGGTGCAGGCGTTGCAGTTGATCAGGCTGGCCTGAACGCTGCTGCAAGCTAATCTTGTGCTTTACGCGGGCGAATTATTCATCTAGAATCTTACGCCCGTTGTTCTGTAAATATACGGAACCCGGAATTGAGCTATTAGTGGCGACATATTCCAAGAATTTTTAGGTTGGAGCCTGGCCTTATCCAGGCCTCCGTCCAAGACCGCAGGTGTTTCGTAAGAAACTTAATCTCCTGCGTAGACGGTGACAGAACCAAAAGAATATTTTTATAGTCTTTGCTGGATTCTGCTCACCGTGATTTAGCGTCTGTCTGTGGCAACACTGTTCAGGCGAAGTGAGTTCCGGGGAAATCCATCCCCGGCCAAAAATCCAGGAGCACAAGCTAATGGCCTTAAATCTTCAAGACAAACAAGCGATTGTTGCTGAAGTCAGCGAAGTAGCCAAAGGCGCGCTGTCTGCGGTAGTTGCGGATTCTCGTGGCGTTACCGTAGATAAAATGACCGAACTGCGTAAAGCAGGACGTGCAGCTGGCGTTTACATGCGTGTTGTTCGTAACACCTTGCTGCGCCGCGTCGTTGAAGGTACTCAGTTTGAGTGCCTGAAAGACACGTTTACCGGTCCTACCTTGATTGCATACTCTATGGAACACCCGGGCGCTGCTGCTCGTCTGTTCAAAGAGTTCGCGAAAGCGAATGCAAAATTCGAGGTTAAAGCTGCAGCCTTTGAAGGCGAGCTGATCAGTGCGGCTCAGATCGACCGCCTGGCAACTCTGCCTACCTACGATGAAGCAATCGCACGCCTGATGGCAACCATGAAAGAAGCCTCTGCTGGCAAACTGGTTCGCACTCTGGCTGCTGTACGCGATCAGAAAGAAGCTGCTGCTGCTTAATCAGCCAGCCTTTCTTTTCCGTTCACTTGCTTACGTATAAATTACTTTCTGAATTTAGGAACACGAAATGTCAATCACTAAAGACCAAATCATTGAAGGCGTTGCAGCTCTGTCTGTAATGGAAATCGTTGAACTGATCTCCGCTATGGAAGAGAAATTCGGCGTGTCAGCTGCTGCTGCTGTTGCAGGTCCTGCTGCTGCTGCTGAAGCTGTAGAAGAAAAAACCGAGTTCGACGTTGTACTGAAAGCTATCGGCGCTAACAAAGTTGCCGTGATCAAAGCAGTACGTGGCGCAACTGGTCTGGGCCTGAAAGAAGCTAAAGATCTGGTTGAGTCTGCACCTGCTGCCCTGAAAGAAGGCATCAGCAAAGACGACGCAGAAGCACTGAAGAAAGCACTGGAAGAAGCTGGCGCAGAAGTTGAAGTTAAATAAGCCAACCTTTCAGGTTGCAGCCTAGTCTTTTAGGCTGATGGCTGGTGACTTTTTGGTCACCAGCCTTTTTGCGCTCTACAGCGTCAATGATATTTCACACTGTTTAGTCATTGATTAGCTTAATATCTTTCTCTATCGACGACTTAATATACTGCATTCCTGACTGGGTTCCCTGCTCAGACACTTGCAGCGAAATGATTTAAGCGTGATAGAAAGAGGTATTACGAAAAGCACTCTGCTTTTCGAACAACACAAAACAGCGTTGCATGAACTGTCCTCCTGGATGGACAGCGAGGTTCTACATTTCAGCGAGCTGAGGAACCCTATGGTTTACTCCTATACCGAGAAAAAACGTATTCGTAAGGATTTTGGAAAGCGTCCACAAGTTCTGGACATTCCATATCTCCTTTCTATCCAGCTTGACTCGTTTCAGAAGTTCATCGAGCAAGATCCGGAAGGTCAATATGGTCTGGAAGCAGCATTCCGTTCCGTATTCCCAATCCAAAGCTATAGCGGTAATTCTGAGCTGCAGTACGTCAGCTACCGTTTAGGCGAACCTGTATTTGATGTTAAAGAGTGTCAGATTCGTGGTGTCACGTACTCTGCACCTCTGCGCGTAAAACTGCGCCTGGTGATCTACGAGCGCGAAGCGCCGGAAGGCACCGTTAAAGACATCAAAGAACAAGAAGTTTACATGGGTGAAATTCCACTCATGACCGATAACGGTACCTTTGTGATCAACGGTACTGAGCGTGTTATCGTTTCTCAGCTCCACCGTAGTCCTGGTGTCTTCTTCGACAGCGATAAGGGTAAAACCCACTCATCGGGTAAAGTGCTGTATAACGCACGTATTATCCCTTACCGCGGTTCATGGTTGGACTTCGAGTTCGACCCGAAAGACAACCTGTTCGTCCGTATTGACCGTCGCCGTAAACTGCCTGCGACCATCATTCTGCGTGCGCTGAATTATACTACTCAGCAGATCCTGGATCTGTTCTTCGAAAAAGTAGTGTACGAAATTCGCGACAACAAGCTGCAGATGGAGCTGGTCCCAGAGCGCCTGCGTGGTGAAACTGCGTCATTCGATATTGAATCGAACGGCACCGTTTACGTCGAAAAAGGTCGCCGTATTACTGCGCGCCATATTCGCCAGCTTGAGAAAGATGCCATTGCACACATCGAAGTTCCGGTTGAGTACATTGCCGGTAAAGTCGTCGCTAAAGACTACATCGATGAGAGCACTGGTGAACTGCTGATCGCGGCGAACATGGAGTTGTCACTGGATCTGCTGGCGAAACTGAGCCAGTCCGGTCACAAGCGCATCGAAACACTGTTCACCAACGACCTGGATCACGGTGCGTACATGTCTGAGACTGTACGTGTCGACCCAACCAGCGATCGCCTTAGCGCTCTGGTTGAGATCTACCGCATGATGCGTCCTGGTGAGCCACCAACGCGTGAAGCGGCTGAAAACCTGTTCGAGAACCTGTTCTTCTCTGAAGACCGCTACGATTTGTCTGCGGTTGGCCGTATGAAGTTCAACCGTTCTCTGCTGCGTGACGAGATCGAAGGTTCCGGTATCCTGAGCAAAGACGACATCATTCAGGTGATGAAGAAGCTCATCGGTATCCGTAACGGTATTGGCGAAGTGGATGATATCGACCACCTCGGCAACCGTCGTATCCGTTCCGTCGGCGAAATGGCTGAAAACCAGTTCCGTGTTGGCCTCGTGCGCGTAGAGCGTGCGGTGAAAGAGCGTCTGTCCCTGGGCGATCTGGATACCCTGATGCCACAGGACATGATCAACGCCAAGCCAATTTCAGCGGCAGTGAAAGAGTTCTTCGGTTCCAGCCAGCTGTCACAGTTTATGGACCAGAACAACCCGTTGTCAGAGATCACGCATAAGCGTCGTATTTCTGCACTGGGCCCGGGCGGTCTGACGCGTGAGCGTGCAGGCTTCGAAGTTCGAGACGTACACCCGACTCACTACGGTCGCGTATGTCCAATCGAAACGCCGGAAGGTCCAAACATCGGTCTGATCAACTCCTTGTCTGTTTATGCACAGACCAATGAGTATGGTTTCCTGGAAACCCCATACCGTCGCGTTCGCGAAGGCGTGGTGACCGACGAAATTCATTACCTCTCTGCTATTGAAGAGGGTAACTACGTTATCGCTCAGGCGAACACCAACCTCGACGACGAAGGTCACTTCGTAGACGATCTGGTGACCTGCCGTAGCAAAGGCGAATCGAGCCTCTTCAACCGTGACCAGGTTGACTACATGGACGTTTCCACCCAGCAGGTGGTTTCCGTCGGTGCGTCACTGATCCCGTTCCTGGAGCACGATGACGCCAACCGCGCATTGATGGGTGCAAACATGCAACGTCAGGCGGTTCCAACTCTGCGTGCTGATAAGCCGCTGGTTGGTACTGGTATGGAACGCGCGGTAGCGGTC
Organism: Erwinia sp. 1181_3; assembly: GCF_052824965.1. Taxonomy (NCBI): domain Bacteria; kingdom Pseudomonadati; phylum Pseudomonadota; class Gammaproteobacteria; order Enterobacterales; family Erwiniaceae; genus Erwinia; species Erwinia sp. 1181_3. The sequence goes on from NZ_VTDE01000018.1 coordinate 6,315, forward strand.
GACTCCGGTGTTACTGCCGTAGCGAAACGTGGTGGTACGGTTCAGTACGTGGATGCATCACGTATCGTTATTAAAGTTAACGAAGACGAAATGCATTCTGGCGAAGCCGGTATCGACATTTACAACCTGACCAAATACACCCGTTCTAACCAGAACACCTGCATCAACCAGATGCCTTGCGTGAACCTGGGTGAACCAATTGAACGTGGTGATGTGCTGGCTGATGGTCCTTCAACCGACCTCGGTGAATTGGCACTGGGTCAGAACATGCGCGTCGCGTTCATGCCGTGGAACGGCTATAACTTCGAAGACTCCATCTTAGTCTCCGAGCGTGTGGTACAGGAAGATCGCTTCACCACTATCCACATCCAGGAACTGGCATGTGTGTCTCGCGACACCAAGCTGGGGCCAGAAGAGATCACTGCCGACATCCCTAACGTGGGCGAAGCTGCGCTCTCTAAACTGGATGAGTCCGGTATCGTGTACATCGGTGCGGAAGTGACTGGCGGTGACATTCTGGTTGGTAAGGTAACGCCGAAAGGTGAAACCCAGCTGACGCCAGAAGAGAAACTGCTGCGTGCAATCTTCGGTGAGAAAGCGTCTGACGTTAAAGATTCTTCTCTGCGTGTACCAAACGGCGTGTCTGGCACCATCATCGACGTTCAGGTCTTCACCCGCGATGGCGTGGAAAAAGACAAACGTGCGCTGGAAATCGAAGAGATGCAGCTGAAGCAGGCGAAGAAAGACCTGTCTGAAGAACTGCAAATCCTCGAAGCTGGCCTGTTCAGCCGTATTAACTACCTGCTGGTTGCTGGCGGTGTTGAAGCGGAAAAACTGGACAAGCTGCCACGCGAGCGCTGGCTGGAACTGGGCCTGACCGACGAAGAAAAGCAAAACCAGCTGGAACAGTTGGCCGAGCAGTACGACGAGCTGAAGCACGAGTTTGAGAAAAAACTTGAAGCTAAGCGCCGCAAAATCACTCAGGGCGATGACCTGGCACCTGGCGTGCTGAAAATCGTTAAAGTGTATCTGGCCGTTAAACGTCAGATCCAGCCTGGTGACAAAATGGCAGGTCGTCACGGGAACAAAGGTGTTATCTCCAAGATCAACCCGATCGAAGATATGCCATACGATGAGTTCGGTACGCCGGTCGACATCGTTCTGAACCCGCTGGGCGTTCCATCACGTATGAACATTGGTCAGATTCTTGAAACCCACCTGGGTATGGCTGCGAAGGGCATTGGCGAGAAAATTAACGCTATGCTTAAGAAGCAGGAAGAAGTGTCCAAGCTGCGTGAGTTTATTCAGCGTGCTTACGATCTGGGCAGCGATTTGCGCCAGAAAGTTGACCTGAACACGTTCACCGACGACGAAGTGCTGCGTCTGGCAGAGAACCTGAAAAAAGGTATGCCAATCGCAACACCGGTGTTTGACGGCGCGAAAGAAAGCGAAATCAAAGAGCTGTTACAGCTCGGCGGCCTGCCTTCTTCTGGTCAGATTACGCTGTTTGATGGTCGTACCGGTGAGCAGTTCGAACGTCAGGTTACCGTTGGCTACATGTACATGCTGAAGCTGAACCACTTGGTTGATGACAAAATGCATGCGCGTTCTACCGGTTCTTACAGCCTCGTTACTCAGCAGCCGCTGGGTGGTAAGGCGCAGTTCGGTGGTCAGCGCTTCGGTGAGATGGAAGTATGGGCACTGGAAGCATACGGTGCCGCTTATACCCTGCAGGAAATGCTGACCGTGAAGTCTGATGACGTGAACGGCCGTACCAAGATGTATAAAAACATCGTTGACGGCAATCATCAGATGGAACCGGGCATGCCGGAATCCTTCAACGTACTGTTGAAAGAGATCCGCTCGCTGGGTATTAACATCGAGCTGGAAGACGAGTAATAACTCGCATCTGCTGTACTGGTTACAGGGCGCCCGGGTCACTCCGGGCGTCTCTGAGAAGTCTCACTCCGACGGGAGCTAATCCGTGAAAGACTTACTTAAGTTTCTGAAAGCGCAAACTAAGACCGAAGAGTTTGATGCGATCAAGATCGCTCTGGCATCGCCAGATATGATCCGTTCATGGTCTTTTGGCGAAGTTAAAAAGCCGGAAACCATCAACTACCGTACGTTCAAACCTGAACGTGACGGGCTTTTCTGTGCGCGTATTTTCGGGCCAGTAAAAGACTACGAGTGCCTGTGCGGTAAGTACAAGCGCTTGAAACATCGCGGTGTGATCTGTGAGAAGTGTGGCGTTGAAGTTACACAGACCAAAGTTCGCCGTGAGCGCATGGGCCACATTGAGCTGGCTTCGCCTACTGCGCACATCTGGTTCCTGAAATCGCTGCCTTCGCGCATCGGTTTACTGCTGGATATGCCACTGCGTGATATCGAACGTGTTCTTTACTTCGAATCTTACGTAGTGATTGAAGGCGGCATGACCAACCTCGAAAAGCGCCAGATCCTGACTGAAGAGCAGTATCTCGACGCGCTGGAAGAGTTTGGTGACGAATTCGACGCTAAAATGGGTGCGGAAGCGATCCAGGCTCTGTTGAAAAACATGGACCTGGAACAAGAGTGTGAAACTCTGCGTGAAGAGTTGAACGAAACGAACTCCGAAACCAAGCGTAAAAAACTGACCAAGCGCATCAAGCTGCTGGAAGCGTTCGTACAGTCTGGTAACAAACCAGAATGGATGATCCTGACCGTGCTGCCTGTTCTGCCACCGGACCTGCGTCCTCTGGTACCGCTGGACGGCGGTCGTTTCGCTACGTCGGATCTGAACGATCTGTATCGTCGCGTGATTAACCGTAACAACCGTCTGAAACGCCTGCTGGATCTGGCTGCGCCAGATATCATCGTACGTAACGAAAAACGTATGTTGCAGGAAGCGGTCGATGCGTTGCTGGATAACGGCCGTCGCGGTCGTGCGATCACCGGTTCTAACAAACGTCCTCTGAAATCTTTGGCCGATATGATCAAAGGTAAGCAGGGCCGTTTCCGTCAGAACTTGCTGGGTAAACGTGTCGACTACTCTGGTCGTTCGGTTATCACTGTAGGTCCATACCTGCGTCTGCATCAGTGTGGTCTGCCGAAGAAAATGGCACTGGAGCTGTTCAAACCGTTTATCTACGGCAAGCTGGAACTGCGTGGTCTTGCTACCACCATCAAAGCCGCTAAGAAAATGGTTGAGCGCGAAGAATCCGTCGTCTGGGATATCCTGGATGAAGTGATCCGCGAACACCCGGTCCTGCTGAACCGTGCACCAACTCTGCACCGTCTGGGCATCCAGGCGTTTGAGCCAGTACTGATCGAAGGTAAAGCGATTCAGCTTCACCCGCTGGTCTGTGCGGCATACAACGCCGACTTCGATGGTGACCAGATGGCAGTACACGTACCGCTGACGCTGGAAGCTCAGCTGGAAGCGCGTGCGCTGATGATGTCTACCAACAACATCCTGTCACCTGCGAACGGCGAGCCAATCATCGTTCCTTCTCAGGACGTTGTACTGGGTCTGTACTACATGACCCGCGACTGTGTTAACGCCAAAGGCGAAGGCATGGTGCTGACTGGCCCGAAAGAAGCTGAGCGTGTTTACCGCTCTGGCCATGCGTCTCTGCACGCTCGCGTTAAGGTGCGTATCACCGAACACGAGAAAAACGAGCAGGATGAGTGGGTTGCTAAAACCAGCATCATCGACACCACCATTGGTCGTGCGATCCTGTGGATGATCGTACCAAAAGGTCTGCCTTACTCTATCGTCAACCAGGCGTTGGGTAAAAAAGCGATCTCCAAGATGCTGAACACCTGTTACCGCATCCTGGGTCTGAAACCAACGGTTATCTTTGCTGACCAGACCATGTACACCGGCTTTGCCTATGCAGCACGCTCAGGCGCGTCTGTGGGCATCGACGACATGGTTATCCCGGCTAAGAAAGTGGAAATCATCACCGAAGCGGAAGCGGAAGTGGCTGAGATTCAGCAGCAGTTCCAGTCTGGTCTGGTTACCGCTGGCGAACGCTATAACAAAGTGATCGATATTTGGGCTGCGGCCAACGAACGCGTTGCTAAAGCGATGATGGAAAACCTCTCTACCGAACTCGTGATCAACCGCGATGGCGTGGAAGAGCGTCAGGTTTCCTTCAACAGCATCTTTATGATGGCCGACTCCGGTGCTCGTGGTTCTGCAGCGCAGATTCGTCAGCTGGCCGGTATGCGTGGTCTGATGGCTAAGCCAGATGGCTCCATCATCGAAACGCCGATCACCGCGAACTTCCGTGAAGGTCTGAACGTACTCCAGTACTTCATCTCCACGCACGGTGCGCGTAAAGGTCTTGCGGATACCGCACTGAAAACAGCTAACTCCGGTTATCTGACTCGTCGTCTGGTTGACGTCGCGCAGGATCTGGTTGTGACTGAAGATGACTGTGGTACACGCGAAGGTATCATGATGACTCCGGTCATCGAAGGTGGTGATGTTAAAGAGCCGCTGCGTGAGCGTGTACTGGGTCGTGTGACCGCAGAAGACGTGATCAAGCCAGGTACTGCTGACATCCTGCTGCCGCGTAACACTCTGCTGCACGAACAGCAGTGTGACCTGTTGGAAGAACACTCTGTTGACAGCCTGAAAGTGCGTTCCGTAGTAAGCTGCGAAACTGACTTCGGTGTGTGTGCTCACTGCTATGGTCGCGACCTGGCACGTGGTCACATCATCAACAAAGGTGAGGCCATCGGCGTTATCGCAGCACAGTCCATCGGTGAGCCGGGTACACAGCTGACGATGCGTACGTTCCACATCGGTGGTGCGGCATCTCGTGCGGCTGCTGAATCCAGCATTCAGGTGAAGAACAAAGGTACGCTGAAACTGATCAACGCCAAGTCGGTAACGAACTCCGCTGGCAAGCTGGTGATCACCTCGCGTAACGTTGAACTGAAAATGATCGACGAATTTGGTCGTACCAAAGAGAGCTATAAAGTTCCTTACGGTTCAACCATGGCGAAAGGTGACGGCGAGCAGGTTGCAGCGGGCGAGACCGTAGCAAACTGGGATCCACACACCATGCCGGTCATCACCGAAGTGAGCGGTTTCATTCGCTTCACTGACATGATTGACGGTCAGACCATTACCCGCCAGACGGACGACCTGACCGGTCTTTCTTCTCTGGTGATTCTGGACAGTGCTGAACGTACTGCCGGTGGTAAAGATCTGCGTCCAGCGCTGAAAATCGTTGATGCTAACGGCAATGATGTCATGATCCCTGGCTCTGATATGCCTGCCCAGTACTTCTTACCGGGTAAAGCAATCGTCCAGTTGGAAGATGGCATCAAGATCAGTTCTGGTGACACCCTGGCGCGTGTACCTCAGGAATCTGGCGGTACCAAGGACATCACCGGTGGTCTGCCACGCGTTGCTGACCTGTTCGAAGCCCGTCGTCCGAAAGAGCCGGCAATCCTGGCTGAGATCAGCGGCATCATTTCCTTCGGTAAAGAAACCAAAGGGAAGCGTCGTCTGGTGATCACGCCGATCGACGGTAGCGATCATTACGAAGAGATGATTCCGAAATGGCGTCAGCTGAACGTGTTCGAAGGTGAACGCGTAGAGCGCGGTGACGTGGTTTCCGATGGCCCAGAATCTCCACATGACATTCTGCGTCTGCGTGGCGTGCATGCGGTGACCCGTTATATCACTAACGAAGTGCAGGAAGTTTACCGTCTGCAAGGCGTTAAGATTAACGATAAGCACATCGAAGTCATCGTTCGTCAGATGCTGCGTAAAGCAACCATCTCAAGCGCGGGAAGCACTGACTTCCTCGACGGCGAGCAGGTTGAGTTCTCACGCGTTAAGATCGCTAACCGCGAACTGGAAGCTAACGGCAAGATCTCTGCAACATTTGCACGCGATCTGCTGGGTATCACCAAAGCTTCCCTGGCAACCGAGTCGTTTATCTCTGCGGCTTCGTTCCAGGAAACCACGCGCGTACTGACCGAAGCAGCCGTTGCGGGCAAACGCGACGAACTGCGCGGCCTGAAAGAGAACGTTATCGTTGGCCGTCTGATTCCAGCCGGTACCGGTTACGCGTATCATCAGGATCGTATGCGTCGTAAAGCCGCGGGCGAAGCGCCAATCGTGCCAGTAGTGACTGCCGATGAAGCCTCTGCCAGCCTGGCTGAACTGCTTAACGCAGGAAACCTGGGCGGTAATGACGATTAATCGTCAACGGCCTGTGGCATAATAAAAAACCTCGCTTCGGCGGGGTTTTTTTTCGACTAAACAAAATCACATGGATAAAAAATGCAAAATAATAAGGTTGTGATGGCGCTGGCACTGCTGGGATTAAGCGCAGGCGCTCAGGCAGAAGAGTGGGCTAATGCCCCGGTGCAAAAGACGTTTAAAAACTGGCAGGTGACTTGCAACAATCTCAATGACTGTGAGGTGCGCAATACCGATGAGGTATTGCGGATTATCATCAAGCGTAAGGCTGGTGCAGAGTCTCAGCCTTCCCTCAATTTTCAGCAATGGGGCGATCAGAAACCGACAGGGATCTGGCTGGATGGCAAACCCTGGCATTCCAACATTGAGATTTCACCGTCAAAAATCAGTGATGACTATAGCGCGGGCGGCAGTGAAAAACTGGCTGATGTACAGCAGTGGGTTCAGGCCACTAAAAATGCTCTGACCATTGCGCTCACACCCGGTACACCCGATTCTGAAGCTGCCTCCCTCGGCGGGCTCAATGCGGCACTGCTGCTGGTGGATGAACGACAGGGGCGATTAGGGAATCAGACCGCGCTGCTGAAAGTGGGGAATAATGAACCTTCGATGGTGTCGGCACGGCCTGTCCCGGCGGTGCTGAACTTCCCAGTGCCCAGAGTCATTCCTTTGACCAACGCCGCTGCGTTAATCGACGGTGCGATTGAGGCTAACAGCAAACTGCTGGCGAAAGAGAGCTGTGAGCCGGACAAAGAAGCACGTGAGCGCAGTGAAGCGCAGCCACTGAATGACAAGCAGGCTCTGGTGCTGGTCAATTGTGGTCTGGGAGCTTATCAGTCTTCCAGTATGCTGTTTATCAGTGAGCGCAATAATCCCCAGGACTCAAAGCAGCTGACTCTGCCATTACCCGGAAATGATGAAGACGGCAAACCCAGGGTGATGAGCTGGTTTACTGAAGCAAGCTACGATCCGCAAACGGGTGAGCTGTATTATTCCGGGCGCGGGCGCGGTATTGCTGACTGTGGAGATAATGGCGGTTGGAAATATGATGGTAAGACATTCCATCTGACACACTATAACAATCAGCAGAGCTGCAATGGCGGCGAGCCAGGAGACTGGCCATCCGTTTGGGCGACGGCAGGAACTGAATAATCCCTCTTTAAGAGGAAGCATTCTGACTTCCTCTTTTCCCCTAAGCTTCTGGGAAATTTCACATATTTGGCGCTAAAGTCGTCGCTAAAGGCGACGACTGCTATCTTCATGCCGACCTTAATACTAAGGAGTCCGACATGAAGATTGTTAAAGCCCTGGTACTGACCAGCCTGGTCAGTGCTTCTCTGCCTGTACTGGCTGCCGGTGATGAAGGGATGAAGAATCCGCTGAGCGTGCACGTGCTTAACCTGCAGACTGGTGTACCGACCTCCGGTGTGACGGTTGAACTCGAACAGCAGCAAAAGCAGGGGTGGGTGAAACTGGCTTCTGGCGTCACGGATAAAAACGGACGTATCCCGGCACTCTATCCGGCTGGGAAAACGATGGCTGCGGGTGACTACAAAGTGGTCTTCAAAACCGGTGATTACTACAAACAGCAAAAGCAGCCGACTTTCTTCCCGGAGATCCCGGTGATCTTTCATGTGGAGAACAGTGACAGCCACTACCACATTCCTCTGCTGCTGAGTCAGTACGGTTACTCTACCTATCGCGGTAACTGATAACCACATCGCCATAAAAAAGGGGCAACGCAGCAGGACGGCCGCGTTGCCCTCGGGTACATCCTTCGACCCAGGCCACATCACTATAAGTTGCGGACATCCTCACAGGTCAGTCCGATATCCTTCAGTTGCGCATCACTCAGACGCGACAGAATCTTGCGGGTGCAGGAACGTATGCGTCTTGCCTGCCAGCGATGATAAGGCATAAGAAAGATTGCGTTAATCAGCGTCCAGCTAAATGGCTTCGCTGCTCTGTTCTCATCAAATTCCATCACTGCCTCCTCATCACCTTGGGTATGACGACTATTTTGTCGATAAATACCTTTATGATACAGATGCAAAAAACACCTTTTATTGACATACAGATTGCGAGATAGTGTGACTGAATGGTGATTATTACCGCTATCTGTACTGGTTTTTCCAAAATAGAGTGGGAGTGGAGGATACGATGACACGTTATCAGCGGCTGGCAGAACTGCTGGCTCAACGTATTGAGCAAGGGTTGTATCAGGCCGGCGAGCGATTGCCATCCGTACGTTCACTCAGTGGCGAACATGGCGTCAGCATCAGCACGGTTCAGCAGGCTTACTATCTGCTTGAAGAGAAACAGCTGATTACGCCACAGCCCAGATCCGGCTACTTTGTCACCCCACGCAAGGCGGCACCGCCGCTGCCGCCGATCACTCGCCCGGTTCAGCGCCCGGTGGAGATCACCCAGTGGGATGCGGTGATGGATCTGCTCAATGCCCGGCTGGATGACGATATGCTTCAGCTCGGAAGCGGTATGCCGAATATTGATTCTCCTACGCTCAAGCCGCTGTGGAAAATTATCAGTCGCCTTGGGCAGCAGCAGGACCCAAGGCTGTTGAGTTACGATAATCTGTATGGTGTGCCGGAACTGCGTGAACAAGTCGCGCGCCTGATGATCGACAGCGGCTGCCAGGTCACCGCCGACGACATTGTGATTACCACGGGTTGCCATGAAGCGCTGTCGGTATCGATCAGAGCGGTATGCCAGCCGGGGGATATTATTGCCGTGGAGTCACCAGCCTTTCACGGCACCATGCAAACCCTGCGCGGTTTTGGGATCCGCGCTATCGAAATTCCTACGGATTCCGTTACCGGCATCAGTCTGGAAGCACTGGAGCTGGCGTTTGAGCAATGGCCGATTAATGCCGTGGTGGTGGTGCCAAACTGCAATAACCCGCTGGGGTTTGTGATGCCAACGCAGCGTAAGCAGGCATTGCTGACGCTGGCGCAGCGCTTTGATGCCGCGATCATTGAAGATGATGTTTATGGTGAACTCGCTTTTGACTATCCTCGTCCGGTCACCATCAAGTCGCTGGATATGGATGGTCGTGTTCTGCTGTGCAGCTCATTTTCTAAAACGCTGGCACCCGGCCTGCGGGTGGGGTGGGTGGTGCCGGGGCGTTATTTTGATCGTGTTTTGCATATGAAATATATCAGCACGGGTTCAACGGCCACTCAGACACAGATGGCGGTCGCCGCTTTTATTCGCCAGGGGTATTACCAGCCTCATCTGCGGCGTATGCGCAGTTACTATCAGCGCAGCCTGGAGACGTTCACCCGGCGGGTGCGGCATCACTTTCCCTGTGGGATCTGTGTGACTCGTCCTCAGGGAGGATTTCTGATTTGGGTCGAACTGCCAGAACCTTTTGATGCGCTGCGCCTGAACCAGGATCTACGTGCTTCCCATATTCAGATTGCTGTGGGGTCGCTGTTCTCAGCATCAGGTAAATACCGCAACTGCCTGCGCCTCAGCTATGCGCAGTCGTTTACCGATAAAACCGAACGTGCTCTGGAGGTGTTGGGGGCGGCGGTAGAGCGGGCAGTGCTGGCCTGTGCTCCGGTATCCTCGCAGGTATAAGAAGAGGGTGAAGGCAGGGTCAGTGAGAAGGAAAACTACTGACCCTGGCGGATGGCAGGATTGCCCCCGCACGGCCACTATAGCGGCTGCATTTCCCGATAAAAGCGTGAATAAACAAGGCTGCGTAATGTCTTCAGCCCTGTTTTTCCGTGTTGCAGCAGGTTGCATTTTATTGCGAAACGCGCCCTGAGCCTCGAACGTGCCGAGCACCTGCCCGAACGCTTTTTACCGATATTTATAATGATGTCAGGAATGTGGGGTGTTCTGTGGCTCGACCAGGTCCAGTAGCTGATGCGTCGCCGCACGCCAGTCGCTGGCTTGTGTAATCGCGCTCACCACAGCAACACTGCCCACCCCGGTGGCCAGCACCTGGGGAATACGTTCCAGACTGATCCCACCGATAGCCACGGTAGAGATCCCCTTCAGTCGCTTTATGTGGCGCGTTAATTCTTCCAGTCCCTGCGGATCAGAGGGCATGGCTTTTGTCTGGGTTGGAAATACGTGGCCCAGGGCAATATAGGAAGGTTTTTCGGCCAGCGCGCGATCCAGTTCGGCATCGTCATGGGTTGAAAGACCGAGGCGCAGTCCGGCAGCATGAATGGCATCCAGATCGGCAACATCCAGATCTTCCTGACCCAGATGGATGCCGTAAGCCTGATGTTTTATCGCTAAACGCCAGTAGTCATTAATAAACAGGCGGGCTTGATAGCGTTTACCCAAGGCAATGGCATCAACGATCTGCTGTTCAACTTCATGCTCTGCACAGTCTTTAATGCGCAGTTGCAGTGTACGTACGCCCGCATCAAGCAGGCGTTCAATCCACTCCACCGTATCGACCACCGGATAAAGACCCAATCTGGCTTTGGTTGGGGGAAAAGCTCCACGACTCATATTTGTTCCTCTGATTTCAGGGTGTCGGCGCGATGATACAGTTCACTGCCACGGTGACGAAACTCGTCAGACATCTGTGCCATACCTATTTCGATCGGCCGTGCTTCGGCCTCCTGACGTGCGGCGTATTCACGCACTTCCTGGGTGATCTTCATTGAACAGAATTTGGGTCCACACATTGAGCAGAAGTGTGCCACTTTGCCGGATTCCTGCGGCAGGGTTTCATCGTGATATGCACGGGCAGTGTGCGGATCGAGGGCGAGATTAAACTGATCTTCCCAGCGGAATTCGAAACGCGCTTTCGACATTGCGTTATCACGAATCTGTGCTCCGGGATGGCCTTTCGCCAGGTCGGCTGCATGGGCTGCGATTTTATAGGTAATCAATCCCTGTTTGACATCCTCTTTGTTCGGCAGGCCGAGGTGTTCTTTGGGTGTCACGTAACATAACATCGCGCAGCCAAACCAGCCGATCATGGCGGCGCCAATACCGGAAGTGAAGTGGTCATAACCCGGAGCAATATCTGTCGTCAGGGGCCCCAGCGTATAAAACGGGGCTTCGTGACAGTGCTCAAGCTGTTCCGTCATATTGACGCGAATCATCTGCATGGGCACATGCCCAGGGCCTTCAATCATCACCTGGACGTCATATTCCCAGGCAATTTTGGTCAGTTCGCCCAACGTGCGTAATTCTGCGAACTGTGCTTCATCGTTGGCATCCTGAATGGAACCCGGGCGCAGGCCATCGCCCAGCGACAGCGAAACATCGTAGGCGGCGCAGATTTCACAGATGTCGCGGAAATGCTGATAGAGGAAACTCTCTTTATGGTGAGACAGGCACCATTTCGCCATAATTGAGCCGCCGCGCGAAACGATACCGGTCAGGCGTTTGGCGGTCATCGGTACATAGCGCAGCAGCACACCCGCATGAATAGTAAAGTAATCAACGCCCTGTTCAGCTTGTTCCAGCAGTGTGTCGCGGAAAATTTCCCAGTTGAGGTCCTCTGCCACACCGTTCACTTTTTCCAGCGCCTGATAGATGGGCACCGTGCCAATCGGCACCGGGCTGTTACGCAGGATCCACTCGCGGGTTTCGTGAATATAACGCCCGGTGGAAAGGTCCATCACCGTATCTGCCCCCCAGCGGGCTGACCACACCAGTTTTTCCACCTCTTCTTCGATGGAAGAGCTGACCGCGGAATTGCCGATATTGGCGTTAATTTTCACCAGAAAGTTGCGACCGATAATCATCGGCTCCGATTCCGGGTGATTAATATTGGCCGGGATAATCGCGCGTCCTGCAGCAACCTCCTGGCGAACGAACTCAGCAGTGATATTTTCAGGCAACTGTGCACCAAAGCTGTGACCAGGATGCTGTTGCAGCAGCACCTCGCCGCGAATGCGTTCTCGTCCCATATTTTCACGGAGAGCGATAAATTCCATTTCCGGGGTGATCATGCCCAGCCGGGCATAGTGCATCTGAGTGACACAGCGGCCTTCCAGCGCCCGGCGCGGACGTGGCAAATTATCAAAACGCAGATGATCCAGCCCTTCATCTTCGAGGCGTTGCTGGGTGTAGGTAGAGCTGAGTTCAGCGATCTGTTCGGTATCACCCCGTTTGATGATCCAGGTGCTGCGCAGCGGATTTAGCCCTTTGTGAACATCAATCGCCGCCGCCGGATCGCCGTAGGGACCCGCTGTATCGTAGACCGGTATCGGTTCATTCGCTTCCAGCAGCGGTTCGTCTTTGCTACCGCCCACGGTGGTCGGGCTCAGTTGAATTTCGCGCATCGGCACACGGATATCCGGCTGCGAGCCGGTCAGGTAAATGCGTTTTGAATTGGGGAAGGCAGTGCCCTGCAGGGAGTCGATAAACTGCTGTGCTTCTGCACGCTGTTCCCGGCGGCTGGTTTTTTTCTCAATGAAAGGTTTTTCAACGGTAGACATAGCAAGTTCCTGATAATAATGCGGAAGTTTGCTTGCCTGGAGGCGGGAGTAATGAGAACGATGTGACAAAATACGGTATCACACCGTAATAGCTGATTTACTCTTGTTCCCTTCGCAGGTACTAACCTGATCAGGTTCCGCGGATCCCGAATTAACGGTCTCAGCCCTGGGGCACTCCGACAAGATATCGACTGGTTTTTCAGTCAACGTAAGGGTGAGGCATGCCTCGCCCTTACCCCTCAAGCATAAAGGGGCTTTTTGGAAACTACAAGAAGTTCACATTCTGATAACGAATCAGGCAGGGCGAGCAAGCGAGCACGAGTTGGCAGCGCTTTGATTATCATCATTTTTTTCTAAAGCCAGCTTGATGAATTTATCCTCCAACGTAAATCGAGCCTCCAGCGCTTCACCGACTACCGATAATGCCCGCTGAAATTCAACGCAGTTATCATCATCGATGGCTGTTTCCAGATGCGAATCATAAATCTCCATTATCTGATCGGTATTGGCTTTTAAAGAGGGGTAGATTAACGACGCTTTCGCCAGTTGCTCGGTCCCTTCCAGTTCCTTGATAAAACGTTCGTAGACGGTGAAATGACCGGTGGAAAGGTAGTCCACCAGATGCTGGCAGAATGTATCCAGCGCGTTTTCATCGAGCGTCGTCAGCGTTTCCTTGTTAGGCTTAATGCCAGCCATTTGGTAATAGGTAACCAGCAACTGCTTGCGGGAGCGCAGGCAGAAGTCTACCAGCTCACTGCATCCGCCGACGCGCGCGGTGAGGACTTCTAACTGGTTAAGCATGTTCAACTCCGTGAATGTTATATTTTAACGTCTGACCTCAATCCAGTCTTTAAGCTGAGGATGATGAGCAAAATGATGGAACAGGAAATTTTAAGCGTAGACGCTGGCTGGTGGGTTGTCAGCCAGGAACATAAAATTTGGTTACCAAAAGGTGAGCTGCCGCATGGTGATGCGGGCTCATTGGGCCTGACAGGGCGATCAGGGGCGCCGATTGGAGAGTGGCAGGGCGAGAAAGTGTGGCTGATCCGCGGTACGTATCCTCAGGATATGGGATCGCTACGCCAGTTGCTCGATCAAGATACGGGCCTGTTCCAACTTGCCGGACGCGGTATTCAGTTATCAGAATTCTATCGTTCACACCGTTGGTGTGGCTACTGTGGCCATGAAATGCACCCCAGCAAAACCGAATGGGCGTGTCTCTGCGGGCATTGCCGGCAGCGTTACTATCCGCAAATTGCACCTTGCATTATCGTGGCGATCCGCCGGGGCGAAGAGATTTTGCTGGCGCAGCATACGCGGCATCGTAACGGGATTTTCACGGTACTGGCTGGCTTTGTCGAGGTGGGCGAAACCCTTGAGCAAACGGTAGCACGTGAAGTGATGGAAGAAAGCAGCATCCGTGTGAAGAATCTGCGCTATGTCTCTTCTCAACCCTGGCCTTTCCCCCAGTCACTGATGATGGCGTTTATGGCCGACTATGCTGGCGGTGATATCAATATTGATCCAAAAGAACTGCTGTCTGCGGGGTGGTATCGTTACGATGCGTTGCCGCAGTTACCTCCAGCAGGAACGGTGGCTCGCAGGCTGATTGAAGACACTGTCGCAATATGTCGCGCAGAAGCCGAATAATACTGTTTTTAATGTTTTTTTCTGATAAAGGTTTTTTAGCGATATATTCTCCTGGTTCATTTTTTGAGTCAGGAGAGTTATTGCTTTATTTAAATAATATAAACAAACACGACTTTATATTTGCAGTGAATTCAAATATCATTCCATGCCATAAACTGCGCCGCTTATCATAATAAAGAGTGGTTTCATTAAAAATGCTTAAAAAGTGATATTCCACCCGTTAATTTTACTGGTGTTTTCTTCTATTCACATTTATTTAATTCGGTGCTGCTTTCCAGAAATGACTTTCTGGTTAACGATGACGCGATCACGTCCTCAGCTTAATAATGACGTCAGCGGCTGAGTCTTGTGCATGAGGTTCCGTACGTTGTGAGTGAATACAATGTCTGAGACGAAAAAACAATGTTATCTGTGGGGAATCTGGTCTTGCTGGAGCATAAGTATACTTGCCTTTGCGCTATCAATAAGAACGACCTTATTAATTTCTCTGGGTGTTATGGTGTGCCTGATTATGCTGCTAGCTATCCCCTTTCTATACAATAAAAGGACGATTAAAAACGTGTTTAATTTCAATCGCAAGGCAGAGCCTCAGTCAAATGAGAATTTATCTTCACAGGTCAAGCTGGAACAAAATGTATCCCCCCTTGCTCCTTCGTATGATGACAGTAATACGAAAGAAACAGTGATCTCTATTGGTACTGTATTACGGGGCGAAATGACCAACGAAAACAATATTTCAATCAATGGTGTTGTTGAAGGGGACCTGACCAGCCAGAAAATGACGCAGATTGGTAAGGAAGGTCAGGTTGTCGGAACAGTAAAGTCCGTTAAGCTGGTGGTCAATGGTCTGCTGAAAGGAAGCTGTTATGCCAGGACGGTTGTTATTATGTCGCGTGGCAGGATTGAAGGTGAAGTGTTCGCCACCGAGTTCTCCATTGAGAAAGGTGGGGTATTTATAGGAAATTCTCATCAGATTGAAGAGCCACAGTTGCCGGTGGAGAAGAAAGAAAAAAAACGGATGGTCACTATGGGCGACAGTTCACCTTCTCTTATCGCTGTTGAAAACACGCAGGGAAAAATCGATAGTTCACCAGGAAGAAATGTGGCGGCTGGCAATTAAAAGTAAGGGAAAGCTGTTGTTATTTCGCTAAATTTCATCTTTACCCTGTCGTTGTTCACGATGCATTCAGGGGCGGGTGTGCCTGGTTAGCTCAATTTTTCGAGTGGTCGATCATCGTCAATTCCAATAAATGTTACACTAGCAGCCTGTATGGTGAGAGAGTCTCGTGATGAGTGAACTGAAGAACGATCGATATCTGCGCGCATTGCTGCGCCAGCCAGTGGATGTTACCCCGGTATGGATGATGCGTCAGGCCGGACGTTATCTGCCGGAGTACAAAGCAACTCGCGCTGTAGCCGGTGACTTTATGTCGCTGTGTAAAAACGCGGAACTGGCCTGTGAAGTTACGCTGCAACCTCTGCGGCGTTATGCGCTGGATGCGGCGATCCTGTTCTCCGATATCCTGACCATTCCCGATGCGATGGGACTGGGACTGTATTTTGAAGCAGGTGAAGGCCCACGTTTTTCCTCTCCTGTCACCTGCCGCGCTGACGTTGAAAAATTGCCTGTTCCTGACCCGGAGCAGGAGCTGGGTTATGTGATGAATGCGGTACGTACCATCCGCAAAAACCTCAACGGCGACGTGCCGCTGATCGGGTTTTCTGGCAGCCCGTGGACGCTGGCAACCTATATGGTGGAAGGCGGCAGCAGCAAAGCGTTTACCAAACTGAAAAAGATGATGTACGCCGAGCCGAAAACGCTGCATCTGATGCTGGATAAGCTGGCCGACAGTGTCACGCTGTATCTCAATGCTCAGATCCGCGCAGGTGCCCAGTCAGTGATGATTTTTGACACCTGGGGCGGCGTATTGACCGGACGCGACTACCTGGAGTTTTCGCTCCACTACATGCACAAAATCGTTGATGGTTTGCTGCATGAAAATGAGGGGCGCCGTGTACCCGTTACCTTGTTTACTAAAGGTGGCGGGCAATGGCTGGAAGCGATGGCCGCAACAGGTTGTGATGCGCTGGGCCTTGACTGGACAACGGATATTGCCGACGCACGTCGCCGTGTGGGCCATAAGGTCGCGTTGCAGGGCAATATGGACCCATCGATGTTGTATGCCGCTCCTGAGCGTATTGAGCAGGAAGTGGCGGGCATTCTTGAGGGCTTTGGTCAGGGCGAAGGGCATGTGTTCAACCTTGGCCACGGTATTCATCAGGATGTACCACCAGAAAACGCCGGTGTGTTCGTCGAGGCAGTGCACAAGCTCTCACGTCCTTACCACCAGGAGTAATCAGTTAGGGGAAAATATGGATATTGCAGCATTACGTGACGAGCAGCGTCAGCGTGCAGCGGACGTGAGATGTCAGGATGACTTTGATGTAATGCCTCCCCGCCTGATTGGTGGCGCAGATGTGGGGTTTGAACAGAGTGGTGCGGTGACACGCGCCGCCCTGGTGATTCTGGAATATCCCTCACTTCAGGTTATTGAGCATCAGGTGGCGCGTGTTGCTACGACGATGCCCTATATTCCCGGTTTCCTGTCATTTCGTGAAACACCTGCTCTGCAAGCGGCGTGGAAACAACTGTCCAATCATCCCGACCTGTTATTCGTTGATGGACACGGAGTGGCTCATCCTCGTCGTCTTGGTGTGGCCAGCCACTTTGGCCTGCTGGTCGACGTCCCTACGATTGGCGTGGCGAAAAAACGCCTGTGTGGAAAATTTGAACCTCCGGCAGCAGAACCGGGCAGTTGCCAGCCTCTGATGGACCACGATGAGTTGCTGGGCTTTGTGCTGCGCAGCAAGGCTCGCTGTAATCCTCTGTTTATCTCTCCCGGACACCGCGTAAGCCATGCAACTGCACTTGACTGGGTGCAGCGTTGTTTGCAGGGCTATCGTCTGCCTGAGCCTACGCGCTGGGCGGATGCTGTTGCCTCGCGCCGCACGGCTTTTACCGCGCTGTCCCGGGGTTAACCGTGCTGCCCTGTGGCTTTTCAGGTACACTGCGGCAAGTGCATTAATTCTGAGATCCCGATATGTTACGTAACCCGATTCATCTGCGGCTGGAAAAGCTGGAAAGCTGGCAGCACGTTACTTTTATGGCTTGTCTGTGTGAACGCATGGTGCCCAACTACCGTGCATTTTGCCAGCAAACCGGTTTTGGTGATGGCCAGCTTTACCGCCGTATTCTCGATCTTTTATGGGAAACCCTGGTGGTGAAAGACGCGAAAGTGAACTTTGACAGCCAGCTGGAAAAACTGGAAGAAGCGATCCCTTCAGCCGACGACTACGATCTGTATGGCGTTTACCCGGCAATTGATGCCTGTGTGGCGCTCAGCGAGTTGCTGCATTCTCGTTTGAGCGGTGAAACGCTGGTCCATGCTATTGCCGTGAGCGAGACGTCAATTACGACGGTGGCGATGCTGGAAATGACCCAGGCAGGTCGCGAAATGACCGAAGAAGAGCTGAAGGTGAATCCTGCCGTTGAAGAGGAATGGGACATCCAGTGGGAGATATTCCGCCTGCTCGCCGCCTGCGAGGACAGGGACCTGGAGCTGATAAAAGGGTTACGATCCGACCTGCGTGAATCCGGTATTAGTAACATCGGTATAAATTTTCAGCAGTAAGGCGACAAAACGTGACTTCAGGCCTGATTTGTAGCGCCTTTGGGCTTCACATTCGCCCCCAGTCTGGTCTACATTTGGGGGGCTGAAAAATGTGGCTATCGGTGCGTGTATGCAGGAGAGTGCCAGAATCTGGTTTTTCCCTCGCACTTGATGCTTAGCAAGCGATAAATACACTGTAAGGATAACTTATGAACAAGACTCAACTGATTGATGTAATTGCGGACAAAGCGGACCTGTCTAAGACCCAGGCTAAAGCTGCTCTGGAATCCACCCTGGCTGCGATTACTGAGTCTCTGAAAGACGGTGATGCTGTACAACTGGTTGGTTTTGGTACCTTTAAAGTTAACCACCGTGCTGAGCGTACTGGCCGCAACCCGCAGACTGGTAATGAGATCAAAATTGCCGCTGCAAACGTACCGGCATTTGTATCTGGTAAAGCACTGAAAGACGCTGTTAAGTAATCGTCTGACGGTGAAGAGTTTAAACAGGGGGGCGAATTCGCCCCTTTTGTTTATCTCTCTCCCTGCGTGGATCATTCCGTATCCTTTCACTGCCTGCTCCTCCTCCGCCATATCTCGACAAACCTCCGTTTACCCGCTAACGGTTTCTTCTGCTTTAGCGCTGTTGTGATACTCTTTTCGCATGAAACTGACTTCTGTAGTCCAACGACTCTCTCTTGGCATGCTAATTCTGTTAGCAGGCTGTAGTTCGCATTCTGATCTGCCGGACTTTACCGCCAGCGGCTATCTTGCCGATCGGGGTACGGTGCGCATCTGGCGTAAGAACCAGCACGAGCAGGTTTCACATCTGATGACGGTATATACCCCGTTTAATGGTGCCGCTACGGAAACCAGCGACTATCTCTGGCAGCAGGGCAAGCTGGTTTCGGTAGAACGTCATGTTATCGGTGATAAGCCTGACGATGTGACGCTGCGCTTTGACCAGGACGGCAGCCTGAGCTTTATGCAACGCCAGTTGTCCGGGCGGCGCGAAGCCCTCTCTGCGGATGAGATTGCGCTGTATCAGTTTGATGCCCAGCGGATGCTAAAAATCAGTGATGATTTGCTCTCAGGGAATGTATTGCTCAGGCAGGGTAGCTGGCAACAGGATGGCACAATCACCACCTGTCAGGGGAAAACAGTGCGACCTGAGCTGGATCAGACTGAGCTGGGTCGTATCGCTCGTCAGCAGCGAGACACGTCCGGCCCGGTGAGTATCGCCTGGCTGGAGGCTCCGGCAGGCACGCAGCTGCTGTTGGTGTCTGCCAGTGACTTCTGCAAGACGGAACCGAAAGAAGAGGGATTTTAAGCATAAAAAAAGGCGATCGTTGATCGCCTTGATGCTGAATCGGTCAAAGCGGATCGACGATCCGCTTCGATGCGTTATTTACGGTCTATCGCGCGGTAACCGATATCTTTACGGCAGAAGCTCCCTTTCCATGAGATCGGTTTGGCAAGCTCATAAGCACGTTTCTGTGCTGCAGCAACGTCTTCGCCCAACGCAGTAACGCAGAGAACGCGGCCACCATTGGTCACGACCAGCTCGTCCAGCAGTGTGGTGCCAGCATGGAACACTTTGCCATCCGCCACTTCTTCCAGAGGCAGGCCATGGATCTGCTCACCGTTAACGTAATCTCCCGGGTAGCCGCCAGCGGCCAGCACCACACCCAGTGATGGACGGGGATCCCAGACTGAATCTTTTTCATTCAGTTTGCCATCAACGGCCGCCAGGCAAAGATCGACCAGATCGGATTGCAGACGCAGCATGATCGGTTGAGTTTCTGGATCGCCAAAGCGGCAGTTGAATTCGATCACTTTCGGCTGACCACTTTTATCGATCATCAGGCCTGCATACAGGAAGCCGGTATAAACATTCCCTTCACCCGCCATTCCGCGTACGGTTGGCCAGATCACTTCGTCCATCACACGCTGGTGGATTTCATCTGTGACCACGGGGGCTGGAGAGTAAGCGCCCATGCCACCGGTATTCGGCCCGGTATCACCATCACCAACGCGTTTATGATCCTGGCTGGTGGCCATTGGCAGCACGTTCTCGCCATCGACCATCACGATAAAGCTGGCTTCTTCGCCGTCGAGGAACTCTTCCACCACAATACGGTGACCCGCATCGCCAAAAGCGTTGCCTGCCAGCATATCCTGAATGGCGTCTTCGGCTTCCTGCAACGTCATGGCCACAATCACACCTTTACCTGCCGCCAGACCATCGGCCTTGATGACAATCGGTGCGCCTTTCAGACGAACGTAAGCCAGAGCAGGCTCCACCTCGGTAAAGTTCTGGTATTCGCCGGTTGGGATCTTGTGGCGTGCCAGGAAGTCCTTCGTGAACGCTTTAGATCCTTCCAGCTGTGCAGCGGCCTGGGTTGGGCCAAAGATCTTCAGGCCGGCTGCGCGAAACGCATCTACTACGCCGATGACCAGCGGTGCTTCCGGGCCAACGATAGTCAGATCGATCTTCTCATCGCGGGCAAAAGCCAGCAGGGCAGGAATATCTGTCGGGCTGATCGCCACGTTTTGTAACGCAGGCTCCAGCGCGGTGCCCGCATTACCAGGAGCAACAAAAACGGTATCAGCCAGTGGAGACTGAGCGGCTTTCCAGGCCAGCGCATGTTCGCGGCCGCCATTACCAATCACTAAAATTTTCATCTGAAGCTCCGTAATTAATGGCGGAAGTGGCGCATGTCGGTGAAGATCATCGCAATGCCGTGTTCGTCAGCGGCAGCGATCACTTCATCATCACGAATCGATCCACCCGGTTGGATCACGCAGGTGATGCCAACCGCAGCAGCGGCATCGATCCCATCGCGGAACGGGAAGAATGCATCGGAGGCCATAGACGAGCCGTTGACTTCCAGACCTTCATCGGCGGCTTTGATACCGGCAATTTTGGCGGAGTAAACGCGGCTCATCTGGCCAGCGCCTATGCCGATGGTCATATTGTCACGTGCATAGACGATGGCGTTGGACTTGACGAACTTCGCCACTTTCCAGCAGAACAGCGCATCACGCAGTTCCTGCTCGGTAGGCTGACGCTGGCTAACCACGCGCAGCTGGCTTTCGTTTACCATTCCGAGGTCACGATCCTGTACTAACAAGCCACCGTTAACACGTTTGAAGTCCAGACCGGCCTGACGCTGCTGCCACTGGCCGCACGTCAGTACACGCACGTTCTGTTTCGCGGCAGTCACTTTCAGTGCGGCTTCAGTCGCAGAAGGGGCGATAATCACTTCAACGAACTGGCGGCTGATAATGGCCTGCGCAGTGGTTTCGTCCAGCTCGCGGTTGAAAGCAATAATGCCGCCGAAAGCAGACGTCGGGTCAGTTTTGTAGGCGCGCTCGTAGGCATCAAGAATTGAACCGCCAACTGCTACGCCACAGGGGTTAGCATGCTTGACGATGACGCAGGCTGGCTGGTCAAACTCTTTCACACACTCCAGCGCCGCATCGGTATCGGCGATGTTGTTATAAGAGAGTGCCTTGCCCTGGACCTGCTGTGCTGTTGCGACAGAAGCCTCGCTAACATTCTCTTCTATATAGAAGGCAGCATCCTGATGGCTGTTCTCACCGTAACGCATATCCTGCTTCTTAATGAAGTTCAGATTAAGAGTCCGAGGGAAGCGACCGGAAGGTTCAGTGGAGTCACCGTGATAAGCAGGAACCAGGCTACCGAAGTAGTTGGCGATCATGCTGTCATAGGCGGCGGTGTGTTCGAAGGCTTTAATCGCCAGATCGAAACGTGTGGACAGCGTCAGGGAGTTATCGTTGGCATCCAGTTCGGCAACGATGGCCTGATAGTCACTGCTCTTGACCACAATCGCCACGTCTTTGTGGTTCTTGGCGGCGGAGCGCACCATGGTTGGGCCACCGATATCGATGTTCTCAACCGCATCTTCCAGCGAACAACCTTCACGGGCAACGGTTTCGGCAAATGGATAGAGGTTAACGACGACCATATCAATCGGTGAGATGCTGTGTTCAGCCATGATGGCATCATCCTGACCGCGGCGTCCTAAAATGCCACCATGCACTTTCGGGTGCAGCGTTTTGACGCGTCCATCCATCATTTCCGGGAAACCGGTGTAGTCAGACACTTCAGTAACAGGCAGGCCGGCATCTGCCAGCATGCGTGCAGTGCCGCCAGTGGAGAGCAGCTCGACGCCACGTTGAGAAAGCGCCTGAGCGAATTCGAGGATACCGGCTTTATCAGACACGCTGAGCAGCGCGCGGCGTATAGGACGACGTTGTTGCATGATTTATCCCTTGGCTTTGGATCGCATATAAAGAGCGTTATATGAAGCTTAGACTTTCTCTTTCTTCTATATAGGAAGAAAACAGAGAGTAAGGTTCATGTAACGCCCCTGAAGGGGCTTCCGTTACGCGCGGGCATTGTAGCGAAAACGATTGCGCGATGCTCGTCAAAATTGTGGTCATACGACGAATGTGGATAAGTTTGTGCATAAGCGGGTATAAGGAGGGGTTTTGCTGGGGATTGCAGCAAACAGTCAAATTATCGCAAATTAGCCCTTGTCACCCGTCGAG
>NZ_VTDE01000019.1:0-24676 GCF_052824965.1 Erwinia sp. 1181_3
TCGCGAAGGCGGCCGTACTGTTGGTGCGGGTGTTGTTGCTAAAGTTATCGCTTAATTGTCGAAACTTGTCTGGCAGAGCGTGCTCTGCCAGAGCACGAAAAGAGAGCGCTTCGGCGCTCTTTTTTTATGCCCGTCCTTGGTGATAAACGAACATAGTGTTTGCTTTACCTCCGGATGTACGTATAATACGCGGGCCTGCCAATATGGTAAGGCGCGATTCGATATGAATCGCAGACAAGTACGAAAGTACCTGTCAACAATACTCGCGATATGCGGGTTATGTGCTCAACGATTACACTCCTCCATCAATCGTAATGGATGCGAGTAGTAATTCTTTTCGTTTATAAATAATTGGAGCTCTGGTCTCATGCAGAACCAAAGAATCCGTATCCGTCTTAAAGCGTTTGATCATCGTCTGATCGATCAATCAACTGCGGAAATCGTAGAGACTGCCAAGCGCACTGGTGCGCAGGTACGTGGTCCTATCCCGCTGCCGACCCGCAAAGAGCGCTTTACCGTTCTGATCTCTCCGCACGTCAACAAAGATGCGCGCGATCAGTATGAGATTCGCACTCACAAGCGTCTGGTTGACATCGTTGAGCCAACCGAAAAAACGGTTGATGCTCTGATGCGTCTGGATCTGGCTGCAGGTGTTGACGTGCAGATCAGCCTGGGTTAATCAGGTCATTGAGCGATTGAGAGGTTGAAACAATGATTGGTTTAGTCGGTAAAAAAGTGGGTATGACCCGTATCTTCACAGAAGATGGCGTTTCTATCCCTGTAACCGTGATCGAAATTGAAGCAAACCGCGTTACTCAGGTCAAAGGCCTGGAAAACGACGGTTACACTGCTATCCAGGTAACTACCGGTGCTAAAAAAGCTAACCGCGTAACTAAGCCTGAAGCAGGTCATTTTGCTAAAGCTGGCGTTGAAGCTGGCCGTGGTCTGTGGGAATTCCGCACCGTTGATGGCGCAGAGTTCACTGTAGGTCAGAGCATTAATGTTGACATTTTCGCTGACGTGAAAAAAGTTGACGTGACTGGAACATCTAAAGGTAAAGGTTTTGCCGGTACTGTAAAGCGCTGGAACTTCCGTACTCAGGATGCTACGCACGGTAACTCCTTGTCACACCGCGTACCGGGTTCTATCGGTCAGAACCAGACTCCGGGCAAAGTGTTCAAAGGCAAGAAAATGGCAGGCCAGATGGGCAACGAGCGTGTAACTGTTCAGAGTCTGGACGTTGTACGTGTTGACGCTGAGCGCAACCTGCTGCTGGTTAAAGGTGCAGTACCCGGTGCTACCGGTTGCGACCTTATCGTTAAACCAGCTGTGAAGGCGTAAGGGGATAGCAATGGAATTAGTATTGAAAGACGCGCAAAGCGCGCTGACTGTTTCCGAAACTACCTTCGGTCGTGATTTCAACGAAGCGCTGGTACACCAGGTTGTTGTTGCTTATGCAGCAGGTGCTCGTCAGGGTACTCGTGCTCAGAAGACTCGTGCTGAAGTAACTGGTTCAGGCAAAAAGCCATGGCGCCAGAAAGGTACCGGCCGCGCTCGTGCAGGTTCTGTAAAGAGCCCAATCTGGCGTTCAGGTGGTGTTACCTTCGCTGCGAAGCCACAGGACCACAGTCAAAAAGTTAACAAAAAGATGTACCGCGGCGCGCTGAAAAGCATCCTGTCCGAACTGGTACGTCAAGATCGTCTGATCGTTGTCGAGCAGTTCTCTCTGGAAGCACCTAAAACTAAGCTGCTGGTAGAGAAACTGAAAGACATGGCTCTGGAAGACGTGCTGATCATCACTGGCGAACTGGAAGAGAACCTGTTCCTGGCCGCGCGTAACCTGTACAAGGTTGACGTACGTGATGCAGCGGGTATCGACCCAGTTAGCCTGATCGCCTTCGACAAAGTCGTTATGACTGCTGCCGCAGTTAAGCAAGTTGAGGAGATGCTGGCATGATCCGTGAAGAACGTCTGCTGAAAGTACTGCGCGCGCCGCACGTATCTGAAAAAGCATCTGCTGCGATGGAAAAAACTAACACCATCGTTCTCAAAGTTGCGAAAGACGCGACCAAAGCAGAAATCAAAGCCGCTGTACAGAAACTTTTCGAAGTAGAAGTTGAAGTCGTGAACACTTTGCTGGTTAAAGGCAAAACTAAGCGTTCTGGACAGCGTATTGGTCGTCGTAGCGACTGGAAAAAAGCTTACGTCACCCTGAAAGAAGGCCAGAATCTGGACTTCGCAGGCGGCGCTGAGTAAGTCGGAGGAGAAGAACAATGGCAATTGTTAAATGTAAACCGACATCTCCGGGTCGTCGCCATGTAGTTAAAGTGGTAAACGCGGAGCTGCACAAGGGCAAACCATTCGCCCCGCTGGTAGAAAAAAACAGCAAATCCGGTGGCCGTAACAACAATGGTCGCATCACTACCCGTCATATCGGTGGTGGTCACAAGCAGGCTTACCGTATTGTTGACTTCAAACGCAACAAAGATGGTATCCCAGCGACCGTTGAACGTCTTGAGTACGATCCGAACCGCTCTGCGAACATCGCACTGGTTCTGTACAAAGACGGCGAACGCCGTTATATCCTGGCCCCTAAAGGCCTGAAAGCTGGCGACCAGATTCAGTCTGGCGTTGATGCTGCGATTAAAGCAGGTAACACTCTGCCGATGCGTAACATCCCAGTGGGTTCTACCGTGCATAACGTAGAAATGAAACCAGGCAAAGGCGGTCAGATTGCTCGCTCTGCTGGTACTTACGTGCAGATCGTTGCGCGTGATGGTTCTTACGTTACCCTGCGTCTGCGTTCTGGTGAAATGCGTAAAGTCGAAATTGACTGCCGCGCAACCCTGGGCGAAGTCGGTAACGCTGAGCACATGCTTCGCGTTCTGGGTAAAGCCGGTGCAGCTCGTTGGCGTGGTATTCGCCCTACCGTTCGCGGTACTGCGATGAACCCAGTTGATCACCCGCACGGTGGTGGTGAGGGTAAAAACTTTGGTAAGCACCCGGTAACTCCGTGGGGCGTTCAGACCAAAGGTAAGAAAACCCGCAGCAACAAGCGTACCGATAAGTTCATCGTACGTCGCCGTAGCAAATAATTTTAGAGGATAAGCCATGCCACGTTCTCTCAAGAAAGGTCCTTTTATTGACCTGCACTTGCTGAAGAAGGTAGAGAAAGCTTTGGAAAGCGGAGACAAGAAGCCACTGCGCACCTGGTCCCGTCGTTCAACGATCTTCCCTAACATGATCGGTTTGACCATCGCTGTCCATAATGGTCGTCAGCACGTTCCTGTCTTTGTTTCCGACGAAATGGTCGGTCACAAACTGGGTGAATTTGCACCGACCCGTACTTATCGCGGCCACGCGGCTGATAAAAAAGCCAAGAAACGCTAAGGCAGGAGGAAGAGATGGAAACTATCGCTAAACATCGCCACGCTCGTTCTTCTGCACAGAAGGTTCGCCTGGTAGCGGATCTTGTACGCGGTAAGAAAGTGTCGCAGGCTCTGGACATTTTGACCTACACCAATAAGAAAGCGGCTGTACTGGTCAAGAAAGTTCTGGAATCTGCCATTGCTAACGCCGAACACAACGATGGCGCTGACATTGATGATCTGAAAGTCACGAAGATCTTCGTAGACGAAGGCCCAAGCATGAAGCGCATTATGCCTCGTGCAAAAGGTCGTGCAGATCGCATCCTGAAGCGCACCAGCCACATTACTGTGGTTGTGTCCGATCGCTGAGACTCTGGAGACTAGCAATGGGTCAGAAAGTACATCCTAATGGTATTCGCCTGGGTATTGTTAAACCCTGGAACTCTACCTGGTTCGCAAATACCAAAGAATTCGCTGACAACCTGGACAGCGACTTTAAAGTGCGTCAGTTCCTGACTAAAGAACTGGCTAAAGCATCCGTTTCTCGTATCGTTATCGAGCGTCCGGCTAAGAGCATCCGTGTGACCATTCACACTGCTCGCCCAGGCATCGTTATCGGTAAGAAAGGCGAAGATGTAGAAAAACTGCGCAAGGTCGTAGCGGATATCGCTGGCGTTCCTGCACAGATTAATATCGCCGAAGTCCGTAAACCGGAACTGGACGCTAAATTGGTTGCTGACAGCATCACTTCACAGCTGGAGCGTCGTGTGATGTTCCGCCGTGCGATGAAGCGTGCTGTACAGAACGCAATGCGTCTGGGCGCTAAAGGGATCAAAGTTGAAGTTAGTGGCCGTCTTGGCGGTGCAGAAATCGCGCGTACTGAATGGTACCGTGAAGGCCGCGTGCCACTGCACACTCTGCGTGCAGACATTGACTACAACACCTCTGAAGCCCACACCACTTATGGTGTAATCGGCGTTAAGGTATGGATCTTCAAAGGTGAGATCCTGGGTGGTATGGCTGCTGTTGAACAACCGGAACCGGCTGCTCAACCTAAAAAGCAGCAGCGTAAAGGCCGTAAGTAAGGAGAGTCGCTGATGTTACAACCAAAGCGTACAAAATTCCGTAAAGTGCACAAAGGCCGCAACCGTGGTCTGGCGCAGGGTACGGATGTTAGCTTCGGTACTTTCGGTCTGAAAGCTGTTGGCCGTGGTCGTCTGACTGCACGTCAGATCGAAGCAGCACGTCGTGCTATGACCCGTGCAGTTAAGCGTCAAGGTAAAATTTGGATCCGAGTATTCCCGGACAAACCAATTACCGAGAAGCCGCTGGAAGTGCGTATGGGTAAAGGTAAAGGTAACGTAGAGTATTGGGTTGCCTTGATCCAGCCTGGCAAAGTCCTGTATGAAATGGACGGCGTTCCAGAAGAGCTGGCCCGTGAAGCCTTCAAGCTGGCAGCAGCAAAACTGCCTATCAAAACCACCTTTGTAACTAAGACGGTGATGTAATGAAAGCTACAGAGCTGCGTGAAAAAAGCGTTGAAGAGCTCAACACTGAGCTTCTTAACCTGCTGCGTGAACAGTTTAATCTGCGCATGCAGGCAGCATCCGGCCAACTTCAACAGACTCACGTCTTGAAGAATGTGCGCCGTGATGTTGCACGTGTTAAGACTTTACTGACTGAGAAGGCGGGTGCGTAATGACCGATAAAATCCGTACTCTGCAAGGTCGTGTGACTAGTGACAAAATGGAGAAATCTATTGTTGTTGCTATCGAACGTGTTGTGAAGCACCCAATCTACGGGAAATTCATCAAGCGTACGACCAAACTGCACGTACACGACGAGAACAATGAATGTGGTATCGGCGACGTGGTTGAAGTCCGCGAATGCCGTCCACTGTCCAAGACTAAGTCCTGGACGCTGGTTCGCGTTGTAGAGAAAGCAATTCTGTAATAGAATCTGCCGTCTCTAAAAAATAAGATAAACGGCTCGCAAGAGCCGTTTATTTTTTCTACCCATATGCAGGAAGCAGTGTTATAATGCTGCGCCCTCAATATGGGGCTTTTATACGACCTGAATCAGGTCCCGAAGTAGTAGTTGACATTAGCGGAGCACTAAAATGATCCAAGAACAGACTATGCTGACCGTCGCCGACAACTCCGGTGCACGTCGCGTAATGTGTATCAAGGTTCTGGGTGGCTCGCACCGTCGCTACGCAGGCGTAGGCGACATCATCAAAATTACCATCAAGGAAGCAATTCCTCGCGGTAAGGTTAAGAAGGGTGATGTGCTGAAAGCGGTAGTGGTGCGCACCAGGAAGGGTGTTCGTCGCCCGGACGGTTCTGTCATTCGCTTCGATGGTAATGCATGCGTTATTTTAAATAATAACAGTGAGCAGCCTATCGGAACGCGTATTTTTGGGCCGGTAACTCGTGAACTTCGTACTGAAAAGTTCATGAAAATTATCTCTCTGGCACCAGAAGTACTCTAAGGAGCGAAAAATGGCAGCTAAAATCCGTCGCGATGACGAAGTTATCGTGCTGACCGGCAAAGATAAAGGTAAGCGCGGTAAAGTAAAAAATGTTCTGTCTTCAGGCAAACTGATTGTTGAAGGTATTAACCTGGTTAAGAAACACTCAAAGCCGGTTCCGGCTCTGAACCAACCAGGTGGCATCGTTGAAAAAGAAGCTGCTATTCAGGTTTCTAACGTTGCACTCTTCAACTCGGCAACCGGCAAGGCTGACCGTGTAGGCTTTAGATTCGAAGACGGCAAAAAAGTCCGTTTCTTCAAGTCGAACAGCGAAACTATCAAGTAATTTGGAGTAGTACGATGGCGAAACTGCATGATTACTACAAAGACGAAGTAGTTAAACAACTCATGACTGAGTTTAGCTACAATTCTGTCATGCAAGTCCCTCGGGTCGAGAAGATCACCCTGAATATGGGTGTAGGTGAAGCGATCGCTGATAAGAAACTGCTGGATAATGCAGCAGCTGACTTAGCAGCAATCTCCGGTCAAAAGCCGTTTATCACCAAAGCACGCAAATCAGTTGCAGGCTTCAAAATCCGTCAGGGCTATCCGATCGGCTGTAAAGTAACTCTGCGTGGCGAACGCATGTGGGAGTTCTTTGAGCGTCTGATTTCTATTGCTGTTCCACGTATCCGTGACTTCCGTGGCTTGTCCGCTAAGTCATTCGATGGCCGTGGAAACTACAGCATGGGCGTTCGTGAGCAGATCATCTTCCCAGAGATCGACTATGACAAAGTCGACCGCGTTCGTGGTTTGGATATCACCATTACCACTACTGCGAAATCTGATGATGAAGGCCGCGCACTTTTGGCTGCTTTTAACTTCCCGTTCCGCAAGTAAGGCAGGGTTACTGATGGCTAAGCAATCGATGAAAGCACGTGAAGTCGTTCGCGTGAAACTGGCTGACAAGTACCGCGCTAAACGCGAGGAACTGAAGGCTATCATTTCAAATGTGAACTCATCCGACGAAGATCGTTGGAATGCTGTTCTCAAGCTGCAAACTCTGCCGCGTGATTCCAGCCCGTCTCGTCAGCGTAACCGCTGCCGTCAAACTGGCCGTCCACATGGTTATGTGGGCAAATTCGGTCTGAGCCGTATCAAGTTGCGTGAAGCCGCCATGCGCGGTGAAGTACCTGGCTTGAGAAAGGCTAGCTGGTAATTACCAATTGAATCACGGGAGTAAAGACAGATGAGCATGCAAGATCCGATCGCGGATATGCTGACCCGTATCCGTAACGGTCAAGCCGCGAACAAAGTTGCGGTCACCATGCCTTCCTCCAAGCTGAAATTGGCTATTGCCAACGTGCTGAAGGAAGAAGGCTATATTGAAGAATTTAAAATCGAAGGCGACACCAAGCCTGAACTGGAACTGACTCTTAAGTATTTCCAGGGCAAGGCAGTGGTTGAGAGCATTCAGCGTGTAAGCCGTCCAGGTCTGCGTATCTACAAACGCAAAGACGAACTGCCAAAAGTTATGGCTGGACTGGGTATCGCTGTTATCTCTACCTCTAAAGGTGTTATGACCGATCGTGCAGCACGCCAGGCAGGTCTTGGCGGCGAAATTATCTGCTACGTAGCTTAATCGGAGGAATAAATGTCTCGTGTTGCTAAAGCACCAGTCGCGATTCCTGCCGGCGTAGAGGTAAAACTCGACGGTCAGGTTATTTCGATTAAAGGTAAAAACGGCGAGCTGACTCGTACGCTCAACAAAGCTGTAGAAGTTAAGCATGCTGACAACACCCTGACTTTCGCTCCGCGCGAAGGTTTTGTGGATGGTTGGGCGCAGGCGGGTACCTCTCGTGCGCTGTTGAACGCTATGGTTATCGGTGTTACCGAAGGCTTCACTAAGAAGCTGCAGCTGGTTGGTGTAGGTTATCGTGCAGCCGTAAAAGGCAACTCTGTGAGCTTAGCCCTGGGCTTCTCTCACCCTGTTGACCATGAGCTGCCAGCGGGAATCACTGCTGAATGTCCAACTCAGACTGAGATCGTGCTGAAAGGCGCTGATAAACAGCTGATTGGTCAGGTTGCAGCGGATCTGCGCGCCTACCGTCGTCCTGAGCCTTATAAAGGCAAGGGTGTTCGTTACGCCGACGAAGTCGTGCGTACCAAAGAGGCTAAGAAGAAGTAAGGTAACACTATGGATAAGAAATCTGCTCGTATCCGTCGTGCGACCCGCGCACGTCGCAAGCTCAAAGAGCTGGGTGCTACTCGCCTGGTGGTACATCGTACCCCGCGTCATATTTACGCACAGGTAATCGCACCCAACGGTTCTGAAGTCCTGGTCGCTGCTTCTACAGTAGAAAAAGCTATCAGTGAGCAACTGAAGTACACTGGAAACAAAGACGCTGCTGCTGCTGTTGGTAAAGCAGTTGCTGAACGCGCAATCGAAAAAGGCATCACTGGTGTTTCTTTCGACCGTTCTGGTTTCCAATATCATGGTCGTGTCCAGGCACTGGCAGATGCTGCCCGTGAAGCTGGCCTACAGTTCTAAGGTAGAGGTGTAAGATGGCACACATCGAAAAACAAGCTGGCGAACTGCAGGAAAAGCTGATCGCGGTAAATCGCGTATCTAAAACCGTTAAAGGTGGCCGTATTTTCTCCTTCACAGCTCTGACTGTTGTTGGTGATGGTAATGGTCGCATTGGTTTTGGTTACGGAAAAGCGCGTGAAGTTCCAGCAGCGATCCAGAAAGCGATGGAAAAAGCTCGTCGCAATATGATCAATGTCGCGCTGAACAACGGCACCCTGCAGCACCCTGTTAAAGGTGTGCACACAGGTTCTCGTGTGTTCATGCAACCAGCTTCAGAAGGTACCGGTATTATTGCCGGTGGTGCAATGCGCGCCGTTCTGGAAGTTGCTGGGGTTCATAACGTTTTGGCTAAAGCCTACGGTTCCACCAACCCGATCAACGTGGTTCGTGCAACTCTGGATGGCCTGGCCAACATGAATTCCCCAGAAATGGTCGCTGCCAAGCGTGGCAAATCCGTTGAAGACATTCTGGGGTAATGACCATGGCTAAGACTATTAAAATTACTCAAACCCGTAGTTCGATCGGTCGTTTGCCTAAACATAAGGCAACACTGCTTGGCCTGGGTCTGCGTCGTATTAACCACACCGTAGAGCGTGAAGACACGCCAGCTGTACGCGGTATGGTTAACGCGATTTCCTACATGGTTAAAGTGGAGGAGTAACAGATGCGTTTAAATACTCTGTCTCCGGCCGACGGCTCCAAGCACGCTCCTAGACGTCTGGGTCGTGGTATTGGTTCTGGTCTCGGCAAAACCGGCGGTCGCGGTCACAAAGGTCAGAACTCACGTTCTGGCGGTGGCGTACGTCGTGGTTTTGAAGGCGGCCAGATGCCTCTGTACCGTCGTCTGCCGAAATTCGGTTTCACCTCTCGCAAAGCAATGGTCACTGCAGAAGTTCGTCTGTCTGACCTGGCGAAAGTTGAAGGCGGTATCGTCGACCTGAACACGCTGAAAGCAGCAAACATTATCGGTATTCAGATGGAGTTCGCGAAAGTGATCTTGTCTGGCGAAGTTTCTGCACCGGTAACGATTCGCGGTCTGCGTGTAACTAAAGGCGCTCGTGTTGCAATCGAAGCTGCTGGCGGTAAAATTGAGGAATAAGTAGCAGATGGCTAAGCAACCGGGATTAGATTTTCAAAGTGCCAAAGGTGGTTTTGGCGAACTAAAACGCAGACTTCTGTTTGTAATTGGTGCGCTAATTGTCTTCCGCATTGGTTCTTTTATTCCGATCCCTGGTATCGATGCCACTGTACTTGCCAAACTGCTTGAGCAACAGCGTGGCACCATCATTGAAATGTTCAACATGTTCTCTGGTGGTGCTCTGAGCCGTGCTTCTATCTTTGCCCTGGGTATTATGCCGTATATTTCGGCCTCTATTATTATCCAGCTGCTGACGGTGGTTCATCCAGCGTTAGCAGAAATCAAGAAAGAAGGGGAGGCTGGCCGTCGTAAGATTAGCCAGTACACCCGTTACGGTACTCTGGTATTAGGTATATTCCAGGCGGTCGGTATTGCTACCGGCCTGCCGAATATGCCAGGAATGCAAGGTCTGGTACTAAATCCAGGTTTTGCTTTCTACTTTACCGCTGTTGTCAGTCTGGTCACGGGGACAATGTTCCTGATGTGGCTGGGCGAGCAGATAACTGAGCGAGGTATCGGTAATGGTATCTCGATCATTATCTTCGCTGGTATTGTTGCGGGTCTGCCGCCGGCCATTGGCCATACCATCGAGCAAGCGCGGCAAGGCGACCTGCACTTCCTCCTGTTGCTGTTGGTTGCAGTTCTCGTATTTGCAGTGACCTTCTTCGTTGTTTTCGTTGAGCGTGGTCAACGCCGCATTGTGGTGAACTATGCGAAACGTCAGCAAGGCCGTCGTGTCTATGCTGCGCAGAGCACACATTTACCGTTGAAAGTTAATATGGCTGGTGTAATACCTGCTATCTTTGCTTCCAGCATTATCTTGTTCCCAGCAACCATCGCGTCATGGTTCGGGGGCGGAACTGGCTGGAACTGGCTGACGACTATTTCGATGTCATTACAGCCAGGTCAACCGCTTTATGTGCTACTCTATGCGACTGCAATCATCTTCTTCTGTTTCTTCTACACAGCGTTGGTTTTCAACCCGCGTGAAACAGCAGATAACCTGAAGAAGTCTGGTGCATTTGTACCAGGTATTCGTCCGGGAGAACAGACGGCGAAGTATATCGATAAAGTAATGACACGCCTGACATTAATCGGTGCGTTGTACATTACCTTTATCTGCCTGATCCCGGAGTTCATGCGTGATGCGATGAAAGTTCCATTCTACTTCGGCGGTACATCACTGCTGATCGTAGTCGTTGTCATCATGGACTTTATGGCTCAAGTGCAAACTCTGATGATGTCAAGTCAGTATGAGTCTGCATTGAAGAAAGCAAACCTGAAGGGCTACGGCCGTTAATTCAGGCGCTTGAGAAGTTACGGAGAGTAAAAATGAAAGTTCGTGCTTCCGTCAAGAAATTATGTCGTAACTGCAAAATCATTCGTCGCGACGGCGTCGTTCGTGTGATTTGTAGTGCCGAGCCTAAGCATAAACAGCGCCAAGGCTGATTTAATCGCATATTTTTCTTGCAAAGTCGGGTTGAGCTGGCTAGATTAGCCAGCCAATCTTTTGTATGTCTATGCGTTTCCATTTGAGTATCCTGAAAACGGGCTTTTCGGCATGGGACGCATAAGTAATTAAATAGGAGTGCATAGTGGCCCGTATAGCAGGCATTAACATTCCTGATCATAAACATACCGTTATCGCATTAACTGCAATTTTCGGTATCGGTAAAACCCGCTCACAGGCTATCTGTGCGTCAACGGGTATTGCTGAAAATGTTAAGATCAGTGAGCTGTCTGAAGAACAAATCGACATTCTGCGTGATGCAGTAGCTAAATTTGTTGTTGAAGGCGATCTGCGTCGTGAAGTCACCCTGAGCATCAAGCGTCTTATGGACCTTGGCTGCTATCGTGGTTTGCGTCATCGTCGTGGTCTTCCAGTGCGCGGTCAGCGTACCAAGACTAACGCACGTACCCGTAAGGGTCCGCGTAAACCGATCAAGAAATAATCGGGGTGATTGAATAATGGCAAAGGCACCAGTTCGTGCACGTAAGCGTGTAAGAAAGCAAGTCTCTGATGGCGTGGCTCATGTCCATGCATCTTTCAACAACACCATCGTAACTATTACCGATCGTCAAGGTAATGCGCTGGGTTGGGCAACAGCCGGTGGTTCCGGTTTCCGTGGTTCTCGTAAGTCTACGCCGTTCGCTGCGCAGGTTGCTGCAGAGCGTTGCGCAGAGGCCGTGAAAGATTACGGTATTAAGAACCTGGAAGTTATGGTTAAGGGTCCTGGTCCAGGCCGCGAATCAACAATTCGTGCTCTGAACGCTGCTGGTTTCCGCATCACTAATATTACTGATGTGACTCCGATCCCTCACAACGGTTGTCGTCCGCCGAAAAAACGTCGCGTATAACGCCCCGTTTTTTAGGAATGTTGGAGAAAGAAAATGGCAAGATATTTGGGTCCTAAGCTCAAGCTGAGCCGTCGTGAAGGCACAGACCTGTTCCTCAAGTCTGGCGTTCGCGCGATTGATACCAAGTGTAAGATTGAACAAGCTCCTGGTCAGCACGGTGCGCGCAAGCCACGTCTGTCTGACTATGGCGTGCAGTTACGTGAAAAGCAGAAAGTTCGTCGTACCTACGGCGTGCTGGAGCGTCAGTTCCGTAACTATTATAAAGAAGCAGCTCGTCTGAAAGGCAACACAGGTGAAAATCTGTTAGCTCTGCTGGAAGGTCGTCTGGATAACGTTGTTTACCGTATGGGCTTTGGTGCCACTCGTGCAGAAGCACGTCAGTTGGTTAGCCACAAATCTATTATGGTAAACGGTCGCGTTGTTAGCATCGCTTCTTATCAGGTAACTCCGAATGACGTTGTTAGCATCCGTGAGAAAGCCAAAAAGCAGTCTCGCGTGAAAGCCGCTCTGGAGCTGGCTGAACAGCGTGAAAAGCCAACCTGGCTGGAAGTTGATGCAACTAAGATGGAAGGTGTGTTCAAGCGTATTCCTGAACGTACTGATCTGTCTGCGGACATTAACGAACACCTGATCGTCGAGCTTTACTCCAAGTAAGGCTTAGTACCAAAGAGAGGACACAATGCAGGGTTCTGTGACAGAGTTTCTAAAACCGCGCCTGGTAGATATCGAGCAAGTGAGTTCGACGCACGCCAAGGTGACCCTTGAGCCTTTAGAGCGTGGCTTTGGCCATACTCTTGGTAACGCACTGCGCCGTATTCTGCTTTCATCAATGCCGGGTTGCGCGGTGACCGAGGTTGAAATTGATGGTGTACTGCACGAGTACAGCACCAAAGAGGGCGTACAGGAAGATATCCTGGAAATCCTGCTCAACCTAAAAGGTTTGGCGGTAAGAGTTCAGGGCAAAGATGAAGTTATTCTTACTCTGAATAAATCTGGCATTGGCCCTGTGACTGCAGCCGATATCACCCATGATGGGGATGTCGAAATCGTCAAGCCGCAGCACGTGATCTGTCACCTGACCGATGAAAACGCCGCTATCAGCATGCGTATCAAAGTTCAGCGTGGTCGTGGTTATGTGCCGGCTTCTGCCCGAATTCATTCGGAAGAAGATGAGCGCCCAATTGGTCGTCTGTTGGTCGATGCCTGCTACAGCCCTGTAGAGCGAATTGCCTACAATGTTGAAGCAGCGCGTGTAGAACAGCGTACCGATTTGGACAAGCTGGTCATCGAAATGGAAACTAACGGTACTATCGATCCTGAAGAGGCGATCCGCCGTGCAGCGACCATTCTGGCTGAACAACTGGAAGCTTTCGTCGACTTACGTGATGTACGTCAGCCGGAAGTGAAAGAAGAGAAACCAGAATTCGATCCGATCTTGCTGCGCCCTGTTGACGATCTGGAATTGACTGTCCGCTCTGCTAACTGCCTTAAGGCAGAAGCTATCCACTACATCGGTGATCTGGTACAGCGTACCGAGGTTGAGCTGCTTAAAACGCCTAACCTTGGTAAAAAATCTCTTACTGAGATTAAAGATGTGCTGGCTTCTCGTGGTTTGTCTCTGGGCATGCGCCTGGAAAACTGGCCACCCGCTAGCATCGCTGATGAATAACCCGATCACAGGTTAAGGTTTCACTGAGAAGGATAAGGTCATGCGCCATCGTAAGAGTGGTCGTCAACTGAACCGCAACAGCAGCCATCGTCAGGCTATGTTCCGCAACATGGCTGGCTCTTTGGTTCGTCACGAGATTATCAAGACGACCCTGCCAAAAGCGAAAGAGCTGCGTCGCGTAGTTGAGCCGCTGATTACTCTTGCCAAGACCGACAGCGTAGCTAATCGTCGTCTGGCATTCGCCCGTACTCGTGATAACGAGATCGTGGCAAAACTGTTTAATGAGCTCGGTCCGCGTTTCGCGAGCCGTGCAGGTGGTTACACTCGCATTCTGAAGTGTGGCTTCCGCGCTGGTGACAACGCTCCGATGGCTTACATCGAGCTGGTTGATCGTCCAGAAGCTCAAGCAGAAGCTGCAGCAGAGTAATCTGCCGCAGTATTGAAAAAGCCCCGCTTGCGGGGTTTTTTTATATCCAAAATTCCTGCCCCCTTTATCTCTCTCTCAAATGCGTTATGCTGACCTCAATCTGGTAAACGGAGGCCATCATGTCTTTACTTGATCAACTCGCAGAAAAGCATATCCTCGCGGCCCTTCGTCAGGGTGAGCTCGATAATCTCCCCGGAGCAGGTCATCCCCTACAGCTGGATGATGATAGCCATGTGCCTTCTGAGCTGCGTGCGGGCTATCGTATTCTGAAGAATTCTGGCTTCTTGCCACCAGAGCTGGAGATGAAACGCGAAGCTCTAGAGCTGGATGAATTAATGCGAACGGTCGATCCAAATGAAGAGCGCTACTATCAACAGGCAAAACGTCTGAGCTTACTTGAGGTGAAGTTGAAACAGGCGGGAATCAGTACTGATTTTTTGCAGGGCGGCTATGGCCGCAGAATACAGCAGCACTTTCGGGAGGAAGAGTAATGTACCGTATTGGACAGCTGGCGAAACTGGCTGATGTGACGCCGGATACTATCCGGTTTTATGAAAAACAGCAGATGATGGATCATAAGGTGCGTACCGAAGGCGGGTTCAGACTTTACAGTGACAGCGATCTGCAGCGCCTTAAGTTTATTCGCTATGGTCGACAGTTGGGTTTCACTCTTGAGGCGATTCGTGAATTGCTGTCAATTCGCGTCGACCCTGAGCATCATACCTGCCAGGAATCAAAGACCATCGTACAGAAGCGGCTGAATGAAGTTGAAGCGATGCTTACGGAATTACATCATATGCAACGCTCGCTTACTTGCCTTAATGATGCCTGCTGTGGCACGTCTCACAGCAGTGTATATTGTTCGATTCTTGAAGCCTTAGAAAAAGGCGCGACTACTACGGTGGCGAAAAGCACCGATTGAATTTCCGTTGCCAGAGGTCTATATTCACCAACGTCATCCATCAACAGGAAAAACTATGACTGTCTATCAGCATAAAAAGGGCACTATCCGCGATAATGCTCTGGAAGCATTGTTACATGACCCATTATTCAAAACGCGTATCGAAGTCAATCAGAAAGGAAAAGGCAGCTTCCGACGTAAAGATAAACACGCGAAGAAAGGTAACTGGGAGGCCAGTGGTCAGTGCGCAAATCGCGTATTTACCACTGGCCTCCTGGTTTTTCAGGCATAAAAAAACCGCCAGTTATGGCGGTTTTCAGAAGTCCAGGCTCGCTTACAGCGGCTTGTTATTCTGCTCTTTCAACAGGTCACGGATCTCACTCAGAAGAGTTTCTTCTGCAGAAGGTTTTGCCACCGGTTTTTCCACTTCTTTCTTTTTGTACATTTTGTTCATCACTTTGATGGCCATGAAGATGGCAAAGGCAACGATGACAAAATCAAAAATGGTTTGCAGGAAAATACCGTATTGCATTACGACTGCTGCGGTTTCCCCTTCTGCAGGCTTCAATACCCAGGCAAACTGTTTAAAATCAACTCCCCCAATCAATAATCCCAGCGGTGGCATAATGATGTTTGCCACCAGTGAGGACACGATTTTGCCAAACGCCGCACCAATGATGACACCGACAGCCAGGTCCACCACGTTGCCACGCATCGCGAAATCGCGAAACTCTTTGAATAAACTCATTGTTATCTCCCGTATTTGCCAATTTTTTAAGTCTAACAAACGATCGGGCTTTTTCCACGGAGATTGCAGATAAAAAGCTAAACACCCGGTCAGAACCGGGTGAGAAGTGAGATTAGATCGATTAGAGGAAGAACGGGCTGGGCTGGAATAAACGTTCGACGTCAGAAACAAACTTCTTGTCGGTGAGAAACATAATGACATGGTCGCCCTGCTCAATACGCAGATTGTCATTAGCGATGATCACATCACTACCGCGCACAACGGCGCCAATGATTGTGCCGGGCGGTAGCTTGATGTCATCAATCTGACGTCCTACAACTTTCGATGTAGATTCTTCGCCATGAGCGATAGCTTCAATGGCTTCGGCAACACCACGGCGCAGAGAAGAAACACCCACGATATCCGCTTTACGTACATGTCCTAGCAGCGCTGATATTGTTGCCTGCTGAGGTGAAATCGCGATGTCGATCACGCTGCCCTGGACCAGGTCAACATAGGCGCGACGCTGGATAAGTACCATCGCTTTCTTGGCACCCATACGTTTTGCCAGCATGGCTGACATAATATTAGCTTCATCATCGTTAGTGATGGCGATAAACAGATCAATCTGATCAACATGTTCTTCAGCCAGCAGTTCCTGATCCGATGCATCGCCATAAAAGACGATGGTGTTTTGCAGGTTCTGGGCCAGCTCAGCAGCTCGCTGCTGATCACGTTCGATCAGTTTTACGCTGTAATGTTTCTCAAGACGCTGTGCCAGACCAAAACCAATATTCCCACCACCGACGATCATAATGCGCTTGTAGGGTTTTTCCAGCCTTTGATATTCACTCATTACCGCGCGGATATGCTGGCTGGCAGCGATGAAGAACACTTCATCTCCCGCTTCAATGATGGTGGAACCCTGGGGGCGGATCGGGCGATCCTGACGGAAGATCGCTGCTACGCGGGTATCAATGTGCGGCATATGCTCGCGCATCACTGATAAGGCATTACCGACCAGCGGCCCACCATAATAGGCTTTCACCACGGCCAGACTCACCTTGCCTTCGGCAAAATTAACTACCTGCAGAGCACCCGGGTACTCAATGAGTCGGTAGATATTGTCGATCACCAATTGCTCGGGTGAGATCAGATGGTCGATAGGAACGGCTTCAGGAATGAATAGCTTATCAGCATCACGGATATAGTCCGGGGCGCGGATACGGGCGATGCGGTTTGGCGTGTTAAAAAGAGAGTAGGCAACCTGACAGGCGACCATATTGGTTTCATCTGAATTGGTTACCGCAACCAGCATATCAGCATCTTCAGCGCCGGCCTCGCGTAATACACGGGGATGTGAACCATGCCCCTGTACCACGCGTAAGTCGAACTTGTCCTGCAGCTGACGCAAACGCAGGGCATCGGTATCGACCACGGTAATATCGTTGTTTTCACCGACCAGGTTCTCAGCGAGTGTTCCGCCGACCTGTCCTGCACCAAGAATGATGATTTTCATTATGCTTCAGTCTGTTGGTTATCGTTCAGATTGTGGCGCAGTGTAACGCGCCACGCTGGTCATTGTTTTATCAATTTTGCGTAATAGAAGCCATCACCGCCATCGGTCTGCGGAAATACCTGAATACCCGGTTGTGAGAGGTCACCTGTATCACTTAAACGCGCATCAGTATGACGCTGCAGGAACTGGCTTACTTGCTGATGATTTTCTTCCGGTAATATTGAACAGGTCGCGTATAACAACGTCCCGCCTGACTTCAGATGTGGCCAGACTGCATCCAGAATCTGCTGCTGTAATAAGGCAAGTTCTGGGATATCACGATCGCGGCGCAGCCACTTGATATCAGGATGGCGCCGTATGACACCGGTTGCTGAACATGGCGCATCCAGCAGAATACGATCGAATTGCGTATTCCCACACCAGGCTTCTGGGGTACGGCCGTCACCCAGCTTAACTTCCGCTGTCATGTTCAGGCGTTGCAAATTCTCACTAATTCTTGCCAGGCGCTGGGCATCAACATCTACGGCCATGACGTCAGCCTGAGGGGCCGCTTCCAGAATATGTGTCGTCTTACCGCCTGGTGCAGCACAGAGGTCGAGGATCTTCTCGCCATTCTGTGGATCAAGCAGTGCCACACAGCCCTGGGCTGAGGCATCCTGAACAGTGACCCACCCCTGATCGAACCCCGGAAGCTGGCCCACTGCGCACGGGGTTTCCAGTCTTAATGCATCACTGTGTTGCGGATGAAAAAATGCCGTTTTACCGCTTTCCTCAAGGAGTGCCAGCCACGCATCGCGGCTGTGATGGTTTCGGTTAACACGCAGCCACATCGGTGGCCGCTGGTTATTAGCCTCGACAATCTGTTGCCACTGATCTGGCCAGGCACGTTTCAGGCGTTCCAGTAACCACTTTGGATGCAGGTACTGCTGATCGCCATCATTCATCTGCAGCATCAACTCTTCCTGTTGACGCTGGAACTGCCGCAGTACTCCGTTGATCAGGCCTTTTAGCTGCTGACGTTTCAGCGCAATGGCACCCTCTACCGTTTCCGCTAGTGCAGCATGAGCCGGGATTCGTGTATGCATCAACTGATACAGGCCGACCATAATCAGGAAGTGAATAGTGCGTTGCTTGCCTGTCATCGGACGTGACATCAGTTTGCTGATAATCCACTCCAGTTGCGGAAGCGTACGCAGTACGCCGTAGCAAAGCTCCTGTAGCAGGGCTGCGTCTTTCTCACCGACAGATTTCTGTGCAGCGGGCAGCACGTTACTGAGCGATTGCCCTTGCTCAACGACTTTCTCGATAGTCTGAGCAGCAACACTGCGTAAGTTAGTATTTTTTTTCATAGTGGATTCGCAATTCTTACGATTGCCCGGCATGAGTGCCGGGCAACGCATCAGGCAATAATATTGCCCGGAGTAAACCATTCACGGCGGGAGTTGAGCAGGTCCTGGGCTTTCATCGGCTTTTTGCCGGCAGGCTGCAGTTCTTCGATATTCAGCACGCCATCGGTAGTCACTACCTGAATGCCATGCTTATCAGCTTGCAGGACTTCGCCTGGCTGATGTCCGCTAACGGCGGCCAGCACCGATGCCTTCCATACTTTCACCGGTTGCTCATCAATGACGAAGTAGCTGACTGGCCATGGATTAAACGCACGGATACAGCGTTCAAGCTGTGACGCAGAAAGTGACCAGTCAAGACGGGCCTCTTCCTTGCTTAGTTTTTCGGCATAACTGACCAGCGATTCATCCTGCACTTCAGGTTGTGCGCTGCCTTCTGCCAGTTGTGTCAGAGTGCTCAGCATTCCGGCAGGCCCGAGGTTCGCCAGCTTGTCGTACAGCGTGGCACTGGTATCACTGGCTTCGATCGGGCAGGCCAACTTGAAGAGCATATCGCCGGTATCAAGCCCAACATCCATCTGCATGATGGTCACACCTGTCTCTGCATCACCTGCCCACAGCGAGCGCTGAATGGGTGCGGCACCACGCCAGCGCGGTAACAGGGAACCATGAACGTTAATGCAACCAAGACGTGGCATATCCAGCACGGCTTTCGGTAGAATCAACCCGTAGGCAACGACCACCATGACATCAGCATTAAGCGCATCGACCAGTTGTTGGTTCTCTTCGGGACGTAGTGATTTAGGCTGGAAAACCGGAATGTTGTGTTGTTCGGCCAGCTGTTTTACGGGGCTGGCGGTGAGTTTGTTGCCACGGCCCGCGGGTCGATCTGGCTGAGTAAATACACCGACAACCTGATGCCCGGATGACAACAGCGCGTCAAGATGACGCGCTGCAAAGTCAGGGGTGCCGGCAAAAATGATTTTTAATGATTCGGACACATTATTCCCTTCAGTCAGCGAACTCAGTCGCGGGCGCTTTGACGATACAGTTTTTCCAGCTTCTGACGGATACGCTGACGTTTCATTGGCGACAGGTAATCTATAAACAGCTTACCAACCAAATGATCCATCTCGTGTTGAATACAGATTGCCAGCAGGCCATCCGCTTCCAATTCAAAGCTGTTGCCGTCACGGTCCAGTGCCCGAATTTTGACTCTTTCAGAGCGAGGCACGAGTGCGCGTTGTTCAGGAATAGACAAACAACCTTCTTCAATACCGGTTTCGCCACTTTCTTCCAGCAATTCCGGATTGATGAGTACCAGCCGCTCGTCCCGATTCTCAGAAACATCAATCACGATAATACGCTGATGAATATCCACCTGTGTTGCTGCCAGGCCAATACCTTCCTCTGCGTACATTGTTTCAAACATATCATCGACGATACGCTGAATATTAGCATTCACTTCTTTTACCGGTTCCGCAACGATGCGCAGGCGATCGTCAGGAAAATGTAATACCTGCAAAACTGACATAACTTTCCAGATCTGTGTTCAAGGGATTAGATATTTATCTCTCTTATTGTAGACATTTCGCGCTGCGATTGACAGCATTCGTGGCGGTAACCTTCAGGGGGAAGGGGCAATATCAGGGAGAGATTCATGTTACCAGTGGAGTGCGCCTTGCGGCTTTCAACTCTGTCCGGGCTATCAAGTTCACAGCGCCTGACTTTAATGACTGAATTACAGACGATCGCGTTGCCTGACGCCTGCGATCTGGCATCGCTAGGTCTGTCGGTTTTACAGCAGCAGGCGTTCCTTGATTATGATAAACAGATTATTGCTCAGAGTATTGAATGGCTGGAGGCACCACAGCACCATTTTATTACACCTCTTAGCCCTTATTACCCAGAGCAGTTGAAGGCGATCACACGTTTTCCGTTGATGCTATTTGTTGCGGGTGATCCGGCCATACTTTCCTCTCCTCAGCTGGCGGTGGTTGGCAGTCGGCATTGCTCCCATTATGGTAGTGAATGGGGCAACTGGTTCAGCCAGGCGCTGGCTCTCAGTGGCTTGACGATTACCAGTGGGTTGGCGTTAGGCATTGATGGTGTCGCTCATCGTGCTGCGCTGGAGGTGCAAGGTAAGACGATAGCCGTGCTGGGTAGTGGACTTGATGTTCTTTACCCACGGCGCCATCAGGCACTGGCAGAGCAGATCATTGCCGGTGGCGGTGCGCTGGTCTCTGAGTTTCCTCTGTCGGTGCAGCCATTACGCGCGCATTTCCCCCGGCGCAACCGGATCATTAGCGGCCTGAGCCTCGGTGTTCTGGTCGTGGAGGCGACGTTACGCAGTGGCTCACTGGTTACAGCTAAACTGGCATTGGAGCAGAACCGAGACGTGTATGCGCTACCGGGGTCCCTGGCCAGCCCCGGCAGCGAGGGAACACACTGGCTGATTCAGCAGGGGGCATTACTTGTGGCTCATCCCAATAATATTATCGAACAAATACAGAGCGACCTCTCCTGGCTATCAGATTTGCCCCAACGGGAAAACAA
The DNA here is from genome assembly GCF_052824965.1 of Erwinia sp. 1181_3. Classification (NCBI taxonomy): domain Bacteria; kingdom Pseudomonadati; phylum Pseudomonadota; class Gammaproteobacteria; order Enterobacterales; family Erwiniaceae; genus Erwinia; species Erwinia sp. 1181_3. The sequence goes on from NZ_VTDE01000019.1 coordinate 21,070, forward strand.
TTCAGCGCAGAGTAGTAATCCTCCATTGCCATTTCCCGATGTGTTGGCTAACGTAGGAGATGAGGTTACACCTGTTGACGTCGTCGCTGAACGTGCCGGCCAACCTGTGCCAACCATCGTAGCGAAGTTGCTTGAGTTGGAGTTAGCAGGGTGGATCGCAGCTGTACCCGGCGGCTATGTCCGATTGAGGAGGGCAAGCCATGTTCGACGTACTAATGTACTTATTTGAAACGTATATCCACAACGAAGCAGAAATGCGTGTTGATCAGGATAAATTGACTGATGATTTAACCGATGCAGGTTTTCATCGTGAAGATATTTATAATGCGTTGAACTGGTTGGAGAAGCTGGCGGATTATCAGGAAGGTCTGGTCGCCCCGATTCAGCTGACTACCGATCCGCTGTCTATGCGTATCTACACCGAGGAAGAGAGTCAGCGTTTAGATGCCAACTGTCGTGGCTTTATTTTGTTCCTGGAGCAAATTCAGGTGCTGAATCTGGACACGCGCGAAATGGTTATCGAACGTATTATGGCACTTGATACTCTCGAGTTTGATCTGGACGATCTCAAATGGGTGGTGCTGATGGTGTTGTTTAATATCCCAGGATGTGAAAACGCCTATCAGCAAATGGAAGAGCTACTTTTCGACGTCAATGAAGGAATGCTGCACTGAAGATTGCCTTCGTGTACACAATGTTATGAATAAAACAGCGCTTTTCGCTGTGCGAAAAAATGAACCCTGCCCCCAGTGTGGGGCAGAACTGGTTATTCGCTCCGGGAAACATGGCGCTTTCCTTGGTTGCTCACTCTATCCTGAATGCGACTTTATTCGTCCGCTAAAAGGCCAGGCTGACGGGCACATCATTAAAGTGCTTGAAGGTCAGCTATGCCCAAAATGCGGTGCTGACCTCGTACTGCGCCAGGGGCGCTATGGCATGTTTATCGCCTGTAGCGATTATCCCGAATGCGAACATACCGAAACCATCGATAAGCCAGATGAAACCACACTTGCCTGTCCGCAGTGCCAGGGGGGAAAGCTGGTTCAACGTCGCTCGCGCTTCGGTAAAACCTTCCATGCTTGTGACCGTTATCCGGATTGTCAGTTCGCGGTTAATTTCACACCGTTGGAAGGGATCTGCGAGTTCTGCCAGTTTCCGCTGCTTATTGAAAAGAAAACGGCCAGAGGTGTCAGGCGTTTTTGCGCCAGTAAAGCCTGTGGCAAACCTGTAACATTAGATAATGGTAGTGAAGATGAAATCCGTGGATGAGTCACTAACGCACTGCGTTAACGTGCTGCGTCAGTCTGCAGTGATTGCTTATCCGACCGAGGCCGTATTCGGTTTGGGTTGTGATCCTGATAGCGAAGCAGCAGTGATGAAACTGCTGAAGTTAAAACATCGTCCGATAGAGAAGGGGCTCATTCTTATTGCGGCTGACTATCAGCAACTGATTCCTTATATTGCCGATGAGCAGCTCTCTGCGGAGCAAAAAGAGCGGATGTTTTCCCTCTGGCCAGGACCGGTCACTTGGGTGTTACCCGCGCGTGCATCGACCCCGGGCTGGTTGACGGGGCAATTTTCCTCGCTGGCCGTTCGCGTCAGCGATCATCCCGGTGTTGTGGCATTGTGCAAAACCTTTGGTAAACCCCTGGTTTCTACCAGTGCCAATCTGACGAGTTTACCGCCTTGTCGCGATGTCGCTGAAGTACTGGCACAGTTTGGCGAGACGTTCCCGGTATTCCTCGGCGAAACCGGTGGTCGTCAGAATCCATCAGAAATCCGCGATGTATTAACCGGCGAACTCATTCGCCAGGGATAAAGAGAACACTTATGCCGTCTTTCGTCGTCTTCGGTAACCCGATTAGCCACAGCAAATCGCCGCGTATTCACCAGCTATTTGCTGAACAAACCGGTATTCCGCATCCTTACGGCCGGCTATGTGCACCGCTTGATGGATTTGAGCAGTCCGCTCGCGAGTTTTTTGCTCAGGATGGCAGGGGGGCAAATATTACTCTGCCGTTCAAACAGCAGGCTTTTGCCCTCTCCAGTGAACTGACGGAACGCGCAGCGCTGGCAGGCGCGGTCAATACGCTAAAGAAGTTGGATGATGGTCGTCTATTGGGGGACAACACCGATGGGATCGGCCTGTTAAGCGATATTCTGCGTTTGCAGTTGATTCATCCCGACGATCGAATCCTGTTGATCGGTGCCGGTGGGGCCGCACGGGGCGTGATCCTGCCGCTCCTCGCGTTTAATTGCAGTGTAACAGTGACGAATCGCACTCACGCGCGGGCTGAAGAGTTGGTGGCACTTTTCCAGCACCACGGTGGTATCCGTTCGCTTGCGCAGAATGAATTGCGCGATGCGCAGTTCGATCTGGTCATCAATGCAACGTCAAGCGGTGTCGAAGGGGGGATTCCTGATCTGCCTGTTGGACTGCTGAATGAGCGTAGCCGTTGCTATGACATGTTCTATCAGGTGGGTGATACACCTTTCCTGCAATGGTGTCGCCAGCAAGGATCGACTCAGATTGCTGATGGCCTGGGAATGCTGGTGGGGCAGGCGGCGCACTCCTTTATGCTGTGGCATGGGGTGATGCCAGAAATCACGCCAATTATTGATGTGTTGAAACAAGAGATGAGTGCGTGAATCAGGCGATTCAGTTTCCTGAGCGTGAATGGTGGGATGAAACGATACAGGCCGTTTGCTTCAGTGCGCTGGTCAATGGTTTTCAACTGGTTTGTGCGATTGACGGCGAAGTGTTGCTTCGCCGTTTTCCTACAACAAGTGATCCTCTGGCCTGTTTCTGCCTGAATCGCTGGGAGCTGGAAGAGGATGCCGAGCTGGCGATCAAACAACAGAAAGAAGATACTCAGGGCTGGGTATGGCTCTCTTCTGATAAATAGTCATTTTTCCAGCCAACATAGTTATTAGCTGAATAAAGCAATCCGCCAATCTCTTCTTCTGTCAGTGGGCGTATTTTTTTTGCTGGGCTTCCTAAATAGAGGTAACCACTTTCGAGGCGTTTACCCGGGGAGACCAGGCTACCTGCTCCTATCATCACATCGTCTTCTACTATTACACCATCTAGCAGAATCGATCCCATCCCAACCAGAACACGATCACCAATCGTGCAACCGTGTAGCATCGCTTTATGCCCGATGGTGACATCTTCTCCAACAACCAGTGGATGACCTTCAGGGTTAGCGGCTGATTTATGAGTTAAATGCAGAACGCTCCCATCCTGGATGTTGCTGCGTTTTCCAATGGTGACCTTGTTAACATCTCCCCGGATGACTACCAGAGGCCAGATACCGACATCATCAGCCAGCACGACGTCACCAATCACAACGCTGGTGGGATCAATCATCACGCGTCCGCCTAACTGAGGGCGTACTCCTTTATATGCACGTATATTGTCGCTCATCACTCTCTCCTTTACCGATACGATCCCAGTAGCCTAGTTCCGGAAGTGATCTTTGATCAATGATTGGCTGAAAAGACGCGGTAATTTTGTGCGGATCGCCTGAGATCTCAGCGAAAAGAGTGAAAACTCAGCAACCAAAAAGAAAGATCTAAAAAAGGCTTGTGCAATAAATTCGGATCC
>NZ_VTDE01000020.1:0-6656 GCF_052824965.1 Erwinia sp. 1181_3
TCATAAAGTAGACAGAAGGAATTTGTATTCCGAAAACCTACCTATACCACCTCATCTATCGTGAATAAGTGTTTTAGCCTGTCATGAATTACCTATTCTTTTTATGTTGAAAATATTGAATAAGACAAGATACTGTGCTTAAAAAGCAACCCGAACATATCGCGATCACTGCATATTCAATGAGACTTTCATAACCGAAATAAAATATACCTTTAGTTACATAGAAAAATATGGCCGCCAATAGTTTAATTATAATAAATATGAAGATCATCATTGATGATAAAATAAATGAAAGGTAGGTGAAGTAATGTATTTTTTTCATTTCCCCACTCTTTTTTTGTTTCTTCGACGGTGTCATTTAATACTTTGTTTGCACTTTCGGTACTTGATTCTCCCGTTGGATTACTAATATTACTTACCAGGGTTTTCTATTTTTTTTGAAAAACTGTAACCCAATGAACCATATGATTCCTAAGGTAGATCCAATCATGATGCCTGAATGAGTATCATTCCATAAATCAACCATGCCGTACTGTTTCCACTGACTATCCTGTAAAAATAACAAAATCCTATCAGAAAAAGAAACAAAAATATTCCCAATGGTAAACGTTAGCGTGAATGCAGCCATAAAGAAGAATAGAAATAATAGCTCTCTAAATAATTTCATTTTATGGCACTCTCTGTTTTTTCTTCAAAGTGCTTACCCGCTCTTTCTGAGAAATAGGAACCAACTGCAGCACCACCCTGCGATGGTATAGGGCTTATTTTTGGTGGGTTTGTGATCCAAGGAAAAATCGAGTTTTTCGAGTCTTTGAAACCATTTTTCCAAGGATTTAGATATGCGTTTGTAATTTTTTCAACACCTAGCCCACTGTAATATCCTAAGAATGCTCCTCCTGCTGCACCCACCATTTTGGGGATTGGATTTTTACCATCAATCATACCATCTATGCCAGCACCCACGGTGCTGACGATAACAGTTCCCGGTATTTTCATGCCAGTACTTACTCCCGCAGAAATCGTTGCAATAAACAAGCTTGCAGGATTAAATTGTTCTTTCGGGTCGTTGAGCATGTTTTGTATTTGTGAGGTTGTATTGGCTGCACCTGCAATACCTGCACCAACAAGCCTCTGAGCAACCGCCTGGCTTCCTACCCATTCACCAATTGCAGGTGCAACCGCTTTACTCAGCACGGGTATCGCCAAAGAAATAGTCGCAATTGCTGCTTTAGGTATATTGTTACTCCATTTCAGTTTCTCATAGTTATCAATCACTGGGTTAAGTTGATTAATACTATATTATGTCAGTTTCTTGCAATCTGTGTTGCAGCCTGGGGATTGAATTTATCTTAATAATTAATCTTTTTGTTGAGTCAGTTATTCTTTTGAAATCTCCCCCATCGTTCTGCTGCTGAGTAGCTTCAGCTTTGGATACAGGCTCTATTAGTCGATTTCGTTCTTCATTTGTGGAGGAAGGTTTTTATTTTTCTAGCTAGGGCGTGGTCTGTTCCGCACTCAGATAATTACTCTCCACTGTCTGGTTGTAAAAAAATCCCGTCAGCTAAGGGCGGGGTTTTTATTAATTATTAATAAGGTAAACAATATGCCCCGTCTAAAGAATCATACTGTGTGATAGCATCTCTACCTTCTGCAAGATACTCAACATCGATTGGTTCTGGCGGGAAGTCTTTTGTATAAGATCCTTCCAGGAATAAACGATACTGCTCCAGCACATATAATGTTTGCTCTATGGTTAAAAGCACCTGTTGCTCTTCCACATACTCACACCCAATAAATACTTTATCATGCGTAACCATCACCCAATGGGCATTACCTATTCCGAAGTTGCCTTCAGTTGTTTTTCCTGATGCAAGCTCAGTGAGGTTTTTTAACCAGATATCAACAGAATGAATACCATATTGAATGTCATTGGATAACCACCCTGAAATCTCACGTGCTCCATACCCCAATACCCCTCCATCAAAGGAGTTACGTATTTTTCCACCTACAGGAACAAATAAATTACTATTTTCATCCCACCAGAAAATGATTTTATCATTCAACATTACTTATTCCTCCCTGTATAAACAGGCCATGCAGTCGCACCTGTTCCATCGGGTTTGCCATAATAGCCTTGAATCTTCACACCGCTAGATGATTTCCCGCTCCACATTTCTGTATTAGGTATTCTTTCAGAATTTTTGAACGCACTCTCAATCTCCTGAGCCGTCTGTCTTTTTGACCACTGCTCAGGGAAGAATGTAGTTTCAGCTTTCTTATTTATCCATTGTCCCGTTGCTGGATCTCTCACTGATATATATCCTGTCGAAACGCCATTGGAATCAGGTGTACCCGTTACCTTATCTACTTTAATATTTGAATCACGAATATAGTGGCCACCAGATCCAGCTTTTGTCCCATCCTTGAGGGTTTTCACTTCCCCGTTAAGGATATGATCCATCCTGATATATGCAGTTTGTGAACCTTTGCCAGCCTGCTCTTTAACCAGTTCCAGAGGTGTGGGGGAAGGTTTAAAGTCATCAAGATAGTCACCTGCTCTTTACTAGTATAAACACCACCGGTTCCGGTCTGCGCGAACCACTTAGTATTAGGGGAAGTGGCTATATCTCCGACCTCATTAATGATCTTCTCTGCCGACCAGTTATTCGGGAAAGTAGTTTTCCTGGGTGTCCTGGGAAAATATGACCACAACTCCCCGGCTTATCACCATACAAGATATGCTGTTTCATCTCTGGAGATAGAATATCGACATATTCTTGCTTAAGAATTGGTTTATCATAAGGAATATTATTGCCGTTGAATTTACCACCTGAGTGTTCAACATTAGGAACCGCCCCATTCGGCTTTTGACTAAATTCACCTTCACCGGCCTTCCATGTCGGTAACGATGGCTTAGGTACAACCTTCTATTGATAACTCACTGATGTATAGAGTAAAGACCCAACCGTAAGGGTTGGGGTTTTCAAATCATGAGGGAAATTTAGCCAGTAATTCGTTAACTTTTTCCGTATCTTCGGGGTGAAGCTTGAGATATTTTTCACAGGCTATACGGGTATACTGATAACAAGTTTCTTCACTGACAATGAATGTATCTGCTTCAGAAGGTGGATAGCCCGATGAAAACTCAACACCTTCAAAATGCTCACTTTCATCATAACTTTCCATATCTGGAAAATTACAATATGAACCATCAGTATTATATCCATGCCCATTGGCAAGACATTCAATTACTTCCATAAATTTTCGATCATTATACATGCGATTAAAATAAGACTTAACAATCCAATCATTGTTGGAATAATCGTATGGTAGCTCAAATAAAAATTCATTAAGCTTTGAAAACTCATCCTGATTAGAACTGATGATATTAGTCAAAATTTTACTCCCTTTTAAAATTCTACTTGGGGTGAAAGTTAGTAACTCGCCCAGTTTTCTGATCAAGATAAATCCTGAATATTACCCCACCTGCACTGGCATCATATTGATTCACTCCCTTCGATACAGCTTCTTTATATCCATTTGTAGCAGCTTGCTGACCTAAGTCTAAAATTTTATTATCAGTAAATATTTTAGGATCATAAATCGTCTTTGTCTCGAGATTTTTTTTATAGTTTCCAGTCAATTCCCCGGTACGATCTTTAGTAGGTATCAGATATTTTACTTCTGATATTCCCTTCACAGCCGTAGGTGTTTCACTCACAATTTTCACATTGTATTCCTCAGCCGCAGTGTAAAACGCATTGGAGTTATGTCCTCCCGAGATCCCATTTTTCTGTGTGAATCCATCGACTGTTGCCAGATGCTTCGGCTGATCAATTCTGAAACTCATCCCATCAGGGTAAGTAATAGTGGTGGTGCCTTTATCTATACTGGTTTTGTAATTCAATGAATTAAAGTCATATTTACCAATGGGATGCTCAACGTTCGTCACCGTCTTATCCGGTTTGGGACTAAATTCACCCTCTCCAGATTTCCAGGCTGATGGCGGTATATCAGGTATGGCTTTTTCAGCTTTCGATACTACTTTTGCTACAACCTTCTCCGTCAGTACCGCGCCACCTTTAACAACCCCTGCACCGCCAGCCAGCAGCCCGGCGATATCCGTAACCAGCTTACCGCCTTCAACACCCGCATTAAATGAACCGCTGGCTCCGGCTCGCTGGTATTCCGCTTCCATCCGATCGATACGGTCAATATAGGACTGTTTTACCGCGTCCGACACGTTGCCCAGTACATCTCCACTGTTAAACAGCGATTTCAGGGCGTCATAGGTTTCCTGCGGATTGCTGGCCGTTTTCACGATGCTGTCTATCGTGTCGTACAGCCCTGCCGGAACTCCGGCAATCATCCCCGCTGCATAGCTGCCATCCTGTCCCAAGTCTATCGCAGTCCATTTCGCCTGCGCTCCGGCTTTGCAGGCCAGGGTCTGACATGCTGCGATTTCTTTATCTTTCTGAGCCTGCTGTTTCTCGCTCAGATAGTTATTCTCCGCCGTCGTCTTCCCTGCCTGCGCGGCATAAACGGCACTTTCGGTACTGTCCCCGGCCAGGCCACCGGCCAGCCCGGAGGACAGGGTTGCCAGAGCGCTCAGGGTCTGTTTCTGCGTTTCGGTCAGGTCAGCAGCCGGGGTATCACCGTACAGCTGGTCCTTCAGTATCCCCGCCGTTATCTCACCGAGCGCCGCGCCGGTCGCGCCCGCTGCGGCATTCTGCCCCTGGGCGGCCGCCAGCGCTGCGCCGACGATGGCGTGGGCCACCGCTTTCGCTTCGGGGTTATTGTCGATACCCATTCTGTGACCAATCGCCTCGGCCAGATACGGCGCTGAACCGTTAGCAATGGCCGCAGCGATATCGCCGCCCGCCAGGCCCTGAACCACGGCGGTGGCGGCCTGGATACCCTGCTGGACGGCGCCGCCGGTGCCGAGCCCGGTGGCGTTAAAGGCCTGGTCGTAGAAGTTCTGGTAAACCTGACCGTTGATGGCGTTCTCATCCGGGGTCTGACCCGGATGGGCTTTCACCCAGTCTTTCTGCTCTTTCTCTTTGTCGAAGAACGGACTAATAAAGTAAAATCCCAACCGGAGGCTGGGATTTCTTGTGAAAATTAATCGGGATCTGATGGGGGCGTTTTTCGCGAGTTATACTTGTCGATAAGATTAAAAACTATTGTAGCAACTGTAATTGCTGTTCCTGCAATGCATCCAAAAACAAGTGTTCTTTTTACATGATAGATAGGAAAAAATAACTCTCCTTTTGTTAAAAAAATAAATAACACGCCAACACCCAAAAGCACAAATCCAAGTAAAATACAAAAAAAACATGAATATATAAATAATTTAATATAACTAATCATTTCCCCCCTCCTTTTTTTCTGTGGGAAGTTGAGGTTTAGTATTTACTCCATCTTTGATATATCCACCTAAAATCTCGCTTCCGAAAGAACCTGTAAAATCAAATATTAATCCAGGTATTTCTTTTCCCGTTACTGAGTCCACAATCCCCGGTGCAAACTTACCAAAACCACCGCCAACCCATGCTCCAGTAGCCGCCCCACCAATAGATCCTATATCTGGCCCATCAGTAAACATCGCGCCACCTGCTGCCATACCGGTGTTCTGCCACACTCCCCGCCCCGGAGCAAGCGCTCCCGTAATTCCTGCTGAGATACTTCCCTTATAATCCCAGGTTTTCTTTTCGTTTCCAGGCTGGCTCAGATCGAACCACTGATAACTGCCGTTGGCAATTTCAGATATTATTGCCCCACCCACCACTTTACCCGCCGATGCCGCTGGCCCTAAATAAGCTGCTCCCGCGACCAGCGCGATATCTGTATAACCCTCAACGATAGCCTTCGTTATATTCGCACCATCGGGTAAGTCCCCTTTCACATTTTTGCTTAATGCCGCATTCACTTCTTCCGTTGTCACTCCGGCATCGATCATCGACATGCCAAGCGTAGAAGCTCCCTGACTGTAGTCGGTCATACCTTTTGGCAGACTGAACATCTCGTTATTTTCTGCGGTATTTTTCCCGGCCTGCGCTCCGGCTAATGCTGATGTGCTGCTATCTCCCGCAAGTCCGCCTGCCAGACCACTTGCCAGTGTCGCCAGTGCACTGACAGTCTGTTTCTGCGTCTCTCCCAGGTTATTGAAGTCATCCGTACCATACATCGCTTTTGCAATCGCTGACGTCCCGATGGCTGCTGTAGCCGCTCCGGCAGCAGCACCTGCTGCGTTTCTTCCCTGCACCTCAGCCAGCACTCCTGCAACCACAGCATGAGCCATCACACGACTCGCTTCATCGGGTGCCCGCTTATGTATTTGTTCAGCCAGATACGGGGCCATACCGCCCGCTATCGCGCTGGTGATATCGCCACCCGCCAGGCCCTGCACCACGGCGGTGGCGGCCTGGATACCCTGCTGGACGGCGCCGCCGGTGCCGAGCCCGGTGGCGTTAAACGCCTGGTCGTAGAAGTTCTGGTAAACCTGGCCGTTGATGGCGTTCTCATCCGGGGTCTGACCCGGATGGGCTTTCACCCAGTCTCTCTGCGCCTGGTCCCTGTCGGCATCGGTGATACTGCCCATCTTGTCTCTGGCGTCCTTCGCCGCGCTGATGGCGCCCTGGGTACGCACAATATCC
>NZ_VTDE01000021.1:0-4519 GCF_052824965.1 Erwinia sp. 1181_3
CGCACGAGCAGAACCGCCGTAGGTTTTAGCCAGAACGGTGGTGATAGCAGCAGTCAGGGTAGTTTTGCCGTGGTCAACGTGGCCGATAGTACCAACGTTGACGTGCGGTTTGGAACGTTCAAATTTTTCTTTAGACATCGCTTGTCCCTCTAAGACACGGATTAATCGGTGATATCACCACATCAACCAGGCATTGCCTGAATCGTTGAATTTTAATGCACAGAGAAGAAGCAGGGAGGGAGATTTGAAAGTGGTGCTGATACCCAGAGTCGAACTGGGGACCTCACCCTTACCAAGGGTGCGCTCTACCAACTGAGCCATATCAGCACGGCTTGGAGCGGGCAGCGGGAATCGAACCCGCATCATCAGCTTGGAAGGCTGAGGTAATAGCCATTATACGATGCCCGCATCCTGGAACTCGGCTACCTGTTCTGTCTGTAGCTTTTGAACAACTCAGAAAAGATTTCCTTGTTGCTCAGCCATCACGCGTTTGCCTGATGACTTTGACTGTGCTTGAGCTCAGTCTGAAATCGTGATGAACAACCTATGGAGGTTGCCATCTTTCCGGTTGAGTCTTTTATCTCTCTTCCGGTTTCAACTCCTGAACACTGAGTCGAAATGGTGGTGGGGGAAGGATTCGAACCTTCGAAGTCGATGACGGCAGATTTACAGTCTGCTCCCTTTGGCCGCTCGGGAACCCCACCTGGGGTATTTCGTTACTTGATGGTGCCGGCTACCGGAATCGAACTGGTGACCTACTGATTACAAGTCAGTTGCTCTACCAACTGAGCTAAGCCGGCATCAAGTGGTGCGCATTCTAGGAAGACCTGAGGGAGGATGCAACAAAAAAATTGCGATAATTGTTCTTATGCTCACTATTTGTGCAAATCTTCTCAAATTAGCGAATTTACATACAAACTTCGTTTAAAGAAACACCAACCCTCTCTCCCCCTCAGCAGCAGGGGAACTCAGTGTATGAGGCTAAAATATCAAACCAATACGCTTAAATGTGCAAAACTTCGCCTTCCACACAAAATGGGGTATCGCTTTTGCGCTTAATCAGGTTGGCTTTCAATTGCCAGAGAAAAATATCATTAATGCGGGTGCGGCTGCGTTTGCATCTGTGCGTTATCTTTTTTCCTTCTTCTTCATGCCTGTCTGGTGGTAACCTCCGACAATTGTTTTATGAAATTTCCCTTAGTACGTAAGCCTGTAAACAACCGGAACATGTTGTCATTAATGGGCTAACGTATTGAAGGGTAAAAAATTGCTGGCAGAAGCACGCATATGAGAAAAAAAGACGCCTTGTTAACGACACCTTATCTGCATTTCAATCGTGGTCAGTGGGCTGCGCTGCGTAATTCGGTGCCAATGACGCTATCCGAAGATGAAATTGCACGTCTTAAAGGCATTAACGAAGATCTCTCCATGGAAGAAGTGGCAGAGATTTATTTGCCGTTGTCTCGTCTGTTGAATTTCTATATTAGCTCTAATTTACGACGTCAGGCGGTACTTGAGCAGTTTCTCGGGACCAATGGCCAAAAAATCCCTTATATCATCAGTATTGCGGGCAGCGTTGCAGTCGGTAAGAGCACTACAGCACGTGTATTGCAGGCGCTACTCAGTCGCTGGCCAGAGCACCGCCGAGTCGAACTAATTACGACTGATGGCTTCCTGCACCCGAATGCGGTGCTAAAAGAACGTGGTTTGATGAAGAAGAAGGGCTTCCCGCTCTCTTACGATATGCACCGTTTGGTCAACTTTGTCTCCGATCTTAAGTCGGGTGCCTCGCAGGTTACCGCTCCGGTCTATTCACATCTGATTTATGATGTGATTCCTGAGGGCGACAAAATTGTGCAGCAACCGGATATTTTGATACTTGAAGGTTTGAACGTGTTGCAGAGTGGCATGGACTATCCACACGACCCTCATCACGTCTTCGTTTCAGATTTTGTGGATTTTTCAATTTATGTCGATGCGCCAGAAGCACTTCTGGAACAGTGGTATATCAACCGTTTTCTGAAATTCCGTCAGGGTGCTTTTACCGATCCAGACTCTTATTTCCACCATTATGCGCAACTGCCAGAAGAAGAGGCGGTAGGGATTGCAACCCAACTGTGGAAAGAGATTAATTATTTGAATTTAAAAGAAAACATCATGCCAACGCGTGAACGAGCAAGTCTGATTATGACGAAAAGCAGCGATCATGCTGTCGATCTCGTCAGATTAAGAAAGTAACGAAGAGGGGGCGCAGTGAACTGCCCCCCCTCTGGTTTAATTCTGCGGTCGCAACGAAATCTCACCGCCAACCCAGGATTTTCTGACGCCATCCTGTTCCAGAATTAACCCCCCTTGCTGGTCAATCCCTCTGGCCGTTCCGAAGATCTCCCGATCACCAATCAGCAGTTTCACCGGACGGTCAATGAAGTTGTCTAAAAGTGCCCAGCGCTGCACGAAGGGTGCCAACCCCTCCTGTTCAAACTCCGCCAGTGCCGTTCGCATTTTATTTACTATCAGTGCTGAGAGTGCATTACGGTCGACATTAACATCCGCTTCCTGGAGATTAATCCAGCCCTGATTAATCACATCAGCACCTGGCGCACGCATGGCCAGATTAATACCGGCTCCAATCACGATCTGTGCAGCATCTCCTGTTTTACCCGTCAGTTCAACGAGGATGCCTGCCAGTTTACGATCATCAAGATAGATATCATTAGGCCATTTAACGCGAATACCTGGTGCTCCCTGTTCCTGTAATGCCTCTGCCAGCACGATGCCAATGACAAGGCTCAACCCCATCGCAGCAGCAGGACCTTGTTCAAGGCGCCAGTACATCGACAAATAGAGGTTCGCACCAAAGGGAGAAAACCACTGGCGTCCGCGCCTTCCACGTCCTGCCTGCTGATACTCAGCAACACACGCATCACCGGACTGTAGAGAGTCCATACGGTCAAACAAATACTGATTAGTTGAATCTATCACCGGGATAACGGCCAGACGTCCCTGCTCAAGCTGGGCATTAATGACCTCTTCATTCAGCAGCTGCATCGGAGATGAGAGGCTATAGCCCTTGCCGGTAACAGTGAAGACATCAATACCCCATTCTTTCAGCGTCTGAATATGTTTATTAATAGCAGCACGGCTCATACCTAAATGCTCACCGAGATGCTCACCGGAATGAAACTCACCGTCGGCCAGAATACTCACCAGTTTTAAAGGCACGGTGTTATCTTTCATGCGATAACCTCCACAGCGTCTGTTTCACCCTGAGCGGCAATAAAGCGGACTTCCGGCTCCAACCACACATTAAATTTTTCTGCCACGCGCTGGCGCACGGTACGGGCCAAATCGACAATATCCTGCCCGCTGGCATCTTCAGCATTAATCAATACCAGTGCCTGTTGTTGATGCACCGCAGCGCCGCCAAGGCGGAATCCTTTCAGAGCACATTGATCGATCAACCAGCCAGCGGCTAGCTTCACGGTTCCGCCCTCCTGGGGATACTGTGGAATATCCGGGTACTTTATTTGCAGTGCCGCAGCAAGATCTGCGCTTACCAGCGGATTTTTGAAGAAGCTCCCTGCATTTCCTGTCACTTTAGGATCAGGCAGCTTACTACGACGCATATGGCAAACGGCATCAAAAACCTGCTGTGGGGTCACCGTTACAGGATCAAGATTGCGCAGGTCGCCATAGCTAAGCACCGGTTTCCAGTGTTTCGCCAGACGTAACCCTACTGCAACGATGGCATACCCTTCAGCGTAGCGATGTTTGAATACACTGTCGCGATAGCCAAACTGACACTCAGAAGCGGTTAGCCGCTGGCAAATGCCATCACCAAGGCTGACGATGTCCACATACTCACACACCTGATCCAGTTCGACACCATAAGCGCCAATATTTTGAATAGGTGCGGAGCCCGCACATCCGGGAATCAACGCCAGGTTTTCTAAACCAGCGAGATTCTGTTTCAGCGTAGTTTCCACCAATTGATGCCAGTTCTCTCCGGCACCCACGTGAAGACACCACGCATCACTCGTTTCTTCAACGTTGATGCCTTTGATACGGTTAATGATCACCTGACCGGAGAAATCTTCCAGAAACAGCACATTACTGCCTTCACCCAACAGCAATACAGGCTCATTTTGTTGGGTGCTCTGCTGCCAGCACCGGCAAAGTTCTTCAACGCTATTGGCCACGCTGATATGACTGGCATAGGCGTTAAGACCGAAGGTATTCCAGGATTTTAATGAATGTTGCTGGCGGGACATAATACGGCCTTCACAGAGTTAACTGTCAGATAGTGTACCCGATCCACCTTTGGAGGGTTGAGGATTTTCAGGTCATGAACAGGGATGTCTATCGATTCTGATTAACAGAATTTAAGGAATAGAGCTGGAAATATGCACGAACAAGGACGGGAAAATAGAGATAAACGACAAAAATACAGCAAAAATGGATGATGAAAAGACAAATCTGGCGTTGAAACGGTCAGAACTTGACCTTTTATAGCTAAATA
>NZ_VTDE01000022.1:0-4180 GCF_052824965.1 Erwinia sp. 1181_3
TGTTGTCCGCGGTGGCGGTGGAGCCGATGACCGCGCCGTTCAGCTGGGTGTGTTCACCGACGGTAACGTCAAAGCCGCCTTTGCCCGCGAAGATGCCGGTCTGCTCAACCACGCTGTCGTAGTTACAACTTCCGTCAGGATTGGATTTAGCATCCCGCAAACCTTGGGGGCGCAACAATTCTTCTAAACTGAGAATGATTTATATGCAATATTGCAATTCTCATTGCTTTCAAAAAACGCACTTGTATATTCGTAATCTATAAAATTAGATTCTATGTTATTGAAGGTGTTGCTATTTATTTTTTTTCCTTTCAATTTGCGAATTTCGTATTGCTCTTCATTTATTTTTTTTACCCGTTCTTTTGAGATTAGATCTCTAAAGTCTATCATTTGCATGATAATATCCGCTTCATCAAAATGTAGATATATATCCCCAGAAAATATTATTTTTATTGCAATTTCTTTCTTATGGAAATCTATGCTTTCACCTGAAAGCCAGATGTATTTATCTCCAATTTCAAAGCTGTTCTCATGGCTATCAAAGAAAAATAATTCATCTCCTGAAATCTTAAGGAAACTGGCTTTTTGGTTTTTAATGACCAGCGTTGCCTTTCGCAGAAGAACACTCGCAACATCATTTTCGAAATCAAAGTTAATATCATTTAATTTTTTTGTGATGACATTTTTAGGGTTCTTCTCTTGAATTTTTTTCAACCAGTCATCTTCATCAACATTTATCTCTATGTTTTCGATGGTTATTATTGTACATTCATCCTTGATATGCGGAATAGAAAAGAATGTTTTTATTCCCGAAGTGTTGTCGAGATTAATTAACCTATTGTATATTGTTGTTACAGAGACTCTATGATTAGTGGGGGGCTCTGGTTTTCCGATGGAGTTTTTCATGAAATTACTACACCCAAGATTTATAAAATCACTAATCAATTGTTATGAAATGGTTTTTTATTGCAATATTTCCATTTTCATCGCTTGTAAAGTAATTTCTATAAAAATCATAGTCTAAAAAATTAGATTTTATGTTGTTGAATTCTATTTCATTGATATCCCTTTTTTTCTTTGCTATTATTAACTCTTGCTTTTCATTTATTGATGCAGCCTCAGTATAATTAATGTTTTGTTTTAAATCTAATGACTGGATTATAATGTCTGTCTCTTTGAAGGAGAACTCTACATTACCAGAGAAAACAATCATTGCTGAAAATCTTGTATTAGGGAATTCAGCACTTTTCCCTGCTAGCCAAATAAACCGGTCCCCTATATCAAACCCCTTATCTGACGAGTTGTATCTTTCTTTTCCATCATTGTCGAAGGATATATAAACACATTTAACGTTGTCAATCGTCAGGGTGGATTTAGATATTATAATCGAATAAATGCAGTCAGGGTTTTCGATATTTAAAACCTCAATGCCTTTGTTTATTATGCTTTTTTTATTGATGCTTATTATAGGATGAAACCATTTTTTTTCACTCATGTTTACTTCAATGTTATCTATACTAATATTTATTTTGCTTGCATCAGTATCACTTAGGTCCAACAAAGAAAAATATGCTGCCAGTCCAACATCACTATCTAAACAGATAAATTGTTGATAGCTGTCTGTAATGTCTAGTTTATATTTCATTTTACACCCCTATTTTCTTCTGAACTGATATTCGGTTACTGTTGCGTTGTTGATAGGGTTCCCGTCACTCTGTAAAAAACCTTTGCTTGATTTTACATTTTTTTCGATCAGAATAAAACCTTTGGATTCAGCTACTTTTTCTATGTTTTTTAGAACTTTGTTGTTCCATGTGCCTGTAACTACCATCGTGCCATTTTTATCTAATACTCTTAATATTTCATCATTAAATGGTTTAAATCCATAAGGGTTTTCCATGATGATCGTTTTCTGAGAGCCTGTGGCTACATTTGATAAATTATTCGCATCACCAGAATAGACTCCCGCACTTTTGGGGTAGTCTGGGTGGGAAATATTATATGCACCTTCTATTGGTTTATTTCCCGCTCCAATGTTGAGTATCCCGCCTTGGGTTGGTGATGAATAGTAACCGGATTTTTCTGCATCTTTAACTAATTGCTGATTATAAATGGAATTCGGTTCTTTGGTACTTAAGTCCTTCGTATTTTTAGCATTTTGCGCTATACGTTCAAGCGCTGCCTTTTCTGCATCAACCAGAGACGTCGTACTTTTGGATGCAGTGGCTGGCACTCCGGCACCTTTCAATCCATATATTGTGCCACCAATAGCAGCCGTCGTGTGTATACCTGCCATTGTGTCATATAGGATCTCAGCCATCTGCGGGCTGATCTCATGAATAGCTGCCAGTTTCTGAATGTCAGCGACACGCTGTGCCTTTGCATCTGCGTTGGCGTACTTCCATATCTGCCCATCGGCTTTCCCTGCATCATCCTTATAGACCGCACGCATTGTGGCAATATATTCGCCATCCAGATTTTTATCGTAACTTTTTCCCATTTCTGACAGGGTTTGACGCATCCCTCGGCATTGTTCTGAGGATAGATTCTGACAGGCTTTATCTATAGCTTCATCAAATGCCAGATCCTTGGCAGTTAGGTTTGCAATCAACTTATCAGCCTGCTGTTTCTTCTCACCTTCCAGATGAGGAAGCAGCCACTTCGTATCTTGCCGTACCTTTGCATCGTCCGCATACAGCGTATTATTCTCCGCCGTCGTCTTCCCTGCCTGCGCGGCATAAACCGCACTTTCGGTACTGTCCCCGGCCAGGCCACCGGCCAGCCCGGATGACAGGGTTGCCAGAGCGCTCAGGGTCTGCTTCTGCGTTTCGGTCAGGTCAGCAACCGGGGTATCACCGTACAGCTGGTCCTTCAGTATCCCCGCCGTTATCTCGCCGAGCGCTGCGCCGGTCGCGCCCGCAGCGGCATTCTGCCCCTGGGCGGCCGCCAGCGCGGCGCCGACGATGGCGTGGGCCACCGCTTTTGCTTCTGGGTTATTGTCGATACCCATTCTGTGACCAATCGCTTCGGCCAGATACGGCGCTGAACCGTTAGCAATGGCTGCAGCAATATCACCGCCCGCCAGGCCCTGAACCACGGCGGTGGCGGCCTGGATACCCTGCTGGACGGCGCCGCCGGTGCCGAGCCCGGTGGCGTTAAACGCCTGGTCGTAGAAGTTCTGATAAACCTGGCCGTTGATGGCGTTCTCATCCGGGGTCTGACCCGGATGGGCTTTCACCCAGTCTTTCTGCGCCTGGTCCCTGTCGGCATCGGTGATATTGCCCATCTTGTCTCTGGCGTCTTTCGCCGCGCTGATGGCGCCCTGGGTGCGCACAATATCCGACACCTGGGTGCTGATTTCGCCAATCAGCTGCGCCTGCTGAATGCGCTTCTGCTCTTTCTCCTTGTCGAATATCTGGCTGATGCTGCCGTTGGCGTTCTCCGCGTCGCGGCTGAGGTTCGCCACGTCCTGTGCCTGTTTATCCTGGTCGCGGATGACCAGGGTGCCGTCGCTGACGGCGGCTTTGGTGGTGCCGCTGTCGTGGCCGTCTTTGTTGACGCCCGCCAGCAGTGTAAGGCCATGGCGCTGATAGAGGCGATCGGTAAGTCGCAGGGGTACAACGGTAACCAACTGATATATAAATAAAACCCCAGCCGATACGGCTGGGGTTATTGTGCTACCTGTTTCGGTTTTTCCTGTAGTGCTGGTAGTAGATCCACCAACAACCTATTGCTCCAATGATTCCTCCCGCGATACTTCCTTTCAAAATTTTCACATAATCAATGGAGGAAAAATTCAAAGATAATCCATTAAGGAAAAAGTAAAATAATTTAATTAAAATCTGCATGGTTACAGCAGAGATAAATATCCCAACAGGAAAGACTATTGCCAGATAAATAAATATTAAAAACCATTTTGAGGCTGATGTTTTCATTTTTCACCTCCCAATATTTTTCCTGCCTGATCATTTCCATATTCGGTTGTTACAGAACTGGTAATGTTTCCAGCAATACCAGGCCCCGGATTAACTGGTAACGGTTTAGAAATACTCATTCCGACATCAACCCAAATCCAGTCTTTCCAAGGTTTCATTGGATTTAAGACTTTATCAAGTGGCAATTCAACTAATTTGCTACCGATGCCATATCCAATACCCGAAGCCACCCCACTAATTGCCCC
>NZ_VTDE01000023.1:0-3075 GCF_052824965.1 Erwinia sp. 1181_3
TGCTCTTTAACAATCCGGAACAAGCTGAAAATTGAAACGACATGTCGTTTTCATTCTCCGTAATAAGAATGAAATTAACGATATGTTCGAGTCTCTCAAATGCTTACAACAGACAATGTGTTCTTCGGGACGCTTGTGGGTTGTGAGGTTAAGCGACTAAGCGTACACGGTGGATGCCTAGGCAGTCAGAGGCGATGAAGGGCGTGCTAATCTGCGATAAGCGTCGGTAAGGTGATATGAACCGCAACAACCGACGATACCCGAATGGGGAAACCCAGTGTGTTTCGACACACTATCATGTCATGAATACATAGTGGCATGAGGCGAACCGGGGGAACTGAAACATCTAAGTACCCCGAGGAAAAGAAATCAACCGAGATTCCCCCAGTAGCGGCGAGCGAACGGGGAACAGCCCAGAACCTGAATCAGTTTGTGCATTAGTGGAAGCGTCTGGAAAGTCGCAGGGTACAGGGTGATACTCCCGTACACAAAAATGCACTCACTGTGAGTTCGATGAGTAGGGCGGGACACGTGACATCCTGTCTGAATATGGGGGGACCATCCTCCAAGGCTAAATACTCCTGACTGACCGATAGTGAACCAGTACCGTGAGGGAAAGGCGAAAAGAACCCCGGCGAGGGGAGTGAAACAGAACCTGAAACCGTGTACGTACAAGCAGTGGGAGCCTACTTGTTAGGTGACTGCGTACCTTTTGTATAATGGGTCAGCGACTTATATTCTGTAGCAAGGTTAACCGTATAGGGGAGCCGCAGGGAAACCGAGTCTTAACTGGGCGTTAAGTTGCAGGGTATAGACCCGAAACCCGGTGATCTAGCCATGGGCAGGTTGAAGGTTGGGTAACACTAACTGGAGGACCGAACCGACTAATGTTGAAAAATTAGCGGATGACTTGTGGCTGGGGGTGAAAGGCCAATCAAACCGGGAGATAGCTGGTTCTCCCCGAAAGCTATTTAGGTAGCGCCTCGTGAACTCATCTTCGGGGGTAGAGCACTGTTTCGGCTAGGGGGCCATCCCGGCTTACCAACCCGATGCAAACTGCGAATACCGAAGAATGTTATCACGGGAGACACACGGCGGGTGCTAACGTCCGTCGTGAAGAGGGAAACAACCCAGACCGCCAGCTAAGGTCCCAAAGTCATGGTTAAGTGGGAAACGATGTGGGAAGGCACAGACAGCCAGGATGTTGGCTTAGAAGCAGCCATCATTTAAAGAAAGCGTAATAGCTCACTGGTCGAGTCGGCCTGCGCGGAAGATGTAACGGGGCTAAACCATGCACCGAAGCTGCGGCAGCGATACGCAAGTATTGTTGGGTAGGGGAGCGTTCTGTAAGCCGTCGAAGGTGAACTGTGAGGTTTGCTGGAGGTATCAGAAGTGCGAATGCTGACATAAGTAACGATAAAGCGGGTGAAAAGCCCGCTCGCCGGAAGACCAAGGGTTCCTGTCCAACGTTAATCGGGGCAGGGTGAGTCGACCCCTAAGGCGAGGCCGAAAGGCGTAGTCGATGGGAAACAGGTTAATATTCCTGTACTCGGTGTTACTGCGAAGGGGGGACGGAGAAGGCTATGTTAGCCGGGCGACGGTTGTCCCGGTTTAAGCGTGTAGGCTTGAGTTCCAGGCAAATCCGGAACTCTTTAAGGCTGAGGCGTGATGACGAGGCACTACGGTGCTGAAGTAACAAATGCCCTGCTTCCAGGAAAAGCCTCTAAGCATCAGGTAACATTGAATCGTACCCCAAACCGACACAGGTGGTCAGGTAGAGAATACCAAGGCGCTTGAGAGAACTCGGGTGAAGGAACTAGGCAAAATGGTGCCGTAACTTCGGGAGAAGGCACGCTGTCGGTAGGTGAAGGGACTTGCTCCTGGAGCTGAAGGCAGTCGAAGATACCAGCTGGCTGCAACTGTTTATTAAAAACACAGCACTGTGCAAACACGAAAGTGGACGTATACGGTGTGACGCCTGCCCGGTGCCGGAAGGTTAATTGATGGGGTTATCCGCAAGGAGAAGCTCTTGATCGAAGCCCCGGTAAACGGCGGCCGTAACTATAACGGTCCTAAGGTAGCGAAATTCCTTGTCGGGTAAGTTCCGACCTGCACGAATGGCGTAATGATGGCCAGGCTGTCTCCACCCGAGACTCAGTGAAATTGAACTCGCTGTGAAGATGCAGTGTACCCGCGGCAAGACGGAAAGACCCCGTGAACCTTTACTACAGCTTGACACTGAACATTGAGCCTTGATGTGTAGGATAGGTGGGAGGCTTTGAAGCGTGGACGCCAGTCTGCGTGGAGCCAACCTTGAAATACCACCCTTTAACGTTTGATGTTCTAACCTGGCGCCGTGATCCGGCGTGGGGACAGTGTCTGGTGGGTAGTTTGACTGGGGCGGTCTCCTCCTAAAGAGTAACGGAGGAGCACGAAGGTTAGCTAATCACGGTCGGACATCGTGAGGTTAGTGCAATGGCATAAGCTAGCTTGACTGCGAGAGTGACGGCTCGAGCAGGTGCGAAAGCAGGTCATAGTGATCCGGTGGTTCTGAATGGAAGGGCCATCGCTCAACGGATAAAAGGTACTCCGGGGATAACAGGCTGATACCGCCCAAGAGTTCATATCGACGGCGGTGTTTGGCACCTCGATGTCGGCTCATCACATCCTGGGGCTGAAGTAGGTCCCAAGGGTACGGCTGTTCGCCGTTTAAAGTGGTACGCGAGCTGGGTTTAGAACGTCGTGAGACAGTTCGGTCCCTATCTGCCGTGGGCGCTGGAGAATTGAGAGGGGTTGCTCCTAGTACGAGAGGACCGGAGTGAACGCACCACTGGTGTTCGGGTTGTCATGCCAATGGCATTGCCCGGTAGCTAAGTGCGGAAAAGATAAGCGCTGAAAGCATCTAAGCGCGAAACTTGCCTCGAGATGAATTCTCCCTGGGTCCTTGAGACCCCTGAAGGGACGTTGAAGACTACGACGTTGATAGGCCGGGTGTGTAAGCGCAGCGATGCGTTGAGCTAACCGGTACTAATGACCCGTGAGGCTTAACCTTACAACGCCAGAAGCGTTCTGGTG
>NZ_VTDE01000024.1:0-1995 GCF_052824965.1 Erwinia sp. 1181_3
GCAATACCACAACCAATGCCAATGTCGGCTATCGTGCCTCGGCCACTACCATGAATGCCTCATGGAGCCAGTCGTCGAACTTTAGCCAGGAAGGGCTGGGGATGACGGGAAGTCTGGTGGCATACCAGGGCGGCGTGCTGTTTGCCAATCAAGTTGGTAGCACCTTTGCCATTATTGATGCTCCTGGTGTGGCCAATGCAGCGGTTAATAGCGATGCGACCATCATCACTAACCGTCAGGGGAAAGCACTGGTTCCCTACATGTCACCTTATCGTAAGAATGCGATGACGCTGGATACCACCAATCTCGGTGATAACGTGCAGCTGCTGGGCAACCGTAAAGATGTTGTGCCTTACGCCGGGTCCATCAGCTATGTGAAATTTGAAACAGATCAGCGCAAAAGCTTCATTTTCCATGCGGTAGATCGTAACAGCGCCCCCCTACCCTTTGGGGCTCTGGTCACTGATAGCAAAAATAATGAAATTGGTTATGTCGGGCAGGGCAGCGTGGTGTTTGTCCACAGTGAAAAACTACCCGACAGGGTAATCGTTCATTTTTCCGGGGAAGACAACAGTACATGCAGCATTACCCAGCCGAAAACCAATCTGGGCAGTGATGTGAATCACTGTCACTAATCAGGGAAGAGAATAATGAAAATGCTACCGCACATCCGATGTATCAAGAGAGCGGGCAAGGTGGTTACCCTGAGTTTGATACTGTTCTTACCCTCCTGGGCAGGAGCTAACTGTATACAGAATGCCCCCGTGGATGCTCCCTTTTTGTATTACGATGCTACCAGCGCGTTAAACCTCTCGGGCAGGGCATCGTTTTCATCCACAACGGCTTATCCGGGTACTTTTAGCTGTAGCATGCCGGCATGGGGGATTATTGGTGGCAAGAACACGGTTGATAACTCAACGCCCTACTCCCAGAACACGCTCTACTTAAAATTTCCCGGCGATGCTTATGTCAGCGTCAATGTCACGCAGCCCACACCGCAAGAGTTTCATCCCAAAGTGGGTACCAACAACGGTTCAGCTATTGATTCCACCTTTACCGTTAACCTGAAGCTGTTGGCCAATATTCCCACCAAAAACGTGATGGTCATTAATGGTGACATCGCCACTATCAATCCGATTGTACTTGCTCAGGACAGTACCGGGCTGACTTTCCTGCAGAATATTGCCCGGATGCTCAGCGACTTCGCCTATTTTATTTTCCACTGGAGTTGGCCAAAACATAATTACGATATTTACTACAAAGCCCTGCAAATAAGGTTCGTGAAGCGCGTGACCACCTGCAGCTTCGATGATGATAATAAAACCGTGGTGCTAAACAATATCGATATCGCCTCACTCGCCAGCGGGGCAATGAATGGGAAAAAGGCGTTTACCCTTAATTTCAGCTGTGACGGCATGAAAAATGGTATCGCCGGGCGTAATCTTCGGGCATTTATGAGCAGCAATAACCTTCTTGCATCCGATAGTACCACGCTGACCTCCCCCGTCACCGGCGGTGCAAAAGGGGTGGGTATCCGGGTGGCAAAAGCCAGCGATAATATCCCGCTCACCTTTAGTTCGTCGGAAACCACGCAGGGAAATGCCACCACGCTGTTCTCATACACCGCCAGCCAGGCATTACCTTCGCAACTATCGCTACCGATGAATGCGTGGTACTACGTCTACAACAAGCAGATGCTCTCCAGCGGTTCCGTCAGAACCACGGCCGTGGTGAATTTTGTCTATGACTAATGGATAAAAGGCGATTGCTTTTCGTACACTAAATAGATAAATATCCCTGTGTTGTTTATGGATAAACACGCGAGGATGTATGTTCTGTTTATATCAGACGCAGGATGCCGGAAGGCGGCTTTCTCCACGGGATTTTCAGTTCGTTCAGACGCCCCGTGTAGCATTCGACAATGCCCGGATTTATTATGAAATGGATTATCGGCGCTATGCGAGGCAAGACGTATCAGGCGATCTCCCGCAACGA
>NZ_VTDE01000025.1:0-1771 GCF_052824965.1 Erwinia sp. 1181_3
GTATCTTCAGGTAAGGAGGTGATCCAACCGCAGGTTCCCCTACGGTTACCTTGTTACGACTTCACCCCAGTCATGAATCACAAAGTGGTAAGCGCCCTCCCGAAGGTTAAGCTACCTACTTCTTTTGCAACCCACTCCCATGGTGTGACGGGCGGTGTGTACAAGGCCCGGGAACGTATTCACCGTAGCATTCTGATCTACGATTACTAGCGATTCCGACTTCACGGAGTCGAGTTGCAGACTCCGATCCGGACTACGACGCACTTTATGAGGTCCGCTTGCTCTCGCGAGGTCGCTTCTCTTTGTATGCGCCATTGTAGCACGTGTGTAGCCCTGGCCGTAAGGGCCATGATGACTTGACGTCATCCCCACCTTCCTCCGGTTTATCACCGGCAGTCTCCTTTGAGTTCCCACCATTACGTGCTGGCAACAAAGGATAAGGGTTGCGCTCGTTGCGGGACTTAACCCAACATTTCACAACACGAGCTGACGACAGCCATGCAGCACCTGTCTCACGGTTCCCGAAGGCACTAAGGCATCTCTGCCGAATTCCGTGGATGTCAAGGCCAGGTAAGGTTCTTCGCGTTGCATCGAATTAAACCACATGCTCCACCGCTTGTGCGGGCCCCCGTCAATTCATTTGAGTTTTAACCTTGCGGCCGTACTCCCCAGGCGGTCGACTTAACGCGTTAGCTCCGGAAGCCACGCCTCAAGGGCACAACCTCCAAGTCGACATCGTTTACGGCGTGGACTACCAGGGTATCTAATCCTGTTTGCTCCCCACGCTTTCGCACCTGAGCGTCAGTCTTTGTCCAGGGGGCCGCCTTCGCCACCGGTATTCCTCCAGATCTCTACGCATTTCACCGCTACACCTGGAATTCTACCCCCCTCTACAAGACTCTAGTCTGCCAGTTTCGAATGCAGTTCCCAGGTTGAGCCCGGGGATTTCACATCCGACTTGACAGACCGCCTGCGTGCGCTTTACGCCCAGTAATTCCGATTAACGCTTGCACCCTCCGTATTACCGCGGCTGCTGGCACGGAGTTAGCCGGTGCTTCTTCTGCGGGTAACGTCAATCAGCGAAGCTATTAACTCCACTGCCTTCCTCCCCACTGAAAGTACTTTACAACCCGAAGGCCTTCTTCATACACGCGGCATGGCTGCATCAGGCTTGCGCCCATTGTGCAATATTCCCCACTGCTGCCTCCCGTAGGAGTCTGGACCGTGTCTCAGTTCCAGTGTGGCTGGTCATCCTCTCAGACCAGCTAGGGATCGTCGCCTAGGTGAGCCATTACCCCACCTACTAGCTAATCCCACCTGGGCACATCCGATGGTGTGAGGCCCGAAGGTCCCCCACTTTGGTCCGAAGACGTTATGCGGTATTAGCTACCGTTTCCAGTAGTTATCCCCCTCCATCGGGCAGTTTCCCAGGCATTACTCACCCGTCCGCCACTCGTCACCCAAGGAGCAAGCTCCTCTGTGCTACCGTTCGACTTGCATGTGTTAGGCCTGCCGCCAGCGTTCAATCTGAGCCATGATCAAACTCTTCAATTAAAAGTTCGATTTGCTGCAACAAGTGCAGCGATGCTCAAGTGTAAAACGTCATAATGAATTTCATTATGTGTTCACTCTTAAGACTTGATATTTTTTGTCACCCGGAGGTGACTGATATCAATCCTGCGAGTGCCCACACAGATTGTCTGATAAATTGTTAAAGAGCGGTGCAATCAGTGCCGAAGCTTCCTGTTGCGAGGTGGCGTATATTACGCTT
>NZ_VTDE01000026.1:0-1610 GCF_052824965.1 Erwinia sp. 1181_3
GGGTTCACTTCGCCGTTAATCAGATAACCCACTCCGGCATTGGCTCCCGCACCTATCAGGCTGGTCGTCGCTGCTACTCCCGGTAACAGCGGCCAGGCGATAACGCTGCCCACTGCTGCCATCGCTGTCTCACAGGATACCGGTGTCCCGCCGCTACAGGCTTCTTTAATAGCGGCCTGGGTTCCCGATTCGTAATTCGCTGTGGTTCCGGGTTTCTGTTTATTCGCTGCTGCCAGAACGTTCGCCAGGGAGTTATTCTCCGCAACTGTCTTACCAGTTTGCTCTCCTGCAATGGCATCAGCACCACTGTTACCAATCACTTTACATTTTTCGGTAGTAAAAGAACCAGTAAACAAATCCAATTCCAATCCCCACTGAACCTGTCTTCAATACTTTATGCAAATTATCCCTTAAGTATCCCAGCATCTGATCTCCCCCACCAACCCAATACCCAAGGACTTGGAAAATAAAACTTACAAAAATAAGCATCAGTGAGAATGCAATACATAAGTATAGTAATGTCAATAATGATTTTTTACTTATTAGCATCATTGTTATCCTTATTTTTTATAGAGTTTTGCAATGCATCAGAGAACCACCCTGAAGCAGCTGAGTCGGCTACATTTCCTGAAAGTGAAGGTAGGTTATTTTGAGGGACTGGTTTTGTGATAGTCCATACGCCAGTAGGAACCCATTCATATTTTTTATATATTGGGTTTAGTTTTTTATCCATTGGTATTTTGATAATGTTACCAGCAACATAACCAACAGATGCCCCTGTCTTACTTAGTAGAGCACCCATGAACGGGTCATCACCATTGATTTGCGCCTGATAATAACCACCTGCTGCATTCCAGGTTACTGTTGGATTATAACCTTTACCTGCAGTAATTAGACCGATAACTCCCGATCCTATAACATCAGATAATTTTACTTCACCAGTTTTGCTTGTTCCATATTGAATGGCTGTATTAGCAGCACTTGAAACTCCCGCTGCAATTAGTTGCTCCTTAATTCCTGCGCTGTTAGTAATAATCGCCTTTCCACCCATTACCGCCACCGGCCAGGAAGTTGGGGTCATTATTACATCCATAACCCGGTCACCAGTGGTGATATTATCCTTAAGGAATTTAAGATCCGTACCATTAAGATATTTCACTATAGCAGCCGCATCAGGATCTTTCAGTTTCTCACTTAGTCTTATCTGATGCTTGTTAGCATCCAGGGCGACGTTAGTGTCTGCCTGGATTAGTTCCTCCCAAGTTACACAGGCTATTCCACCGCCGGTACAGGCCATAACCAGTTCGTTACTATTTTTATTACTGATTTCAATGTATTTCTCGACAACCTTATTACAGTCTCCGCCGGAGGCTTTGCAGTCCTGAATTTCTTTATCAAGCTGTCGTGACTCTTTCTCGCTCAGATAGTTATTCTCCGCCGTCGTCTTCCCTGCCTGCGCCGCATAAACGGCACTTTCGGTACTGTCTCCGGCCAGGCCACCGGCCAGCCCGGAGGACAGGGTTGCCAGAGCGCTCAGGGTCTGCTTCTGCGTTTCGGTCAGGTCAGCAGCCGGGGTATCACCGTACAGCTGGTCCTTTAGTATCCCCGCC
>NZ_VTDE01000027.1:0-1592 GCF_052824965.1 Erwinia sp. 1181_3
ACGACCCCTATTGAGGTCGCACTCTGTGGCATTATAAATAGGATCGTAGCCACTTATGCCTGAGTATTTGTCGGAAGGGTTAAAGCGATCGTTATTGGCGGATTTCCGCTGCGGGAGATCGCCTGATACGTCTTGCCTCGCATAGCGCCGATAATCCATTTCATAATAAATCCGGGCATTGTCGAACGCCACGCGGGGCATCTGAACGAATTGAAAATCCCGTGGAGAAAGCCGCCTTCCGGCATCCTGTGCCTGATATAAACAGAACATGCATCCTCGCTTGTTTATCCATAAACAATGCAGGGATATTCATCTATTTAGTGTACGAAAAGCAATCGCCTTTTATCCATTCTATTCTGACGATCGCTGTTTTATCTTCAGGTGTTCTTTTCTGGCTAAAATGACCGAATCTGAGTTCCTGTGGCAGCACAACCAGGATCCAATGACAGTACAGAAACTGACTGAAGGCATCCCCCATTCATCAGGTTCTGTAGCAGAAATTGCGTCTGAATCCAGCTTTCAGGGGTGCTTTACATATATAGTGTCGTTATCAGAGAAACTATCAAAATGGTTAATTATTTCATGTGCTTTAATTTTACCTCCCCCATGTTTCAGTATCCTGTAAATAATATAATTAGTAAAATAATACACCCTATAATTATCGGGTAATATCCCCACTAATTAAATTAAAGTATCATACTATCTACGCATTCTAATATCTCTTTAGATGAACTTTTATCATTGTTTTCACTTCTCCATTCCCTCAAAAGATTTAGATTCAATTTTTTATTGCATCTTATGCAATGGAAATAAATATCACTCAGTGTCGATATCGCATCAAATCTGTTCTCATAAGACTTACTTTTAAAAAAAACATCAAGTAATGTGAACCATAAGCCTTCAATGGTCTCATCGTTCGCCACCAGCGATTTATTATAAGGTGATGAGAAAAGGTCATGTACAGATCCTATTGAATCGTACATGTCTGAATTTCCATCTAACAGAGAACTGGTTATTTCCTTTGTTTTCTCTTTTAAGAAAAAATCATTTTTATTTGACATTATGGTACTCCTGGGAAACTAATGGGTTTATTGATGGGGATGTGGACATCATTGATTATCGATGGACTATAGTTAGGGCTACCCGGATTAAAAATACCCGGAGGATGATAAATACCATTTATATCCATGCTTCTCTTACCATCAAATATCCGCACAACCCACCCCTGACTGGCATTTGCTCCTACCGGAGCAGAGGCATCTATGTCATGAATGCGAACCATAGACGTCCCCCCTCCTGGACCTATCCACTTATACTCATATCCATATTCTCCAGAATAACCCTCTGGTGGTGTCAACTTACGAACTCTTGCATTTTCGGGGATTGAAATAAGATCTGTACCATCAGATTTTTTTATTTTATTACCAGCTAATAAACAAGCTGTTAACCCCGGACTCCTCATTCTACCTATCGGGAGTGAATCGTTTTTAGTCATCTGAGATAGGGTTTCTATCTCGCTCGCAGAGCCTAAGCGTCCAAGCCCCAGACCAGCAGCCATAGATACAGTAGCAATCGCAGCGCCTTTGGTCGTC
>NZ_VTDE01000028.1:0-1540 GCF_052824965.1 Erwinia sp. 1181_3
AAAAACCTCAGGTTCAATGATTGCAACTGCGTCTGTCCTTTTAGCTAAAACGGCCCGTAGTCCTCTAACACGAGGGAAATTAAACAGCTCTTTAGTCGATAAAAACAGCCTTCTTTTACAAAAACCTGTCCTGGTGCCATCCCGAGGGTTGCCGCTAAGTCCAGGGGATAAAATTGTTCAGGATGCTAACACTAAGTTAACGTCTGAACTTGATAAAGCTTTGAAAGGCCCAGAGGTTGGGGTCGATACGGATGTTATCACTGATGGCCCTTCAATCGTTGAAGCGCGGAACAAGGCAGAGAAATCCCAAGCCCCGAATGTGGCGAAGGATCTGACTGATGCGGAGAAAGCAGCGATTGGTGGTTCGAGAACTGGAACGCCGGGTGGTTTTGAGCCAGAAGAACCTAAAAAAGATTACAAGTCTGAACTTGAAAAAGGTGACCAGATAGATCTTAGTACGTTTAATCAACGTAAGGCTGTTTCAGGTAGCAAAGGGGAATTTGTCGATCCGAAAACTGGCTGGAAAATATCTCCAGATAGAGCAGGTAATAATTCACACGGCGGAAGTTCTTGGAAGTTGTTAGATAAAAATGGTAACAGAATTGCGACGTTAGACAAAAATGGGAGTGTGTTAAGAAAATGAGACATTTAAGTGAAGTAATTAAAAAAATCGATTTCGATGATAACATTGCAATACAAGAGTTATTTTTCACATTTAACGTGTCGAATTTCGATCATTATTTGACTCCTGATGAATATAATAATGAAGATCTCATTTGTTACTCGGATGTAAAAAATGACCCAATGAAAGAAAAAAAGTTCAATAGTATCAGTAGCAAATTTTTTGAGTTATACAATCGGTTGTATATTTTATCAGTCGGAAATATTTCCATTTTGATAGATGGAGTGATACAGGACGAGGTTTCCGATGGAAAATATAATTTAGCATTATCTAATGCTATGAAGGAAAAACCGTTATGTGGTTTTTTATTTTATAATTTAGGTTTATATGTTATGACGGGATATGACCTAACACATTCTTTTTACATGTTAAAAAACAAAGTCCATTTACTAGAAGAGGTAAACAGCATAATTAAATTATCAGGTTTGTTTATTCTTGATCTTTAATGTAAGAAAGCTATGGGCAAAGTGATAGAGCGATAACTTCATTAGATGTTTAAATGTTATGTATCTTCATTAGAGAGAGCAGCTATTTAGCTAAGGACATTACGAATAGCTTTAACCCGTTTCTTTAATGCTGTTGGAGCCTGATGATGCTGTCACAGAAACTCAGAATGGATAAAAGGCGATTGCTTTTTGTACACTAAATAGATAAATATCCCTGTGTTGTTTATGGATAAACACGCGAGGATGTATGTTCTGTTTATATCAGACGCAGGATGCCGGAAGGCGACTTTCTCCACGGGATTTTCAGTTCGTTCAGACGCCCCGTGTAGCATTCGACAATGCCCGGATTTATTATGAAATGGATTATCGGCGCTATGAGAGACAAGACGTATCAGGCGATCTCCCGCAGCGG
>NZ_VTDE01000029.1:0-1314 GCF_052824965.1 Erwinia sp. 1181_3
CGTACGCGATTCTGCTCTCAGCTTCCATGCGTCGGAAAGTGTCACCGGGGGGGGAGGTTCCAAAACTCTGCCGGTTGCCTGGATATGCAGCCAACATGAAGTGATCTCTTCCCTTTGTTCTTTGTTCAGTACCGGCATTAATTGGTATACATTATTGGGATTCATCTTTCTGTATACCAATAATCACCGGATTTGGCTGAATCTCTATGGACAGCTATAAATACAAAAAAGCCCGCAGGGCTTACGCCTTTGGACTGAACCCATATAGCGGGCTTCATATTTATTCGTCACGCTTTTGTTTCAGGTAAACTGAGAGCCAGGTCAGGAAGTCGATTAACGTTGGGGGAAATGATGCAGTATCTCCAACGGAACCCATTGTAATTTCGTTCAACACCTGTGACGCTTTCTCGTTGGTTGGGTGCTCACTAATAAATCTGTCAATGTCGGAAATTAGTACATCGTCTACTCCGTCCTGAAACTCAATAGCACTATCGACAATCTCAGGGTAAGAATTTCCCCAATGATCAGCATCCTGCCCAAAAAAAATCAGAAAAAACATTTTAATAGAACGGTAATTTTCCATTTTTCACTCAGATAGGGTAAGCAGTAAGAAGGTAATAGGGTTTACCATTATAACTTTTCTTATATAAAATGAATTCAAATTTATTTGTTTCAGCAACCGTTTTCGACCCATTTTTGAGTACTATTCCCACAGGTTTGCTAAATGTATGCCTGAGCTGCAAAGAGTAATCCGACCGAACTACAGGGTGCTTCTGGCCCATTGTCTTATTACAGCCCTGTTCGCTCTGACGGCCTGGCTTAATGCCTTTTCTGCAATTGCCTGTGATATGAATGAACTGGATGCGCTATTTGCTCTATATGTACCTGATTGAATGCCTCTGGCGCGTTTATCCAGTAAATCCTGCTGAGTTTTACCAACATGCTTTTTCAAAGTATGCCCACCGCCCGAAAAACCTTTCACGGCCTCATGTTTCATCAGGTTAACCTGACCCATTCTGACCGACGCCACACGAGCTGCACCAGCAACAGAGAACGGGAGGATCACATCCACGGCGATACCAATCTGGTCAGCAGTGGACTTATCTGATCCCAGCTCTCTTGCGATACCCGCCGTAGCGCGAGCGGTCACTGAGGCTGTTGGTCTGCCGGAATACACCTGATAGGCCGAAGCACTCATCCCATCCAGACTGTGCGCCCCCACAATAATGCATCCCGCTTTCGTCACTCCGGTAGGTTCCGGGACCAGGCAAAGGGCGGTGGCACCGGCCAGCTCCAGTACACTCCCGAGAAACC
>NZ_VTDE01000030.1:0-1221 GCF_052824965.1 Erwinia sp. 1181_3
TGACCTGCTCCCCGTTGATTAATACACCACGATGTTAGTAATGTCTTCATAAGCCACATGAGGACATCCCCATGAAGAAGCGTTTTTCCGACGAACAGATCATCAGTATCCTCCGCGAGGCTGAAGCCGGGGTTTCTGCCCGTGAGCTCTGCCGTAAGCACGCCATTTCCGACGCCACCTTTTACACCTGGCGTAAGAAGTATGGCGGTATGGAGGTGCCCGAGGTTAAGCGCCTGAAGTCGCTTGAGGAAGAGAACGCCAGGCTCAAGAAGCTGCTTGCCGAAGCCATGCTGGATAAGGAGGCGCTTCAGGTGGCTCTGGGGCGAAAGTACTGACGACAGACCAGAAGCGGGAAGCCGTGATGTTGATGTGTGATGCGACCGGTCTGTCGCAACGCCGTGCCTGCAGGCTTACAGGTTTGTCCCTGTCGACCTGCCGTTATGATGCTCAGCGTCCGGCTGCTGATGCACATTTATCAGGGCGTATTACTGAGCTGGCGCTTGAACGCAGACGTTTTGGTTATCGGCGTATCTGGCAGTTGCTGCGTAGGGAGGGCCTTCACGTCAATCACAAGCGGGTATACCGTATTTACCACCTTAATGGACTGAGCGTAAGACGCAGACGACGCCGTAAAGGGCTGGCGACCGAACGGTTTCCGCTTCTTCGCCCGGATGCGCCGAACCTTACATGGTCGATGGATTTCGTTATGGACGCACTGGCCAACGGTCGCAGGATCAAGTGCCTGACCTGTGTGGATGATTTCACGAAGGAGTGTCTGACGATCACCGCTGCTTTCGGTATTTCAGGCGTTCAGGTCACGCGTATTCTGGACAGCATCGCGTTGTTTCGGGGCTATCCGGCGACAATAAGAACCGATCAGGGCCCGGAATTTACCTGCCGCGCGCTCGATCAATGGGCCTTTGAGCATGGTGTGGAACTACGGCTTATCCAGCCAGGTAAGCCAACGCAGAACGGATTTATTGAGAGTTTTAACGGACGCTTTCGCGATGAGTGTCTGAACGAACACTGGTTCAGCGATATCGTTCACGCCAGGAAAACCATTAACGACTGGAGGCAGGATTATAACGAGTGTCGTCCACATTCGGCACTGAATTATCTGACGCCATCAGAGCTTGCAGCACGGTGGCGAAATGGAAAATGTGAAGGTAAACAAACCGACATTACTAACTGACGGTTGTATCTAATCCTGGGGGCAGGTCA
>NZ_VTDE01000031.1:0-1211 GCF_052824965.1 Erwinia sp. 1181_3
AGTTCGGTGCATTATAATGCCGGAGATTATGAGTTAAATATCACCGTACCTCAGATAAATATTATTTATCGCCCACGAGGTTATATTGATCCCAGTACATGGGATGCTGGCGTTCCTGCTATTTTCCTTGATTACAATGCAAATATGTATCGCAGTTATACTGGCTCAAAGTACGGAACAAGGAGTAATAACATTGTATACACGGGTAATATTGGCATGCAGACAGGATTTAATGCTAAAGGATGGCGCTTCAGAAAACGTCTGAACTTGGGTATGTCCAGTCGTGGGAGTTCGCACACACAGAATTTATTTGGTTTTGCTCAAACGGACATCATTAGGTTACAAAGCAGCCTCACGATTGGTGATAGTAATACCAGAGGAGATATCTTCGATAGTTATAATATTCGAGGCATTATCTTACAATCAGATGAACGTATGTTACCGGAAGGATTAAGAAACTATGTTCCTGTATTGAGAGGCGTGGCAGAAACAAATGCTAAAGTCACCATTACACAGCGTGGGCAGACAGTATATCAAACTATCGTTCCACCTGGACCGTTTGAGCTTACTGATGTTGGGGCAATGGGATATGGTGGCGACCTCGAGATGACGGTAACAGAAGCCGATGGTCGGGTCAGAAGTCAAAGCATTCCCTTCTCGGCACCACCTATGCTACTACATCAGGGTGTATCTTTGTTTAGTGTCAATGCAGGGGAGCTCAG
This sequence comes from Erwinia sp. 1181_3, assembly GCF_052824965.1. Classification (NCBI taxonomy): domain Bacteria; kingdom Pseudomonadati; phylum Pseudomonadota; class Gammaproteobacteria; order Enterobacterales; family Erwiniaceae; genus Erwinia; species Erwinia sp. 1181_3. Next base: position 723 of record NZ_VTDE01000031.1, read on the forward strand.
AGAAGATAAATTAAGAACGAAACCGAAAGTGATGCAGGGTGTCTACCAGTACGGTGTGGGCAATATGTACACACTTTATGGTGGTGGACAGTTTGCGCAGCGTTTCTATTCAATGGCTCTGGGTAACGCATTTAACACGCCGATTGGTGGATTATCGCTGGATGTCACACACGCAAAAAGCCAATTATCTGAAAATAAAAATAAAACTGGTAATAGTTTTAGAGTGGGTTTTAGTCGATATTTAGAAACAACAAATACAGATCTCACCCTTGCTGCCTATAAGTACTCAACGGCAGGATATTATACGTTTAGAGAAGCAAGCCTTGAGCGGTACGCTCATAGCACTAACCAAGAATCAGATTATCGGGCTAAACAACGCCTGACACTGACTATTGGCCAGCGTTTATGGAATGATGCTTATCTAAACTTCACTGGCAGCATGTATCAATACTGGGACAATAGGCCCGGAACCAGACAATACTCTCTTAC
>NZ_VTDE01000032.1:0-992 GCF_052824965.1 Erwinia sp. 1181_3
TTCGACCAGATCGATAACGCACCAGAAGAAAAAGCACGTGGTATCACCATCAACACTTCTCACGTTGAATATGACACCCCAACTCGCCACTACGCGCACGTTGACTGCCCAGGCCACGCCGACTATGTGAAAAACATGATCACCGGTGCTGCTCAGATGGATGGCGCGATTCTGGTTGTTGCTGCAACTGACGGCCCAATGCCTCAGACCCGTGAGCACATCCTGCTGGGTCGCCAGGTTGGCGTTCCATTCATGATCGTATTCATGAACAAATGCGACATGGTTGACGACGAAGAGCTGCTGGAGCTGGTTGAAATGGAAGTGCGTGAGCTGCTGTCTGCTTACGATTTCCCTGGCGACGACATTCCGGTTGTTCGTGGTTCTGCACTGAAAGCACTGCAGGGTGACGCTGAGTGGGAAGCTAAGATCATCGAACTGGCTGGTCACCTGGATAACTACATCCCAGAACCAGAGCGTGCGATTGATAAGCCATTCCTGCTGCCAATCGAAGACGTATTCTCCATCTCCGGCCGTGGTACTGTTGTTACCGGTCGTGTAGAGCGCGGTATCGTTAAAGTGGGTGAAGAAGTTGAGATCGTTGGTATCAAAGATACCGTGAAATCAACTTGTACCGGCGTTGAAATGTTCCGTAAGCTGCTGGACGAAGGCCGTGCGGGTGAGAACTGTGGTATCCTGCTGCGTGGTATCAAGCGCGAAGATATCCAGCGTGGACAGGTTCTGGCTAAGCCAGGTTCAATCAAGCCACACACCAAGTTCGAATCTGAAGTGTACATCCTGTCCAAGGATGAAGGCGGCCGTCATACTCCGTTCTTCAAAGGCTACCGTCCACAGTTCTACTTCCGTACAACTGACGTGACCGGTACCATCGAACTGCCAGAAGGCGTTGAGATGGTTATGCCAGGCGACAACATTCAGATGGTTGTTACCCTGATCCACCCAATCGCAATGGACGACGGTCTGCGTTTCGCAAT
>NZ_VTDE01000033.1:0-900 GCF_052824965.1 Erwinia sp. 1181_3
TGCTGAACCGTTAGCAATGGCCGCAGCGATATCGCCGCCCGCCAGGCCCTGCACCACGGCGGTGGCGGCCTGGATACCCTGCTGGACGGCGCCGCCGGTGCCGAGCCCGGTGGCGTTAAAGGCCTGGTCGTAGAAGTTCTGGTAAACCTGGCCGTTGATGGCGTTCTCATCCGGGGTCTGACCCGGATGGGCTTTCACCCAGTCTTTCTGCGCCCTGTCCCGGTCTTCCTGGCTGATACTGCCCATCTTCTCTTTGGCGTCTTTCGCCGCGCTGATGGCGCCCTGGGTACTGATTTCACCGATGATCTGATCACGGGGCCGCAGAAGCGGGCGGCTAAAGTGTAACTAACTGGTTATACAGTAAAATCCCGACTCAGTGGCCGGGATTTTTGTGTTATCTTTTTTTCCTGTAACGCTGGTAATAAATCCACCAACACCCTGAACCCGCAAGGCCTCCACAAAATAAGCCTGCTTTTATTGCTTTTATAAAATTAATATTTGAAACACTAAATTTACCGGCATAATACAGAGAATAAAAGAACTCAGTACCGACTTGTACAAGTATGAACCATAATGGAAAGACAAACATTAAGGCTAAGTTGAGATAAAAGAAAACAAATAACCATTTAAATTTATTCTTTCTCATTTTTTGTCCCCTAAATTTTCTTTGACCCATTTACCTGCTTGATCATTAGAGAATTCAGTTGTACCTGAACCGAATATATTACCAGCAACCCCCGGCAACGGATCTAACGGCAACGGCTTCGATATACCCTTTCCAACATCAACCCAGATCCAGTCTTTCCATGGCTTCATTGGATTGAATATCTTATCAAGAGGCAACTCAACCAGCTTACCAGCACCGTAACCCAGCCCGGATGCAGCGCCACTCATAGCCCT
>NZ_VTDE01000034.1:0-596 GCF_052824965.1 Erwinia sp. 1181_3
GACCGCTACGACTCGAAGCAGCAGAACGCCAGCGTCGGCGGCAGCTTTACCTTCGGCTCCATGACCGGCTCCGCCAGCGTCAACCTCAGCCGTGACAAAATGCACAGCAACTACGACAGCGTGGTTGAGCAGACCGGCATCTTCGCGGGCAAAGGCGGCTTTGACGTTACCGTCGGTGAACACACCCAGCTTAACGGCGCGGTCATCGGCTCCACCGCCACCGCGGACAACAATAAGCTCGACACCGGCACCCTCGGCTTCAGCGATATCCACAACCGGGCCGACTATAAGGTCGAGCACCAGAGTATCGGCCTGAGCACCGGGGGCAGCATCGGCGGCCAGGCCATCGGCAACATGGCCAACACCCTGCTGGCGGGCGTCAATAAAGACGGCCACGACAGCGGCACCACGAAAGCCGCCGTCAGCGAGGGCACCCTGCTCATCCGCGACCAGGATAAACAGGCCCAGGACGTGGCGAACCTCAGCCGCGACGCGGAGAACGCCAACGGCAGCATCAGCCAGATATTCGACAAAGAGAAAGAGCAGAAGCGCATTCAGCAGGCGCAGCTGATTGGCGAAATCAGCACCCAGGTGTC
>NZ_VTDE01000035.1:0-378 GCF_052824965.1 Erwinia sp. 1181_3
GAAAAAGTAACGAGCAGAAAAACCTCTACAGGCTTGTAGCTCAGGTGGTTAGAGCGCACCCCTGATAAGGGTGAGGTCGGTGGTTCAAGTCCACTCAGGCCTACCAAATTTGCACTCATGCGGCGTTATGCATTCGGTCGTTTACCAAAGTAAACTTCCCTCCTGCATGCCTTGCATGAGCACAAATTACATTTCTTCCCTGGAATGTAATGGTAGTAAAAGGTTTCTGTAAGACTGTATGGGGCTATAGCTCAGCTGGGAGAGCGCCTGCCTTGCACGCAGGAGGTCAGCGGTTCGATCCCGCTTAGCTCCACCATACTGTTTTTCTAAATAAAATACTTCAGAGTGTGCTGGATAACAGTATGCTGCGAAGTATTA
>NZ_VTDE01000036.1:0-314 GCF_052824965.1 Erwinia sp. 1181_3
ATTATCGGCATTGATACTTCAGAACGCTGGGATCCTTTTCACCATCCATTTTATTTCGATGCAGACAGCAATCTGGTTTATGGCGGTTCCAGGGATCTCCGCGACTCACCGTTCGAGCAGGCAGTCAGGAGAGCCTATGAACAGTGTCTGAAACGTCATCACGGCAAAAAACCCGCTCCCACCCTGAAAAAGCATTATATCGGTGACTCCGGCCAGCAATCCCCACCGGGGAAAATGCTCAACAGCAAAGCAGCCGGGCGACTGCTGGCCGCCGGTGGTGTGTATAATGGAAATGTCGCAGGATTCAGGAAAAC
>NZ_VTDE01000037.1:0-301 GCF_052824965.1 Erwinia sp. 1181_3
CGCTGAACCGTTAGCGATGGCCGCAGCGATATCGCCGCCCGCCAGACCCTGAACCACGGCGGTGGCGGCCTGGATACCCTGCTGGACGGCGCCGCCGGTGCCGAGCCCGGTGGCGTTAAAGGCCTGGTCGTAGAAGTTCTGGTAAACCTGGCCGTTGATGGCGCTCTCATCCGGGGTCTGACCCGGATGGGCTTTCACCCAGTCTTTCTGCGCCCTGTCCCGGTCTTCCTGGCTGATACTGCCCATCTTGTCTTTTGCATCTTTCGCCGCGCTGATGGCGCCCTGGGTACGCACGATATCG
>NZ_VTDE01000038.1:0-275 GCF_052824965.1 Erwinia sp. 1181_3
CGGAGTGAACGGGTAAACGTTATCCTGTACACCATCGTCTTTTTCGTAAAAACACTTGTTTGCATAAATCTGGCATATTTTTCTTTTGAGTTTTCTTAAAGGCGTTACCGATATTAACGCCCGGAACAGCGCCAATAAGCCGGGTATTTTTGGCGTATACCATCACCTCATTAATGCGCTGGCTTGAACCGGCTGTATGGCTTTGAGCAGAGCATTGGCTTCGATGTCGGTAATGCAGATTTCACCAATAACAGGAAAAACATCTCTCTCCAAAG
>NZ_VTDE01000039.1:0-230 GCF_052824965.1 Erwinia sp. 1181_3
AAATCCGCCAATAACGATCGCTTTAACCCATCCAATAAGTACTCAGGCAATAGTCGCTACTATACCCAAAATAATTCGAGTTGCAGGAAGGCGGCAAGGGAAGGAATCCCGATGAGCTTACTCGAGTAAGTGATTCGGGTGACTGAGTGCAGCCAACGCACCTGCAACTTGAAGTATGACGGGTATATCCCATTTATGATGCCACTGAGCAGAGCCTCGAAAGGGGTCGG